>DMYD01000030.1:736-6771 GCA_003483745.1 Roseburia sp. | reverse complement strand
ATCGCACGTATTCACGGTCTTGACAACGCAATGCAGGGCGAGCTTCTGGAATTTCCGGGAGAAGTATACGGAATGGTATTAAACCTTGAGGAAGACAATGTTGGTGCCGTACTTTTAGGTGCGCAGCGCAATGTCAACGAGGGTGATACCGTAAAGACCACCGGACGAGTAGTAGAGGTTCCGGTCGGTGACGCCATGTTAGGACGAGTTGTCAATGCGTTAGGACAGCCGATCGACGGCAAAGGACCGATCGAGACGAACAAATATCGTCAGATCGAGCGTGTCGCATCGGGTGTTATTTCCAGAAAATCCGTAGATACACCGTTACAGACCGGTATCAAGGCAATCGATTCCATGGTGCCGATCGGACGTGGACAGCGTGAGCTGATCATCGGTGACAGACAGACCGGTAAGACAGCGATTGCGATCGATACGATCATCAACCAGAAGGGACAGGGCGTAAAATGTATTTACGTTGCCATCGGACAGAAGGCTTCCACAGTTGCCGCTCTGGTAAAAACATTGGAAGAATTTGGGGCAATGTCCTACACGACAGTGGTTGCTTCCACTGCAAGTGAGCTTGCACCATTACAGTATATTGCACCGTATGCAGGATGTGCGATCGGTGAGGAATGGATGGAGAACGGAGAAGATGTTCTCGTTGTTTACGATGATTTAAGTAAGCACGCAGCCGCATACCGTACACTCTCCCTGCTCTTAAAACGTCCACCAGGACGTGAGGCTTATCCGGGAGATGTATTCTACCTGCACTCAAGACTCTTAGAGCGTGCGGCAAGACTTTCCGACAAACTTGGCGGAGGTTCCCTGACTGCACTGCCGATCATCGAGACACAGGCTGGTGACGTTTCGGCATATATCCCGACAAACGTTATCTCTATCACCGATGGTCAGATCTATCTTGAGACAGAGATGTTTAACTCCGGTTTCCGTCCGGCGATCAACGCTGGTCTTTCGGTATCCCGTGTAGGTGGTTCCGCACAGATCAAGGCTATGAAAAAGATCGCAGCACCGATCCGTGTCGAGTTAGCACAGTACAGAGAGCTTGCAGCATTTGCACAGTTTGGTTCTGAGCTCGATGCCGACACGACAGAGAAGTTAGCACAGGGTGCCAGAATCCGTGAGATGTTAAAACAGCCGCAGTATCAGCCGATGCCGGTTGAAAAACAGGTCATCATCATCTATGCTGCAACCAGAAAATACCTTCTGGATATTCCGGTAGAACAGGTTTTACCGTTTGAAAAAGCACTGTTTGAGTATGTGGATACCAAATATCCGGATGTACCGGAAGCAATCCGCACAGAGAAAGTCATCAGTGATGAGACCGAGGCAAAACTCGTCAAAGCAATCGAAGAATGTAAGGCAGATTTCTTGAAATAAGCGTAACAAGCAGGACTTCGCCAAAAAAAGGAGGAAGTTGTTATGGCCTCAATGAGGGACATTAAACGAAGAAAAAGCAGCATACAGAGTACGCAGCAGATCACAAAAGCCATGAAGCTTGTTTCAACCGTAAAACTGCAGAAAGCAAAAAGCAGGGCAGAACAGACGAATCCATATTCGAACTATATGTACCAGACCGTTACTTCCATGCTTGCAAGATCAGGCGGAATCGATCATCCATATCTGAAAAAAGGTACTTCCACAAAGAAAGCGATCGTTGTGATCACATCCAACCGTGGACTTGCCGGTGGATACAACTCCAACCTGATCAAGCTGGTTACGGGAAGTGACTTTTCCAAAGATGATGTAGAGATCTATGCCATCGGTGGAAAGGGACGCGAGGTATTAGAACGCCGCGGCTACCATATCAAAGAGGATGACTCCTATATCATTGAGTCCCCGTCTTATGATGATGCGGCAGAACTCTGCAAGAAGGTGCTTGCGGATTATACCAACGGCACGATCGGCGAGATTTATCTTGTGTATACACATTTTAAAAATACAGTCGTACACGAACCGAAGCTGATGAAGCTGCTTCCGATCGAGTTTGATGAAGAAGAACTCGGCGCAGCAGCAGAGGCCAATGTTCTGATGAATTATGAGCCGAATGAGACAGAAGCACTTGATATGATCATTCCAAAATACGTTACGAGCCTGTTTTATGGTGCACTCGTGGAGGCAGTTGCCAGTGAAAACGGTGCGAGAATGCAGGCGATGGATTCTGCAACGAGCAATGCAGAGGATATGATCAGTGATCTGACGCTCAAATACAACCGGGCACGTCAGGGCTCGATTACACAGGAATTAACAGAGATCATTGCCGGTGCGTCGGCAATCTCTGGATAAGCAGATGAAGCTGCAGATAATCTGCAATCGAATAAAAAGACAGCAGCACAAAATTTGATTACAAGGAGAAAGAAGCGATGGCAAATAATATCGGTAAGATTACCCAGATTATCGGTGCCGTTCTGGATATTAAATTCACAGAAGGCAATCTGCCGGAGATCAACGATGCAATTCGCATTCCGTTAAGAGGCGATCAGGCGGGAAAAGAATTAACCGTTGAGGTTTCCCAGCATCTGGGCGATGATATAGTCAGATGTATCGCAATGGGATCGACCGATGGATTAGTCCGCGGCATGGATGCAATTGCAACCGGCGGACCGATCAGTGTGCCGGTAGGTGAGAATACATTGGGCAGAATGTTCAATGTATTAGGAGATCCGATCGATGAGATCGATCCACCGACTGGCGTGGAAAAATGGCCGATCCACAGACCTGCTCCGGCATTTGAGGAACAGGCAACCTCTCAGGAGATGTTAGAGACAGGTATCAAGGTCGTAGATCTGCTCTGTCCTTATCAGAAAGGTGGTAAGATCGGATTATTCGGTGGTGCCGGTGTAGGTAAAACCGTTTTAATTCAGGAGCTGATCCATAATATTGCAACCGAGCACGGTGGATATTCCGTATTTACCGGCGTTGGTGAGCGTACCCGTGAGGGAAATGACCTTTACTATGAAATGAAAGAATCAGGAGTTATCGATAAGACGACCATGGTGTTCGGACAGATGAACGAGCCGCCGGGAGCACGTATGCGTGTTGCCTTGACAGGTCTTACGATGGCAGAGTATTTCCGTGATAAAGGCGGTAAGGATGTATTGCTCTTTATTGACAATATTTTCCGTTTCACACAGGCTGGATCTGAGGTATCCGCTCTGTTAGGACGTATGCCTTCCGCTGTAGGTTATCAGCCGACTTTACAGACAGAGATGGGTGCCCTGCAGGAGCGTATCACATCTACAAAGAACGGTTCTATCACTTCCGTTCAGGCAGTTTATGTGCCTGCGGATGACTTAACAGACCCGGCTCCGGCGACAACATTCGCACATCTGGATGCAACGACCGTACTTGAGCGTTCGATCGCAGAGCTTGGTATTTACCCGGCAGTGGATCCGCTTGGTTCTACTTCCCGTATCTTAGACCCACGTATTGTTGGTCAGGAGCACTTTGAGGTAGCCCGTGGTGTACAGGAGATTTTACAGAAATACAAAGAATTACAGGATATCATTGCAATCCTTGGTATGGACGAACTTTCCGAGGATGATAAACTGGTTGTAAGCCGTGCAAGAAAGGTACAGAGATTCTTATCCCAGCCGTTCTTCGTTGCGACACAGTTTACCGGTCTGGATGGAAAATACGTTCCGATTGCGGAGACGATTCGTGGATTTAAAGAGATTCTTGAAGGAAAACATGATGATGTACCGGAGAGTTATTTCTTAAATGCAGGTACGATTGATGATGTCCGTGCAAAGATGCAGTAATAATGGAGGGTGTGTATGGCAGAAGAAAACAGACTCTTTCAGGTAGAGATTATTACGCCGGATCGTATTTTTTATACGGGTGAGGGTGATATGATCGAGTTTACCACTGCCTCCGGTGAGATCGGTGTGTATAAAAAGCATATTCCGCTCACGACCGTGTTAGCACCCGGTATTGTAAAGATCCATAAAACGGGTGAAGATGACGTGATCGCGGCAGTACATTCCGGCTTTGCGGAAATTCTGCCGGATAAGGTAACGCTTCTCGCAGAGATTGCAGAGTGGCCGGATGAGATCGACAAGAGCCGTGCTGAAGCTGCGCGTGCGCGTGCCGAGGAACGACTCGCCCACCGGACGGAGGCAATCGATGTCAAACGTGCTGAATTTGCACTTCGCAAAGCACTGGTGCGTATTGATATTGCAAAATAAGATTTACTTGACAGAAATAAAATTTCCTGGTTATAATATAGCTCCAAAACCATTTTATGGAGTGGACTTTTCTTGAGTGATGAACTCTATTTTTCGCCACACAGTTGCAGTGCGTTGTAACTGTGTGGCGTTTTTTGTTGTCAGATTGAAACCACGATTTTTGCATCACATCATTAATGGAAAGGATTGAAAAATGAACCAGAAATTTATGAAAGAAAAACCGGTCATGCAGCTTGTGATCTCCATGGCATTGCCAATGACATTTTCCATGTTAGTCAATGCATTGTACAATATCATTGACAGCTATTTTGTGGCACGCATCAGTGAGGATGCGATGACGGCACTCTCCTTGGTGTTCCCATTGCAGAATCTGGTAAATGCGGTAGTCATCGGATTTGCAATCGGAATTAATGCGACGATCGCATATTTTCTTGGAGCACAAAAGCAGAACACGGCGGATAAAGCGGCATCGCTGGGAACATTTTTTAACATGATCCATGGACTGATCTTAGCAGTCATCTGCATCGTAGCCACCGCACCTTTTCTTGCAATGTTTACAGATAAAAAGTCGATCATAGACATGGGCGCTGCATATGCGCAGATCGTATTTCTTTTTGCAGTACCCAATGCGGCAGGACTCTGTTTTGAAAAGATTTTCCAGTCAGTAGGGCGTATGAAAACATCCATGCTCTGTATGCTGATTGGCTGCGTGACGAATATTATCTTAGATCCATTTATGATATTTGGAATCGGATGGTTTCCGGAAATGGGAATCCGGGGAGCTGCGCTTGCAACAGGAATCGGTCAGATCGCGTCTCTTGTCAGCTATTTGATTTTTTATATTGTTAAACCGATTCCGGTGAGGATAAGATGGAAAAATATGAAACCGGAAGCGGAACTTAGCAGAAAAATGTATTCGATCGGCATCCCCGCAACGTTGAGCATCGCCCTGCCGTCTGTACAGGTTTCAGCACTGAATGCGATTCTTGCAGTTTATTCTGCCAGTTATGTACTTGTGCTGGGAGCTTACTTTAAACTGCAGACATTTTTATATCTGACAGGAAATGGCGTCGTGCAGGGAATGCGTCCTCTGATCGGATATAATTATGGTGCGGGGGAGATGAAGCGTGTCAAAAATATTTTCCGGTCAGCATTGATATTGATTACCGGAGTCATGGTGATTGGAACAGTACTTTGTATGGCGGTTCCACAAACACTCATTGGATTGTTTACGAGTAATCCTGAGACGATACAATTTGGAAAAGAAGCACTTCGCCTGATCAGCATTGGATTTATTGCGTCATCGGTTTCTGTCACGGTGTCAGGTGCACTGGAAGGACTGGGAAAGGGAAAAGAATCGTTAGTAATTTCTGTGCTCAGATACATTGCAGTTATTTTGCCGTTGGCATTTATTTTAAGTAAAATATTGGGGGCTGCGGGTGTCTGGCATGCGTTCTGGATCACGGAAGTGGTCGTGGCAGTGATTTCCTATGTGATCTGTAAAAAAGAAATATTTCAATAGAGGTTTACCTGTAATTATAAGGTGGCTGCCGTGTAATTACAGGTATTTTTGAAATAGAATATGCGTGGAGTGTGTAGTCTGCTGTTTGAAATAATGGGTTTAATTTTCTTTTAGTGAATTGTAAAGATCTTCATCTGACCAGTCCGGGTGAGCCTGACATAGAGAATATACTTTGCTGATAAAGGCAACATCCTTGTCAAGCAACTTAGCACAGCTTTGTGCAGGAATATTTTCCTGGAACATGTTGTGGACGATGTGTAATTGCTCAAGACGTTTGCCCTCAGTTAAGCCATCCTCATGTCCATCCG
>DMYD01000030.1:0-326 GCA_003483745.1 Roseburia sp. | reverse complement strand
CGTGCCATCAGTTCCTGATTGTGTCCATAATTAATGTTGTAAACCCGTGCAGTACACTCTAAGCAGGGGCGGGTGCCGATGGCGCTGAACATATTTTGTGTAGTAGAGTCAGGGACAACAATATCAGGAACAGGCATATCAGTAGTAACAAATGGCTGGCTGGATGCAGCATCTGTTGCCAGGTGGTTTGATCCAACATATTCAAACGCATCCGAAAGATGCAGTTCCATATAATCTTTGTCATCTTCCAACGGTTCAACCCCATTATAAAAAATAACAAACTGCGGAAACGGCAGCGAAAGCAGCTTTTTCCCGTAAATGTTCAG
>DMYD01000004.1 GCA_003483745.1 Roseburia sp. | reverse complement strand
GATGACTCGTTGTTGCCGTTCACGTCACTCCGAGAAAATCTAATTCAGGCATACCTCGACTTTTCTTATTTTCGTACAACGGAACAAAACAAGTTCGGTTTTGTGCAATTTGACAGACCCAAAATTGAAAACCACCTTTTGACACCCGAATCTTATAAAATAAGAGCTCACTCTCACCAAAAACACTATGTTTCCAGTTTAAGCCAGCTCTTATCATCTGTCAATTTGTATCTATTTTTCTTTTTTGCTGCTGTTCACATCCATAGTGCAGACAATAACTATTTTTCTTCCGGCACACCTAATTTATGATGACATGCAACAAAATGCCCCGGTTCTACTTCTTCGAACTGTGGTGTAACATTCTTACAGATCTCCGTACAGTAACGGCATCTTGTATGGAACTTACATCCTTTTGGCGGATTGATCGGGCTTGGGATATCTCCCTCAAGAATGATCGTCTCTTTCTTGCCATCCACATCGGTGGTAGGGATTGCAGAAAGTAATGCCTCTGTATATGGGTGGTACGGATGTGCAAACAAATGCTCCGTATCCGAAAGTTCCATCATATTTCCTAAATACATGACACCAATTCTGTCACTGATGTATTTAATAACGGAAAGGTCATGGGAAATGAACAGATAGGTTAAATTATTCTGCTCTTTCAAGTCTAACAAAAGGTTAATGATCTGTGACTGAATAGAAACATCCAGTGCAGATACCGCCTCGTCGCAGACAACAAACTTCGGATGTACTGCAAGTGAACGTGCAATACCGATTCGCTGTCTCTGTCCACCGGAGAACTGATGCGGATAACGATGGATAAAATAGGAAGCAAGTCCACACTTCTCCATGATCTCCATGATATAATCCTGCATTTTCGGATCACCTTTTTTGAAGATATTGTGAGCCATCAATCCCTCTCCAATGATCTGACCTACGGTCATACGCGGATTTAAGGATGAATATGGATCCTGGAAAATAAGCTGTAAATCACGGCGCAGATAACGCATCTCTGCATCTGTTAAGTTTGCGAGATTGATACCATCGTCCTTCTGTGCCTCATATTTTTCAAATTCTTCATCCTTTTTGCAGTCGTCACGGATCTTATCGATCTCTGCTAACTCAGCCTGTACTTTTTTCTGAAGCTCCGGAATCTTTTTCTTTACTTCCTCGGCTTTCGCAGATTTTCCGTTCTTCTCAAACTCGTCTGCCTGTGCATTGATCCTGCGGATCTCTTTCATAGCAAGATACTCTGCGAGATAATGACGGCCTGCCTCTGCAAGTGCAGCCTCATCTAACGTATAAAGTCCACCAATCAGAGCAGTGATGTCTAAAAGATCGTTGTCTGCCTCGCTCTCCATCTCGGCAAGGTGCTGTCCGGCTACCTTCTTAGCAATCTTTTCTTCCTCAGTGCCCTCCGGCATTTTTGCGTAGTCAGCCTCTAATTTTTTTACTTTATCTAAAAGTTCCTCGCATTTTTTCTTTTTATCCGGAAGATTCCTGAAGATCTCCTCAACATATTTTAAATCAAAATCTTCAACCGTACGTCCGTAATATACGGTGCGTCCGCCGGTCTGACGGTAAAGCTGTAACAGCGTACGTCCGAATGTGGATTTTCCACATCCACTCTCACCTACCAGACCAAATGTCTCGCCTTCGTAAATATTTAAACTGATTCCATCATTTGCCTTTACAAATGACTGTGGTTTTCCCATCTTCTTTTTTCCGATCGGGAAATACTGTTTTAAATTCGAAACGCGCAGTAATACCTTGTTCTCGTCACTCATTAGTTTCTTTCCCCTTTCTTCGGATAAAAGCAGCGTACCATATGTCCCGGTTCTACCTCATTCAGTTCTGGTTCTATCTCACGACACTTGTCTGTTGCATATTTGCAGCGCGGTGCAAATTTACATCCCTTCGGAAGATCCAGCGGATGCGGTACAGCACCCGGAATCGCCTCTAAACGGATTCCGGTCGGTGTATCAAGACGCGGGATAGAGTAAAGCAGTCCTTCCGTATACGGATGCAGGTAGGAATTATCCCCAAAAATGCTGCGCACCGGAGCTTTTTCCACAACCTGACCACAGTACATAACAGCGACATCGTCTGCCATCTCGTTGATAACACCAAGATCATGTGTGATAAAGAGAATGGATGTTCCTTTCTCTTTCTTTAAATCATTCATTAATTTTAAGATCTGCGCCTGGATCGTCACATCAAGTGCAGTCGTCGGCTCATCGGCGATCAACAGTTTCGGTCGGCAGGCAAGTGCCATGGCGATCATGACACGCTGGCGCATACCACCGGAAAGCTGATGCGGATACTGTTTTGCAACCGCTTCCGGATTCGGGATTCGTACATCCTTTAACATCTCAACCACTTTCTCGGCTGCCTGTTTTTTATTCATTCCCTGATGAATGATAAACGGCTCGGAAAGCTGACGCTCTACAGTAAAAATCGGGTTTAAGCTTGTCATCGGCTCCTGGAAAATAACAGAGATCTCATTTCCACGGATCTTACACATATCTTTTACAGATACGTCTGCAAGATTTTTACCGTCAAAAATGATCTCGCCGCTGTCGATATAGCCGTTGCCGTCTAATAATTTTAAAATACTCATGGCGGAAACACTCTTACCGCTTCCGCTCTCACCTACAACACCAAGTGTTTTTCCCGGTTCCACCGAGTAAGAAACACCGTTTACTGCCTTGACAATACCCTTTTTCGTTTTAAAGAAGGTATGCAGGTCATGAATCTCTAATAAAGCCATTTTGTTTCCTCCTTTAACGCTCATTTGATTTCGGGTCGATAGCATCACGCAGACCGTCACCGACCATATTGATACAGATTACACAGATACCTAACATGATAGCCGGGAATACCCATCTCCACCAGTAGTTCTGGATAACAACGGAACTTACGCAGCCGTTTAGCATATTTCCCCAGGTAGGACGCGGCAGTTTTACACCGAAACCTAAGAAGGACAATGTCGACTCTGTCAGCATACAATATGCAAAATCAAGCGTTGCGGATACGATGATAACCGAAATAACATTCGGAATAATATGCTTAAATACGATCACAGAACGTTTTACACCCATCGCATTTGCGGCAGTTACAAACTCCTGCTCACGCTCGGCAAGCACCTGTGCACGGACAAGTCTTGCAAGGCTCGGCCAGCTTAATATACCGAGGATCACCATGATCAGGGCAATCCTTGCGCTCTCTGTCATGCTGTTTCCGATAATAGATGTTAAGATCATCGCCATCGGCAGGAAAGGCAGACATGCAACGATCTCTGTGATACGCTGTAACACGATATCTACCCAGCCTCCGAAGAAACCGGACACACCACCAACGATGATACCGATGATCGTGGAAATGATAACGGAGATCGCACCGATCGTCATGGTCATACGTCCACCGTTTAAGATACGCGTGAATACGTCACGTCCAAGTTCATCGCTTCCGAACAGATAACCTTTTAATCCCCAGGTCACAATATCACCGGATTTTGTCACTGCATAGTTCTGATAAGTACCGCCGTAGATGGCAGTAACATCTTTTGCTTTCTTTGGAACGTCTGTCTGATGTTTTGCATTGCTTCCCCAGGAGTAAACAGTTCCTTTATCGGTCAGTGCTGTGATATGGTATCTTCCGGCAAACATGGAAACGATTTCTCCATCCATCTCCGGGATTTCTTTTTCACTCTTGTTAGCTTTTCCCCAGATACGGAGAGAACCATCCTCCATCAGTGCAACACAGGCATCGGATGTTGTCACAATATCTTTTGCTTTTCCAAGATCTTCCGGGATATTGGAAATATCGGATTTCTGACTTCCTAAATGTCTAATCTCACCATCATCTGTGAGTGCCATTAAAGTTGTGTTTGCAACAGAGATCTTTGCAATGTGGCTGTTACCGTTTCTTCTTGTCAAACGCACATCATTTAAATTTTCATTTCCCCATGCGATCACTTCGCCGCCTTCCGTTAACACATAGGAAATCTGATAACCGGCTGCGATCTGTTTGATCTTTTCATGTTTTACTTCCATCGGAATCTGACACTGTCCCATACGGTCACTACCCCAGATGAAAAGCTCTCCATCTTCATTGAGTGCCATAACATGGTCAAATCCTGCAGATACAGATACCACTTTTCCCATTTCTTTCTGCTTTGGCATCTTCTTTGCAATATCGATCTTGTTACTGATCTTGGTGTAACCCCAGACATAGACTTTTCCGTCATTGTCAACGCCCACGCTGAATGTTGCACCCGTGGAAATCTCTTTTACATTTCCTTTTAAACCGTCCGGCACTTTCATCATGTTCAGTCCCGGAGCGACATTGATCTGTGTCTCTTCTTTTTCACTTAAGTCGATCGGATTAAAGGTCGGTCCGATCAGCACGATCAGGAAAATAACCAAAAATACGATCAGGCCGCCAAACGCAAGTCTGTTGGAGGTAAAATTCCTCACAACCGTACGGAGCGGACTCTGAAGCGCTTCTTCCTGTAATACATCGAGTTCTTTATCCCTTTTTCCAAAAAGGTGTTTGAGCATCTTCATGTTTTTCGTTCCTCCTACTTATCAATGCGTACACGCGGATCTACCAGACCGTAGCTTAAGTCTGTGATCAGGTTGCTGAGCAGTGTGATGATACAGTAGAGCATGTTGACTGCCAATGCCATATCATAATCCTGATTCATCAGTCCGACATAATACATTTTACCGATACCATTCAACTGGAAAATCTGCTCGATAACGATCGAACCCATGAAAATACTCATGAACCAGCTAATGATCAGTGTGATGACCGGAAGAAGTGCATTTCTCCATGCGTGGGAATAAATAACAACCTTTTCCTTCAAACCTTTTGCTCTTGCAGTACGGATATAATCCATACGAAGTGCGTCGATCATTGCCGCACGGACATAACGTGTCATACTTCCTAACGCTGCAACCGTCATAACGATGACCGGAAGTGCCAGATAGTGGAGACGGTCAAGCACGAATGCCACTCCTGTTCCCTGGAAGTTCGGCGTATTCATGCCACTGATCGGGAACCAGCCGAGTTTTACGGCAAAAACAAAAATAAATACCAGTGCAACTATATATTGAGGCATGCTGTAGCCGACAATCGTCAGTACCTGTACCGTATTGTCAAATTTAGAAAATTTCCTGACCGCACAGTGAATACCGAGCGGTATCGTGATCGCTAACGCGAGTATCGTGGATACGATATTGATCTGTATCGTGTTTAACAGTGGTGTAGAGAGACAGTCTTTCACATCTTTTTTGTAGAAGGAAGAATATCCAAGATCACCTTTTAACAAGTTTCCCATCCATTTTACATAGCGGACCGGAATCGGATCGTCTAATCCTAACTTTTCTCTTGCTTCCTGATAGCGGAGCTGGAATGTCTCATCGGAGACTTTACCTCTTAAGTTCTGCACCTGATTAAGAGCACGGTCACCAGGTACGTTATTAAACAGTACAAAAAGGATAATGGATACTACAAAGAATACCCCTATCATATATAAAATTCTTTTCCCAACGTACTTTAACATAATTTAACCAACCTTCATTTGATTTTTCTTCTTCGTTTCCTTAGGAACAAAATCCTGACATGCCCCTTTGATCCCATTCCAAAAGAAACGATCAAAGAATTTGCCGGAATATATACCGCATGGGCGCGGGACTTATGCCCCACGCCACATACCGGTAAAATTTCACATGAATTTAATTATTCCATGTTTGCATACAGAATTGCATTTGTTGCATCCCAGTTGTATCCATCTTCTTCAAAATCATGTAATTTTGATGTGAAGAAGTCATGATAATCATTGGAGTACAGCGGAATCTCAGGAAGCTCATCATTCCAGTCAGCGATGAAATCGAACCATGCTTTTGCATAAGCCTCATCATCACCCTCTTCTGTATGATTCATGGCAAGTGCAAGATCATACAGTTTCTGTCCTTCTTCGCCCTCTAATGCGTTGATGTTGTTAGAAGAGCCCGGCTCATACTGGAATGCAACATCATAAGGGTTACCGAAACCAGTTGCCAGGTTAAACATCTGATATGGGTTCTCCGTTGAGTTATCATAGTAATAGGTCAGTAAGTCTGTGAAAGTACCAACAGTCTGGTTGATCTTCATACCGGCAGCTTCCACATCCGGGTTCTGCTGTAAGGAAGTTACAAGCAGGTCAGATACGGAGTTATTCTCAGAAGAGAACCACTCGATGACTAACGGCATGTAAGTACCATCGTCTAATTTCTTATAACGGATTCCGGAACCTGAGTAATCAGAACCATCTTCGTTGTATACCCAGCCGCCATCCTCTAACTCTTTGACTGCAGAGTCAAGGCTGTATGTGTAAGAGTTTAATCCGTCTAATTCTTCTGCGTATTCCTCAGCCATCCACTGCTGTGTACCATAAGGTCCGCTTACAACCGTACCATGTCCACCGGTGAATGTCTGTGCAAATGTTACACGGTCAAGCAAATAAGCCATTGCATGACGTACTTCTTTGAACTGGGTCGGTCCCTGGTTACATTTGAGAGAAATCATTCCGTAACCTGCACGACCATAGCTTAAGTAATTGAAGTTACCATCTTCTACCATATCAAGACCCTGCTCGATCTGATCACCGTCTGCTACCTGGTATAAGATATCAACAGCACCAGTCTTTAACTGATCCATCATAGTATCCTGTGGTGTATATTTTACAATAACAGTTTCGATATTTGCTGTCTGTCCCTCAAAGTTACCAGGGAAGTTCGGGTTCTTTGTCAGAGTATAAGCATATGCATTCTCATCATAAGATGTGAACATATAAGGACCGGAGCAGATATTGTAGTTATATCTTGCAGCCTGTACTTTGTCACCGATATACTCAGAAGTAAAGTTATCAGAGAATTTCACACCATCCTCTGTATCCTCTAAAGTAACATCTTCCGGCAGCCATAAGTCCATAGACTCCGGCTGATTAGAGATCAAAGCCTGTCCATAGTAATATGGCATAAACTGTGCATCGATCGTTACAGAGAAAGTCTTATCATCGATCAGATGAAGTCCTTCAAATGTATCGCTCTCACCATTTAAATATGCATCGTATCCTTTTACATACTGGACAGTACCGTCTGTTAAGTTGCTTGCTTCGAGATCTGTAACCATCTCATTGCATCTTAACATGTATGTTAATAAGTAATCATCTGCATTGATATCAGAACCATCGCTGAACTTTAAGCCGTCTTTGATCTTAACTGTGTAAGTTCTGCTTCCGTCCTCGTTATCTGTTACTTCCAGATTGTCAAGAACAGCCGGGTTCTCGATCCATTTACCTGTCTGGTCTTTGTCGATTGGAGCCATACCTGTCACTAATTTGAATGCATCGTAATCAGAAGCACCGTTTGCCCAGAATGGAGTAATATCTCCACTTGTCTCAGAACTCTCGCCTAAGATCACCTGTTTGTTGCTGTAAGTACCGTTAAAAGTACTCTCTGTGCCGTCTGCAACTGCCTCTGTACCTTCTACAGCAGCGTTGTCAGAAGAAGCGTTGTTTCCCGCATCAGCATTGCTTTTTCCTGAACCGCATCCTGCTACCATTCCGGTAGTCATGGCACCGATCAGAAAAAGAGAAATCAGTTTCTTTTTCATAATAGTTCCTCCTTATAGAAAATTGTTCTATATATAAAAACGCCATGGCGTCTTTATAACATTATTGTTGTAGCACGTTATCGTACTAAAATATTTTTGTATAAGCAAAAAAAGTGCCAACAGACCTCCTTGCCCGTTGCACTTTAAAATATACAACTGTTTGTTCCCGACGAACAACACTTTTTTTATTATACATGCGAGCCGTTTTTTGTCAATACTTTTTCTCATTTTGGGATATGTATAAATATAACGTCTTTCCCATCTATTTCCATATTTTTGTATTATCATTCAAAATATTCGTCAAATGTACGAATTTTCTTTCATTATTTCAATTATTTGGAATATTTATATTCCGCTAAAGATTCCACATTTTTCTTATTTCTTCTATATAATAAGTATTTTTCCATTATGATTCTTTCCATCTCTTTTGGCAACTGTTATAATAAGGATACTTTGTAATCCCATTCATTTTTCTATAAAGGAGACAGCATTATGATTACCCCGGAAGATGTATTAAACCTTAACTTTTATAAAAAGGAGAATTTTACCGGCAGCTATAAAGGGATGCGCTATCTGATCCAGAAGGATCACGAGGAAGAATCTGATACCGACATTTTCCGTGCCACTTACTGGCCGGGACCTTATAATTTTGCGGTCACGGACGATTCTTTAAAGATTTCCGCCACTTTTCCCTTTACAGAAGACGGAAAAGTGCAGGTTGTGAACTGGCTCAATGACAACTGGGAAAAAAAGAAAGATTATTTTCAGTCTTTATTGTTGTAAAGGATTGACAGCAGCCAGATATAAACTTAAAATCTGATTGACAGCATTACTTTAGTCCTAATTTGTACAAAAGATATGCACAGTGAACTGCGCAGGAACGGAGATTTTATGGAATATAACGAATCGTATTTCAAAGCAAAGTCAAATGCAAAAGCGAGGACGGTCTGGCTGATCTTAATCGCCATCATGACTTTGTCTTATGGCTCTGAAACATCTCAGGGGCTTCACTCGGCAAAATATTACACAACCTTTCTTCTTATGGCATGGATTCCTTTTTTCATTGGTATTCTCGTGTTAAAGATCAACGGAAAATCTTCCTCTATATATAAGGAAATTGTTGCTGTCGGTTATGGTGCTTTTTACACTTATGTGATCCTGACCACCGATTCTGCAATCGCGTTTGGCTATATTCTGCCGCTTACAAGTATGCTGATTCTCTTTAAAGATCGTAAATATATGATCCGGTGCGGTATCGCCAATGAGCTCATTGTGATTGTCCATCTTATCTTACATAATGTTTATGGGATCAACCCGAACATTGCGCAAAACGATTACTATCTTCAGATCTCCACGATATTGCTCTGCTATATCTGTTACGTTGTTTCCATCGACCATTTAAACAAATCTGACGGCGCACTCGTCAACTCCATCCGGGATAATTTAGACCGCGTGGTAACTACCGTCGGACAGGTAAAAGGCGCCAGCAGTTCCATCGTGGACGGTGTTACCGTTGTCCGCGAACTTGCTGATGAAAACAAGCAGGGGGCCGATTCCGTTGTAAAAAGCATGGAAGAGCTTACCCAGAATAATGATATTCTCTATACCAAAACGATGTCCTCCATGGATAAAACCTCCGATATCAATACACAGGTGCAAAACGTAGCAACTCTGATCGCAGAGATGGTAAATCTCATTCAGGAATCCATCGAACACGCAAATTTAAGTGCGGAAGAGCTTGCCGATGTTGTGACTACCACCAACACAATGGCAGATCTGTCCTCACAGGTCGAACAGGTTTTAGAGAACTTCAAACAGGATTTTGACATGGTAAAGGAAGAGACCGGAACGATCGAAGGTATTACTTTCCAGACAAATCTCCTTGCCTTAAACGCCTCTATAGAAGCCGCCCGGGCCGGTACTGCCGGAAAAGGATTTGCTGTTGTAGCTGACCAGATTCAGGGGCTCAGCGTAGAGACAAAGAATTCTTCCAGCCGCATCCGTGATGCGTTGATCCATTTAGATGAGACCTCCGGAAAAATGACACAATCCATCTCACAGACACTCGACCTGATCCAGACAACACGTGAAAAACTGACACTTGTAAAAGACAGTGTTTCCAGTATCACACAGGACTCCACAACACTCGGTGAAAATATTAAAGTAATCGATGGTGCCATGAAAGATGTGGAATCCTCCAACCAGGATATGGTCGACAATATGAAACAGGTTTGTGACACCATGGATGTCATGACAAAATGTATCAACCAGTCAGACGATGTCTCCCGTACCATGCTTAGCAAATACGAAGAATCTGCCATCAATGTAAACAAGATTGAAACAATCGTTGGAAAACTGATGGGAGAACTTGGTACCGGCGGTTTCATGGGAATCGGCGATGCCAAACCCGGCATGAAAGTCGTCCTGATTGCAAAGAACGGCAGTTCTTCTTTCACCGCTCACGGCGAAGTGGCAGAATCCTTAGATGGTGGAATCACAGCGCGTCTGCATGTTCCTTCCGGCAGTTCAATTGATACCAGAAATAAGAATTTCACTTATGAATTGCAGGTTTCTGTAACAAATGCACTTTATATCTGGGAAAATGCAGAAATATCCACAATGCGCGGTCAGTCATCCGATATGTATAAGATTACAGTTTCAACCAATCCAAAGGTTGTCAACCGACGCAAATATCCTCGTATGCCACTCTCTAACAAGTGTACGATCACGGTAAAACAGACCGGTAAACAATATAATGGACAAATGATCAATCTCAGCGCCGGCGGCTTTGCATTCAGTGTCCGCGATAATTTCTTTGCCAGTGCGATCGGTTCTGATATCACCTTATCGATTCCTGATCTTCCGGTGGAAAATGCCCGCCAGTTAGAAGGTCATATCATCCGAAGTACCGATGATGAAAATATCTTTATTGTCGGCTGCCGTATGCCGGAGGATAACACAGCAGTTGAGCAGTATGTACGCAATAACTACCAGGGTGAATAACTAACTGAAAAAAGCGGATAACAACTTTTTCTCTTGTTGTTATCCGCTTTTTTTCGTTAACTTTATTATTCCTGCTACAATACTTTTTAATTATTATACAATGAAATGCTCCACATTCTGCTGCAACTTATCAGCTGCCGCATGTGCTGCTTCGGCCTTTTCTTTGATCTCAGCTGCTTTCTCTACCACAACACCTGTTTTCTCTGCGATATCGTTCGTACCGGTTGCTCCCTCCGTAGCTGCCTTGCTTACCTCGCCGATGGCATCCATAACACCGTTGATCGATGCTAACAGCTGCTCTGAGGATGCTGAAAAATCAGTTACCAGCGCATCAATGCTGCCCGCATCATTGCTGTAAGAATCCGCCATATTGGAGAATCCCGCAAAACTGTCTACCACGTCGGTTCCAACAAACTCTAACAACTTCTTTGCTCCGTCTGCAAGATTTGTTACCGATTCAACCACATTCTTTGTTACATCCTGGATATGTACAACTGCTGCCTTTGACTGCTCTGCAAGTACCCTGATCTCATCTGCAACAACTGCAAATCCTTTGCCTGCCTCTCCCGCACGCGCTGCCTCAATGGATGCATTGAGTGCTAACAGGTTGGTCTGTCCGGTAATCTCCATAATGGACTCTGCCAGAACACTGATTTGATCAACTACCTTAATATCCTCAAGTGCTTTTGTCAGTCCTTCATTAATCTCGGCATGGATTGCCTTGGTACGCTCATCATTTTCTGTTGTGGTCTTTTTAATGCCTACAGCGCGGTCACGGATATCATCTGCCTCCGTTGCACCATCCTGGGAACGTGTTGCAATACTCTTTGCCGCACTCTCAATCTCATGTGACATTGCATTGATTTCTTCGGAGGAAGCTGCTGTCTCCTGCATACCGGCAGCAAGTTCTTCCGTTGTTGCGGAAACATTCTCAATCTCCTCATCTAATGCCTGGATATTTGCATCAATTTCCTGTACCATTCCAGTAATCTCAGTTGCCTGATTCTTAACCTCACCGATCAAACCGCCCATCTCATTCCTCATGGACTCTAAGGATGATGCCAGCTTTCCGAAATCATCACGTCGTTTCAACAATGCAGTTCCAAGTGACTGTGAAAAATCTCCCTGCTCCATGACTCCGATCGAACTGATACATTTCTTGAGAGGTTTTATAATGCTGATAATGATCAGGATCAGAAGAAATACTACCACTCCCCCTCTGCTACGGTTGAAGCAATAAACACAGCCTGTCTTGTAGATACATAGGAAGAAAAACTTTTTTCAATTGATGCAACCTTATCATCAATATAATCAGTATAATTTCCGGTTCCGATCACCCACTCAAACGGTTCAAATGCTTTGCTGTAGGAACGCTTCGGGGATGGTTCTGTCTCCCCTTCCTTCGGGAATACATAATCCGTATATCCTCCGTCTGCCTCCTGTCCGACACGAATGATCTCTTTTACCATCTGATATCCATTGGCATCCTTCGTCTCCATACGATTGGTGCCTTCCGTGTCATTTCCTAAGAGCACCACATTGGTTCCATCATACTGATCCACCCAGAAATATCCGGCATCTCCATAACGAAGCTGTCTGATCTCATCTGCTGCTAACTTCTTTGCTTCTTCTTCCGTATACACGCCAGCCTGATACTGATCGTAAATTGTCTGACAAAGTGAAATCACATTGTTCACCTGCTGTTTGATCTGTTCATCGTAAGCTTCGCGCTCATCCGTTTCCAACGTCTCTAATGCTTTGCTCTGCAGCTGTTTCATGCTTTCTGATGAAATAACTGCACACAGCACCAGTGCTATGATTGTCGCCAGCATTACAATTATCAGCTTTGTCTGTACTTTTACATTGTTCATAAATCTTCCTCCCACTTACATACTTTAATCTCACGGAACTTACAAACATGATGTATATAGATTGTCCTACATAGATTGTTGAAAGCTCTTTCTTTTTAGTATACCATATCTTGCAATTTTCATCAAT
Organism: Roseburia sp.; assembly: GCA_003483745.1. Taxonomy (GTDB): domain Bacteria; phylum Bacillota; class Clostridia; order Lachnospirales; family Lachnospiraceae; genus Roseburia. The sequence goes on along the minus strand of DMYD01000004.1, from coordinate 555 downwards.
TTTTTTTCATGTTATGTTATGGTCATTTTTATATGTTTTATAAACTATTTTTGTGACTTTGGGAGAAAATTAGAAAATCTTAGTATACCTGTTAATTTTTATGAACAGGTTGCAGGACAAGCTGGATATGCCCCACTTCTCCATTCACAAACTCCGTCACTATTTTGCGTCCTACATGTCATCTTTAAATATTCCAGAAGCAGATATTCTTGAGATGGGCGGATGGGAAACAGATTATGTTATGAAAAATGTATACCGCCATACTATGAAAGATAAATTAAAAACCTCTCAGGACAAAGCATCCGATGCATTGTCAAAGATATTATTTTAGAATTTGTCATGACAAATTCCGTGACAAAAAAGATATAAATATGACAAATTTTAAATAAACAGACCAGATATTTTAGAGCAAAACAATAGCCGGAAAGCTTGATTTTACAATAAAATCTCGACTTTCCGGCTATTTTAAATCAATGCGGGTGACAGGACTTGAACCTGCACGTCGGGGACACTAGAACCTAAATCTAGCGCGTCTGCCAATTCCGCCACACCCGC
>DMYD01000040.1:78492-79418 GCA_003483745.1 Roseburia sp. | reverse complement strand
CTGCTCCTCTAACAATTAAAAAAGTGCAAGAGCAACAGTCCCTTTGTATTTTTACAAGTTTCAACCTAAAAAAACCATTATTTCACATTCGCATTATACAAGTCCATAAAATAAGAATCTGTACGCAGTAGTTCTTCAAAAGTTCCTTGTCCAACAATCTTCCCTTCTCTAAAAAGAATAATTCTGTCAAAACCGGCAATGGAATTTAATCTATGTGCAATCGCAATGACTGTTTTATCTTTCATTTTCTGCATAACTGATTTCATTACATTTTCTTCTGTTAAATTATCCATTGCAGATGTTGCTTCATCCAAAATGACAAGTTCGGAATCTTCAAACCACAATCGGGCTAATGCAAGTCTTTGTTTTTCTCCACCTGATAAACAAGTACCTTTCTCACCAATTTCAGTATTCAAACCTTCTGCAAGATTCTCAACTAGATGAGATAGTTGCACTTCACTCAATGCCCCCAGCATTTGTTCTTCTGACACTTTTTTCTCAAATACCAAATTTTCTTTTATTGTTCCGTCAAAAACAGGAGCATCCTGCGATAGATAACTAACTCTATCATACAAATTATTAAGACAAATTCCACTTAACTCCATGTCTCCTAAGCGAACTTTTCCTTGATTGTATTTTAGTAACCCCAATAATATCTTAATCAAGGTCGATTTTCCGGAACCACTTTCTCCTACAAAAGCTATTTTTTCTCCTTTTTTTATGGACAAACTCAAATCATCAATAATTTTTCGTTCCCCATATTGGAATGATAAGTTTTTTATTGCTATTTCGCCAACATCAGCATTTATTGCGTTACCGTTACTTAATTGATCATCATCTTTTAAGCCTAAAAATTCTTCAAATCTCTTATAAGACGCCTTGTCCAATTTATATTGGACATAAAGTACATTAAAAATAGCAATTGG
>DMYD01000040.1:35785-78097 GCA_003483745.1 Roseburia sp. | reverse complement strand
TTCTTTATTTCATTCGGAAACTGTTTGCTCATACGAAATATCAACATTTCCATAAAGCCTCTAACCAAATAATGATTTAGTAGCTCTTCACTGTTCAAAATTTTTTCTTTTATTTTATATAAAAACTTTAGTAGAATGTTGGTTATTATAAAAATAAGCATATAGCCTACAAACAATACATAAGTAACTTTTTTATCTATTTTCCAAATAAAGTATACACTAAAAACAATGGTAGGAAGTAGGTCTCGAATCAAACACAACCAGAAATTGAATAATACATTTCTTCCTGCTGTTGAACCATTCTCAATCCTTTGAACAAGTTTGCCTGTACCTATTTTCTGGTATTCTGTATAATCAATTGTACTTATTTTTCTAAGGGACAAAAGCTTAAAATCCAGATAAATACCATGTTCCAATTTCTTTTCAGGATAATTATCCAGATAATTCATACAATAATTTACCAGCAAAATAAAACCATATGTTGCAACTCCTGCAAATGCAAGTGTTCTATCAGCCAATCCATCAATGACCTTTTGGAAATAGTCAGCCTTGTAATTAGCCATAAATGCATTAAATATACCTAGCCCAATGTAGACTAATACCCATATTCTGTTTTTCTTTAATATTTCTTTTATATAACGCATAACTGTACTCCTTTATAGATTGTATTTCAAGCATTAGGACAGTACAGTCAACGACTGCTAGCAAGTTTCTTTTAACCTCAGCACAATCTGCCAACAGTTTACATCAACTGTACTGAGTAGTTATCTCGGATAAATTTCATATCATTTTCACCTCTTCCAAATAAGATACTTCTATTATTTTATCACATCAAGTCCCAATATTCTATCGTCATTGTGAGGGTTCGTAAACAGGGGTAGAACGATATAACACTGCACAACAAGTTTCCCGGACGCCTGAAAAAACTTCTGCGCCATATGTACCATGCCGGTCTGCTCCAGCCGTTCCTTAAATATCTTTAAATTCTCCGGCACAAGCACTCCGGTATATTTTTCGATTTCCCGGTAATCCGGGTATGTCTCGTACTGCCCGATCTCGTGGGATATAACCGGGATGTGAGGGATCAGTTCTTCCTTTCCTTCTGCCTTTACCTTCTTTGTCCCTGTTCCAAACCGGATCTCGATCTTCCCGACACCACTCTCCATCTCTGCTTTCTGTGCCGGACGGATTTTATCATCATAACTGTATTCCATTTCCGGTCTTTTAACCTGCACATGACCCTGCGGGGCATCACACATGGCATAGGATCCACGGAACAGCCGCTCTTTTCTCACTCCGCCCGCCCTTTTTTGCCTCCGAGGTCGTTCCCGGCAATGCGATCATGTCCCCCTTATGGCGTCCCTGCAAATTCCTCCGGCTCTAACTTAAGCCGGATTGCCCATGGCGGAACCGCCGCATTATCATAGTCCTCTAAAAACAAAAATGCCGTCTGATAGTCCGGTCTCATTTTCGGATAAGTCCCCCTGCCATCCGTAAAATACAAAAGCCCACCAATATTTTTTAACTCTCCGCGCTCGATCAGGTCATTGACATACGAAAATACCGGACGAAAATCCGTGCTTCCACCGCCCGCAACCGTAAATTTCTGCATCAGTGCCGCAATATCCCGCTCGCTTCTTAATTCCACATCCGACCGGACCTGATTATCACACTGGATCACACGGATCTTTGACTGCGCAAAAAAGCTGTTTTTCTGTGTCAGGACAGAAAATGTCTCCTTTAAAAACTGTTCTACCAGTGCACCACTCGTTGAATAACTGGTGTCGATTGCGATCACAAATTCCCTGATTTTCTTTACCTCACGGCTCTCAAGCGGCTCCATCAACGGCATATTTCCATATAATTTTAATCCATAGGTATAATAGTTTAAATCAAATTCCTCCTGGTTCACGCCGATTTCTTCACGCAGCACGGAAAACCGCTGTAAAAAATCCTTATAACTTCTTCTGCTCTTTTCCGCTGTCGCCTGCGCCAGAAATAAATCTTCGCCGTCCGTTGTCTCGCCGCCGCGTAACTCCTGTTCCATCTTCGTCTGCCTTGCGATCTTATTCCACTGGTTCTGATTTCTTACCGCCTGCTCCTGCTTTGCCTGTCCGTCCTCTTTTTTCGGCCAGTAGCAGTGGTCATCCGTGTAAAATTCCTTTTGGAGCAAAAGCTTTTGTACCGGTTCTTCATTCTCGATCATCCGGTATATCACCGCCGCAGAAATTCCCATTTTCTGCTCTTTTAGCCTGTCATACATCTGTTTTCTCGTCCAGCTTAAAATACGTTTGGTACACTCTGCCTGCATCCAGTCGATCGTGTATTCCACCGCAATATCACACGCTAAATGCCACGTTTTCCTGTCCCGGTTCCCGCCGATCCACAGATGGGAAAAAATGCAGTGAAGCACCGTATGCAGATACGCACGGTCCAAATACTGCGCATTTTTCTCAAAAATTCCGATCAGCCATTCCGGTGCCACATAAAGATATGCACCGTCCGTCGCAAATGCCCGCAGATTCGGATCGGTCTTTAACTGTAACTGCGATAATGCCAGTTTCAAATACCGCAGTTCCATATATAATTCGTGCCGTACAAACTCCATGATCTTCGCCGACATCTCTTCCTGCCATTCTGACTCTGTCTGTATATGCGCCATTTGTGTTTCTCCTTTAAATTACGGTAGATTAAGATGATGTTGAGGTCGAATAATGCATTCACTACATAACGACTGACAAATTGCACAAAGCCGAGACTGATTTTGTGACTTTGGAAGAAAATTAGTAAATCTTAGCCTGCCTGTCTATCCCATAGTGATGTTCTGCCATGGATGGCAGAATAAGGCTTCACGAGCCATGGACGGCTCGTTGAATACCGTTCACGTCACTCCGAGAAAATCTAACTCAGGCAGACTTAGATTTTCTTATTTTCGGACAATGGAACAAAACAGACACGACTTTGTGCAATTTGTCATTCAAAAAACCTGGATGTATTATTCGCCCTCTATATCATCTTAACATTCTTTTGTCAAAATTCATCAAATGAATAGCGTTCTTTTTTCTGCTCCGTAAAGTATTTACTCTGCAGGTGCAAAAGTTCTGCCGTTCCTTCTGCCCACTCCATCCGGGAAGCCTGTTCTAATCCGGCTTTGACTGCCGCCTGCGAGATCCAGCCATTTTCACAGAAAAATGCGGTCATTTCCATATTTTTCTGCTCTACAAGTTTGGGTATGATATATAATTCCTGCTCCCTTAAATGTGCCACATAACGCTCCTTCGCCTCATCCGTGAGACTGACCGGATACCGTAACCGCAGGCTTAAAATGTGAAGCAGCGTGTGCTCTTTTTCTTCTGCACATGCCTTTGGAAAAATCGTATCATACAAACTTAGATCCGGGACTCCCTCCTTAAAACACTGCCTTGCCCGGAAACCTTCGCCCTCGATACTCCGCCCGAAAATATGCGCCGGAGCGATCTCATCATAGCTCTCGTAATATTCCGGATAAAAGACAACCGTCTGCCCTGTTTTTCCGGCAAATGTCACTTCCATATCCGCTGAAATCCGGCTTAAGATCTGTTTTGCCCCGCTGCGCTCCCCCACATCACAGCGCACCGTCAGAAAGTGAAACTTTTTACAGTTCATAAAGGCATCGCTTCCGATTTCTTCCAGATACTTTCCGGTCACGAGCATCTCTAAGGCAGTGCAGTTATAAAATGCATAGTTTCCCACTTTGCGCATATTATCCGGCAGTGTCAGCTTTTTTAACCTGTCACCACTAAGTTCCACAAGGTGTGTGTTCCAGTCCGCCCCATCTGCCGGTATCTCCTGCCATGTTTTTTCCTCTGTGTCATAGATGCAGACCGTGCACCCATACTCTGCCGGCAGATGTTCGGACGCCGCAAAGCAGTAATCTCCTGCCTCCACCACCGCACGTCCGGCTATCATCTCCGGCACAACTGCCTCCTCTGACTCACCAAACATGCGCAAAATCCTTATATTTTCCTCACTGGTTTTGTTCCAGTAACATTGATAATATGTCTGCATGGTACTCCTCATTTCTGTACTGTTCAATGCAATTAAGATTCTATGCTTCCAGGCAGCTGCGTATCGCATCCTCATCCAGCTGTTCCCCGATCACAATGATGACTTCCTGCCCCATTTTGATCGGCGAGATCACCAGATTCTTTTTGGTGGCATTCATCTCGATCCACTGCTCTTTTTCATTCTTCATAAATCCCTTGATACGGAATATTTTTCCGCAGGACTTGTCCAGAAACAATTTTTTTGCGGCTTGCTGTAATTTTTTCTCCGTCAGGTGCATATTCATAAAATAGAGGGACTGGAATGTTTTTTTCTGTGTCAGATCCGGCTTGCGGTAGTTTTCCATGTGGTATCCGCAGGATAACAACTGCTTAAAGTCCTCATCCGTCAGCTTATCCCAGTCTTTTGCAAAAACCTCGTCAAACTGTCTCTTGCATCCAATATTTTTCAGGGAACGGTTTAAATGGGAAACGGCATTTTTCTGTTCCTCTTCCGTTGTCTCCTGTGTCTTGCTAAGAACAACATACCCTGCATTTGCCGCCTGCGATGCAAGCAGAAATTCTGCGCCTTCCGGCAGGTCTTCTTCCAGATTTGAATCCAAAACTGTGATGACATTTCCAATCTGATACCAGCCGTCTAACGGCTCCTCATAAAGTGTGTCAAAAAACTCGTCCACATCGTAGATCCCGGACGGCTCCACGATCACACGGTCATATCCGCACATTCCCATGGAGATCAGTTTGGTCTTAAAACGTCTCCGGTGCGTGTCAGTATCACAGCCACCCGATATCATCTCAAGTTCACAGTTATCCCCCCTTAAATCACCAAGCAGCATCATATCCACATTGACTGCCCCAAAATCATTTTCCAATATTCCGATATTCTGCCCCTGTGCAATCAGATGCGAAGCATATTTTCTTAAAAATGTTGTTTTTCCGGAACCTAAAAATCCGGTAATCAGATCTATTTTTACCATATTTCACATTCTCCTTTTTCAGCCGCCTGTTACGCTGTTTTAAATTTCCATTTTTACCCACTTTTCAATGAAAATAACCTTTCCATTTGTATCACAGGTTTGTGTGCAGGCAGAGAATCCTGTGGGACAGGATTCTTATTTATTCTGCCGCTTCTTTTCTTCTGATTTTAGCGCAACTGTGTCATACCACCAACCAAAATTCCCTTATTGTCATGATAAATCCTCTCAAACTGTGTCATTGGCAGTGGATTTTCTCCCATACCCGCCTCGATCGTATAACCCGGTCTGTCATATTCCTCGATAAACCAGTCTTTATATCCGGCATAACCGGAGGCACTTGGTGTCTCTTCCACCGCATAACCACTCACACTGGCAAAATAATCTGCGATCTCTTTTGATCTTGCCGGTTCATAATCAAGATATTTCCAATAAATGACTTCACCCTGTGTATGATATGCAAGGATCAGTAAAAAATCATTCTCTTTTGTCAGCTCATATACTGCCACACTCTCCGGCGCGGTAAGCGGTGCCTCCCCCACAAAATCCCTCGGTGCCGGTTTATCATACCCCTGGGAAAATTTGATCTGCTTTGCCATCTCCCAGCCCGCCGGAAACTGCAGATTTAAATCAACCCCATCAATGTTTGCCTTCCAACCATCCGGAAATGGTATTGCCGGATAATCATCCGCAATCTGCCTTGCCCTGCGGTAATAAATACCGCTGTTTAACAGGCCATTGACTAAATCCACCCCATCCGGGTTCACAAGCGGCACCATGCAGAGCCTGTATTCATCAAATAACGTCCTCGCATCGACGAATTCCTGCCCCATGCCCGTCTGTCCACTATGTTCCTCCCGGACAGCCGATGAAAAAACAATGTTTCCACCTGCCGCATAAGCTGCTGCATACTCCTCCGCAAATGTTAAGAGCACCGGCGTTGTAATGCTCTCATTGGCATGATAAGATGCGCTGTAAAATACCTGCTTCTCACCGGTTCCGATCCAAAGACTGTGAATATCCTTTCCCATCACACTTTTTCCTATGACACCAGCCGACAAAAACGGATAGCGCACCACAAGCCCGTCTATGATCCACTGTGTTAAGACCGACGTATATTTTACCATCTGCGGAACCAACGGAAATCCGAGCGGAACCGCTAAAATGGCATCAACAACCAGATCATCCGGATCAATCAGCGGATTTGCCGTAAGGATTGCCTCCTCCGTTGTCCCATATCTGCGCGATAGTCCAAAAACCGTATCTCCTTTTTCAATCGTGTGCATACGGTATCCGGTCAGATATGGGGTTAATTTTTCCCATACCTCGCGATTTACTGTACATACATCCGTATTTCCGGTAAAATCCTTCAATGCCTGACAGGTGCGTTCCCCAAAAATGCCGTCAATCCTGGTCGGATGTCCCGCTCTGGTGAGTGCAAGCTGTAAATATTCCACCCACACACCGCGGTCCCCCTGTATCAAAAATTGCATAAATTCCCCTTTGTAGCATTCTTTCCACTATTATATGCACCTTTCCGGAAAGATTTTCTTTTTTCTATTTTACAAAAGCGATATTATCTAAGTTTACTGCACCGTTTTCCAGTCTGTCAAACACAAACCGGATACTTTTGATCTGTTCCTTATCAAATCCGTTTTCGTCTGCAAACTGATCTGCCGTGATATGTACCGTCTGAAGCTGCCTTTTATATTCATTTTTCCCGGTAAGGTACTGAATCTTTGAAAGTTTTACCGGGAATGCCGGATAAAGGATCACAGAATCACTCACGGAACTGACTGCACAATTTCCATAGATATCTGTCAGCACCACAGAAAAATCCATCGGCTCACTCTCTGCTTCTTCCCTTAAATCCATGGCATCAAAACAGATTCCGCCCTCTCCCATCGCCATCGGCTCGTCCAATGCGATCTCATAATATGCTGCTTCTGTTTCCTTCCATTTCAGCCGCACCGCATGATTTTCTCTTTTTCCCATCGCGAATTCGGAATATGCTAATTCTTCCTCTGTCCACATCGTAAAATGTTCCGCAGATATACTGCCTCCCGGCGCAGTCTCTAAATCAGAGTCCTCCTCATAGTCGGTAATAAACGAAATATCCGAAGTCTCATATTGCTGTACATAAAGTGTTTTTGGCAGGTATGCGGCATACTTTGCATAATCTGTCAGGAAATCTGCATAGGTGTCATTTCCCTTCAAACTCTTATCTAAAAAAACAAGTGAAGCAATTTTTAAGATTTCCTGCTGTTCTTCTGCCGTAATAAAATTCTTTACATTCAGCCACAGGGAAAACGGTCTTCCGATATCATACTCTCCCCATTCCGTATTGAATTGTCCGTGATTCGCACCGGCGATATAGAGCGAGGATGCAATGTAATACCCGTCTTTTGAAAATGAAACATTCTCATACTGCTCATTTCCAAGGAAAACGCTGATATCCTGGTCATTCGCTCCCTGCAGCACCAGATAATCGATATCCGAAAGTTCCGTCTCATGTCCCGCCGGCAGATACTGGTTGACTGACGGTGCCACCGCGATGAGCGCCCGGATCTTGTAATGATAATCAAACATAAACATGCCATTGCTCGGATATGCATCATACTCATTGAAAAGATATGCATCCGCGATCATCTCACCGCCCCTCGAATGCCCCATCAATGCAATATTCTGTTCATCGAGCTTACCATAGATTGGCTGTGAATCATCCCCATTTTTCTTTAAAATCTCCCCGATATTTTCCAGAAGAAGAACCGCACGCGCATCATTTTCCCCACTTCTCTCGTTTAAAATATTTTCATCCACAGACACAAACACATAGCCATGTGATGCCAGATATTCTCCAAGATAATCATATCCCAGATACGACTCTGCCGTAATGCTGTGGTTGCCGTGCGCCATAAACACAACCGGACAGTTTTCTGCTTCTTTGGGAAACCAGATTTTCCCCGCGACCGGCGCATCTTTTCTGGTGTGTTTCGTAAAAAAACTCCGGTAGATTCTATGCCACTTTTTCTCTTTTGCCACATATGGACTTAGATCCACTGTGCCTGTTGTCATATCTGTTCCACCATCCGGACCATAGGTCACACAGGCAGGCGTATATTCTCCTCCGGCACAGTAATCCGCAAATCCAGCCACTTCATCCGCCTGTGTCACATAAATGTTGTTCTTAAGATAATCCGAAATATAATCATCCAAAAATCCCTGTCCAAACAAAAATGCCAGAAACACACACCATATAACACAGCCGAGTACAAAATGGATTCCGCCAATCAGTGTATGCCGCCGTTTTACCAGCCATGCCCAGATAAATCTTCCCGCTAACAGCAATAAAATATAAAGGAATGTAGAAAAAAAAGTGCTGACCATATGTTCATTGCCAACACTTCCATATACACAACAGCAGACAAATATCAAAAATCCCACAATCCCATACAGAATATTTCCGATATTGCGATGCCAGATGCGGTCACAAAAACGCGAAAGCAGACATACTGCCACCATGAGCAGCATATCACCTAAGAACACTCCTCCAGCAAAAAAAATCAGTTTCGTCCCAAAATATTCGGATGCCAGTGCACCGCAGAAAAATCCTGTGATCACCAGCACCACCAATTTCATTCCCCATCCGGTATCTTTCAGATTCAACCGGCATGCCCTGCCATATTCACGCAGTCTGCCGCATAAAAATTTTCTCATCTGTCAATTATCCCTGCTTACTTTTTTCTCCGCTTTTTCCTCATACATCAGCTTCTCTGCCTGTTTTATATAGTTGCCAAGCACATCTTCCTCTCCAGGCTGCGCGACAACGGCACCAATACTGGCACTTAATTGAAACGGCATCTGCATTTTTTCCTGTACTTCACTTAATTCTGCCCTGATCTTTTGTGCTAACAGTCTGCCCGTCATCTCATCTTTTGCCCCCTCTAGCACAATAAATTCATCACCGCCGGTCCGCGCTGCAATCGCATCCGCAGCACAATATTTTAACATTGCTTTTGCAATAGAAACGATTGCAAAATCACCATATTCATGTCCATAGGTATCATTAATATATTTCAGGCGGTCTAAGTCAATAAACATTACCAATACCGGTACTTTTTTCTCTTTCATAATAGAAAAATAGCTTACCGACAGCTTCTGGTATCCCATGCGGTTATATAATCCTGTCATGGAATCTTTGACAGAAAGATCTGACAGAACCTGGTTCATGTATTCTAACTTTTCTTTTTTATGGAGATTTTCCATCGCATTTGTCAGTGTCTTTACCACCTGGAACAGATACTGTTTTTCCATCAGATAAACTGCATTTTCAATGACAAAATATCCAACCGTACGGTTTCTGAAATGCATCGGAAGAAATAAAAAATCTGTTCCACCCTTGTGCGGTTCAAAAAAAGGAAAAATACCTTCAATCTCCATCCGGTCTGTATCTAACATTCTGCCATTTTTATATGCAAACTTTACCTGCATACATTTCGGATACCCCTCTACATGAAAATCGTCCTCATCAAAAAAACTAAGACTCCGGTGTAATTTTACCTGTTCCTTATATACATCCATATGTGAATCAAGGATCAGATACATTGCGTCACATTTTAAAGACGGAATACATTGTGGTATACAGTACATCATCTCACGCACCGTATTACATTTGAGCAGCTCATATTCTAAAGAAAACACCTCATCCTCAAACTTTGCTGTCTCAATTCCATACATGATCTGTCCCTTAAGATAAGCCGACTGATCCGGCACCTCTGCCGCCGTACACCCACAGCTGTCCCAGAAAACACCTTCTGTATCTGTATAATAAAACCGATCCGGTTTTTCCCCTTTCCAGATACGCAGGAATAAATCTGCACATGCAATCCCCACATTTTCCCGGATATGACTGATTGTCGAAATCCTTGGTGCATAACATGCCGCTTTATCAAAATTGTCAAAACCGGTCACGCAGAAATCTTTCGGAACCTGATATCCATGTGCCGCTGCCGCCTCACATACGCCAACCGCAATATTGTCATTCGCACAGATGACCGCCTGCGGCAGTGCATCATGTGTTTCTAACAGTTTTTCAAATCCATTGACACCGCACTGATATTCAAAACTCTCGCAGTAAAAATCCGACTCTGAATATATAAGCTGCTTTTCATCCATGAATGCTTTTAATGCAGCCATTCTTTTTACATTCTCATAATTATCCTCCGGTCCCATCACAAACCAGTATTTTTTACACCCATGTTTCTCATAAAGATGTTCGATCATCACCCGCATTGCTTTTTCGTTGTTGATCCCGACATAATAAAAATCTTCGATCTCTTTTGCAATGGAAATGACCGGTACGCCGGACTCTTTTGCGCGCCGTATCACATCTTCCCGCACCTTCGGATATCCAATATTATTCAGATCAAGAATAATCCCATCAAACTCGCGCAGATTTGGAAGCCTGTATATATTATACTCACCGGTATTATACTCCTCATCACAGCTCCATCCGCCCGAACTGTTAAAGATGTACAGACTCACTTCCTCGCCGGTCTGTCTGATTCTCTGAAGAATTCCTGCCGGCCATGCAAAAGTAAACCACCTTTTCCAGCCATCCATAATCAGTGCAATTTTCTTCATGATTCTCTCCTGTCCACCTTAATCCCTGCAAAATTACTATCTTGAGCGAAAAGACCCCGGAAACAAAATGCTTCCGGGGTCTTCTATGACAAATCAGCACCCGTACCCATTAAACTCTGGATAAGTACTCACCTGTTCTTGTATCAATCTTGATCACATCATCCTGCTCAACAAATAACGGAACAGATACAGTTGCACCAGTCTCAACAACTGCCGGCTTTGTAGCGCCTGTTGCTGTATCACCTTTGAAACCTGGCTCTGTCTCTGTAATTCTTAACTCTACGAACAGAGGTGGCTCTACTGCGAATACGCTTCCGTTGTGAGAACACATTTTTACCATCTCGTTCTCTTTTACGAATTTTAAGGCATCACCGATATCGTCTTTGGATAAAGCGATCTGATCATATGTCTCAACATCCATAAAGTAGAATAAATCTCCATCTGCATACAGATACTGATAATCTTTTCTATCAATACGTGCCTGTGGGCATTTCTCTGTAGGACGGAATGTTTTCTCAACAACACCGCCACTCTTAATATTTTTTAACTTAGTTCTAACAAACGCTGCACCTTTACCTGGTTTAACGTGCTGGAATTCAATAATCTGGTAAATGTTACCCTCTAACTCGATGGTAATACCATTTCTGAAATCTCCTGCTGAAATCATGTAACTTCCTCCTTAAACATACGCCCGAGTTTTGGACTCTCTGATTTTTCTATTTTATAATAAATGCCTGTACATTTCAAGCTTTTTTTCGTTTTGCACCATCAAATTGACAAAAAACATGGTTATTTATGAGTTTCGTTCTTCTATCTCATGGATCAGATCAATCCTCGTCTGATGTCTTCCACCTAAAAACTCTGCATCTAAATATGCTTTTACGATATCTTTTGCCAGCTCGGTTCCGACAATTCTTGCACCGAATGCAATAATATTCGCATTATTATGCTCTTTGACAAGTCTTGCAGTTGCGCAGTCAGAACACACTGCCGCGCGGACTCCCTTTACTTTATTTGCAGCGATTGAGATACCGACTCCGGTTCCACAGATCAGCACTCCACAGTCTGCCTCCCCTGCCACAACGGCACGTCCGACTTTTTCACCATACTCCGGATAGTTACAGCTGTCTGACGTATCTGTTCCAAAATTAATGACTTCATGTCCCAATTCTTTCAGATAATCCATGATGACAAATTTTAATTCTGTTGCTGCATGATCATTTCCAATAGCGATTTTCATTGTATTCCTCATTTCTTTCTATTTTATTTGCTCTTAAATGAGCATTTTATTCATGACAATCGGTTTGCCCAAAGTATGCCGTCTATTGTTTTTCTTTGTTTTTCTTTGCCAGATCTCTTCTGTAAAAATACAGCACGATCTTTTCCAGATATCTTTTTAATACAATCTGTATCTCTTCTTTCGGATGAATCGGTTTTACCAGAATCGAGCGGATACCGGCACGCTTCGCACCATATACATCCGTAAAGATCTGATCTCCGACAAATATGGTGTTGCCGGTATCTGTCCCCAGCTCCTCCATCGCCTTTTTATAATTTGCCGTATTCGGTTTGCCCGCCTTATAGATGTAAGAAACATTGACCGCATCATTAAACATTTTCACGCGCGGCTCTTTATTGTTTGACAACAGCATACACACAAATCCAAGTTCTTTTAAATGTGCAAACAGGGCACATGCACGTTCATCTGCCGGTGCTCCATGCCGCACCAGTGTATTATCAATATCAAAAATGACTCCCCGATACCCTTGTGCATATAATTCATCAAAATTTATCTCGTAGGTTGAATCCAGATATTCATCCGGATAGAACTTTTCCATCATATTTTTTTCCTCTTTTTCATGCAAATTTTTACTTGCATACTTATTTTTACTTGCATGCTTATTTTTACTTGCATGCTTATTTTTATTTGCACGCTTATTTTCTATTTGCACGCTTATTTTCTATTTGCATACATATTTTTTCACACAAGGTACAGTGTACTATACTTTTTTAAAAATATCCAGTAAAAAAGAGTCGCTTGCGACTCTTTCGTCGAGCGGTGCTGTTTACAGCTAACTTCTTCTCCGCGAGATGCGCATTCTGCCCGGAGGGCTTTTTCATTCATAGGACGTAATTTCCTATGAAATAAAAAAGAGAATCACCGCCGGCAATCCTCTTTCCATCATCTCTTATTCTATTTCCTACAGTGAAAAATTCTCATTCGGACGAATGTATAATAATCCGGTCTGACTCATGCGCTCTCCAACAAAAAACTGATACTGCTCTAGCACCTGATCCTTCTTCATATCAGAGATAGCCTTCTCAACATCCAAACTTGTAATATCACTCGCGATTCCTTTCAGATCATATTCGGCATCTGGCTGATACTGCTTCGCATACTCTGCGGCACCATGATCCGGCTTATTATCCCTCTCAGTCTCTGTAATCTCTGTCACACGGGTATCTTTCCCCACCGCATCTACAGTATCTGGTACACTTTCCTCCTGAATCTGAGTATTCTTTATGGTATTGTAATCATAAAATCCCGCTTGTATGCGGATACCTGAAATATTCATACCACTCAATCCCATCCAATAGCATCTTTTACTTGACAAAATTTATATCGGTCTGCTTTTGTAAATACTTTAGCATATTTTTAGCGTTCCGTCACTTGTCTAACATCTTTTTCAGTTCACTCATAAATGTATTCACATCTTTAAACTCACGATATACTGATGCAAATCTTACATATGCAACTGCCTCTAAATCTTTTAGTTTATCCATCACAAGCTCTCCGATCAAGCTGCTCGGAATCTCCTTCTCCTCACGATTAAATATTTCCGTCTCAACCTCATCCACCAGCTGATTGATCTGATTAACTGAAATTGGTCTCTTATGACATGCCCGCAGTACCCCTGCCTCAATTTTAGAACGGTCATACTGCTCCCTGTTATTGTCCTTTTTAATAACGATCAGCGGTATCGTTTCAACCTTCTCATAAGTCGTGAAACGTTTCCCACATTCATCGCACAACCGTCTGCGGCGAATTGAATTATTATCGTCTGCCGGTCTTGAATCAATGACTCTCGTATTCTCACTGCTGCAAAACGGACACTTCATAAGCTACCTCCTATGCACAGACCCCATTTATTAAAAGTATATCCATTGTTTTTGTAATTGTCAACATAATTTTCCCTGTTATACTCGCTCATTTTTGGTTATTTCAACGAAAAATTTCGAAATCTTTTTCGGTTTACTGTATTTTTTTTCGAACTTCCTTTTCGTCTATATCGACCAATATGATATCCGGTCCGATCTTTACAATCTTACACCATGGGATATGCAGTTCAAATTCCCTTCCCACACACCCAAAAAACTTTGCCGGTCCCGGAACAATGATTGTCCGGATACAGCCGTCATGTTCATCAAACTCCAGATCACATACATTTCCAAGACACTTACAGTCACATACATTGATCACTTCTTTTTTCTGAAATTCACAAAAACGCATATAGTCTTCCAAACCTGTTCGTTTAGAAAACCATATGCGTTCTGGTATATTTTTAGACTATTTTTCAGACGTTAAACCGGAATAAAATTACATCTCCGTCTTTGACCACATAATCTTTTCCTTCCATGCCGACAATTCCTTTTTCACGTGCTGCAGAAAGACTTCCATTATCTAAAAGATCCTGATAATTTACAACTTCAGCCTTGATAAATCCACGCTCAAAATCTGTGTGGATCTTTCCAGCTGCCTGTGGAGCTTTTGTGCCTTTTTTGATTGTCCATGCACGGCACTCATCTTCCCCTGCGGTCAGGAAACTGATCAGACCTAACAGACTGTAGCTTGCTGCCACCAGTTTATCGAGTCCACTTGATTCAACACCAAGATCCTCAAGATATTCTTTCTTTTCATCCTCGTCAAGTTCTGCAAGTTCCTGCTCTATCTGTGCACATATTACGAATACTTCTGCGCCTTCTTCTTTTGCCATTTCTCTGACTTTTGCAACATGCGGATTCGATGCTCCATCGTCTGCGAGGTCATCTTCTGCCACATTTGCTGCGTATATAACAGGTTTTGCAGTAAGAAGGTTGTATCCTTTAAACCATATCTGGGCATCATCATCATCCGGCACTTCAAATGTTCTTGCCATCCTGCCCTCTTCAAGATGCGCTTTTACCGCCTCTACAAGTTCAAGTTCTTTCGCCAGCGTCTTATCCATTCTTGCCTGCTTTGCGATCTTTGCAATTCTTCTGTCAAGGATTTCAATATCAGAGAAAATGAGTTCAAGATTGATTGTCTCAATATCTCTTGCCGGGTCAATGGAACCATCTACATGGATAATGTTTGTATCCTCAAAACAGCGTACTACATGAACAATTGCATCTACTTCACGAATATTTGCCAGGAACTGGTTTCCTAATCCCTCTCCCTTGCTTGCTCCCTTTACAAGACCAGCAATATCAACAAATTCGATTGTGGCCGGTGTAACTTTTTTTGTGTGGTAAAGTTCACCAAGTTTTACAATTCTCTCATCCGGCACGGATACGATTCCTACATTTGGATCGATCGTGGCAAATGGATAATTTGCCGAAAGCGCACCAGCTTTCGTGAGTGAATTAAATAATGTAGACTTTCCGACGTTTGGGAGTCCGACGATTCCAAGTTTCATAATGTATTTTACCTGTCCAGAAATGCCTTGTTTATAAACACTTCTGCCTTTCTGTATATTTTTACTACACAATTTGCTACACAATTTTTAAGGCTTTTTCTATTTTTTCAACTTCCTTTACCTTTTCATCTCGATACACCTTGTAGCCATTGTGTGTCTTAATACGTGCATTGAGAAACGAGGAATACCAGCTTTATCACATAGCTTAAATAGTGTGGTATCATATGCAGAATTTTTTGCAGGTTCGCCTTTACGATTCAAAAACACAAACTCTGAAAAATCCATATTGATAACTTTAAGACTTTTCACTTTTTCTTTCTGCGCTTTCAATAATCGAATTGCTTCTTCTGTCAAAGGTATATCTCTATACCCAGACTTACTTTTTGGCTCGCCTATTCTCCACTCACCTACAGAATGCCGATACTCCATTGATCTTTGAATATGTACTACCTTCTTCTCAAAATCAATGTCAGACCATTTAAGACCAATCATTTCTCCTGTTCTTAATCCAGTCTGTAATACAAATGCAAACTGATTGTAATTGCTACAGTCTTTCGCTACTTCCAAAAACTTCTTCTGTTCATCTAGTGTCAATGCCCTTATCTTCTTTGGTTCTTTACCAATATTGTACTTGACTGCTTTTGTTACCGGATTCTTTAGTATCACATCATTCTCAACTGCATCTGAAAACATACAATACAAAGCAATCCTTGTCTGATACTATCACCTTTTATATTTTCAAGCCAATACTCAAACCATGCTGTGACTGTCATATCACCACAAGCATTGATTCCACCATGTTCATCCTCGAACCTAGCGTCTGCGTACCAATTACGGCATTCTTGTAACTTTGGGAAATATCTCTGAACGGATTTTCCTGTGCGTTTGCTAACAAATCTGGCTGTGTATAATCCGTCTTTTCGCTGGCATATTCCTACACCAAGCTCTCTTCCTTTTAAATCTTTGCCCGTAAAATCAACTCCTTTCTGCTGTGTAAGCATAAAGAGTTTGATACAGCCTATTATTATATCATAAGTTCTGCAATTTTGAAACTACCAAAATTTTTATAATTCAATGCCCTTTGATATATACTGCTCAAAAAAATCAGCTATATTGCTCTTTTTAATCACGTTTCTACCTCTTATGTTCTCTCAACAGATCCGTCCGGGAAACGTGCACGCTCGTTTCCTATTGCGCCAGGCTGTCAGCAAATTCTTCAAATTTTGTTCTTACATTGCGAAACGTCTGCATTAATTTTGGTGAAAATGCACCACATTCTCCATTCACGATCATGTGGAATGCATCTTCTTTCGAATATGCATCCTTATAGCAGCGTTCGCTGATCAGAGCATCATATACATCAGCCACTGATACTAACTGTGCTGATACCGGAATCTCTTCTCCTTTTAATCCGTCCAGATATCCCTTTCCGTTATAACGCTCATGATGATATCTTATGATCTCATAAGTAACTCTTTGTGTAACCGGATCCCAGTCATCTTTCATGAAATCTAATATCTCACATCCACGCAGTGTATGTGATTTCATATACTCAAATTCATCTTTTGTCAGTTTCCCCGGCTTTAACAGGATACTGTCCGGGATAGCAATCTTTCCAAGATCATGCAATGCACTCGCCGATACGATTGTATGAATCATGTCTGGTGTCAGCTCGTACTCAGGATAATTCCTTGCAAAATCTTCTGCAAGGATCCTTGTATATCCTTTTACCCTCTGGATATGTTCCCCGCTCTCTAAGTTACGATACTCAACGATCGTACCAAGCATATCGATCATGTCCTGATTTCGTTTTTCAAGCATCTTTGCCTGCTGCTGCAGCTTTTCATACGCCTTGCGCAATACATTCGTCTGATCTGCCACTTTATCTTCCAGCTGATTCTTATAAACGTACTGCTTTACCATATTCTCGACTCTTTTCTGCACCAGAGCCGTCTTATATGGTCTTCCGATAAAGTCAGAAACACCATAGTCAAAACATTTTTTTTCAATCTGCATTCTGGTTTCACCACTGATCACAAGAACCGGGATCTTATCTAAGATCTTTTTGCTTTGCATGCGCTCTAATACCTCGAAACCATCCATGACGGGCATAATGAGGTCTAACAGTACAGCGTTAATATTTTCCGCTTCTTTTTCAATGATCTCTAATGCTTCTTTTCCATTTTCTGCCTCTAAGATATCATAATCATCCCTTAAAATTTCTTTCAGCAGTTCCCTGTTGATATATGCATCATCTACAATGAGAATTTTATATCTCATACTATACTCCTCCTACCTGTTCTTGTATAAGGCTACACGGTCATCGGTTTTTCGCAGTGTATCATTCGTTACTTCATTAGAAAACCATTTTGCACCGTTTACGTCCTCTTTTACACCCTGATATATCGTTCCTTTTACAATCAACTTCGCATATCTGCTCTCTCCCAAGCACAGCATTTTGGGCATAGACAGATACATCCAGCCCTGCTTTCTTTCCAAATTCAATCTCATATTTCTGATCCTGCGTAAAAATAAGTTCTGCTATACTCAATAATTTACTCATCCATTGCCATCTTCCGGATGGTATCCGTAAGATCGGCGTACTGTTTTTTTACCTCCAAAAAACGTTCCTCTGTACCTTCTACTATATCTTTTCCACGCAGTTGTTCTGTAATATCTGAACTTGCCTGATATAACTTGTCAAATCCCAGATTCAGACAAATTCCCTTTATGGTATGTGCAGCCCTGAACGCCTGCTCCGCATTGCCTGTTTTTAACCCTTCTTCTAACATCTGGTAACTCGGATCATCTAAAAATTTAACCACAAATTTTTTTAAAATTGCTTCATTTCCCAGTCTGTCCAATACTTCCTCATAATTCTGTCCTAATCGCTCATAACATTCTCTGATTGTCATTTCTATCCTCTCAAAATACATTTTACTTATTATATCTATCTTAAGTAATTTGATATAGAATATCCACCTTTTTGGTACTTTTTACCAAAAAAGGAATCCTCCACAAAAAAGTGGCAGATTCCGTCTTTTTCTATGATTTCTCCGTCATTGCAGCATCATCCCGCGATTCAATGACGATCAATATTCCGTTTTCAAATATAATTTCTGCCTGTTCTTCGATGATCTCATTGCTCACACCAATCGAACAAAAGCCCTTTAAGCAATAATCAGCCAGCGGATACTTAAATCCTGTAAGATATAAATGTTCCACCTGCGCGGTATACGGAATCAGGGAAACAAATTTTCCAAACTGCTCCGTTTTCTTTAATATCATGCCGTGATCTGTCATGCGGATACGGTTATTCGCATCCAACAGTTCAATTTCGACTCCCTGCGCTAAACCGATGCCCAAAAGTTCAATATTTCCCAGCACATGATCTAACCTTGAGCCGGTACCTCCAAGTACCGTAATACACTCCGCTCCCATGGAAATGGCAAGACGCAGCGCAAATTCTGTATCTGTGTCATCCTTTTGAGGATTCAATCTGTGCCAGACGATCCCTTCTTTTTTCTGAAACCATTCCAGTGTCTCTTTGCTTACCGAATCAAAATCGCCGATAATGACCTGTGGAACAATTTCATTTCTCCGCAAAAATTCCATACCGGAATCTGCAGCGATCACTGTTTTTTCAGCAAAGCCTTTTAAAACCTCTATCGCAAATGCATCTTCAATTTTTCCACCCGCTATGATAAAAAAATGTTTCATCCATCGGCTCCCATCATGCATTGATAATATTTAAGAAACGAATCGTATTCTCGGTCACATCCCCGGAAAAAATTGCACTGCCAGCAACAATAATATTTGCTCCTGCATCCATCAATTCTTCCACGTTTGACAGATTTACGCCGCCATCTACTTCAATGTCCGTTTTTAATCCCTTCTCATCCACGATTTTTCTTAATTCACGGACTTTCTCCACCGTATAGGGAATCAGTTTCTGTCCTCCGAATCCCGGATTTACCGTCATAACAAGAACCATATCCACTTTTTCAAGTACACAGGATATCGCAGAAACAGGTGTTGCAGGATTGACCGCAACACCGGCTAAAAGTCCTTTTTCCTTGATTTTTTCTATGGTACGGTCAAGGTGTCTGCAGCTCTCCGCATGGACAGTGATAAGATCAGCACCCGCCTCGGCAAACTCGTCAATATAGCGTCCCGGTTCCTCAATCATAAGATGAATATCAAAAATACGGTCTGTGCACTCTCTTATGGAACGGATGACCGGCATCCCAAATGAAATACTCGGAACAAACATTCCGTCCATAACATCAATATGCACATACTGTGCCCCGGCTTCATCAAGTTCTTTTATCTGTTCTCCAAGCCTGCTGAAATCGGCAGATAATATAGATGGTGATAAACAGTTCATTTTTTCCTCCGTAACCTTTGTCCTTTATTTTAATATTTTCGAACAGATTTTAATTCCTCATACAGCAATTTATAGTTTTCATACCGCAGCGAACTGATACTTCCCTCTTCTAACCCCTGTCTCACACCGCAATCCGGTTCACTGATATGATTACATCCTTGAAATCTGCAGTATGGTTCCCATTTACGGAACTCTGGATAAAATTCTTTTAAGTCTTCTTTTTCCATTCCCGGAATGTAGAGCGTGGAAAATCCCGGAGTATCCATAATATAAGTATCCCCACCGACCGGTATGATCTCCGAATGACGTGTGGTATGTCTTCCGCGCTCGATCTTCCTGCTCACTTCCCCTGTCTGCATGGTGATATTCGGCTGCAGACGGTTTACAAGCGATGACTTTCCAACCCCGGACGGGCCTGCCACTGCCGCTGTTTTTCCTTTCAAAAGTTCTAACAGACTATCTACGCCTTTTTCTTCTTTTGCACTGGCAAAAAGAGTCCGATAACCACAAGCTGCATAAATATCCGCAAACGCATGCAGTTCCTTCTCCGTGACCAGATCTGTTTTGTTAAAACAGATTGCAACCGGTACATTCTGATATTCCATCATAACAAGAAAACGGTCTAACAGATTAAAATTTGGCTGCGGTTTTGCCGCTGCAAAAATAATCAATGCAAGATCAATATTTGCAACTGCAGGACGTACCAGTTCATTTTCTCTCGACAGGATTTTTTCAATATTTCCCTTTTTATGCTCCTCATCCAATATGGCAATCTCGACATTATCTCCTACCAGAGGTTTGATGTTCTGGTTTCGGAATACGCCTTTTGCCTTGCACTCATAAATTCCGGATCCCTCTACATGAATATAGTAGAATCCGGAAATTCCCTTGATAATTTTTCCCTGCATAAATCTTCCTATTGTCTTTATTCTTCCTTGAACTGTACATCAATCGTCTGGTCTTTTAAATCATTTCCATTTAAGTCCAGCCAGGTGACTACAATCTTTCCGTTGTCTGAAAGAATACCCGTCTTTGTCAGAAGCAGACCACTGCTACCAAAATCTGAAATTGTCTTACCATACCAGGTCTGTAAAACATTGCCCTGATTATCATACAAAACAATATCCGCACCCGAAATATTTGATGTATCTGACGGGAGCTGCAAACTGACATTCAGCTTATAAGTCTTTGTCGTGATCTGCTGTGC
This sequence comes from Roseburia sp., assembly GCA_003483745.1. Lineage (GTDB taxonomy): Bacteria > Bacillota > Clostridia > Lachnospirales > Lachnospiraceae > Roseburia. The sequence continues at coordinate 57,167 of DMYD01000040.1, read as the reverse complement.
CGGCTCCGGTCCAAGGCTGACGGTGATCGTGATGGATGCCCCCGGATCTGCCTGTGTTCCCGCATCAAGCGACTGGTCGATTACGATTCCGGCATCCGTATCACTGTATTTTGTGGTCGTTGAAACATTAAACTGCGATAAGATTTCTCTTGCCTGTTGTTCTGACTTATAGCCGCTTACCACATCCGGTACTGTAATCTTTTCAGATCCAAGGCTGATCTCGAGCGCGATCGTGTCGCCCTCTTTTCCCTGTGTATCACCATTTGGTGTCTGGGAAATTACATACCCTTCCGCAACAGAAGAACTGTAGGAAGTTGTCTTTGTGACATTAAATCCCTTTGCCGTCAATGCCGCACTGGCATCTGTCTCACTTTGTCCGACAACATTTGGTATATCCACTGCATTCTCACTGTTGCCCGCAGATCCGCTGCTGATGATAACCTCGATCGTTGTATTCTTTTCGACGGTCTTTCCATCCTGTGGATCCTGGCTTATGATCTGTCCCTTTTCTACTGTATCAGAAGATGCCGTTCCTGCCTGTTTAATACCAAGTCCGGTTCCATTGATTTCCTGTTTTGCCTGATCCATTGTTTTTCCGGTCAGGGAAGGTACTAACACACCATCTTTAATCTGGGTTGTCTGGGTTGTCTGGCTGTCTCCCGTCTGTGTCTCTGTTTTTGTTGTTTCTGTATTGGAAGATTTGTCTTTGTTAGACTTCATGCCCCCGGCCAACGTAATGCACAGGTAAATAATGATGATAATAATCACAACACCCGCTGCAATTCCCATGATCGTGATTGCTTTTTCCATCTTCGGATTGATATCGCCATCATCATCCATGTCATCGTCGTCATCTTCATCTTCGTCATCATCGATAACCGGCTCCTGAATTTTGATCGATGCCGGATCCACATAAACATTTGCCGTCTGTTTTTTGATCTGATTTAAATCGTCTGCTCCGATCACTCTCGTTTTATCCTGATTTGCAAGCGGTACCATCACAACAAAGTCTTCATTCGGGCTGATCAGTGCTTTCCGCAGATCTGCCAAAAGTGCTGTCATGGAAGCATATCTTCTGTCTGGATTCTTCTGCGTACATTTTAGAATGATCTTTTCCATACTGATTGGAAGATTCGGTGCATAAACACTTGGCGGTACCATCTCTTCCTGCAGATGCTGGATTGCAACGGCAACTGTCGTATCTCCGTCAAACGGAACACGTCCTGTCACCATCTCATACATCACGATACCCAGTGAATAGATATCACTCTTGCCATCCACAAATCCGTTTCTCGCCTGTTCCGGCGATGAATAATGTACAGATCCCATCACATCTGAGCTGATCGTATTCGATGTTGCAGCCCTTGCGATACCAAAATCTGTTACTTTTACTTTTCCCTCTGTGGAGATCATGATATTCTGTGGTTTAATGTCACGATGAACAATATTTTTGTTATGTGCAGCCTCTATACCTCTGCCCACCTGAATTGCAATGCTGACCGCTTCCTTAAACGAAAGCTGTCCCTTTTTCTCAATATAAGTCTTTAATGTGATTCCTTCCACATATTCCATCACAATATAATGCAGGCCATTCTCACTGCCAACATCATAAATATTTACAATATTCGGATGCTCTAACCCTGCAGCTGCCTGTGCCTCGGAACGGAATTTCGTCACAAAATTGATATCCTCGGAAAACTCTGCCTTTAATACCTTAATTGCTACAAATCTTCCCAGCGTAAGATCTTTTGCTTTATATACATCTGACATTCCGCCAGCGCCAACTTTACCTAAAATCTCATAGCGGTCTGCTATGTACATACCTTCTGTCAACATTCTTTCACCTCATCAGAAAATGGTTCTATCAACACAACCGTAATATTATCTTTGCCACCATTTCGATTGGCAGTCTCAATCAGTTTTTCTGCTTTCTCAACAATATCCCTCTGTCCCAGCACAATATGTCTGATCTCATCATCTTCGATCATGTTTGTCAATCCATCGGAACACATCAAAATCTCATCCCCTGGTTTTAAACTGATCTCAAAGAAGTCAGCTGTTACCTCCGGCAATACACCGACTGCCCGCGTAATGATATTTTTATCCGGATGATCTTTTGCATCTTCTTTTCTTACTTCACCTAAACGAACCATTTCCTCAACCAGCGAATGATCCCTTGTAATTTGTGTAATATTCTCCTGATTGATCACATACAATCTGCTGTCGCCAACATTTGCAGCATAGAGTGTATTACCGATCACTGTTGCAGCGACAATCGTTGTACCCATTCCATTTTTTGACGGATCTGCCTGTGCCTCTGTCAAAAGCAGACTATTCGTCATGGAAACAGCACTTTTCATGATTGCCACCGGCTCATTTTCACCGGATTTACCAATCAGTTCCACTAATTTTTCAACTGTAAATCTGGAAGCATAATCACCTGCAGCATGACCACCCATTCCATCCGCTACTAAAAAAAGATTCGGCAGATTTCCCACAGCGGTCTCTGATGTAAACATATAATCCTGATTCATTTCCCGTCGCTGCCCGATGTGCGTCATGGAAAACGTCTTCATCTTCTCTACTTCCTACCTTTCTGCATGGCTGATATAACGTTTGCGTAATTGTCCGCATGCACCGTCTATATCCCTGCCCATTTCCCTTCTAATGGTAACATTAATCGCATTTTTTTCAAGCCTATTTTTAAAATTAAGAATTGCTTCATGATCCGGCTGCACATAAGAACGTTCTTTGATCGGATTGACCGGAATCAGGTTTACATGACAATTCATGCCATGGATCAGGTCTACAAGCCTTCTTACATCTTCCTCGGTATCATTGACACCGCCGACTAAACTATATTCAAATGTGACACGCCTTCCTGTCTGTTCAAAATAATAACGACATGCCTCAATTACTTCATGTATCTCATATTTATTGGCAACCGGCATCAGTTCGAGTCTCTTTTCCTGCGAAGATGCATGCAGGGAAAGTGCCAGCGTGATCTGCAGTTTTTTATCCGCAAGTTCTCTCATTTTCGGTACGATACCGCATGTCGATACCGTCACATTCCGCTGGCTGATATTCAGTCCATTTTCATCCGTCAGAAGTTCGATAAACTTCAGCAGATTATCAAAATTATCCATCGGCTCTCCGGTTCCCATCACAACAACATTTGCAACTCTCTCCCCGGTATCTCTTGTAATCCGGTAAATCTGATCTAACATCTCCGACGGTGTCAGTCCGCGCACCAGGCCATCTAACGTGGACGCACAAAACCTGCAGCCCATCCGGCAGCCGACCTGTGAAGAAATACAGACCGAATTGCCGTGTTTATAACGCATCAGAACACTCTCGATCACATTTCCATCATCTAACGCAAACAGATATTTTCTGGTGCCATCTAACTTTGATACCTGTACCGCCTCCTGCTTTAAACTTACAAAATGACATTCCTTCTTAAGTTTTTCCTGAAGGGATTTTGACAGATTTGTCATTTCATCAAAGGATGCTGCCTGTTTTTCATGCATCCACTGATACAGCTGTTTGGCACGAAACGGTTTTTCCCCAATGGATTCCATATATGATTTTAATTCGTCCAGATTCATGGATTTGATATCTGTTTTTTCCTGCTGCATAATTTCCTCTTTCCCATTCTCTTTTAAGGCGGCTATGCGGTACGCCTTAATTTGGCGTAAAAAAATCCATCTCCCACCTGTGTTCCCGGATAAATCTGTTCCATACCAAGCAGTTCAAAATCAGGGTGTGTTTCTAAAAACCATGCAACATTCTCCTGATTTTCTCCCGGATTTATCGTACAGGTAGAGTAGACCATGACTCCGCCTTTTCTGACATAACACCAGACCGTATCTAAAATCCGGCGCTGAAGTTCTTCTAACTCTTTCTGCTGATCGCGGCTCATTTTATATCGGATATCTGTCTTTTTACGCAGCACACCAAGACCGGAACACGGCAGATCTGCGATCAGTACATCCGCTGTCCCCTTCGCACTCTCATCCGGTATCGTAGCATCCCAGACCTTTGTTGTCATATTTTTAATCCGGTAACGACTGATATTTTCCTCGATCAATCCGGTCTTATATTCCGTCAGATCACGCGCCTCCACGCTTCCGGTTCCAGCCAGCTTTTCCGCAAGATGAATGCTCTTTCCTCCCGGAGCAGCACAGACATCGATCACATGTGCACCTTTCCCCGGTGCTGCAGCCTCAGCCACCATCATGGAACTGATATCCTGTACATAAAAAAGTCCATCCCGAAATGAAGGGAGCGCCATCAGATGATCAAAACCGGAAATCGCAAATGCATAGTGATATACATCTGTATCCGGCAGTCCGTCATATCCAAGTTCTTCTAATGTCTGTACCATCACGCCTTCTGCTTCTAACTGTTCTTTTAACGCTTCCGGCGTGATCTTTGTCACATTCGTGCGTATGGTAAGCGGCGCTTCCTTAGAAAATGCATCTAAGATTGCCTTTGTCTGCTCCTTCCCATATGCCATGAGCCATTCTTGCACAATCCACTCCGGCATGGAATAACGTACACTAAGGGCAGAAACCGGCTCTTTTTCTTCGTCCGGATAACAGATGGAATCCCTGTTCCTTGCAATATTCCGAAGCACACCATTCACAAAACCGCTCAGCGTGGAAAACCCACTTTTTCTTGCCAGTTTTACCGCTTCATTGCAGGCTGCAGAATCCGGTACGGAATCCATATACTGTATCTGGTACACACCCATTCTTAAGATGTTGCGGATGACCGGTTTCATTTTTTTCACTTTCACTTTGGAAAACTGATCGATCACATAATCAATTTCAATCATGTGCTGGATTGTTCCCTCCACAAGTCTGGTCAGAAATGCCCTCTCATATTTTTCCATATACTGATATTTTTCAAGCACAGCACGAAGCACCTGATTGCTATATGCCCCATGCTCTGTCACCTCAAGCAGAACATCAAGCGCAAGTCTTCTTGTATTTACGGTATCAGTCATCACGATTACGTCCTCCAAATAAAAGAACCAGTCGAAGCAGCTGTAAGATTGCTGCGGCGGCACTTGCAACATAGGTCAGTGCTGCAGCCTTTAATACTTTTCTGGTGTAAGGCAGCTCACTGTCCGATAAAATTCCCTGCTCACCTAAGATATGAAGTGCCCGGCGAGAAGCATTGAACTCTACCGGAAGTGTGACCAGCTGGAATAATACTGCAAATGAAAAACATAAAATTCCGAGATTGATCAGCATCGCACCGGTTGACCGGTTAAAAAACAGCCCAATCAGAATCAGCGGCCACGCCAGCGTCGAACCAATATTTGCAACCGGAACGATCGCCGTGCGGAGTGTCAGTGGCACATAGTTTTTCTGATGCTGTATCGCATGTCCACATTCATGCGCTGCAACACCGATCGCAGCAACAGAATTACTCCCATACACGGAATCGGACAGATTCAGAGTCTTTTTTGATGGATTGTAGTGATCCGTCAGATTTCCGGCAATATGACAGACCGTCACATCATAAATACCTGCGGAATTTAAAATCCGTTCCGCCGCCTGTGCTCCGGTCATCCCACTCATACTACGGTATTGTGAATATTTATTGAAAGTACTCTTTACTCTTGCAGATGCGATCAGACAGATCACTGCACCGATCAGAACTAAAACATAAGTCGGATCAAAACCATAATAGTAATAAGGCATACTCAGTTACCTCCATTCATTAACCACGCGAAAAATAAGTTCCCTCTTCTACTGTATAACCATTTAAAAATGAATCTGTGGTCATACGTTTTTTTCCTTCTAACTGTACTTCAAGAAGTTTTAAGATACCATCCCCTGTCTGTACCATAAAGCTTCCCTTTTCTGCTTTTATAATACATCCTGGCGCCGCCTTCTTTTCATCCGGAAGAACATTTACTCTCCATATCTTAAGTGTCTTACCATCAAGTCTCGTATATGCACTTGGCCACGGATTTAACCCGCGGATCAGGCATTCGATCTCTTTCGCACTCTTTGTCCAGTCAATACTGCCCAACTCTTTGTGGATCTTCGCTGTATGTGTCGCTTTGCTGTTATCCTGTGGCGTGTAAACAGCCGTACCATTTTCAATCGCTTCCATGGTCTTTACACAGAGTTTTGCTCCAACCTCTGCAAGGCGGTCAAATAAACTTCCACCCGTTTCATCCGCTCTGATCTCCACTTTTTCTTCTAAAATGATATCGCCTGTATCGATACCTTCGTCCATACGCTGTGTGGACACTCCGGTATACGGATCACCATTGATAACTGCCCACTGGATTGGTGCTGCCCCACGGTATTTCGGTAATAAAGATGCATGAACATTCACACAGCCGTATTTTGGCATGTCTAACACTGCCTTGGGTATAATCTGTCCAAAAGCCACCACAATCATGATATCCGCATGAAAAGATTTCAGATATTCAATGCACGCGCTATCTCTGACACGCTCCGGCTGATACACCTCGATGCCATGTGCCAGCGCACATTCCTTTACCGGTGTGTATTTTAATGCCTTGCTTCTCCCTACCGCTTTATCCGGCTGTGAGACAACCAGTACAACTTCATGACCGGCTTTTATGATTTCTTCTAATGTCCCCACCGAAAAATCCGGGGTTCCCATGAAAATTACTCTCATTGTTTACTCCTCATTTCCACCCGTTTTTTACATTATTCCTCCGGGTCATCATAAGTCACATCATGTAACGGTCCCTCTACGATCTCCGTGTACATATGTCCGTCAAGATGGTCTAACTCATGACAGATTGCACGTGCCATAAGTTCTGTTCCCTCAATCTCGTATTCTTCCATATTCTCATCGAATGCGCGCGCTTTCACATAATTTGGTCTTGTGACAGTGCCCGCTTTTCCCGGAAGGCTTAAGCATCCCTCATCTCCTGTCTGCTCACCGGATGTTTCTAAAATAACCGGATTGATCATGACAACCGGTCCTTCTCCGATATCGATCACTACGATTCTTTTTAAAACACCGACCTGTGGTCCTGCAAGTCCGACTCCGTTTGCCTCATACATAGTATCCAGCATATCATCGATCAATTCTTTGATCTTTGGTGTCATCTCGGTAATTTCCCTGCATTTTTTTGTAAGTACAGGATCGCCCTGTATTCTGATTGTTCTAAGTGCCATTTTTTATCCTCCATTTTACAATTTATTTTTTAAAATCCATTGACAGGGTTAAAATCAAATCCCACTGCCACATTCTGATACCGATGGTTATCTTTCATAAAAACTTCCAGATCATCCTTTAAAATCACAAGTGTCTGGTATTCTTTCGTCTTCACATAGATCACTTTACGGTAGACATCGGATATCTTTGCAACCGGCGCATTTGATGGACCTATGGGATAAATTTCCTCACTGCTTTTTTTCGCTGTCTGATTGATTTTTTCCATCAGTTCTGCTGCTGCTTCGTCTGCTGCCGACTCATTTTTTGAAGCGCACAAAATATAAAGCATATTCCATACCGGCGGATATCTCATCAGTTTGCGGTACTCGATCTCCTGTTCGTAAAAAGCCTCATAATTCTGCTCTTTTGCCGTCGTAATACTGTAATGTTTCGGGTCATAAGTCTGTATGATGACATTACCGGGTACCTCACCCCTTCCGGCACGGCCTGCAGCCTGTGTCAAAAGTTGAAAAGTACGCTCTGACGCACGATAGTCACTGATATAAAGTGAGAGGTCTGCCGCAAGCACACCCACCAACGTAACGCCCGGAAAATCGTGTCCCTTGACGATCATCTGTGTACCAATCAGAATATCTGCCTCGTGGTTTGAAAATGCAGATAATATCTGTTCATACCCTTCTTTGCTTCTGGTTGTATCCGTATCCATCCGAAGCACGCGTGCCTGTGGAAAACGTGCTTTTACCACCTGTTCTATTTTCTGTGTACCTGCCTTAAAACCACTGATATACTTAGATCCACAGACCGGACATAAATCCGGCTGCGCTGTCGTATACCCGCAATAGTGGCAGACTAAGCGTGTCGCCCTGCCGCTTCCATGCTGGCTTAACGAAACATCGCAATGCGGACATTTTATCACATGACCGCAGGCTCTGCAAGAGACAAAGCCTGCCATCCCCCGCCGGTTGATAAAAAGCATCGTCTGTTCTCCCTTTTTCAGACGGTCCTCCATCAGTTCACTCAGGCGGTCACTTAAGATCGAACGATTTCCCCTCCTTAACTCCTCGCGCAGATCTATGATCTCGCAGAAAGGCATGGGACGTTTTTGTACCCTGTGTTTTAATTCCAGCAGACAATATTCCTTTCTTTCTGCCTTATAATAACTCTCGAAAGAAGGTGTTGCGGAGCCTAACACCACGATCGCATCCGTCATTTTTGCCCGCTGTATTGCGGTCTCTCTCGCATGATAACGCGGAACAGTTTCACTCTTATAGGAAGCCTCGTGCTCCTCGTCTATAATGATGATCCCCAAATTGGGAAACGGTGTAAAAAGTGCCGAACGTGGACCGATCATCACTGAAATTTCTCCATTTTTTGCCCGCTCAAACTGATCATATCTCTCTCCCGCTGAGAGTTTGGAATTGATGATGGATACCTGTTCGCCAAAACGGTTGTAAAAGCGCCGCACCGTCTGATAAGTCAAGGCGATCTCCGGGATCAGGACGATCGCCTGTTTTCCTTTTGCAAGCACATGTGCAATCAGTTCCATGTAAACTTCCGTCTTTCCGCTTCCGGTAACCCCCTTGATCAGGTAGGTCCTGCGCTCGCCCGCATCATACTCCATCGTAATTTTCGAAACAACATCCTGCTGCTCCTCATTCAGCTGCTTTCGATTTCCACTCGTATTCAGTCCATCGACCGGATTGCGGTACGCGGTCTTACTCATTACTTTTACGATACCCGCTTCCTCCATCGCACGGATTACAGACGCAGAAACAGCTAACTGCCGTGTTGCCGTCTCCCACTCAAGTTCTCTCTCATTTAACAGTGCCATAAGAAGTTTTGCCCTTGCCGTCTTATGCTTTCTTTCGCATTCCGCAAGTTCATTTTTTGCTTCGACCGGATGCAGCGCAAGTCTTATCGTTTTCTGTTCCTTTGCTTTCTTTTTTTCTTTGACCGGCAGTACTGTCTTTAAGGCATGGTTCATGGTTCCACCATAATTTTCCCGCATCCAGCCCGCAAGTGCGATCATCTGCGACTCGATCAAAACACCGCCTTTTACAATGGAAAGAATCTCTTTGATCTTATCCTCTTCATATTCGCAGACATCCGTCAATTCGATCACATATCCCTGCATTTTCCTCGATCCAAACGGAACCGTTACCAGCATACCGACCGCGATTGTGCTCTTAAGTCTCTCCGGCACCCGGTATTGAAAGGTCTTATCTAATTTTCCCTGATAAATATCTACAATGATATTTGCATATTCTGCCATTTCAATTACCATGCCTTTCTGTCTATCTGCCCCATCCTGCCAAAGCTTCTCTCACCAGTTCTTTATCCTCCATTGGATAACGGACTCCACAGATTTCCTGATAGTCCTCATGCCCTTTTCCTGCAAGAACGATAATATCGCCTTCTCTGGCATGATCGAATGCATATGCAACCGCTGCTCTCCGGTCTGCAATGCGTATGTATGCCCCATTCGTACCCTTTATGCCGCGCTCAATGTCATCTAAGATCTTTTCCGGATCCTCCCATCTTGGATTATCCGAGGTCAGAATCGTGAAATCTGCAAGATGCCCGGACGTCTCTCCCATCCTGCCTCTCCTCAATTTTGAACGGTTGCCCCCGCAGCCAAAGATCACGACAAGCCTGCCCGGATTAAATTCACGCAATGTTCCAAGCAGATTGCGCAGGCTCATCTCATTGTGTGCGTAGTCGATCAGAAATACAAATTTATCTGAGATTCTGACATTTTCACACCGCCCCGGCACTGTCTGTTTTTGAAGTGCATCTTTTATGATATCCTGTGCTATTTTAAAATGATGTGCCACAAGAATTGCTGCTAACGCATTGGAAACATTAAAGATTCCGGGCATCTGCAGCAGAAATTCTTCATTCCCATTCGTGAAAAAGTGGCTGTATAATCTTCCTTCTTTCATGGAAAAAGTAATATTTTCTGCTGCGATATCTATTTTTTGCCCCGATTCATCCACACAGTTTTCTCCCTGTACAGAAAAAGTTTCTATGTCACAGGTATGACCGAACAATATTTTTTCGGTATTCCGGTCATCACAGTTGACGATTCCTGCCCTGCACTGCCGGAACAGCCGGCTTTTACAGTACAGATACTCTGCAAATGATGCATGTTCTCCCGGTCCGATGTGATCCGGTTCAATATTTAAAAACACACCTATATCGAAAAAAATCCCCGCTACACGCTGCATCTTAATTCCCTGTGAGGATATCTCCATCACACAGCACACACATCCATTGCTTACCATCTGTGCCAGTTCCTTTTGCAGATCACATGATTCCGGCGTCGTATGTCCCGCTTTTTTTAAATCTTTCCCATTATACGTCCATATCGTGCCGATCATGCCGGTCTTATATCCGGCTTCTTTTAGGATTCCGGCTGTAAGAAATGCTGTTGTCGTCTTTCCTTTTGTTCCAGTGATCCCGATCATCTTAAGTTTTTTTGCCGGGTAATCGTAAAATGCTGCGGAAATTTGTGCAAGCGCCTGTCTGGTATCATCTACACCGATCACAGCCATGCCATAATTGCGCACCAGTTCATGTACACGCACTTTTCCACGTCCTGTGTAAATAAAACATTCCCAGCGGACATTCACCATACAGCTTTCATCCACCACAACAGCAAATGCACCTGCATTTACCGCATCCATAATAAAATCATGACCATCCGTATACTGTCCCTTTATACAGACAAACAGGGACCCCCGCTTTACTCTTCCGGAATGATAACAGATATCCGTAATGATAAGATCGTGGCTCCCCTGCACGCTTTCGTATGAAATATGTCCGAGTAATTGATTTAAACGCATTCTCTTTCCTTGGAATACACTTTTTTTATTATATGACAGAACGTCTGTTTTTACAAGTTTTCCGCTTTTATTTTAGAAAAATGTTACATATTTTACGATACCATGCGGCATACTGATACCATGATTTTATATAAAAAGGACATGCGAAAATGATCACAAAAAACTTCTTTGTCTGCGGACTGACCGGCTGGTGCATGGAGATTCTTTTTACCTCAACAGGTTCCTTTTTGAAACAGGATAAACGTCTGATCGGACGGACATCCGTATGGATGTTTCCCATTTATGGATTCGCTGCCGTAATTGCCCCTCTGTACCGGCACATCAAAAATTTTCCGGCACTCCTCCGCGGCGGCATCTATTCCATCGGCATTTTTTCTTTTGAATATATCAGCGGTACACTTTTAAAACGCCATGGCATGTGTCCCTGGGATTACAGCCATGCCAAAATGAACATCGACGGTGTCATAAGACTCGATTACGCCCCATTATGGATGGCTGCCGGACTATTATTTGAACGCATTCTCATACGGTGCAACACATCAGGATCCTCCTGATATTTTTATTTTCAATTACTGATATATACCCCTCCCTGCTTAAAAATATCTGAAAACTGGCGCATATTTTATCAATATAACGTAAATTTTTTTCTTCTTGAAATCGGATAGTGATTATTATATGATAGAAAAAATGCTGAAAAAAGTCAGCATCACATAAGGAGGATTTATATGCGTCATTTAATGAGCCCATTGGACTTCTCCGTCGATGAATTAGACAGGCTTTTAGACCTTGCCAATGATATCGAGAAGTACCCGAACAAATATGCACACGCATGTGAAGGCAAAAAATTAGCCACCTGTTTTTATGAACCAAGTACACGAACCCGATTAAGTTTTGAAGCTGCCATGTTAAATCTTGGCGGTTCTGTTTTAGGTTTCGCCAGTGCTGATTCAAGTTCCGCATCCAAAGGCGAAAGTGTTTCCGATACAATCCGAGTTATCTCCTGTTACGCAGACATCTGTGCAATGCGTCATCCAAAAGAAGGTGCACCTCTTGTAGCTTCCCAGAAATCAAGAATTCCAGTTATCAATGCCGGCGACGGCGGTCATCAGCATCCAACCCAGACATTAGCCGATCTACTTACCATCCGTTCCTTAAAAGGACGTCTTGACAATATGACGATCGGACTCTGCGGTGATTTAAAATTTGGTCGTACCGTCCATTCTTTGATCAGTGCCCTGATCCGTTATCCAGGCATTAAATTTGTACTGATTTCACCGGAAGAACTGCGTATTCCAAGTTATATCCGTGAAGATGTCCTGCGCGCAAATAATGTTCCATTTACCGAGGTTGAACGGTTAGAGGATGCCATTCCACAACTTGATGTCCTCTACATGACCAGAGTCCAGAAGGAACGTTTCTTCAACGAAGAGGATTACGTCCGCTTAAAAGATTTCTATATCTTAACCAAAGCGAAAATGGATCTTGCACCAGAAGACATGATCGTGTTACATCCGCTGCCACGTGTCAACGAAATTTCCGTAGAAGTAGATGACGATCCGAGAGCTGTTTATTTCAAACAGGCACAGTATGCCGTTTATGTGCGTATGGCTCTGATCTTAACGCTGCTTGAAATTAAAGTTGAATAAGGAGGAGAACAATGTTAAATATCAGTGGAATCCATGAGGGATTTGTCCTTGATCATATTCAGGCAGGTATGAGCCTGCAGATTTATCATGATTTGAAGTTAGACCAGCTCGACTGCCCGGTTGCCATCATTAAGAATGCCAAGAGCAGCAAAATGGGGAAAAAGGATATTTTAAAAGTAGAATGTCCGATCGATGCACTCGACTTTGATATTTTAGGTTTTATCGACCACAATATCACCGTCAATGTGATCCAGAATGATAAGATTGTCTCCAAAAAAGAGCTTCGCCTTCCAAAGCAGGTCAAAAACGTAATCAAATGCAAAAATCCACGATGCATCACTTCGATTGAGCAGGAGTTAGATCAGATCTTCCTTCTGACTGACCCGGAAAAAGAAGTATACCGTTGCAAATATTGTGAGGAGAAATATACAAATCCAAACCGCCGTTAACAAAAATACTGCCGGATCCATCGACCCGGCAGTATTTTTTGTTCCAGTATTTTTTTCCTTTGACCAGTCTTTAGCCAGTCTTTTAAAACGGTCTTAAGCAGCAGCAATTACAAAGCATATTCAAAAACAACATACTAAGACACCAGTTACCTGCACTCGAATAAGGTCTGTCATAATTACTTCCCATATTCGTATACCATGTTCCACCATACTCTAAATGCTGCAGGAACTGACGGTATTCAAAATTGCTCGGCTCCATCTCAACCGCACGCGTAGCATGCTCTTTTGCAATGATATTATTTCCCATACCCTGATTTGCCAGCGCACTGTAATAGTACCAGCGGGCATTTCTCTCAGAGAACGGCACCCCGTTTAAAACATTAAGTGCCTCCGCATAACAACGGTTTGCTATGTAATTTGCAGCAGCCTGCATCTTTGGATTTTCAGTACTCTGATTATAATGATAACTCTGTCCGCTCCCATATCCATAACTGTTTCCTGAATTATATCCATAGCCGCTTCCCTGCTGCTTTTCCTTCATGATCTGGTCATATGCCTGCTGCACTTCTTTGAACTTTTCCTCAGCCTGTGCCTTATTCGGATTATTGACATTGGCATCCGGATGATACCTGCGGCTTAAGGAACGATATGCTTTTTTTATTTCTTCATCGGAGGCACTTCGTGATACACCAAGTACCTGATATGGATCCATCATAAATCAAACCTCATTGTTTATGCTCTTTCTTTTTTGCCTTTTCTTCAATCCTGCGTTTTTTGATCTGGAGATATTCATACTTAGACCATACACCCGAGTACAGAATATTGCGCAGAATATCCGCATGCAAAAGAATTGGCAGACGTTCAAATGACTTCGCACATTCTGACATCATACTTGTCAAAAGTAACCTGCACCAGGTATCAAGATCCTGTGCCTGCTCTTCCTGAACAAATGCGAGCGGATTATAGCAATTTTTCTTCTTATCTCTGTCATAATCTTCGTATGCGTCCATCAGGTAGATAAACTTTCCCATATAAAACCCCATCGTACGGAGTTCCTCCGCCCATTCATCTTCCGTCCAGCAAAATACTTCCGCAATCATCTCTCCCGTCAAGCCGGCAACGAGATCAAGATTTGTCTCCTGGCGTTTTTCAACGTCTTTGGTCTTTTTCATATATTCCTCAATGGCGCTTACCTGTCTCGGATATTTTGATATGATACGAGTATAATCCTTATCCAGCATTTTTGCAAATGCCTTCTTAGTATATGCCCTGTCATCATTCCAGTCGTCAATCAGATTATGGTACGCTAAAATCACATTCATATCCGCTGCATATTTTGTTGCGTCATTGATCCATGCCGTGCGCTTCTGAGTCGGATGCAGTGCGCAGGTAAACTTCGACTTTTTATTTGGCAATTCATAAAGACCTGTCAGCAGAACGATCAGAAAAGTCATATCATATGCAAGCAGCATCTGTCCTTTGGTTCCGCAATTTGATTTAAGCTGTCTGCAAAGTCCACAGTAATATGCCTGATATGCTTTTTTCCCTTCTTCCGTCAACTCTTTTTGATTGATATTAATATAACCAAACACAAGGCATTTCTCCTTTGTCAGCTTTTTTTAATAAATTCTGTCTTACATTTTGGACAGGTAATGCAGATTTTTCCTCTTCCCTTCGGTACCCTGACTGTCTGCTTGCACTGCGGGCATTTATAAAAACGATAAGTGCTGCGCTGTGCCCAACGTTTTTTCATGTTGTTTTTCTTTACCACCGCCCGGTATTTTGCATTTAAATATCTCTGATTCTCTTCGTAACGCTTTGACACATTCCGTGAGAGTATCCTGAAATAGGAATAAATTAACAACGCCAGGCCAAGCCAATATAAAATATTCATCCGGAAAAATGCAGATATCAAAAATAGTACAAGTGCCACAATGATCTGTACCCTTGAGAGATCATCCACTCCGTATCTGCCGATCATAAACTGTCGTAATTTTTCTTTCATCTATGACATTCCTTTCCATCCAGATGCAACTGCATGTAATCACATACAATCATATACAACTGCATGCACCCTCTGCCAATCGCATTTTTATGTTTATGTACGGAAAAACGGCACCTTTCTGGCACCGTTTTTTGTCCATGACGTTATGGTAAACCTTACACTCACAAACGTCAACATTCCTATTGTCTTTTAAGAAACATTTTAGATTTTGATTATATTTCCATATACTGATAGCTGATTTAAGCAGGACGATAAGCCGGGTTATGTCTAAACTGCAGCAAGCCGCAGTCGGAATGATCATCTATCTAGGACGACTGTTACCAGCCGCCTCAAGCAACCTACCTAAAGCTGGCGGGCCACGTCAACGCTTTTGTTCGGTCTTGCTTCGGATGGGGTTTACATATGCCCTCTCTGTTACCAGAGAGGCGGTAGTCTCTTACACTGCCCTTCCACCCTTACCCGGTATATGCCGGGCGGTATATTTCTGTTGCACTATCCTTAGAGTCGCCTCTACCGGACGTTATCCGGCATCCTGCCCTGTGAAGCCCGGACTTTCCTCACCCCGATAAACGGGCCGCGATCATTTGTCCTACTTAAATCCATCATCTGCCGTGCGGCATATCCTGCCGGCATGGCACTCGATTAACTATACACTTTTTTCGTTATTTGTGCAAGCCTAATTTTCTCATACATTAAAGCAGGAACCACCTATAAATTCCCGGATAATGGAATTCTGTCCGATTCCATCCGGAGACATTGGAAGAAAATAATCCAAAAATTTCAAGAGACGCTTTGCCTCAAGATATTCCGGACAATCCTTGTCGATTGCAAACAAAAGAGGTTCCGCATAAATTTTTAACACTGCCAGTTCATAGATCAGCGCAGAATTGAACATCACGTCTGCCCCTTCCTGGAACGGGAAAATATTCTTTTCCTCACCACGACGTACCGAATCCCACATGGCAATCGTCTCTTTTGCCGATGTTCCTCTGGTTCTCGCATCACGCACGATACGACGTATCATTCTTCCGTCCGTAGTCGGCAGATAATTGTGTTCATCGATATTTAACTGTGTCAGTGCACTGATATAGATCTTGAACTTACTCTCCACCGGAAGGGAATAAGACAACTTATCATTCAGTCCATGAATACCTTCGATGACTAACACATCATCTTTTCCAAGCTGCATGATTTTATCTTTATATTCCCTTTTTCCCGTCTTGAAATTAAAGATTGGAAGATTGACTGCCTTGCCTGCTAAAAGTTCATTCATATCATGGTTGAAAAGTTCTACATCCAATGATTCCAGGCACTCGAAGTCAAGTTCTCCTTTTTCATCACGCGGGCATTTATCACGGTCAACATAATAGTCATCCAGTGGAAACGGATGCGGTTTTAATCCCTTTGCCGCAAGCTGTATGGACAGCCTGTGTGAAAAAGTCGTTTTTCCGGATGAAGAAGGTCCTGCAATCATGATGAACTTCTTTCCTGCTTCCTTAACGATCATTTCCGCAAGTGCTCCGATGCGTTCTTCAAACAATGCTTCCTGTGTTAAGATCATCTCCTGTGTTTTTCCCGCCGCGATCGCATCATTGAGTGCACCGATCGTATCGATCTGCTGCAGTTTTCCCCAGTCTCTCGAACGTTTTAATGTAAAAAATAATTTATCCGATGGCACAAATTCCGAAACCTTTTTGGTTTCTTTTCCAGGAAACATAAGTACAAACCCATCCTGATATGCCGTCACATCATAATATCTCAAATACCCGGTCGACGGCACCATAAATCCGTAAAAATAATCCTTATAATGATCCAGCTCGTAAATATTTACTCTGGAACTGCGGCGGTAACAGAATAGTTTTTCTTTGTCTTTCATTCCAAGTTCATGGAATAAAGCCACTGCCTCATCTGTATTCATACTGTATTTTTTAATCGGCAGATCTGCCATCACAAGACGGTACATCTCTTTTTTTAATTCCTCAATCATCGTCTCCGTGATTTTGCAGTTCCATCCGTCTTTCATCAGTTCGCAGTAATATCCCTGGCCAATGGCATATCTGACATGTACGCCAATATGCTCTTTGCTCCACAGATTATAAACTGCCTTTTGCATCAACAGCGTAACACTTCTGCGGTATGCACGTTTTCCGGTCTTATCAGACGTTGTAAGAAAAGATAATTCTCCGTCTTTTTCTACGGTCTTTTTCAACTCGCGCAGTCTGTTATTATACAGTGCCAGCACAATATCATCCTCATACTGATCCTGATATTCCTGCGCAATACTTAAGAAACTGATTCCTGCCGGATATGTTTTTTCTTTTTCCCCGATTTTTACAACAATCTGTTCTTCTCCCATATCATTCTCCATTCTTTCAGCCTGTTGTCTTTTTCTGCACAGCTATCTTAGCAGCTCACGCTCTATAATATGCGCGTGCTGCCTCATTATACCCAAGTGCTTCCCTTACTTCTTCGATGCGCATGGCTATTTTTTCAGATTCCGGCTGTTTTAAAAGATTGTCCAAAATATTTTCAAACACCTGATGTTCTTTTCCCAGATACTGATGCAATACAGGATTTTTCTCCATAAGCAAATGCCTGCCGTATAAACATTCGACCTTATATTTGCTTTTGTTCTGCTCTTTACTGTTTTCCGTATCTTTTATTGCCATATCTGTATTTTCGTTTTTCCCTGCCTGATAGTGTACACGCATCATCGGATAATATTTGCCATCCTCAAATACCATGCACTCTGCATCTGTCTCATATCCATTTTCGGCAAGATACTCCCTGACACTGCACAGTTCCGATTGTGGCTGCAGGACCAGTTCGTCTGCTGCCTGACAGACAGCTTTTCCCTCTTCTAAGATATGCATCACAAGTCCGCCCCCCATACCAGCAACCAATATGGAGTCAGCCTCGCCCTTTTCTAATGCTGCAACTCCATCCGAAAGTCTGGTCTGTATGTATGCATCCATACCATATAAATGAATATGTTCCCTTGCACGTTCTAACGGTCCCTTATTGATATCCATTGCGATCGCGCTTTTGATCTTCTTTTGCTCTAACAGATAGATTGGCACATAACCGTGATCTGTTCCGACATCGGCAAGCACCGCACCCTCGCGGATTAATGAAGCCGCCGTTTTTAATCTGTCTGATATCTTTACCATTTTACTCCAGATAATCCTTTAACTTGCGGCTTCTGCTTGGATGACGCAGCTTACGCAATGCTTTCGCCTCGATCTGACGAATACGTTCACGAGTGACATTAAATTCTTTTCCAACTTCTTCAAGTGTTCTTGCACGTCCATCCTCAAGACCAAATCGAAGTGTAAGTACCTTCTGCTCACGCTCTGTCAATGTTCCAAGCACTTCTTCTAATTGTTCTTTTAATAGCGTAAATGCAGCTGCATCTGCCGGAACAGGTACGTTATCATCCTGAATAAAATCTCCAAGATGACTGTCCTCCTCCTCACCGATCGGGGTCTCTAAGGAAACCGGTTCCTGAGAAATTTTTAAGATTTCTCGCACACGCTCTACCGGCATATTCATCTCTGCCGCAATCTCCTCCGGGGTCGGTTCACGTCCTAACTCCTGCAGTAACTGTCTGCTCACGCGGATCAGTTTGTTGATCGTCTCGACCATATGAACCGGAATACGGATCGTACGCGCCTGATCTGCTATCGCTCTTGTGATCGCCTGGCGGATCCACCATGTCGCATATGTGGAAAACTTATATCCCTTGCGGTAATCGAACTTTTCAACGGCTTTGATCAGACCAAGATTTCCCTCCTGGATCAGGTCAAGGAATAACATACCACGTCCTACATAACGTTTTGCAATGCTGACTACCAGACGTAAGTTTGCCTCAGCAAGACGTTTTTTTGCCTCCTGATCGCCAAGTTCCATACGCTTTGCAAGCTCGATTTCCTCCTCTGCGGAAAGCAACGGCACTTTACCGATCTCCTTTAAGTACATACGGACCGGATCTTCAATGGACACACCGTCCGGAACAGAAAGGTCGATCTTTTCTACTTCGATCTCGTCGTCATCATCCACTTCAAGAAGAATATCATCATCCGCATCATCATCTGTGATTCTTAAAACATCGATATTATTTGCCTCAAGGAAATCAAGGATTTTCTCAAATTTATCAGAGTCAAGCTGCATATCTGCAAAGAAATCACTGATTTCCTGGTACTCTAACATATTCTTTTTCTTTTTTGCGAGATTTAACAGTTCTTTTAATTTTTCCTGAAATTTTTCTCTTGCTGCTTCTGCTTCTGCATTATTTACTGCAGATGCCTCCGCTTTTTTTCCGGAAACCTTCGTATTTTCGTTGTTTTCTTTCTTTTTTGTTGCCATTTTGTTTCATCCTCTCAGGTTTTCTACTATTTTGTCCTTAATCAATGGAAATATGCACTTTCTCTAATTCTTCAAGTGCCTTCTTATCCGCCACTGACCGTTGCAGCGCCGCCATATCGGTCGGTGCCATGTTCTTCAAGTGATACTCAATGCTGTTTTGTTTTACCCGGACAATGGTTTCTTTTAACGCTTTTTCAAACGTTTCTTTGGAATATCCACCATTTTCTTTGTCTCCTTCTGTCTCTACGCCGCGGATCGTGGCATGAAAAAGACCTGCAATCTCGCGCTGTTCTTCTTCATTTTGAAACATACTGACAATTTTTGCCGGATTGACGGTACCGGTATCCCGGTACTGTTCATATAATATTTCCGCCGCTTTGTGATAAATTTCTTCTGTGAAATCATCAGGCGAAATATATTTCTCAATCTTAGGAAACAGCGCGGTATGCTCGATCAGCCAGGTTAACAACAGTTTCTGTGACTGTATCATACCGTTTTCCTTTTTCTTTTCGCTGCCCTGCTCTTTTCTGAATTCGGATCTCTCACGCATAGGCGATGCACCGCCTGCTGCCATACCGATCTTTGCACCATACTGGTTCACCAGTCTGCGCAGATCTTCGATACCGATCATATACTTGTCTGCTACCGCAGCAATATAATTATCGCGCTCTAATTTTTCTCCGAACGAACAGAGTTTTTCGGCAACTGCATTGTAAAACTTTGTCTTACTCTCCGGATCATGCATATCATACTGCTGCTCTAAGATACGGATTTCAAACATAAAACTGTTTTCTGCCGTATCGATCCGCTTCTGATATTCCTCCGCGCCGAGTGCCTTGATAAACTCATCGGGATCTTTGTACGGCTTCATATTGATGACCTTCGTGGTAATTCCCACTTCCTTTAAGATCGGGATCGCACGAAGTGCCGCTTTCACACCCGCGCCGTCACTGTCATAGGTCAGATAGACATTTTTCGTGTAACGTTTTAACAGATTGGCATGTCCGCTTGTGAGTGCTGTTCCCAAAGACGCAACCGCATTGTCAAACCCTGCCTGATGCAGAGCGATCACATCCATATACCCCTCGCAAAGAAGAAGCTGCGGTTTTTTGGTGCTTCTCGCAAAATTTAATCCGTAGAGATTCCGGCTCTTATCAAAAATCTTTGTCTCCGGTGAATTTAAATATTTCGGCTCACCTTCCCCCATGACACGTCCACCAAAACCAATCACCTTATTGTGGACGTCCATAATCGGGAACATTGCACGGTTCCAGAACTTATCGTACCCGCCACGCTTCTCGTCAATACTGACTAAACCGGATTCTTTTAAAATATCATCCCCGTATCCCTTTTTCCGCAGATACCGGTAAAGATCATCACTGTACTGGTCGGAGTAGCCGAGACCAAATTTCTGCATCGTCTCGTCTGACAGCTCACGCTTTCTAAAATAAGCAAGCGCACGCACGCCTCTCTCTCCGCGCAGCAGCATGTAAAAATACTTTGCTGCTTCTTTATTAATTTCAAGCAGTCTTGCACGTTTGTCTGCTTCCTGCCTCTGTGCGCTGGTGTATTCCTGCTTCGGCAATTCCACACCTGCACGGTCGGCTAACGCTTCCATTGCCTCGCCGAATGTAAAATTTTCATACTCCATCAGAAACGTAAATACATTTCCACCCGCGCCGCACCCAAAACAATAGTACATCTGCTTACCCGGCGACACGGAAAAGGAGCCTGTTTTTTCATTATGAAATGGGCAGAGTCCAAAATAGGTACTGCCCTTTTTGGAAAGACGCACATATTGGGAAATCACATCAACAATGTCATTCCTGGAACGCACTTCTTCTATGATGTCATCAGAATAATACGGCATCTTTTTCTCCTTTCGTATTAATA
>DMYD01000040.1:11054-35502 GCA_003483745.1 Roseburia sp. | reverse complement strand
TATCCATCTACCTGCCATGCCATGCGGCATGCCGCAGGCTTTTTACTTTCTAGTATCCGTCTACCTGCCATGCCTGCGGCATAAAATATTCACTGAACTTCGTGATGGCATACTGGTCTGTCATGCCTGAAATGTAATCGCAGATGATACGCTGGTCTGTTTCACCGGCATCACGCATGCGCAGATATTTCTCAGGGAGAAGATCAATGTGTTCCATATAATAAAAGAACAACTGCTCGATCATTGCTTTTGCCTTTGTTTCCTCCCCTTTTGCAACCGGATTTTTGTAAACATGGTCGAACATGAATTTGCGCAGCTCGATCATCGCCTGCTCCACTTCCTCAGACATGATGATATCATCTTTTCCAACGCTGTTACTGATAATATTATGTATCAGGGTATTTAGTCGCTGTCTTGTCGAAAATCCCAGTGTTTTTCGAAGTTCTAACGGTATATTTTCTTCTGTCAGTATCTGCGCTCTGATCGCATCATCAATATCGTGGTTGATATAGGCAATCTTATCCGACAGGCGGACAATCTTTCCTTCTAAGGTATGCGGCATCAGCCTTGTCTGGTGATTTAAAATGCCATCTCTTACCTCCCAGGTCAGATTCAGCCCCTTACCATCTTTTTCTAACTTTTCCACGATTCTCACGCTCTGCTCATTGTGACGAAAACCCTCGTCACACAGACCATTTAATACAAACTCTCCTGCATGCCCAAATGGTGTATGTCCTAAATCATGTCCCAGCGCAATTGCCTCGACAAGATCTTCATTGAGCCGCAGCGCCTTTGCGATCGTGCGCGCATTCTGCGACACCTCCAAAGTATGAGAAAGTCTTGTTCTGTAATGATCCCCTTTGGGAGTCAGAAATACCTGCGTTTTATTTTTCAACCGGCGAAATGCTTTGCAATGTAAAATCCGGTCTCTGTCACGCTGGAATACAGGTCTTATATCACACTGCTCCTCCGGTTCGTCACGTCCTCTTGAATGTATACTAAGTGTAGCATACGGACTTAAAGCTTCACATTCCATCCGTTCAATATCTTCCCGTATCGACATGTTGTTCCTCCTCTTTGGATAACCTGCCACACAGCAATTACACTCTATATATTCCGCACTATTTTCGAATTTCCTTTTTTTATTACAAATTACTGACAATTTTTTGTTGTTTTTTCAATTAATCATTCTGAAAACGTGATAAATGCTCATATGGCAGAATCAGTCTGCCACGGTACAGTCCACAGCCATCATTGATCAGACTGTTGTCAATTGCCGCAAACATATTCACATCCAGCTTTGACAATTCAAGCTGTTGCAGTTTCATCCCTCTTTCATATGCCTCATCAAAGTAAAGACATTCCCCAACCGGAATAACATCACGTCTTGCACGTTCGCTCTCCTGCTTCTTCTCATATCCCAGATGATTTGCAGGACCGATCTCCGCTATATCATCCATTGTTTTTGTCCGAAGCTGCATTTCCATATAGCAGTGCGCACTGTTGTCAAAAAAAGTAATATGTAATGACCGATATCCATCGTATTCTTCATTCACAATATAATCCCTGTAATATGTCCGCACATCTTCATTTAACAAAGGAGAATTGCTCAGTTTTACACCGCCTGCCGGTTCCGCTGTAAATCCCCGCTCTTCCAAAAAAACCTTAAGTACATTCGCAATTTCATATAAAAGCCGGATTTCTTCCTGCTCTCTTTCCTGCTTATCCTTCACATGACATTTTGGCATAGAAATTACAATGCGATAAGCGATCAGATCCCTAAAACGAGTCAGCCGTTCTTTTAATTCTTCTACAGGCGGATATGCATGATTTTTCAGATAGTAATCATAAGCATACTCTACAATATATCCGTTAAATTTTGCCTCCGCACGGATCAGTGATTTGATCCGCCCTTTAAATGTAAAGGAAAGATACGGATACTGTTTTGCCATATACTGATAAAATTCCCGGATTTTCTGTGACTGTGCTGTCAGGAAATCATTGTGCTCTAACAATTCCATGATCTGTATCAGAAAATGATAGTGCAGCAGATCCATTTCACTGTGGTTTTCCTCTGCCACACGTTTTAAATCTCCCGAATATTTTTTCAAAATTCGAAATACCGTATCTCCGGAATAAAGATAATCATTTAACGTAATCATTTTTTCACCCTCTGTTTTTGCATTCTGCACCGCATTGGTATCTATTATAAATGATTTCTCCATAAATGCAAACAGCGCGGCATTTTTTCTGCCGCGCCATTTTTCAATCTTTTATTTGCTGATCTTTACTGATTTTGATTCACTCCATGTACCATCCACTCTGTTGTCATCCTCATCTACTCTGTAAGCTCTAACACGAACATAATATTTCCTGCCCTTTTTGAGTTTGTTTAAGGTAACTTTTGTTGTTTTTGCATTTACTTTTTTGACTTTAACATCTTTTTTAAATTTCTTATCTGTGGAATACTGTACCTCATATCCCTTTGCATTGCTTACTTTTTTATATGTAACCTGTGCTTTCTTTCCCTTTACATTGGAAAGCCTGGAAACTGCTGCTTTTTTTACCGTGGTAATCTTTAAGTTTACCACACCCATGTTGTTTACGCCCGTTTTGTTGAGCTTCGTCGTCATGCCGCCCAAACTGTTTTTATAAGCTTCACTGCCTGCAATTTCAATATAGTAAGTACCACTCTTTAATGTAACTTCTTTAGAGCAGGCAGAAGTATAATAATTCTCCGAAATGTTCATACGCTCTAAAACATTATGATTAGAACGATATACAGTAACTCCTGTCTTATCACTCTTAAACACGCTTTCTCCCAGCGGATTCTCCAGTGAAAGATTCAGTCTTGCTGCTGTATCGCCTGACACCTTAAATTTAAACCAGCTTTTTCTGGTGTTGGAGCTTAAAAATCCGGTTACTTTCTTATCCGTAGAAATCTGTGCTGCACGTGCCCAGGAACCATTTTTTGTTCCTGTTACATCCAGATACTGGGCTGCAACCGAAAGGCGGAACTGTCCCTTGCTGTCTCTATTATAAGAGTCTCCCTCTCTTTTTCCATAATAAATCCAGTAGCTGCCCGCATCCAGGCATAAATATTTTGTCACACTCTCATTTCCGTCAACTCCGACTACTTTATCTCCGGTAACCAGGTTTGAGCAGTTTGCATCTGAATATACGGCAAATTGATCGATTGCACCAAGAGAAGTCCAATTCTCATGCATAATCGTGGAATACGCAGATACGTATACATATGCCGGTTTATTCAAAGTGAACTGTACCGCATTACTGTAATCTCCAACCGGAACATCATAATTTGTAGACCCAACAGACATCACATCCGTGATATCCTCCACCTGTGTCACCGCAATCTGCGTTGCTGCTGATACATTCTGTGGAAGCAGGATCATGGCAAATGCCAGAACCATTCCAAGAACATACGTTTTCATTTTCTTCATATAGATTTTCTCCTTTTCCTCTTTACTTCTCTACTGTAAAGAAACAATACAGTCTTATTTTAGCATATTCTTTTTGTATTTTCTCTATGGAAAAGGTACTATTTTCATGGAACTTAATTTTCTCTGAGGATCCGGGTGTTGAGTTCAAATAGTGCATACAAGATTTTTGATTGACAAATTGCCAGTCTTTATGTTGTGAATGCACTATTTGACCCCAACATCATCTTCTGCGAGAGAGAAAAAAAGAAGCACCGATTCCTCAATGCTTCTTTCATCTCTTCATATAAAATGCAGGAGATGGGACTTGAACCCACACGATATTGCTACCACAGGCACCTGAAGCCTGCGCGTCTGCCAATTCCGCCACTCCTGCGAACCCGTCAATCAAAGAAATCTTTTGATGCGGAAGATGGGACTTGAACCCACACGTTCGCAATGAACACAAGATCCTTAGTCTTGCTCGTCTGCCAATTCCGACACTTCCGCGTATCAATCACTCTCTCGCGACGACTCATTTATAATACCAAAGAACAATTAATATGTCAACAGTTTTTTTGATATTTTTTTAATTTTATTTATTTTTTTAATTTTTTGAACTGTTTTGATTATTTTGACATTGAAAATCAGGCGTTATAAATATTGTCTTTCAAACATCTCCGCTTTCATCGGCTTCCCGAAATAAAATCCCTGGATCAGCTGAACCTTTGATTCCATCAGCGCATCTAACTGCTCCTTTGTCTCCACACCTTCCACACAGACATTTACATGAATGGCACTCGCCAGCTCACCAACCATTTTTACAAATGCATTGGAAAAATCATCTTTTCCGATATCAATAATAAAGCAGCGGTCAATTTTTATCACATCGATCGGCATCTCCCGGATATGGTTCAGGGAGGAATAACCCGTGCCAAAATCATCCAGCGCAACACGTACACCAAGATGTCTGATATCCGCAAGAATCCGTTTCATCCGGCTCATATCATTAACGGCAAGACTCTCCGTCACTTCCAGTGTCAGATTCTGAGGAGTGATCCTCGTCTCCTCGATCACATGTGCGATCCGCTCCACGATATCATTTTGTAAAAGCTGCACAACAGACAGATTGACATTCACTTTATACTCCGGGTGCCCCATGTCATTCCAGTATTTGCAGTGAATGCATGCCTCACGAAGGACAAATTCTCCGATCGGGTTGATCAGTCCTAAATATTCCGCAAGTGGGATAAAATCTGCCGGTGGAATCAGTCCAAGTTCTCCTGAATTCCAGCGGATCAACGCTTCTGCGCCGGCACATGGATTTCCCTCTTTTGTAATATTTACGATTGGCTGAAAATATACTTCAAACTCACTGAAAGCGTTTCTTGTTGCATTGCGCATATTCTTTTCAAGATCAAGCCGCTTGTAGGAAGTAGATTCCACATTGTCATCATAAAATTCTATACGGTTCTTTCCCGCACACTTTGCCGAATAAAGTGCAATGTCCGCTTTTTTGATCAATTCTTCCACCGTATCCCCGTCTACCGGGAAACGCACAACTCCCATACTCATCGTGCAATAATAATCGGTTCCCTTTAACATCCACGGTTTCGTAAACAGTGCCTTGATCTCATCTAAGATCTGCTGGAGCATTGCCATGTGATGATGTGCCAATATGATAATAAACTCGTCACCGCCCATACGGTAACAATTATTTTCCACACCCGGGATTCTCTGCAGGCTGCCGGAAATATTCTTAAGCAGTACATCACCATACTGATGTCCAAGTCCATCATTGATATGTTTGAAATCATCCAGATCGATATAAAGCAGTGCTCCCTCTCCACCAAATTCTTTGGTCTGACGGATATAACGTTCCAGATCCTGTTCGCAACGCATTCTGTTATAAAGCCCTGTCAAAAAATCATTGTTTGCCTGACGCTCAATTTTCTGCTGATACAGCTTTTTATCTGTCACATCATAAATGGTACATAAAAGGACTTTTCTTCCATCAACCCAGTTAATTCTCGTACTGTGCAGATCAAACCAGCGATTTTCCTCCTTCGAATAAACCTCCCTGAAATACAGGCTGTCCTCCGACTGGGCTCCCTGCCTTAAGCACTCTTCAATACCGGCGCTCCGTACATCTGCGCCAAATGCTTTGCGAAAACGCTGATTTGTATATAGGATCGCATTCTCCTGTGTATCCATCACATAAATTCCGCATCCAACATTTTCTAAAATTGCTTCCAACGATGCATACGAGCTGGCAAGTGAATTTTTGGCAATACGCTTTACAAGAATCGTCTGTATGATTCTTCTGACATCATTGACAAATTTAATCTCTCCACCATCCCAGATCCGCTCTTTTTCATTCTCACAAAAGCAGACATACATTCCTGTTTTTCCACCGACATCAATCGGCAGAAACACCCCAGCTTTCGTTTTTTGCGCTTCAAACATTCTGCGGAATGATTCCGGCATCATCGAATCTGCCGAGATCATATATGGTTTCCCATTAAAAAACGGCAGTTTTTCTTTCGGAATATTCTGCGATACATTCATCCTGGACTCTTTTCCCTCAGCACAATACTCGCTGATCATATTGACCGTTGTTCCGTCTATATTTTCCCGGAATAAAACCGCAGCTGAAATTCCAAGATACTCGCACGCCTCCCTTAAGATATCCCAGACGATCTTATCAAAACTTTCCTCCGACTCAAGCATACGCACGATCGCCGTCATCGCCTCATTGCGTTTTAATTCCGTCTCCATCTGCGCTTCCGACTCACGGCTCTTTAAAAATGCCTCCTGCGCCAAAAGTTCCTCTAATTTAACGGCAAACATCTGTTTTGATAACATCTCTAAAAATTCGATCGACTTGTAGTAACGTTCCGGTGTCGTCCGCATGATGTAATCCGGCACATTCTCACCTGCATCTTCCATAACCCCTGTCACGATCCAGATCGCGGACACCTCTCCGCTTACCTTGACCGCCACTCCACACATCCGGATTCCTTCCACACCGCAGTCTTCCTCGATCACACTTTCGATTCTACTGTTCAACAGCCGCTCTAACAGCTCGATATGTCTGTCCATATCGATCACACTGCCCAGATATTCAAGTTCATCCTTCGAACCATATGTTCTCGTCACTTCAGTGCGATTCTGATCAAGACATCTTAAATACAGGTTATTCGCGTCGCAAAACCGATCCTGTAGATTCTGCATCAATGATGCATCCAAAAGCACCTGTTCTGATTTCAAAGAATCCTCTTCCTTCTTCCTGCTCAAAAATGCCATTCCCATTTACCCCTTTATTCCAACAACATACAGATTAAAATGACGTTTTTCGGAAACTATAAACTCCTGTATCAGCCTATATTCTGTATGTAAACGAAGTTGTTTCTTTACCATGCCTTCTTCATTCGAATAGAAAATCATGACCCCGCCCGGCGCTAATATTTCTTTTGATTTTTCAAAAAAGGAAGCATACAGTGCATCCATCTCACTACGCGACTGCTTGCCCCGCACCGGCATATTGGTAATAATCTCATCAAACAGATATTCATGTTTAAAATCAAAATAATCTCTATGAATAAAATTGATCTTTTCTCCAGCTAAAGCGGCATTCTCCCTTGCTCCATCGATTGCCGGCCCAAAAATATCAATCCCATACTTTTCTCTTGCCGGTTCTGCGATATCCCGCTCGATGAGCATCGTACCAACTCCGCAAAATGGATCTAAAATCTGTGCATTTTCTTTCAGATAAGGTTTTGCCAGTGCCACAAGCATCGCTGCAAGTGACGGATGAATCGATGCTGCCACTGCGTTCTTCCGATACGAGAAACGCCGCATTGGAATGGTATACAATTTTAAGAATGGTGCAAATCCACCGTCTTTTTTCTTTATCAGACGAATTTCTATCTCGTAATCGCCGGTCGAATTGATCAACCACCTTGCCGACACACGTTCTAACTGTATTGCAAATTTTTTTGCAAAAGAAGCCCTTTTTGCGTTCTCCATGTCAGCCCGGATCTCCACACGGAAACGAAATGGTGTGCTCTGTTTATGACACTCTTTTAAGAAATCTCCGATGCCGCTCTGCCAGGTTGCATCAGCTAACACCTCTGCCCATTTCTCACTCTGCATTGTGTTGTTTAATACAGTGTTCATTGTATCCTGTTTTAATCGAATCGGGAACAAAAGTTCCCGGTAAGTCCTCAAATTCGCCATGGCACGTACATCCTTTGTATACACTGCCACTCCAAGTGGATGTTTTGCCGTCTTTCTACGGATATCTGCCGGAAGTTCCCCTATTTCTTTTAAGGTTACATCCGCACGTGCATATCCGGTCAACAACAGCATTTCGTGCGGATCTTTAAAACCGGTAAAAGTATGACCTGTGCTCTCATCTGTTTTTTCCAACAGTCTGCCCAGCGCACGAACTTCCTCATCGATATGCTTTTTTTCTTCTGCTGCCGGAGTATAAGAAAGAAGTTCTTCCATTCTTGATTTAAACTTTTCCTGATATGCTGTAATGTCAAGATATGCAAGTGCCTTTAAATACGCGCTTTTTACAAAAAGAGTCTGCTCCCTTTCGTATGCGGCGACAAGTGCATCTACTGCCCCCGTCCATTCTATCTCCCCCAGGATCATTGCTACATTTTTGCGCACCTTGGGATCTTCTTCCTCTAATAATTGTAACAGTATCCTGCCATCCCCGATCAACGACACAAACTGTACCCTCGCCGCCTCATCTTTGATCTGAGCACGCAGTTCCACAAGGTTTTCGCGAAGATTCTCTCTTTTTTGTAATGCTTCGTAATATTTCTCTACCATACCATTTCCTTCGACACAATTGATACTTCCATTTTACTGTATTTCCTCTGTTTTTGCAATACCGTTGGTCTCTATGTAATCGAGCAGATCCTGTTTAAACTGCTCCCATGCAGCCTCATTTTCGACATAATATTTCGGGCACGCCTTCCCGGTAACATCATAATGTCTTATCACATCATCAACTGTCAGATCATAACGTCCCATCAGCCACGTTACCAGATGAACCAGTGACTCATAAGTTGCATCCGTAAACTTGCCCGTATCATCCGGAATACAACACTCGATAGAAATCGTATCACTATTTCTATCATTCGAAGCATATGCGATCTCATTGCATGGAATACACTGGATGATCTCCCCACTGATCCCGATCACAAAATGACTGCTTGCATGCGTCTCCCCGGATTGTGCTAGTCCTTCAAAATAATCCCGGTTCTGTTGTGCTGTCGTTCCGGGATTCGCCGTATAATGCACGACAATTCCATTTACTTTTTCAAGTGCCGTTCCAGGTCTGGAATACTCATTATAATCTAAAAGTTCTACGGAAAAGTCTGGTCGGTCTGCTATATACTTCGTTTTCTCTGCTATGATTTCTTCCTGCGTCCATTCCGTTCTGTGAGTGATATACCATCCCCCATATAAAATAACTCCCACAAATACGGCCCCTGTAAAAACTACCACACTGCGTGCAAACATCTGTTGTCTTTTACGCTTCTTTTGTCTTCTTTTTCTCGCCTCGTATCTTCTCTTTTCCGCTTCACGTCCGTGGTCTGCTTCTCCCTGTTTCATATTTTCCCCTTTTTCTTATGTCAAAAATATTTTGTATACTTTTTTTATTTTACCTGTTTCTCATTAAAAAAAATGTTCACTTTTCATTTCTTGAGTAATATTATACAATTTTATTCTGTAAAAACTAGTAAAAATACCGACTTGTTATTTTCTTGTTTTTGTGAGTTTTTTCGTTTATTCACTTAGTTTTTGTATATATTAGACAATCTTTTGTATTGTTTTTTGTTGATTTTTCCGATATTCCGTGTTATATTATAGAAAACAAATAAGGAGGTACATTGTATGACTTATGTAATCGATCCAGCAATGTCTTTTTGCGAAGTTGTTTCTTTCTACGAGAAATATATCGACGAGACAAAAGCCGCTGGAAAAAAGCCGGTATCTTTTCTGCATTTTCTCACAGGAAGATACTAAAAGCCGGTTGATCAGGCCGTCAGCTTATGAAAGCTGTCAGGAGTCCTGTCACCCGGCTTATTTTTTTACATAATCTGCGCAAGCAGACCTTTTACGGAAAATACATCTTCAAACAAAAATGATTCTCCTAACATTTCAATATTTTCTTCAGAATGTTCCACTTCTTTTGCGTATACCTTGGTTGTTTCTATACGATTCTGAAGGTCAAATTTTTGTCCGTTTTTCATCCAGACCATAACGTCCATATCACGCACCATCAAAAATGAGGCAACTGCAAACTGTGCCTTTTCAAGCAGATTATTGTCATAGAACGCTCTCATAAAATAACGGAAAGTATAATACACCATCAGATGTTCATACTGATATTCATTCTCCTTTTGTGCTTCCATGAACGCGCGATGTGTCTTTTCATAATTTTCTTCACTGTAAAAAGCTTTTAACTGTTCCTCCATGTCAGACCACGCATCTCCAATAGATTCCAGTTCCTCATACTGGGACAACCGCTGTAAAAATGCCTCATACAGGCTGATTTTTTCCGGCTCTTCCTCTTTTGGCACTGTCTCAAACAGCTCTTTCTGCATCTGGCAACAGTAATTAATGTACAACGCAATACGTTCTGTAATGGGATGACTGCGGTCCTGAAGCAGTCCGATCGCATGTGTTCTTACAACTTCCAGTTTTCCCGCAAGCTCATCATCACCATCCTCCCACTCGTATTCATCATAGTCCTCCGAAAGCATCTGCTCATCAAATCCGATTTTTTCCATATCTGAAAAAACAATTCTTCCAACCTCTCCACAAGAAAGGCATAAAACCTTTTCTCTCGTTTTTGGATACTCTGTTGTAAATCTCGGATACTCTGTGCACACCTCAGAAAGTGAATCTTCTCCTAAAGTCAGACATACCTCACAAAGTCCCTTTTCATTCAGAAGTGGACACCATCCATCTTCATTTAACACAAAACTGCCATCTTCACTGATCGATGCACGAATTTTCTCTGCCATCGGTCCTTTCAAATCTTTATAATAATCCAGTGTATCCTCATCAATATCGATTTCCCATCCCCGGCAGCAATTATCCGGACATTTATCAGCAATGCACCGAAACTCCTTGTAATATGACGGCACTCTAAAAATCATATCTTTTTTGTTCCTCTCTATGTATTTATGAATCTTCCCTGAAATGACTGCTTAACATATACCCAATGCACCAGACTCCACCCGCTAATGAAAGATATATAAATCCCTCGATCAGGGCAGCTACCAGTTGTCCCAATGACATGCTTCCCGTCATCTGCGCAATGATCAGTCCTTTCACCGGACCGGTCAGGATCTTATAACCTCCTACATAACACCAGCCTAATACACCCAATGCATAACTTAACGCTGCAGCAATCATTCTCCACGAAAACTTCATCTTACTCTCCATCTCTCTTATTCCATCAGTAATACTATTTCCTGTTTTTTTCTCGTTTCAGGTACATCAATGATTCTCTGGTTAGAGGATCCTCTGAAATTCAGGGAAATATCCTTTTTTTCCAAAATAAAAGGTCCGTCTACCATGACATCGATCATCGACAAAAAAGTTTCGGATGCCTCACAATATACTTTTCCACCCGGAAGGAAATCCTCATACAGATATCCACTATATGCCCAGATATTCTTATCCGGCAATTCTTTTTTGATTCTCTTCAAAAGCGGAAGCAGCCCCTGTTGATTCTCCGGTTCCCCCGGATCTCCACCAAGCAGCGTCAATCCTGCAATATAGGAAGGTGCCAGTGCCTGCATGATCTCCTCCTCCGTCGTTTTTGTAAATGGCTTACCATAGGAAAAATCCCATGTTTCCTCATTAAAACACTCTTTGCAGTGATGTCTGCATCCGGACACAAACAAAGACACCCTCACCCCTGTACCATTCTCAATGGAA
Source organism: Roseburia sp. (assembly GCA_003483745.1). Classification (GTDB taxonomy): domain Bacteria; phylum Bacillota; class Clostridia; order Lachnospirales; family Lachnospiraceae; genus Roseburia. Next base: position 24,091 of record DMYD01000040.1, on the reverse strand, counting down.
CAGGGTTTGATCTGCGCATAGTTCATTTTTTATTCCTCCTTTTTCCGGGATCTGCAGGATTCCCGGATCACCAGCTGTGGTTTCACAAGGATCTGCTTTTCTGACTCCTTTATATTCCCCTCTTTCAGCAGCCCAAGAAGAAGCTCTGCCGCCATTTCACCTAATTTTTCCTGTGGATGTGTCACTGTAGTAAGCGGTACTTTTCCACTTGACGCAAGATAGGAGTCATCATAACCCGTCACCGACACATCCTCCGGAACTTTCAGCCCGGCATCTTCCAATGCCCGGATGACTTCAAACGCGATCTGATCATTGTAAGATACCACGCTGTCAAAAAAATGTTCATGCCGCATCTTAGCCATATAATGCATCTGTTCATAGGGATGTGTTTTCCGGTCTTCCGTATAAAACCATACCACTTTATCCGGGTCATATGCAATCCCTGCCTCCTGAAGTGCCTGCACATACCCTTTGTGACGTTGCTGCCCCTGTGTATCATCCGCTTTAAATACGCCTATAATGTGATGGTGCCCCAGCGAAATCAGATATTTTGTAACCAGATATCCGCCAAGACAATCGTCCAAAAGAATATGCGGTTTTTCTGCAAGCTGCGCATAACTGCCCTGAATAAATACATATGGAATCCGATATTCATCCAGTGTCTGATATAAATTGATATGTTTACAGAAAATCTGACTTTTGCTCGGTTCTATGATCAGTCCATCAATCCCCTTCTGCAATAATTCCTCTAAACATTTTGCTTCCATATTTCTGGAATTTCTCGTATTTTTCAAAAGAATACTATAACCATTTTCCGTGAGGACTTTATCAATTCCCTGAATCACTCTCGGGAAAATATAATCAGACAGATACGTTGTGACCACCGCAATATTTTTCGTTTCACCTGTGCGTTTCGCCATCTCCGAACAAAATGTTCCCCGCCCATGTTCCGCATAAATATATCCTTCATTTTCAAGGATCTGCAAAGCTTTTCGCACGGTCTGTCTGCTCACCTGATATGTTTCGGAAAGTTCATTTTCCGATGGCAGTTTTTCTCCCGGTTTGATTTTGCCCGAAACAATCTGTTTTCTCAAATCCTCCATCAGATCATAATATTTTAACTTTTTATCCATATATCTCTGCCCCCGGATTCCAGGTTTATCTCTCGTTACCTACTGCCTGTTTCGCCAGCAGATCTGCTTCCTCATTGCCATCAATCCCGGAATGTCCTTTTACCTTTACAAAATGAATGTGGATCGCATCCCGTGCTAAAGCCACATAATCGCGATATGCCGCAGTCCCTTTTTTATTGCATTTCCATGCGCCGGTCGCCCACATCTCAATACCCATATAATCATAATAAATCGTAACTTCCGGCAACCCTAATTCGATTGCTTTTTTGATGGCTGCCATACTGCCGCAGATCTCTCCTGCAACATTGCGCATCGCAGCCATCTCTGCGTCGGTATCGCTTCCCTGCAGCACTTCTTTTTGTCCATCATGGATCAGAAAACCGCCATATCCATAAACATGAGTTGCCACATTATACGATCCATCCACAAAAGCATAAACAGACGGCAGCGCTCCGTCTTCCTGCTGCACAATAGTTTTCTGCTTCTTTTGACGGGCATCTGTTCCGGCAGATTTTGCATTTCCGGCAAAAGCCAGCGCTTCCTCTTTGTTTTTAAAACTCTTATATACCGCTCCCGGGAAACCGTCCACCATTGCTTTGCATTCCGTCCAGCTCTGATACACTCCCGGTGTTCTTCCTTTTTTTACTGCATAATATTTTTCTGGCATTTTTTCTCTCCGACATTTTAATCTAATTTTTCGCACTATCATCTATGGCACAATTCATAATATAAAATGCCATACAGTTCCCTCACATAATACGTCGGAAAATAAACAAAAAATGTATGTGCCGGTGTACTATAGCTTTTGATTCCGAGTTTTTCCGCCATCTGATTTGCACGGTATTCATGAAATTCACTGGTGATTATTGTTACAACCGGATCAAGCCCGCGCTCATCTAAAATTTCTCTGGTATATTTTAAATTTTCCTCCGTTGTTGTGGAACGTTCTTCTAAGATCAGACGGTCTTTATTGATTCCCCGTTTTGTCAGTATTCCATACATGCACTGTGCTTCCGTGATATCTTCGTCCGATCCCTGACCACCGGATAAAATACATACTGCATCTTTATTCTCAGTCAGATACTCATACGCCGCATCAATACGCTCCTCTAAGATTTTACTTGGCTTTGTACCACCTTTCACACTACAGCCTAAGACAACGGCTGCCGTATTTTCCGGTGGAACATGAAAAGCCGAACGAACCATCAGAACTGTTTCTACCAGTACTATCGCAGCAATGACAGCAGCAATGACAAGCAGGGCAACACATATTTTGCGTGTTCCCCTGCCATTCCATAACAACAGAATCCTGTCGTTGATGTTCCCGAAAAAAACTCCATAGCATAAGATCAGCAGCGAGATCAGTATCCCGGTTGCTGTGCCTATATTAAAAATCCCTTTCCATAATAACGGTCCGAAGAACCAACAGAATAAAATACTTCCGACCACTGTGATAACTACCTGCACGGTGCGCATGAATTTCCTTTCTACACAAGTTCGAGTTTACAATTTGCACGCATTTTTAACGGACATTCATAAACATTTTCGTTTTTCTCTTTCGCAATGTAAGAAAGTGGGCATTTTCTGCAGTCTCCCTTTGTAAAGTCACCTGCTACCTCAAATTTTAATACTGCTGTCATCGTCCCCTTTTTTTGACTTTCCTTGCGGATATGGTCCCAGGCAAGTACCTGCCCACATCCCGGACATTTATCAGTTCCTACTGTGACTGCCCGCTTACAGGTCGGACAGCCATAGTATGGTTTTCCACTCTGGTCTAACATCTCTACCACATCCGATGGAAACTGTTTGATCAGCTGTTCTCTTATATCGTCCTGCATATTTATTTCCTCCTTTATCCTAATGCGACATCTAATATCATCATGATCAGAAAGCCTGCTGCAAATCCAATTGTATTAATATTAGAATGTTCTCCTTCCGATGCTTCCGGAAGAAGTTCTTCCACTACCACATAAATCATTGCCCCTGCCGCAAATGCAAGCAGATACGGTAACATATGTGTAATAATCCCGGCTAAAATAATCGTAATTCCTGCCGCAATCGGTTCTACCACGCCAGATGCCACGCCATACCAGAATGCTTTTTTAGTACTGCCGCCTTCACTTTTCAGCGGAAGCGATATAATAGCTCCTTCCGGAAAATTCTGGATTGCAATTCCTATGGACAGTGAAAACGCTCCTGCCAATGTAATTCCGCTGTTGCCTGACAAAAGTCCGGCAAACACAACTCCTACCGCCATTCCCTCCGGTATATTATGAAGGGTGACAGCTAGTACCAGCATGGTTGTTTTTTTTAGGTGGCTTGGCAGGCCTTCCGGTTTTTCTTCATTCATATGAAGATGTGGAATGATCTTATCCATCAGCAGTAAAAACAAAATTCCAAATATAAATCCGATTGCTGCCGGCAAAAAAGCAAATCTTCCCATTCCCTCTGACATGTCAATCGATGGGATCAGTAACGACCACACAGACGCTGCCACCATGACACCGGATGCAAAACCAAGCAGTGCTTTCTGTACCAGACGGTTCAACCCGTTTTTCATAAAGAAAACACATGCTGCCCCTAACGAGGTTCCCAGAAAAGGAACCAGTAACCCTATAACTAAATTCAATGTTCCCTCCTATCTATTTAACTTGGCGTCCGCCTTATTCTGAAATTTTTCCGCCTGTACAATAAAACGTTCATGCGTTCCTTCCCCGACTTTTCCGGTCTCATCCTCTACTTCTACGGAAAATACAAGGCGTCTTCCATCCACTTCCACCAGAGTGGTATTGCAGGTTACCTTCATTCCTACCGGTGATGCGGCGAGATGTTTTACATTAAGGCTCGTTCCCACAGTCACACATCCTTCTTCGAGTTCATCTGCAACACTCTTCCATGCGGTCTCCTCGATCAATGCGATCATCGCCGGTGTCGCGAATACTGCTAACGTACCACTTTTCATCACTGCTGCTGTATTTTCTTTCTCTACTATAATGGTATGCTGTCCTTTGATTCCTGCTTCTAACATTTTATCCTCCAAAGTTAAATTTTTATTTTAGTGTTTTAGTACCATTACAGTTTATCATAAAAAGAACCGCACATCAATGTTGATATACGGTTCTTTTTCGCAATATGAATTTTATAAATGAAGCACTCTCTCTTTAATTTCCTGTGTTCTGCCCTGATTCCAGAACTGTGTTCCAATGTAGCCGCAGGTTCTGCGCGCCACACTCATCTTGTTCTGGTCACGGTTACCGCAGTTCGGGCACTCCCAGACAAGTTTGCCGTCCTTGTCATTTACGATCTTTATTTCTCCGGAATAACCGCATTCCATACAGTAATCGCTTTTGGTATTTAATTCTGCATACATAATGTTGTCGTAAATATACTGCATCACCGCAAGCACAGCATCAAGATTATTCTGCATATTCGGCACTTCCACATAGCTGATTGCTCCACCCGGAGACAACTCCTGGAACTGTGACTCAAACTTCAGCTTATCGAATGCGCTGATCTGCTCTGTCACATGAACATGATAGCTGTTTGTGATGTAGTTCTTATCTGTCACCCCAGGAATGATACCAAAACGCTTCTGAAGGCACTTTGCAAACTTATAGGTTGTCGATTCAAGCGGCGTTCCATACAGGCTGAAATCGATATTGTGTTTTTCTTTCCATTCCGTGCAGGCATCATTTAAACGGCGCATTACTTTTAACGCAAATTCCGTTCCATCCGGCTCTGTGTGTGAAACTCCCTTCATATATCTGGTACACTCGCAAAGTCCTGCATAGCCAAGTGAAATTGTGGAGTATCCATCATATAAAAGTTTGTCGATCGTCTCACCTTTTTTCAAACGTGCCAGCGCGCCATTCTGCCATAAGATCGGCGCCACATCGGAAGGTGTACCAAGCAGTCTCTTGTGACGGATGATCAACGCTCTGTAGCAGAGATCTAACCTTTCATCCAAAAGTTCCCAGAATTTATCCATATCTTTTCCGGAAGAACATGCGACATCCACAAGGTTTAAAGTGACAACACCCTGATTAAATCTGCCGTAATATTTCTTGCCCGGAACATAATTTCTTGCCTTTGCATAATTTTCTTTTGTACGGTCGACAGTCAGGAAAGATCTGCATCCCATACAGGTATAGCAATTACCGTCTTTTAATTTTTTCATGATCTTTTCAGAGATATAGTCCGGAACCATTCTCTTTGCGGTACATTCTGCTGCAAGTTTGGTCAGATACCAGTATTTCGTACCCTCACGGATGTTATCTGCCTCTAACACATAGATCAGTTTTGGGAATGCAGGTGTAATGTATACGCCCTGCTCATTCTTTACACCAAGGATTCTCTGATGGAGCATCTCCTCGATCACTGCGGCAAGATCATCGCGAAGCTGGCCTTCCGGTACCTCATCCAAATACATAAATACCGTGATAAACGGTGCCTGTCCGTTTGTCGTCATCAGTGTGATCACCTGATACTGGATCATCTGCACACCACGGTTGATTTCCTCTTTTACACGGATCTCCGCAATTTTATTGACTTTATCCTCAGTCGGAGTCACCCCGACTGCCTCAAGTTCTGCCCGAACCTGTTTGCGGTATTTTTCACGGCTGACCTGTACAAACGGTGCCAGATGGGAAAGTGAAATACTCTGTCCGCCATACTGGGAACTTGCAATCTGTGCGATTGCCTGCGTCGCAATATTACATGCCGTCGAAAAACTCTTCGGGCGGTCGATCATCGTCTCGCTGATCACTGTTCCGTTCTGGAGCATATCCTCTAAGTTGACCAGACAACAGTTATGCATGTGCTGTGCAAAATAATCCGCATCATGGAAATGAATGATTCCCTGCTCATGCGCCTCCACAATATCCGGCGGCAGCAAAAATCTCTTTGTGATATCCTTGCTGACCTCACCTGCCATGTAATCCCTCTGTACACTGTTTACAGTCGGGTTTTTATTTGAATTTTCCTGTTTTACTTCCTCATTGTTACACTCTAACAAACTTAAGATCTGTTCATCCGTCGAGTTGGACTTGCGCACCAGTTCCTGTTTGTAACGGTATGTAATATAGTTGCGCGCCACATTAAATGCACGCTGATTCATGATCTGGTTCTCCACCATATCCTGAATTTCCTCTACACTTGGGGAACGCTTCATATTTTCACAGGCAACTTCCACATTTTTTGATATCTCGTCAATCTGCTTGTCCGTCAGCTTCTCATAATCAATAACGCTGTTGTTCGCTCTGCGGATCGCCGATTCGATTTTTTTAATATCAAAGGTATCCTCCATACCGCTTCTTTTAATAATTTTCATTTCCGATCAAATCCCTTTCTGTTCTGACTGATGGCTGCCTGCCATACCCATACGGCCGCATAACCTACGAGTATTTATTATACAATATATTGTGTCTTTGTCAATGCGTTTTGCCAACGGTCAAAAGTCCCATTTTATGGGCACTTTGGCAAAAGCAGATGTCTCAACCCCAGTAAATATGCGGTCTTTATTCACTATTACCAAATTTAAGTTGATTTCTTTGTCATTTTTTTCACTTGTACCCGTTTTCTTATCAACCACAATATATAGTTTTTTTACTTTTTCATGCCACCACAGAAAGAATTGTCTGGACAGGTAATATCCACATCCAAATTCAAGAGCATCTGATCTAAATATTTCTTCAGATTTTTTATTTCTGTTTCGCTCAGTCCTTTTGACAGAAGGGCTTCCATATCCCGCATATCCTGTTCCGATCTGTCTACCAGTGCACGCGCTTTCTCTGTCAGCACCAGCTTTTTTAACCGGGCATCATGTGCTACCGCCTCACGCTGCAGAAGTCCTTTCCTCTCCATGACCGCAAGCATATTTGATGCAGTTGCCCTCGATACGGAAAACTCTGTTTCGATATCCTTCTGATAAATATCTTCCCCGTCATGATCCTTCAAAAAGCCAAGCGTCCAGCGCTGCATTCCCGTCAGCGGTTCTTTTTCATTTTCCTGCCTTTTTGCCTCCATCCGCTTGTGAATCTGGTTGTGAAGCAGCCGTATTTTATATCCGATCGTGTCTGTATGCATCGTTTTTCTCCTGCTGAAATAATATTATTTTTTACATTGACATTCTTTTTTTTATGCCTTATAACTATATTGTTAGCACACTAACAAATAAAAATCAATTATTTTTTGAAAAGGATGTGATGTTATGTTAAAAACTCTGGGAGCCCAGATCAAAGAATTCAAGAAAGATTCTTTCCTCACTCCTGTTTTCATGATCTTAGAAGTACTCATGGAAACAATCATCCCACTGATGATGGCATCGATCATCGATAACGGCGTAGAAGCCGGGGATATCCACCATATTTACGTCATGGGCGGATGTATGGTCATTGTTGCATGTATTTCTCTGTTTGCCGGAACGATGGGTGGAAAATATGGGGCCCGCGCTTCTGCAGGATTTGCACGCAACCTTAGAAAAGCAATGTATGAAAATATACAGACCTTTTCTTTTTCCAACATTGACAAATTCAGCACGGCCGGACTTGTCACCCGTCTTACCACCGACGTGACCAACTTGCAGAATGCATATCAGATGCTGCTGCGCATGTGCGTCCGTGCACCGATTTCCCTTGTCTGCGCGATGATCATGGCATTTTTTATCAATGCAAGACTTGCTTGCATTTATCTGATTGCCGTCATCGTTCTTGGCTTGATTCTCGCAATTATCACTGTGCGGGCACATCATTACTTTATGGAAGTATTTCCAAAATACGATGACTTAAACGCATCTGTGCAGGAAAATGTCTCCGCGATCCGTGTGGTCAAAGCCTATGTCCGTGAGGATTACGAGAAGAAAAAATTTACGACCGCAAGCAAAAATATTTACAACATGTTTGTCAAAGCTGAGAGCGTACTCGCCTTCAACTCCCCTGTCATGCAGATTGCCGTATACAGCTGTATCATCGCATTAAGCTGGCTGGGTGCAAAAATGATTGTTGCAGGTTCTCTCACCACAGGCGAACTGATGAGTCTTCTTACCTATTGTATGAATATCATGATGAGCCTGATGATGCTCTCCATGGTTTTCGTCATGCTAGCCATGAGTATTGCAAGTGCCGAGCGTATCTGTGAGGTTTTAAATGAAAAAAGTGATATCACAAACCCGGAAAATCCAGTCTATGAGGTTGCCGACGGCAGTGTCACCTTCGACCATGTGACATTCCGTTATAACAAAACTTCGGATAAACCGATCCTTGATGATATCAATCTTTCCATCCGCTCCGGTGAAACGATCGGTGTCATCGGCGGTACGGGAAGTTCAAAATCTTCACTTGTCAACCTGATCAGCCGTCTCTATGACGTCTCAGACGGTGCGGTCCTTGTCGGTGGCAAAGATGTCCGCTCCTATGACTTAGATACCCTGCGTGACGAGGTTTCCGTGGTATTGCAGAACAACGTACTGTTTTCCGGAACCATTTATGAAAATCTCCGCTGGGGTGATAAGAATGCGACTGACGAAGAATGTCAGCATGCATGCCACCTTGCCTGTGCAGATGAATTTATCGACCGTTTTCCGGATGGCTACAATACTTACATTGAACAGGGCGGATCTAACGTATCCGGCGGTCAGAAACAGCGTTTGTGTATCGCAAGAGCCCTGTTAAAGAAACCGAAAATACTTATTTTAGATGACAGCACCAGTGCTGTCGACACTGCAACCGACGCAAAGATCCGCAAGGCCTTTGCCGAAGAAATTCCGGATACAACTAAATTTATTATTGCGCAGAGAATTTCCTCTGTCCAGAACGCAGATCGTATCATCGTTTTGGATAATGGTGTTGTAAACGGTTTTGGAACCCATGAAGAATTGTTAAAATCCAATGATATCTACCGCGATGTCTATGAATCACAGACCAGCGGAAGCGGTGATTTTGATGAAGGAGGTGCTGCATAATGTCAGAAAAGAATACCAGACCGGCTCCAGGTCCGGGCGGCAAAGGTCCAAAAGGTCCACGCCCAAAGGTTGAAAATCCGGGCAAATTGTTTATGCGTCTGCTCGCCTACATCATGAAAAACTATGCGGTTCACTGCATTCTCGTTGTGATCTGCATTTTCATTACCGTACTTGCCAGCGTACAGGGTACCTGGTTTATGCAGACTCTGATCGACGGCTATATCCTGCCGCTCATTGGTCAGACAGATCCTGACTTTTCCGGCCTGCTGCATGCCATCATGCGCGTTGCTGTTTTTTACCTGATCGGAGCCCTTGCTTCTTATATATATACACGCATTATGGTAAATGTTTCACAGGGCACCTTAAAGAATCTGCGTGATGACATGTTCACCCATATGGAAGAACTTCAGATCCGCTACTTTGACACGCACTATCACGGAGATATCATGTCGACCTACACGAACGATATCGATACACTCCGCCAGATGATCAGCCAGAGTATGCCACAATTTTTAAACAGTATTATCACCATTGTCAGCGTATTTGTCAGCATGCTGCTCTTAAATATACCACTAACGATCGTAACGCTTCTCATGATCGGTGTCACACTTTTTGCCACCAAAAAGATCGGTGCACTCAGTGCAAAGTACTTTATCGCACAGCAGAAAGACATTGCAACGGTCAATGGTTATATCGAAGAAATGATGAATGGCCAGAAGGTTGTCAAAGTCTTTACTCACGAGGAAGAAAGTATTGAAAACTTTAACAGATTAAATGACCAGCTCTTCCATAGCGCAGATAACGCCAACAAATTTGGTAATATTTTAATGCCGGTCAATGCACAGATCGGTAATATCAGCTATGTGCTCTGTGCTTTAGTCGGCGGTGTGCTCGCCTTAAACGGTGTAGGTGGCTTTACTCTTGGAAAACTTGCAAGTTTCCTTACCTATAATAAGAGCTTCAGCCAGCCGGTCAACCAGCTTAGTATGCAGCTCAACAATATTGTCATGGCGCTTGCCGGTTCTGAGCGAATCTTTAAACTGCTCGACGAAGAGCCGGAAGTAGATGACGGTTATGTTACACTCGTCCGCGCCAGAAAAGAAAACGGTCAGATCGTCGAGTCCAAAGAGCGCACTGGTATGTGGGCATGGAAACACACGCATCAGGCAGACGGCAGTGTCGACTATATCGAGCTGAAAGGGGATGTTGTCTTTGACGATGTCGATTTCGGTTACAATCCAGATAAGATCGTACTCCACAATGTAGACCTCTATGCAACTCCGGGTCAGAAAATTGCTTTTGTCGGAAGTACCGGTGCCGGAAAAACCACGATTACAAACCTGATCAATCGTTTCTACGATATCCAGGATGGAAAAATCCGCTATGACGGCATCAACATCAACAAGATCAAAAAAGATGATCTGCGCCACTCTCTCGGTATTGTACTGCAGGATACCCACCTGTTTACCGCAACTGTAATGGAAAACATCCGTTACGGAAAACTTGATGCCACCGATGAGGAAGTCATTGCCGCAGCAAAACTTGCCAACGCAGACACCTTTATCCATCAGCTGCCAGACGGCTACAACACGCTTTTGACCGGCGATGGAGCCAACTTAAGCCAGGGGCAGCGTCAGCTGCTCGCCATTGCACGTGCCGCAATCGCAGATCCACCGGTGCTGATCCTCGATGAGGCGACCAGTTCGATCGATACCAGGACCGAGAAGATCGTACAGGATGGTATGGATAAACTGATGGCAGGCCGCACCACGTTCGTGATCGCCCACCGCCTTTCCACGGTCAAAAATAGTGACTGTATTATCGTATTAGAGCAGGGGCGCGTCATCGAGCGCGGCAACCATGACAAACTCATGGAAGAAAAAGGAAAATATTATCAGCTTTACACGGGAAATCTTGCGGAGGGCTAACATTTTGCATGAAAAACGGGCATATATAAAGCGAAAACTTTATATATGCCCGTTTTAGTCTCCATTTTTGGTCAAACTCACAAACATTCTATAATTCTGAACGAATCTGTTTCCTCCACGGCAGAACGATATGCTCCGGCAGACGTCCTTTCACGGTCTCTGCCCCGGAGCATATCTTATCCGCACAGCATAAGATCCAGCCCTCCATGTATTTCGGTGGAATGATATTCAATGGAAACATATGACATTTTATCATATCCTTCTCTATCTCGTTCAGATCCGGGATATCACGGGTGGCATTCTCACACGCCTTTTTTGCATGATGAAATCCATGCCATTTATGTGACGCATCTTTTTCGTGCCAGTCATATAGAAAATAATCATGCAGCAGCGCACCACGGATCAGCGAGTGGATATCCACAGGTGCATTCATTTTCAGTGCCAGATAGTAGCTGAAATATGCAACCGACACGCTGTGGCGAAATACACTGGTGTCACCATGCTGCATATAGCGATGAGACTCTAACAGGCGGGACTGCCTGCAGAGTTCCTCTAAGGTGTCATAAAAGTATTTTTCCTGCTCGTCGGATAAATGATAGGTCATTTTGCTCCTTCTTTCCATGCTATTCAATAAAACAGTTACCTGGGCGAAACTCTGCTTTAGGCTGTGAACGTTGTGGGAAATTGACAGCTGAAACGAAAGCACGCTCTCGCTGCGTGTCGCTCGTAGCGGATACTAAGTGACCAAAATACGGTCACTAAGTACCGACGGCTCCCCAGCACTTTCTTTTTCATCTGTTAATTTTCCACAACATCGCCAGTTCATGAATGAGTTTCGCAATTATCTTAGTATATGCATGCATAAACAAGATTGTCAAGCTATCGCAAAAATATGAGGACTTTTTTCAGTCCTCATATTTTTATACACATGATGTTGGTATCAAATATAATACCTTACAGCAACTCTTTTAATATCTGGTTCACAAGCGCCGGGTTTGCTTTTCCTTTCATGGCTTTCATGGTCTGGCCGACTAAGAATCCGATTGCCTTTTCTTTGCCGTTATGGTAATCCTCAACCGACTGTGGATTTTCTGCTAATATTTTCTGTACTGTCTCACGGAGTGCACCCTCGTCGTTGACTGTCTTTAAGCCTTTCTCATCAACATATTTTTCCGGATCAATGTCGTCTTTAAAGATCAGTTCAAACACTTCCTTTGCGACCGTGTTTGTAATGGAACCGGAATCTGCAAGATTGATCAATTTTGCAAGGTTGACCGGTGAAAAACGGATATCCTCCGGATCCATATTGTTTTCTTTTAACAGACGCATGGTTTCAACCATGATCCAGTTAGATACCTTTTTCGGTTTTCCGCAAAGTTCAGTTGACGCCTCAAACAGGTCTGCAAATTTCTTATGTCCGGTAATGATCTCGGCATCATATTTCGGAAGATCAAATTCTTTCTGGTAACGCTCCAATTTTTCCGTGCGAAGCTCCGGCTGGTTTGCCTTTACTTTTGCGATCCACTCATCACTGATCACGATCGGCACAAGATCTGGCTCCGGGAAATAACGGTAATCCTGCGCATCCTCTTTCGAACGCATTGCATGGGAAGATTCCTTATTATCATCCCAGCGGCGTGTCTCCTGCACGATCTTCTTTCCGGCTTCAAGCAGTTCGATCTGACGTGCACGCTCTCCCTCAATGGCTCTTGCGATCGCTTTAAAGGAGTTCAAGTTTTTCATCTCGGTACGGGTTCCAAACTTCTTTGCGCCCGCCTCACGGACTGACAGGTTGACATCGGCACGCATGGAACCTTCGTTTAATTTACAGTCGGAAGCTCCAAGATACTGGATGATCATGCGCAGTTTTTCAAGATATGCAATGACCTCCTCTGCAGAACGCATATCCGGCTCGGACACAATCTCTATCAGCGGCACACCGGAACGGTTGTAATCGACAATAGAGACATCCTCCCACTCGTCATGCACCAGTTTTCCGGCATCCTCCTCCATATGGAT
>DMYD01000040.1:0-10778 GCA_003483745.1 Roseburia sp. | reverse complement strand
GGGTTATCCGGGTAAAAATAGTTTTTACGGTCAAATTTACAGTACTGGGTAATGCTGCAGTTTGTGGCAATTCCCACTGCCATCGCATATTCCACCACCTGACGGTTCAACACCGGAAGGGAACCCGGCATACCGGTGCAGACCGGACAGGTGTGCGTGTTTGGTGCGCCGCCGAATGCCGTGGAGCAGCCGCAGAAGATTTTTGTTTTCGTTGCTAACTCAACATGGACCTCAAGTCCAATGACAGTTTCATATATTTTACTCATGTCTATTCCTCCATTTTCGGACTATGCAAGCGGGCTGTGCTCATAGGTTCTTGTCTGTTCAAACGCATATGCTGCGCGGATAATCTTCTTTTCTTCAAAACAGTTTCCAATGAGCTGTAACCCGATCGGCAGACCATTTTTATCTTTGCCGCACGGCAGTGAAATACCCGGTAATCCGGCGAGGTTTACAGAGATCGTGTAAATATCTCCTAAATACATCTTAATCGGATCACTTAAGGACTGTCCCAGTTTTGGTGCAGTAGTCGGTGCTGCCGGTCCTAAAATGACATCATATTTTTCAAATGCTTTATCAAATGCCTGTTTGATCAGTGCCTTCGTGCGGAGTGCTTTCAGATAATATGCATCATAATATCCACTGCTTAACACGAACGAACCAAGCATGATACGACGCTTTACTTCCGGTCCGAATCCTTCGGAACGGGATTTTTTGTACATGTTATGAAGTCCCTCGTATTCTTTGGTGCGGTAACCGTATTTCACACCATCAAATCTTGCCAGGTTGGAACTTGCCTCTGCACAGGCAATGACATAGTAAGCCGGAATCGCATACTCTACCAGACTTAAATCAAATTCTTCCACAATGGCACCTTTTTTCTTTAATTCCTCCGCGGCCTGCAAAACTGCCGCTTTTACTTCCGGATCTAAGCCTTCCCCAAAATAATCACGCGGAATACCGATCTTCATGCCGGTAACATCATCCACCAGTGCCTTTGTAAAATCATAATCCTCTCTTTTTACGGAAGTGGAGTCCTTCGTATCATAAGAAGCGATCGCCTCTAAAATCGTGGCACAGTCTGTCACATCTTTTGCAACCGGCCCGATCTGGTCTAAGGAAGAACCGTAAGCGATCAGTCCGTAACGTGATACCGTTCCGTAGGTCGGCTTGATTCCTGTCACACCGCAGAAAGAACTCGGCTGACGGATGGAACCGCCGGTATCTGAACCAAGCGCAAAAACACACTCCTCAGCCGCAACTGCTGCACAGGAACCACCCGAAGAACCACCCGGCACATGTTCTGTGTTCCACGGATTTTTTGTCTCGCCGTAAGCGGATGTCTCTGTCGTGCTTCCCATGGCAAATTCATCCATGTTCGTTTTTCCTAAAATAACTGCCCCTGCTTTTTCCAGATTTAAAACTGCCTCTGCCGTATAGGTCGGAATAAAATTATATAAAATCTTAGAAGAACAGGTCGTAAGCAGATCTTTTGTACACATATTATCCTTGATGGCAACCGGAACACCTGCTAATGGTCCTGTCAATGTGCCGTCATCGATCTGTTTTTGAACTTCTTTTGCTCGCTTCAGTGCGCCTTCTCTATCTACCGTCACAAAACTGTTTACAAGTTTTTCTTTTTTCTCAATCGCGTCAAGCGCCGCCGTAACAGCTTCCTCTACTGAGATTTCTTTTGCTTTTATTCTTTTGCCGAGTTCCACGGCAGTCAAACTCATAATATTCATATAAATCTCCATTCCTGCTCCTGCTTTTTATCCGAACATTTTCTTTGCCTGCTGCACAAAATGTTCTTTGAGCAATCTGATTAATCTCCAATTGTCTTTGGCACTTTAAATCCACCGTCTTTCTGTGCCGGTGCATTGGAAAGTGTCTCTTTACTGCCGTCTCCGTTTGTTACCACATCATCCCTGAATACGTTGTTTACCGGGAATACATGTGACATCGGTTCCACTCCTGTGGTGTCAAGTTCGTTTAATTTATCAATATAGTTGAGCATCTCTTCCATATCTTTCTTGGCATGCTCTTTTTCTTCGTCATTCAACTCTAATTTTGCAAGGATTCCGACATATTCGATTGTCTCATCCGAGATCTCATTTTTGCGTCCGGTTTTAATGATTTTCGGCTCTTCTTCGATTTCTGGCTCTTCGGCTTCCTCCGGCTCTTCCACAATGACCGGTCCGACAACCAAACCATAGTAGGCAACATCCCCAGCCCCGGAGTTATTCCATTCTGCCTGGATTGCAGTTCCTTCATATTTTAATCCGCATTTTTCCATTACCTTTGCGGAGTATGGATTTCTGGTATCACATCTCGCCTGGATCCTGCGTGCACCAACTTCATTGGTCAGATATTCCACAACAGCTGAAAGTGCCTCTGACATGATCCCCTTATGCCAGTAATCACTGCTTAAACAATAGCCTACTTCCATGGACTGCACTTTTTCATTGACAGCTACCACGCCAATGCTGCCGATTGCCTCACCGATTTCTTTTAACTCGATACACCATTCGTATTTTTCCGGTTTATCGTAGGCAGCAATCCAGCCTTTTAAAATGCCTTTTGTCTCCTCTTCGCTCTCATGCGCCGGCCACAGCAGATATCTTGTCACTTCCGTATCCGATGCCCAGTTGCGGTACATCGGTTCTGCATCGGAAAGTGTAAATTTTCTTAAAACAAGACGTCTTGTCTCGATTGTTTTTGTTCCCAAATGTTTCACGGCTGTTCTCCTTTTTCATTCATATGATCCCTGTTTGCAAAACTCAATTTACATTCAATTTTGAACCTGATATGGATCTAAAATTATTCTGTTTTGGATTCTTTGCATCTGTTCTAACCTGATTACGGCTCTAATCTGCTTAAATCACGAGGGAATAAAGTAGTTTCACGAACATTGTCCTCACCGACTAATTTCATGGTCAGACGCTCTAATCCGATTCCAAGTCCACCATGTGGCGGCATGCCATGTTTGAATACGGATAAATACTGTTCCATTCCCTCAGACTCCATACCACGCTTTTCGATTTTTTCCATCAGTTTGTTGTAATCGTGGATACGCTGTCCACCGGTCGTGATCTCAAGTCCCTGATATAAGAGGTCAAAACTTAAGGTATAAGTCGGATCTGCCGGATCGTCCATCGCGTAAAACGGACGTTTCTTGGATGGATAATGTGTAACAAATACGAAATCCGCATCATATTCTTCTTTAAAATACTGTCCGATCAGTGCTTCCTCCTCCGGTTCAAGATCGTATGGATTTCTGATCTGACGGTGATATTTTTCCGCTACTTTTTCTTTTGCCTCATCAAACCGCACGGTCGGGATCTTTTCGACGTTCGGCAGTGTGACGCCTAATAACCGAAGTTCCTCTGCATAATCTTTTTTGAGCAGTGCGATCATATACTGCAAAAATCCGGTCTCCATCGCCATGATATCTTCGAATCCATCAATATATCCCATCTCAAAATCAAGGCTGGTGTACTCGTTCAAGTGACGTTTGGTATTATGTTTTTCTGCACGGAATACCGGCGCCGTCTCAAATACCCGGTCAAATACGCCGACCATCATCTGTTTGTAAAACTGAGGACTCTGCTGTAAAACTGCCGGTCTGTGGAAATATTCCAACCGGAACAGGTTTGCCCCGCCCTCTGCACTTTTTGCACCGATCTTTGGTGTATGGATCTCTGTAAACCCCTGACTGTATAAGAAATCACGAAATCCCCGTACCACACCTTCCTGAATACGGAATTTTGCACGCTCCCTGACATTTCGAAGGGCGATCGCACGGTTGTTTAAATTCGCCTCCAAGGAGGTATTTAATTTCCATTTTGAGATTGCAAGCGGCATCGGTGCAGCCGGTTCGGACAATACATTGATTTTATCCAGACGGATCTCAAATCCGTGTGGTGCACGTTCCTCCGGTTTTACGGTTCCCTCCACCTCAATCGTTGCTGCCTCTTTTAAATCTTTTAAGTCAAACTGTGTTTTTCCTTCTTCGTAAACACACTGGAGCAGTCCTTCTCTCTTTCTTAAGACAATAAATGCAACATCACCCATATCACGGATGGTATGCACTGCTCCGTTTACCTTTACATTTTTTCCCTCATAATCACCAGCCATTAATTCACTGATCTCTAAGGTTTCCTTTTTGTTTACGCCTGTCATGAATTCCATATTCTGTACACTCCTTTTGATATGATAAGGTGCGGGACGGGAACTTTTTTGAAATATAAAATCCTTTCTTTCGGATTTTTCACATACATACAAAAAGCCCCGGAAAAGCAAATGCTTTTCCGGGGCGAAATCTCTTAGTATCCCGCGGTACCACCCGCATTGAAAAATGATGTCATTATCATCATCTTTCCGCTCTCTGTGCTTAACGCGCACCCACGTACTGACCTACTTGCGCTCTCCTGCCACTGCTGTTTTGAAAATCAACAGTTCCTGCATATCCCGGTTCAATCAGTCTGCTCCAGAGTGTTCCCTTGACCTTCTCTTTCAAACAGCGCTCTCAGTCGGTGACGCTGTATTCCTGTCGACGTCTAAAGATCAGAGTCTCTTTCATCGCTTTACTGTTTTAACGTTGTAACATTTATACCACATAGATTTCTTCTTTGCAATATTTTTTTGCAATTTTTTTATTTTACACTTCATTATTTTTTATTTTACAATAATTTTGCAAGTTGCTTTCTTTCCGCTTGCAGTTTTTACAGTAATCGTGGCTGTTCCTTTTTTCAGTGCCTTTACTTTACCATTCTTATCAACTGTTGCCACTTTTTTGTTGGAACTCGTCCAGGTAAGTTTATCTGTTGAGGAAGAAGGTGTCATAGTCGCTTTTAAGGTCAAAGTCCTGCCCTTTGCAACAGTCGCCTTGGTTTTGTTTAATTTTACCTTGGTTGCCGGTACTTTTACCGTCACTTTACAGGTTGCTTTCTTTCCACCTGATGTCTTTGCGGTAATCGTTACAGTACCTTTCTTTACAGCCGTTACAACACCATTTTTATCGACTGTAGCTACTTTCTTGTTAGAACTGCTCCATGTCACTTTGTCCGTTGCATTCTTATCAAGAGTAGCTTTCAGCTGTTTTGTTGCATTTTGCTTTAATGTCAGTTTCTTTGCATTCAGTTTAATACCTGCTGACTTCTTATTACTCTTTACAACGGTCACTTTACAGGTTGCTTTCTTTCCACTTGTTGTTTTAACTGTAATCGTAGCTGTTCCTGTTTTGACTCCTTTGATCTTACCGCTCTTTGTTACTGTCACTACCTTTTTGTTGGAAGTAGACCATGTAAGTTTATCTGTCGTTTTCTTCGGGAATACAGATGCTGTCAATTTTACCGAACTTCCCTTTTTGATACTCATTGCCGGTGTCAGATATACTTTGGTTGCCGGATCTGTAACCGTGATCTTACAGGTTGCCTTTAAACCATTCTTTGTGGTAGCTGTAATTGTAGCGGTTCCTGCTTTCTTTGCAGTTACTTTTCCGTTTGCATCCACTTTTGCCACGGAAGACTTGGAAGATTTGAAAGTCACGGTCTTATCTACACTATTTTCCGGTGTTACGGTTGCTTTTAAGGTGTAAGATTTCCCTTTTTTCAAGGTTAAGTCCGTTTTGTTTAAGGTGATAGCGTTTGCTTCAATATCTTTGTCCGGCTCTATTGTTTCTTCTTGTACTCCAAGAATAATTGTTCCACCTGCTTTCAGTGCAGGAATTGTAAATGATACTGTTCCATCTGCTTCCGTTACCTTTGAATCTGCATAAGCATCCTTATAGCCTTTTCCTGTTACCGCAAGTTTATCTACCACAACCGGCGTATC
This sequence comes from Roseburia sp., assembly GCA_003483745.1. Classification (GTDB taxonomy): domain Bacteria; phylum Bacillota; class Clostridia; order Lachnospirales; family Lachnospiraceae; genus Roseburia. The sequence goes on along the minus strand of DMYD01000040.1, from coordinate 4,943 downwards.
TGTCAGATTAATTCCTACATAAACATTTTTTCCCTGATATGATTTTTCAAATACCAGATATCCTTCTTTGCTGCCACCTGCAACCTTTGTCCGATCTCCCTTTGCAAGAATCTCTGAATATTTATTTCTCGCAGCCAAAAGTTTCTGATAGTGGACAAGCATCTCATTGTCTGTATTTAAACTTCCGTCTGCATTCTGTGCCTGGCTCCAGTCAAAATCATATCGATTGGTCTGATATGGATAATTGTCTTTTCCATACTGTCCGATCTCTTCGCCATAATATACAATGACCTGTCCTTTTGCCGTCATCTGCAGAACTGTGGCAGCTTTAAACATGTTGTATGCCTGATCCTTTGTATATCCTTCATCAATGATTTTCTGCATCAGGCCATCTTCATCATGACTACTTGTAAATGCTCCAAGTGTCGCTGTATTATCAATTGCTGCGTTTCTCTTTTCCATAAAAATCTCAACACCATCAATATCACCTTTTACAAAAGCAAGTGCCTGGTCATTGAAATCAAAATCCAAAAGTGAATCCATTTCACCGCTTCTTAAGGTTCCGGTATCACTTGCATAGCCTGCACCAGCGTATTCTCCAATCATTTTAAAGTCCGGATCAATCCTGGTCAGTGCATTTTTAAATGCAGCCCATGTTGTATCGTCCACATGCTTTACAGTATCTACTCTGTAATAATCAATGTCATATTTGCTTACCCATGCAGACTGCCACTCTACCAACAGATTACGCACATCCGGATCTTCTGTCATAAAGTCTGGCAGGTTAGACAAAGGTCCTTTTTTGGTATCTCCCTCAATCAGATCCGCTCCACTCCGGATCATATTTTTTCCATTCAGCATAGAGTTAAAATAATTTTCTGTATCATATCCGGCATGATTTAATACAACATCCACCATCACTTTCATGCCTTTTTTGTGTGCCGAATCAAGTAAGGTCTTAAACTCTTCTTCTGTTCCAAGATGTTTGTTTAAGGTCGTAAAATCACTTGCCCAGTAACCATGGTAACCATAAGAAAGCGTTCCCGGAAGATCTGTAGCGAGCCCTTTTTTCATCTCATTTGCAACGATAGGAGTGATCCAGATCGTATTAACTCCAAGATCTGATAAATAATCCAGCTTCTGTGTCAGACCTGCAAAATCGCCGCCATGATAACTCAACGAACCAGTAGCAGGATCTTTGTTGTAATCACCTGTTCCATATGCATCATTATTTGTGGTATTTCCATCATAAAAACGGTCTGTCACTGCAAAATAAATAACTGCCTCATCCCAGTCAAAATCCGTTCCCTTGTTCCGCTCTGTTACTTCAACTGAGACTTTTCCTGTATACTCATTTTCATACTGATCTTTTACGGTAACCGGAAGTTCATAGGTTCCCGCCTGAATTCCCTCTTTTACCGCAATGCTTCCCTCCATCAATGCCGGATCGAGTTTAAAATCTTTCTTGCCGCCAAGAGCTGTCAGATCTGCCGTTACTGCGGATGCCTTAAACGCGGTATCTCCATTGATCTTGTCTGCATTGACAGAAACCGTCAATACATTATTGTCACCATAATCCATTGTCTTCCCAGACATTGTTCCACTTACTGTGGCATTAAATTTATAGTATTCAAAAATGCTGTATCCGGGATTATCGCCAGCTTCCTTATTCGCATTAAACAGGTCTAATTTTATTACTTCTTCGCTATCTTTTGCTGCTTTTACTTTGTAATAATAATGATGCTCTCCCTCTGTCAATACGACATCTGTTTTCTCCCATCTCTGCGTATTGGCATTATAAGTCATCTCATATTCATTATCATCATAGACAACCTTTACGGATGCAATCTCTCCCGCCTTATTTTCAGCGTAAAGATCATCATCTCGATAGTAAAGATTTACTTTTCCATTCTTTGTATCAAGTTCATAACCCTGATTGTCCGGATAGTAAGATACAATTCCTTTTCCTTCCTCAAAAACAACTTTTGTCATTCGCTGTCCGGCTGCGATCTTTACCATATGATCGCCGCCATCTTTACTCTCCCATTCATTATCATCCGTACTGTGACGCATGCAAAAAGAGATAGATTCTTTTGATGATGAAACACGTACCGGAGCAATCCAGCTGCCCTGATTCTCAACAAATTTTACCGTATCATCATATCCACTGTCCCATGTGTAAATATTCCATCCATCATAATCTGCATTGTTTCTTCTATATTCCACAAGCACATAATGTTTCTGCGTAGCTTCCTTAATATCCGGTATCGTTGTGTATGCTGTTGTATCTCCGTGAATCACATAAACATCTACATCTTCCGCAGCATCTGCATTTTTATAATTTACTGTAGCTGCCTGCCATGTCCATTCACTTCCCGGATTCTTTGCAATAATACTGATATTGTCTAAACTTGTCGTCCATGTGTACGTTAACCATGTATATCCATCAATCTCTGTCGTATCCGTAAAATCATGAAGTGTTCCATTTACCCCATCACCATAAAGCCATAATGCCGCAGAATCTGCTGTCACACGATCCTCATTGTCTGCATAATAGTAAATATGGTAATTATACTGTGCCATGACAACATTCACATACACTGTGCTTTTATAAACATCATCTCCTACTTTATATGACGCAATTACCAGAATGTCGGTTGCAGTCACATCATCTGAAAGTGTTAATTTTCCTTCATCAATTGAAACACCATCCATTGATGTTTCTAAAGTATACTCCGGCTTCACATCCGCAACTGTCCCATCTGCTGTGTAATACTTAAGTGTATCTGGCAATGCAGTTGTGACACCGACCTTAGCTTCTAACGTATCGCTACCAAGTCCCGGTATTACCACCTTACTGTTTCCGTTACTGTAATTCTTATTTGCCGGATCTGTCACCCAGTTACTGCCATACTTGAATTTATATTCATAAATTCCAGCAGGCTTATCTGAAACGGTAATGGAATAAATACCATCTTTATCTTCATCTGTCATCTCATATCCATCTGTCCAGTCTGTAAGTGAACCCATAAGATAAAGCTTTTCTGTTCCTAGCTTATCTGCAGATATCTCATAATTAAACGTCACAGAACTGTCTTTTCCAAGCACAGGGCTCTCTACACCTGATACAGGAGTCACATCAACCGGTGCACTGACTGTCTCACCAGTAGCCCAGCTTTCTGGTTTTTCTTCACTGACAGTCTTGCCTGTGATCCATACTTCCATAGTTTCGGATGTAATTTCGATCTTGAAGTTTTCTGTCTGATTATTGTCACCCCATGCACCAGCATTAAATAATCCATTCAGATCCAACGCATCATCTTTTTCAACCTTAAAGCTATACCAGCCTTTATTCTTACTGTTTTCTTTTAACAGTCCGCCATAGTCATAATTTTTGCAGTACTCAAAATTTTTAACAGCTGCCCAGCTGTCGCCTGCACCAAATTTTACATATACTTTATCCCAGTTATTTTCATTTTTGAAGTGAACCGTCAGATCTGTCTTTGTCACAGCATTTTCCGCATGCACTGTTGCATTCTCTGTCTCCGCCTCTTCTGCATGCACTGTCTCGGTCTCTGTCTCCACCTCTTCGGTCTCTGTTTCTGCCTCGTTAGCATTCATAACTCCGGTCTCTGTCTCCACCTCTTCTGCATGCACTGTTTCGGTCTCTGTTTTCAGTCCTGCTGCCGCTGCAGATACCGCTCCCGGTGTCTGTGGTAACGTTATCAGCATTCCTAAAATTAAAAGCCAGCTAATTGACTTCTTAGCGGTCTTCTTCAAAATGTTCTTATTTTTCATTTTTTTAATTCCCCCATTTTTGATTTCTCCACATATCCGTAGCCAACGACTGCGTTTTCTAACCGGTCTTATACATACTTTTCTCCCCTCTTAAAATTTTCGTTTTATTTCGTACATTGACATCATACATTTTTCCGGCATTTCAAACAAGATATTTTTGTGTTGTTTGTCTTTTTTCGTCTTTTTCACTAATTTTTTATATGTATATTTATATATTATTCGGGTATTGACTTTTCACGAAAATATACGAAATTATTATCAGTGATAGAAAGTACGCGTTGTGAGGTGACTAAACCTATTGTCATGAACGAAAAAACAGTGTCGATGATATTCTGATACCATTGACACTGTTTTTTCATATTTTTCCCTGTGTTTTTATGAAATCCGTCCTGTTTCTTTAAGGTATGCGAGCAGTCCCTCACAACCGGAAACAACATCTCTGTAGGTCTCGTCAAACCTGCCGGAATACCATGGATCTGAAATGGATTTTCCTTTTCTTTTGGGATCCGTAGCAAGGTCCAAAAGCAGTTTTATCTTGCCATCGACATCCGGTCCCGTGATGCGTATGGTGTTTTTGATGTTGTTTGCATCTGCACAGAGCAGATAGTCATAATACCCGTAATCTTCTTTTGTTACCTGCCGTGCCCGTTTTTTTGAAAAATTTGTGTATGCTGTTTTCCCAATCCCATGCTTTCTCAGCTCCGCCTGCGCCGGCGGGTAGATCGGATTGCCGGTGCCGTTCCAGATTTCTTCGGTGCTTGTGGCAGCGGAAGCGATCTCGAAGTTGGAAGTGAGGTTTTGTTTTTCCACCAGATCCTTTAGGAGGTACTCGGACATGGGGGAGCGGCAGATGTTGCCATGGCAAACAAATAATATTTTTATCATGCCTTAAAAACTCCTTGAAAATACTGATTTTCCTTGATTTTACACCACTTTCTACGATTTGCTGTGATAGATTGTTTTCTTCGTTTTCGTCGCATATCGTGGCATAAATTCGTATATCTTGTCATCCAAATTTAGTAAAAATCTTAGTAAAACAACTCGATTTTCTCATTTTACTAAAGACTTTTTCCACTTAGGTTTTCTTTTAGTTGTATCATTATTTTAAAATTTTAAGCCATTTTAGCATATTTGCCAAGTTCTTC
>DMYD01000059.1 GCA_003483745.1 Roseburia sp. | reverse complement strand
AAACTTGAAACGGTCTCGATTTTAAACAGAGCGTAAAAAAATAAGGCTAAGAGAGTCAATCTCCTAGCCTTTTCTTATGTCCTTCTATCGGTATTTTGTCACGTTCTACGGCTCAAATACGGCTTATTTTGTGGGTAGTGTAACCTTGTTAGATTGTACCGTTTTAGTCTGTAAATAGCGATATTGGGGCGGTTTTCGTAGTGCTTGTCAGCGTGTAGCAATACCCCGGTGGGTTTACATTCTAATGAAGATCTGTTTCGTCGGAAAAGCCTATAGTACATCCATTCACATGACAATCACCAAAATCCATACCTCCGAACCGATACGGGTACTAAAAACTACAGTTCACAGAATTATTTCTATAATATGGTATAGTAGGTTGTTTCACACAGCGACTGGAAAATCGACTTCCTTAACAATCACTTTAATAAATATAAGATATAAATCCTATATTTTGCAAACAATATCCTCCCATATAAAAATTATCATTTTTAGACACATTTTTTAAAATATTAGCAATTGCAGTATCATAAACGAACTGTACATCAAGAGATGGATCATCACTCCACTGAAGCATATCAGTTGCATCTCCTTTAAACGTTGATATATCAAATTCTGCTGTTGCCATTCCCTTTATCACCGCTATAGCTGTTTTACTTCCCCTTGTAAGTGTTACTTTATTTCCTTTTCCATTATAGTTTTCAAATATTTCTATTTTATCTCCACTCATAGAAACTGATAAATAACCATATGTACAATAAGATCCATAAGTTGAAAACGTTCCATTTTTCTTTACGTATGAAACAATTTTATCAAAATTTTCATTGTATTTTTCCTGTGATTCTGGTTCAGCATTTACTGTCGAATCATATCCCACTGGCAAATTATTTACTGAATGTTTTTCTCCATTCCATGAATCTCTTCCGATATAAACTGTAAAATCTAAAATACCATTTCTTGTAGCTCCATTTTTTATATCATTTATAGGAATATGTATACAACATAAGTAACGCTCTCCCCATTTTTGCGAAGTCCAATATCCAAAGTCTCTCTGACTAAATTTTACATTCTGAGTATAAACCACTTGATTTTTATTATTTTTTATTTTTATTTGTGTATTTCCAGATGTTGCTACTCTTGTATTTCCATCGCTTAATTTAAGCGAGAAAAACACTCTATATTCCTTACATACAGAATTATATTCAACACTTCTATCCGATATATATACTATATCCGATGCTGAGACATTATCTCCTGTCGTATATGTTTTTTTTATTTTAACTTTACACTTTGCTGCTATTCCATCGACTGTAGCAATTATATCTGCCGTTCCTTCAGAAACTGCTTTAGCCAATCCATTTTTATCTACTGACACAATTTTATCATTCGAACTAGACCATATTATATTTTGCTCTGTAGCATTATCTGGATGTATCGTAACATATAACTGTTTTTCTTCTCCTACTGTCATTTCAAGTGTTGAATCAGATATATCTATACTATCTACATCAATTACAGCAGGTTTAACAGTAACCTTGCATTTTGTTTTTTTGTTCCCTATTTTAGCTGTAATAGTTGCTGTTCCTTCTGTATATCCATAAACATATCCCTCTTCGTCAACCCCTGCTATATCATCATCTGAAGAACTCCATTTTACATCTTTAGAAGAAATTTTTACATTTGATGGTTTATACTTTATTTTTAATTGATACCCATCGTTTTCTTCTAATGATAAAGATTTTTTATTAAGTGTAAATGCAGACAAATTAACTACAGTAACCTTACATTTATATTGTTTTTTCCCTATCTTTGCAACAATATAGCAATTTCCTTTTTTCTTTGCTGTAATCTGTCCTTTAGAATCGACTGTGGCTACGGACTTCTTTGATGATGACCATTTAGCCTTTGTTTTCGTACCGCTTATTTTTAATTTCAATTTTTGTCCTGGTACTAACGTAGCTTTAGCCTTGTTCAACTTCACCTTGCTTGCAGCCTGTACTGTTTGTGTCCCATATCCATCACTAACAGGGAACATTGTTACAGACATGCAAATTACCATCATCACGATTATTGCTTTCTTTAAAATCTTCATACCTCATACTCCCTTCATTTGTATTATTTCTTTTATTATAGTCATCTTTCTGACTATGGTCAAGTATAAGACTACATCTTACCATACATAATATAAAGGTATGGAGGAAAATGTGGTGATCGATTATAGTCCATTTTGGAATACACTTGAACATTCCAATGAGACAACTTATACGCTGATAAACAAACATCATATATCAAGCGCTATTATCGACAAACTACGTAAAAACAAACCCATGAATACCACTACTCTAAATGATTTGTGTCGAATTCTTAATTGTAGATTAGATGATGTAGCGCAATATATTCCTTCTGAGACTGACCAACTTTTATAATATACTGTGCAGCAGTACCTGATATAAGATTTGTATACCACATCTGTTTCAAAATTATATACAATATACGATAAACATTTTTTAACCAAAATCTTTTAAATACCACGTATTTTCTATGTTTTCATGCAATAATTTCACATGTCAATAATCCATTCATTTTAATCATAAAAACCCTTTATTTCCTAACATTCCCACGATACTGTTTTAATCTATATAAATACGCTATTTCACAGTAAATAGATTTTCAAAGGTATGGAAAATCAAGCATTTTGACGCATACCGATACCATACACGATAAGCCATAGTACAGCAGTTATCAGGGATGAGGGGGGTACATAAACATTCTGAGAATTTAAGTACCTACTATATAGCCATATCCCTTCTGAAAAAGCGTAAAAAAATAGGGCATGTCAAGTATTTCTACTCGATCTACCCTATCTAATTCCTAGTATATTACTATGGTATAATATTACTCCGTAATCTCAACTTTCCAATTTAACATTGCATGATAAACGCAATCCTGAACTTTTCCTTTACAACTTTCTGCAAGCTCACTAATATAATCTTCCTTATAACTTGAAAAACCTTTGTATGCTTCTTCTTTTGTTTCAAAGATACCAATATCCTTTTTCTTATTAAGAATCATCATCCATACTCTAAAACCATCGTCTGTTTCTTTAATAGTTCTCTTAATGCCTCTATCCTCAAATACAGTATTAAGATAATGCGTCATAAACACACATGTTTCTGGACTATACATGTTACTCTCTTTACAGAGCAAATCTTTATCCAAATCAACTTTCTCTCCTGGTATCATATGTTCTCTGTACCAGATTCTAAAATTTGCAAAATTATGCCATTCCTCACAAACAAATTTATCCTTGTAATACGGTTTATCATTATGAATCTTCTGATTGTAGCAGCGTTGGATCATGTTCTTCCAACGATTATATTCATCAGAATTATAATCTGCATCATCTGTTCCAAGATATCCGACTCCTTCATAGGTTCTTCTGAAATACCAAGGATTCCAATTTTCAGGTTTATATTCCACAGCATTTACGATATCCATAATCTGTTGTTCCGTTACCACACCGGATTCATCATAAACACTCTGAATTGCCCCATACTGTAAAGCTGTCACAGGATACAAATGCTTATAATAATTATCCTTTTTATTATTGCCTTCATGCCAGCACATTGTATTATTCTGCATATCATAATTTACAATAAAAGTCTGTATAACCAGAGCACTTGCTTTGATCTTCTGCTTTTTATATCCCCACATCTTTTTAGATTTAAAATATACATTTTTCTCAAGTGTATAATACAATTCTTTATCTGTCTGCAAATATGATCCTCTTAGGAGCTGATATATTCCATCCATTTTTATAATAACTCTACCATAATTTGAAATCCATGTATTCCTATAATCAAGCAGACATACAAATCTTTCATCTGTAGCAATACGCTCTATACCAGATACCACTTTTGTCAACACTCTCGATGGAGTAATCTTCTTAAATTTTCTTTTTGTTCGCATAGACTTATCGGTATTATATAATGCTAATCCATTCTCATAACACTTTTTCATCCGTGCATCAGCAACACAATCTTTACACGTTGTCGTCCAATTCTTCCCATATATTCTGTTGTATTTACTTAATGGAAGTTTTCTCCCACACTTTTTACATATTTTTGTTTCTTCAATTCTTTTATTCTCACTAAACATAGTCCTCCTTTTTGATAAATCAGAAGTCAAGAAATAGGTTCGACATAAATGTCGCACCCTAATAAACTGCTATATTCCACACATCTGTGGAAATATAATTATCCAGCCTTTTTTTGGCTCGTTAAAACAACTCAAAGGAATTATCCCTTCAGTTATATAAACTGCTATATGCAGCAGTCAAATTTATTTAATTTCTCATATTGGAAAACGTGCAGAATTTGCACAAAAGATATTCTTGACTCTGATACAGGCTTTCTTTTACTTCCCATCCTGTTAGGAAATATCCATCATATTTTTTTAATCGGTGTATGTCTGCCGATTACTCTATATCCTCATTCTGGTTTGCTTCTTCTGAATTATTCAAATAATTCTTGACAGCTATACTCTGATCAAATTTCAATCTTTTACGCGCCGGTACTGTAATCATTTCTTTCGGTTTTTTGGGATTCGATGTGACATATTTATCATACTCCTGTAAATAAAATCGTCCAAATCCAAATAAAGACACATAATCGCCCGACTCCAACACTTCCAATAAAGTTTCCATAAAGGCATCATAAAATATCCTTGTCTTATATTTAGGCATCCCGGCATTCTTTGCCACCAAATTTAAAAATTCTTTTCTTGTCATCGTCTTTTCCTTTCTGTTGCTTCGATCACTGTTACATCTTTTGCATTATAATCACTTCTGTCATTACTAAACGGTCTGAAGAATACATAATATCCTCTCTCAACATACTCCCCATTCAATTTAGACGAATGAATAAAGTATGACTTTCCGTCTTCTCCACGGATAAATCCATAACCTTTTTCTCTAAAATACTTTGTTACTGTTCCAAACATTCAATTCCTCCTTGTAATTCTTCCAATGAAATGCATATTTCTTAATTCGGTCATATAAAGGCTCTGTGACGCTCTCTGTGGCTCATATAAGCATTTTATGAGCATTAGTGTGTATTTGTGTGTCTTTCGATTTTAAGGCACTAAAATAAGCCCACATCAATCATATTGCTATAACTGATATGGACTTATTAAGATGTCCTAAATATAAATAATGCACTGCACTATTATTTTTTACATAAGATTCTTTTCTCCAAATATAATTGATTATTTTGTCTCCATCAAAATTGAGCTGTCTCCATTTTGTCTCCACAGATATACAAAATTATATCAATTTATATGAAGATATATCAACTTACTATTAATTTTTGATTTTTACGCAAACCCTATAAAAACAGCTCTACGACCTTATTTCCCTACAATCTCCGCCGTATCAATAAACTCATACGGTGTCGTCTGGTACACATAGTAGTTCAGCCAGTTAGAATACAGGATATTCCCATGTGACCGCCACTCCAGTCTTGGTTTCTTCGTATCATCATCATCCGGGTAATAGTTGACCGGAAGATCGATTGGCAGACCTTTTTCTTTATCGCGCTTATATTCTTTGTCAAGTGTAACACGGTCATATTCCGGATGTCCCATAACAAAAATACGTCTGCCCTCATCTGCGATTGCGAGAAATACACCCGCTTCGTCAGACTCAGCAAGGATCGTCAGATCCGGTATTTTACGGATATCTTCCGCACGCACTTCCGTATGTCTTGAATGCGGTGCCATAAAATAGTCATCAAAGCCACGGACTAACGGCACTTTACGGTTCATGACATGATGTTCAAACACACCGAATACCTTTTTATCCAACAGATGTTTTTTCAGACCATAATGATAATAAAGCCCTGCCTGTGCTCCCCAGCACAAATGCATTGTGGATGTCACATGCGTTTTGGTCCACTCAAAAATATCACACATTTCCTTCCAGTAGTCCACTTCCTCAAACTCCATCTGTTCCACCGGAGCCCCTGTGATGATGAGTCCGTCAAAATAACGGTTTTTTACCCCATCAAATGTCTCATAAAACTTATTTAAATGGCTCATAGAAGTATTTTTCGACTCATGGGATGATACTGTAATAAATGTTACATTAATCTGCAGCGGTGTGTTAGACAAAGATCGCAATAACTGCAGTTCTGTATCCTCTTTTAACGGCATTAAGTTCAGGATTCCAATCTCAATAACGCGGATATCCTGATGTGTTGCTCGGCTTTCATCCATAACAAATATATTTTCCTTTTCCAATATCTCTTTCGCCGGTAAATCACTCTGTGTCTTAATTGGCATACTATTCTCCATTCTCTGAGCAACTTGTTGCGAAGATGCGACGAGAATCTCAAATTCTCGTCTGCACTAAAAGATATTTGTTTTGCTCAGAAACAAATATCTGTGTGGCAAATAAACTATCGAGCTTATTTGCCACACTATTCTCCATTCTCTGCATTGAGTCCAAGCAGGGCAAACAGTTCTTCTTCCGTGAGCACGGTGATTCCAAGTTCCTGTGCCTTTGTCAGTTTGCTGCCTGCGCTTTCTCCTGCAACAACATAATCTGTCTTTTTCGATACGGAACCAGACACTTTTCCACCGTATTTCTCCACCAGTTCCGCAACTTCTTTTCTTCCAAGCGTCGGCAGTGTGCCTGTAATCACTACGATCTTTCCGCTGACCGCCGATTCGATCGTCTCGGTCTCCTCCGCTTCCATATTTACGCCTGAATCTTTCAGTCGGGTGATCATTTCTTTGTTTTTTTCATCATGGAAAAAACGGAAAATACAATCTGCACTCACTTCTCCGACATCATCCACTTCCATCAGAGACTCCCTGTCAGCTTCCTCTAAATCCAGGATTGATGAAAATCGTTTCATGATCGTTTTTGCGGCAGCTTTTCCAACATTTGGAATTCCAAATCCGGTCAGAAGCATATATGCATCATTTTCTTTTGCCTTTTCGATCGTATCTAAAAGTTTGTCCGTATTTTTTTCTTTTCCGATAATTCCCTGTTCAATCAGTTCTTCCCTGTGATTTTTCAGTTCAAATATATCGGCAATATCTCTAATATACCCCAAACGTACAAGTTCTTCAATATAAACCGTGCCAAATCCTTTGATATCCATGGCATCTCTGCCGACAAAGTTGATAATATGGCGTTCTAACTGTGCCGGACAGTTCGGGGATGTGCACTTGATATCTGCTGTATCTTTTTCACGTTCTGTCTTCGCACCACAAACCGGGCAGACATCCGGTATTACAAAGTGCTTCCATCCCTCCGGTCTTTTTTCCTTACGGACTTCTTTTACCTTCGGAATGATCTCTCCGGATTTGTAAACGACGATCGTATCGCCGATTCCAACATCCAGATCGTCAATAAAATCCTGATTGTGTAATGTCGCTCTTGAAACGGAAGTTCCACACAGACGCACCGGCTCAAACACTGCAGTCGGTGTAATTCTTCCGGTTCTTCCAACAGAAAGCTCGATATCAAGCAGCTTTGTTTCCTTTTCTTCCGGCGGATATTTATATGCAATCGCCCACTTTGGAACTTTTGAAGTATTTCCAAGTAATTCCCTATCCGAATAACGGTTGATCTTGATAACTGCACCATCAATATCATATCCGAGATTTCCACGGTTTTCGCCGATCGCCGTGATTGCATCCCAGACCTCGTCCGCTGTTTTGCATACTTTGTAATCTTCTATGATCGGAATGCCCTGTTTCTTTAAGAATTCATACCCCTGCGTATGTGTCGCAATCTCCATACCACGGATCTGCTGGATATTAAACACAAACATAGAAAGTTTTCTCTCTTTTGTCACCCGGCTGTCAAGCTGGCGCAGCGTTCCTGCCGCACAATTTCTCGGATTGGCAAAAATCTTTTTCCCGAGCAGCTCCTGCTGTTCATTGACTCTGTCAAAATCCTCATTCTTCATATAAACTTCACCACGGATTTCGAGGTATTCCGGCTGATCTTTCAGTTTCTTTTTGACATCCGGGATCACTTTGGCATTTGCTGTCACATCCTCGCCAAAATTTACACCATCGCCGCGTGTCAATGCAAGCACAAGTTCACCATTTTCATAGCGAAGTGCCATAGACAGTCCATCAATCTTATACTCAACCACAAACTCCGGATCGTCAAGCTGCTCTTTCATCTGTTCTACAAAATCAACAACCTCTTCTTTTGAGAAAACATCCTGAAGACTTAACATCGGCACATTGTGACGCACTAAAACACCGGCTGTCCGCTTTGCCGTACCACCGACATGCTGTGTCGGGGAATCTTTTGTGACAAGCTCCGGATGTTCTTTTTCTAACTTCTTTAATTGCTGCATCAGCATGTCAAATTCATAATCGGATATCTCAGGATTATCCTGGTTATAGTATCTGTCACTGTGATAATTGATTTTATCTCTTAACTCTTTGATCTGTTCCTCCGGTGTCATCTGTCTCCTCCTTCCTGTCCACAAATCACCGTCTCATTCGACGAATCTTTGATCAGCTGCATCAGTTTCTCATATTCCTGTGCTGTTACCTCACGGTAAGTTCCGGCTTTTAAATCTCCCAGTTCAATATTCATAATCCGGGTTCTTACCAGTTTTTCCACTCTATATCCAAAATATTCGCACATCCGTCTGATCTGCCGGTTCAATCCCTGCGTCAATATGATGCCAAACTGTCTTTTCCCGATCCGCCATACTTTACATTTACGTGTTGTGGCATTTAATTCCACGAGTGGCACACCACCTGCAAGTCCTCGCAGGAAGCTGTCCGTCACCGGTTTATTGACCGTAACGATATATTCTTTTTCATGCATATTTCCGGCACGCATAATACGATTTACAATATCGCCATTATTTGTCATCAGCAACAAACCTTCGGAATCTTTGTCCAGCCTTCCGACCGGATAAATCCGTTTCGGATAATTGATATAATCCACCACATTATTTTTTTCTCTCTTTTCAGCAGTGCAAACAATCCCTGTCGGCTTATGAAATGCCAGAAGTACCATTTTCTCTTCTTTTTTTACCGGTTTCCCGCAAAAAAGAACTGTCTGACCCGGCAATACTTTTGCTCCCATGCAAGCAACCGCACCGTCTATGGTCACATTTCCGGCTTCTACCTGGCGATCCGCCTCCCGTCTTGAGCACACTCCTGCTTCACTGAGATATTTATTGATTCTGATTGCCTCCTGCATTTTTCACCTTCCTCTTTCTGCACAAAAGCGGAGACTTATCTTGAAAGTCTCCGCCGTTTTTACCGTGGCAACAAGTCTTTTACGAAAAGCGTGCCATTCATTGTATGTTGAATATTTACTGTAACAGAGAAGTCTTGATGTAACCGGTCTGTCCATTCCAGGTTACCTTTGTCCAACCCTCCGCATAACTCATAACTACTGTTACTTTCTCACCGGTAAAGGCAGTTCCGATCTTGCTGTCCGACTCACTCATTCCGGAACGAATATTTACAGAATTACTCAGTGTAATAACTGTTCCTTCAGCTATGAAATCATTTCCGGCTGTCTGTTCTTCATTTCCACCATTATCTGAATTAGAATCAGAATCTTTTGTTGTAAGATACTCTGTTTTGATATATCCGGTCTGTCCATTATAATTTACAACACTCCACTCTCCATCTGTACCTGTTCTCGTAAGTGCTGTACCTTTCTCTAAAGTTCCGAGTTTATCAGATTCCGTATCCGCTGCCGCTCTGACATTTACAGTATCTACCGCATAAACTGTATCCGGTTCACTCTGTGCCGGTGTATCTTCTGCAGGCTGATCCGTATTCTCTTCCGGTGTCTCAGTCTGTGCTGTCTCCGTTGTTTCTTCCGATACCTGCTCTGTGCTTTCTGTCTCAGTATTCTGGCTGACAATAGTACCTGCCCACTCAGTAATTGCATTTGGAATCGTCGTGGAGATCATTTCATTTAACTTATCATCCGAAGCAACAGCCGCGTCATATTTATCCTGTACTTCTTTCTGTAGAGTATTGACATCTTCACTGTCCTCATACTCGCTGATCAGGTTCTGTATACTTGTATCCAGCGCATTTTCTTTGATTTTTAAATTGTACTGGCTGTAAAGATTATCAATGTATACGCTGCCATCATCATTCGTGCGCACATAGAAGAAATCCAGTCCGGGCGCAACGGTATCCACATCTTTAAATTTAACTTCAACATAAACAGATACAAGATAGGAAGACATATCCAGTCCCTGTTTTGTATAGCACTTGATATTCTGGTATGCATCTACATACTGGCTGAATACGGAAATATAACTTTTTTCATTTTCAGACAGTGGAGTTGCGATCGTCTGAAGTGTATCCGTATCTCCTGCTGCATATGCGGTATAATACTGGTTGATCAGTGTATTCACATCTTCATGTGCATCAATTTCAAAATCCTGTTTTGCACCATCTGATGCTTCAGATGCCACTTCCGTTGCGGCAACACCCTGCCCATTTTCTGACTGTTTCGGAGCCCCAATCTTTACCAGGATCAGTACCATTGCAAGGAACAACACCCCTGCCGTAATATAACGTACATTTTGTTTTATAAATGTAAGAATTTTATTTGTATCTTTATTATTTGCTGTTTTATTATCTGTGTCTTTATTTTCTGTATCTTTTTTTAATTTATCATCAACACTTGAAGAAGCCATTGTATTTTCCATCCCTTTCCTTTTGTTGTACAAAACACCATAAAATATGTAACAGGCGTAACATATAATATGCCGCCTGCTATCTGACTGTCAAAATGCACCCGGCGGGAATCGAACCCGCATTGCCGGAGTCGGAGTCCGGTGTTCTATCCATTAGACTACGGTTGCCTGCTCTTATGAATCTACAAGGGATCTGCAGCATTAAAAAGCTTTACTTTTTTACGCTCGTTATATCATAACAGACCACAAAATAATTGTCAACAAAAAATGCCGGCACAGGTTACAGCGCCCTTGCCCGCACTTGTATTTTCCTGCTCTCCGGCATTTCTTAAAATTTAATAAAGATCTTTTAATATACGATCTGTCAATTCTTTTTTCTCATGGC
The DNA here is from genome assembly GCA_003483745.1 of Roseburia sp. Taxonomy (GTDB): domain Bacteria; phylum Bacillota; class Clostridia; order Lachnospirales; family Lachnospiraceae; genus Roseburia. The sequence goes on along the minus strand of DMYD01000059.1, from coordinate 103,660 downwards.
CGGATTCCTTACCCATCATAACTGCTACCCAGACTGCTGTTGCGGATATTTTTTCTTTTTTCAGAAAACAAACATCTTCTGCACTCTCACTATTTTCGCGGTACCGGCTCACAACCTGATTTAATTTTGAGAATATCTCCATGAGTCTGCCAAAATCATTTTCTCTTTCTAAAACCATCATTTCCCCATGATTTTTCTCTTCCCCAGCGGTCGCTATGATCTGCATACACAGATGCAGTTCACCCGTGATATCCGACGCCTCCATCAGTACATCCGGTCTTTTTTCTTTCGTTTCCAGAAATATCTTCTTTGCCAGATCAACATCACGCTTTCCAAAGCATTCGGCAAGGCGTTTTTTTAACTCACCTGTCTCCGCCTTTTCTCCAAGCATTCCAACCTTGCATTCATATACGCGCAGTTTCTTAACGGTAACCCAAACAAGCAGGAGAAATTCAGAAATAAATCCAAACACTCTTTTATGGTAGGCATCTTCCCCTGTCTCTAATTCAATCCGTCCTGCAACTTCAAAGAAAATGGAAAACAGCCACGATGCATATTCATCAAACAATGTTTTTGATGTGACAAGAATATTTCCAAAATAAGTCTGTCTGCCATTTACAAGCCGTTCAAATGCCTCTGCATATTCCGGGTATTTCTCTGAAATAACTTTTCCTGTCATCTCCAGTGCCCGTATATTATGGTTTGCCGAAAATCCATCGTAATAAGAATTATTTAGCTGGACTTTTTTCGTTGTGACCAGATCATATTCCTTTAGCAGTTCCCGATATTCCGCTTCCGTATAAATCTGCTCCTTTTCATTGATCAGATAGCGCCGGTAATGACAGGTACCGACATAATCCACATCATGACAGTTTTTCCAGATCCAGTAAAACCCGGTCAGCTCACTGTAATAACAATTTAACGCCGAGATCTGATCTCCCGTATCATCTCCCTGATATCCAAGATCCTCTCCGCATGCCCTGCCAACATGAAGTGGTACATAAAGCTGATCCGGCAATGGTATAAACTTTTTGTGTGTCATGGTGTATATCCGCATGGACATGGTACCCCTCCTCTTTTGTATTCCTATATTAAAATATAATCTATCATTCAGAAATCTTCTGTTCCCATACATCTGCTAATAGACTATAACACATTTACCTTCTTTTTTTAACCGATTCCGTGTTCTTTTTTTATCATCTCATTCATCTCATTTAAAATATCCGCCGATTTTTTCAACTGCATTTTTTCTTCTTCATCCAGCGAGATCGGTATCACATCCTCCACGCCGTCCTTTCCGACAATGGCAGGCATGCTGATCACAATATCTTTCATTCCGTAAATGCCATGCATCATGGAAGATACCGGAAGAATCGACTGTTCATTTCGGATGATACATTCACAGATCCGCTTTACCGCCATCGCAATCCCATAATAGGTCGCACGCTTGCGTTCAATGATCTCGTAAGCGCTGTTTCTTACTTTTTCATAGATACGGTTTTCGGATTCCTCATGCATAAAATGACCACGCATTTCGCAAAAATCACCCAGACGGACACCGGAAATATTCGCATTGGACCATGCGGCAAGTTCACTGTCCCCGTGTTCCCCGATGATAAACGCATGCACACTGCGGTTATCTACCCCTAAATGCTCCCCGATCAGATATTTTAACCGGGCGGTATCAAGCACTGTCCCGGAACCGATCACACGGTGTTCCGGGAAACCGGAGAGTTTCAGTGCCGTGTAGGTAAGGATATCGACCGGATTGGATACAATAAGGAGGATTCCCTCACAGCCGCGCTTTGCGATCTCCGGGATGATCTGTTTGTATATCTCCACATTTTTGTGGATCAGATCGAGCCGTGTCTCATCTGGCTTCTGGTTTGCCCCCGCCGTGATGATAATAATTCCGGCATCTACAATGTCATCATAATCCCCGGCATATATTTTTACCGGTCTTGCAAAAGGAAGCCCATGGCTTAGATCCATCGCTTCCCCCTCCGCCTTCGCGTGGTCTGCATCGATCATGACCATCTCTGAAAAAATACCGCTCTGCATCAGCGCAAATGCCGATGATGCCCCCACAAATCCGCAGCCGATCATTGCCGCTTTTCTGATATTCATTTTATCCATATGATTTTCCTGCTTTCTGCCGCATGAATGTGGCTTTTTTTCATAGTGTTTCCTGTTTGCCGGAAAATTTATGCAGATATTTTTCTTTTGTGCAGCCGGAACGAAAATGAATTCCATACCAGGCAAAATCTGCACGAAAAAAGGATGCCGCCAAACGACGACATCCCATATCCTCTTACGCAACAACATCCTCAAACTGTGAATTATAAAGATTTGCATAAAATCCATTTTTTTCAAGCAGTTCTTCGTGATTTCCCTGCTCCACGATATCCCCGTCCTTCATGACAAGGATCAGATCCGCATTGCGGATCGTTGAGAGTCTGTGTGCAATGACAAAACTGGTTCTGCCACGCATCAGATTATCCATCGCTTTCTGGATCGTTACCTCGGTTCTCGTATCAACCGAAGATGTTGCCTCATCGAGTATTAAAATCTTATTGTCCGCAAGGATTGCCCTTGCGATCGTAAGGAGCTGTTTTTGTCCCTGTGAGACATTGCTTGCATCCTCATTTAATTCCATCTGGTAACCACCCGGAAGGGTCTTGATAAAGTGGTCGGCATGCGCTGCTTTTGCCGCCGCAATGACCTCCTCATCTGTAGCATCTAAACGCCCGTAACGGATATTTTCCATGATTGTTCCCTTAAACAGCCAGGTATCCTGCAATACCATTCCAAACGCATCCCTTAATTCCCTGCGGTTAAAATCTCTGACGTCATGACCGTCTAATTTGATGGAACCGCTGTTTACATCATAAAACCGCATCAAAAGTTTCACCATCGTGGTCTTTCCGGCTCCGGTCGGTCCTACGATTGCAATCTTCTGTCCCGGTTCCACATGAGCACAGAAATCTTTGATGATCGTCTGATCCAGGTTATAACCAAACTGTACATGATCAAAATCGACGGTTCCGGTTACGGCACTCACATCTGCCGGATGTTCTACGATCTGGTCTTCCTCTTCCTCATTTAAAAACTCAAACACACGTTCGGATGCTGCCGCCATCGACTGCACCTGGTTGATGACCTGTGCTATCTGCTGGATCGGCTGTGTAAAGTTTTTTACATACTGGATAAATGCCTGGATATCACCGATCGTGATCGTTCCACGGATTGCAAGCAGTCCACCGGATAAAGCAACTGCCGCATAACCGAGATTTCCGACAAACATCATGATTGGCTGCATCATACCGGATAAAAACTGTGATTTCCATGCAGACTGATATAAAATCTCATTGGTGCGGTTAAATTCATCAATCGTGTCTTTCTCACGGTTAAATGCCTTGATGACTAAATGTCCGCCATAAACTTCTTCTACCTGTCCGTTGATGTGTCCTAAATATTCCTGCTGATCTTTGAAGTATTTTTGTGATTTTTTGACCACAAATGAGATCAATGCCATGGAGATTGGCAATATCACGATTGCGATCAAGGTCATTAACGGAGAGATACTTAACATCATGATCAGTACTCCGACTAAGGTTGATGCCGACGTGATGATCGTTGTGATACTCTGGTTTAATCCCTGTCCTAAGGTATCGACATCATTGGTGATTCTCGATAAAACTTCTCCGTAAGTACGGCTCTCAAAATATTTCATCGGCATGCGGTTGATTTTCCCGGAGATTTCTTTACGCATGCGGTAGCAGATCTTCTGCGTTACACCGGTCATGATCCATCCCTGAATAAAGTTAAATGCCGCACTGCACACATAAAGTCCTAGCACAAATAAAAGGATCTGTCCGATATAGGTAAAATCAATGCTTCCCGTACCCTGAATCTTTGCCATCAGACCTTCGGAAAGCGCTGTGGTTGCCTTTCCTAAAATCTTAGGACCGATGACATTAAATACAGTGGAAGCCGCCGCAAAAATCATGACCACAATAATTGCCGCCTTAAAATTTCCAATATAAGATAACAGTTTTCCAAGAGAACCCTTTAAATCCTTCGGTTTTTCTCCCGGCTGCATGCCGTGCCCCATCGTTCCTCTGCCACGGTGCTGCATTCTAACTTTTTCTCTTTCATTACTCATTGACAGACACCTCACTTTCCTCAATGCCAAGTTCTTTTGCAGAAAGCTGTGAACGTGCGATCTGCTGGTATGTCACACAGTTTTTCAGCAGTTCTTCGTGTGTACCTTTTCCGACGATTTTTCCATCCTCAAGCACAAGGATCTGTTCTGCGTGTAAAATTGTACTAATTCTCTGTGCTACAATGATGACTGTGCTTTCTTTTACTTTCGATGCCAGTGCTTTTCGAAGTGCCGCATCCGTCTTTAAATCAAGTGCAGAGAAACTGTCATCAAACACATAAATCTTCGGCTGTTTTGCGATTGCACGCGCAATGGCAAGACGCTGTTTCTGTCCACCGGAGACATTGCTTCCGCCCTGGGCGATATCACTGTCATATTTTTCCTGCTTTTCCTCAATAAAATCGGTTGCCTGAGCGATTGCTGCCGCTTCTTTGATCTCTTCATCCGAAGCATCACGTTTTCCAAAACGCAGGTTTGAAGCGATCGTACCGGAAAACAGCACACCTTTCTGCGGTACAAAACCGATTTCATCCCTCAGATCTTCCATACGGATATTCCGGATATCCTGTCCGTCTAATGTGACACTGCCGCCTGTGACATCATAAAGTCGCGGAATCAGATTGACCAGTGTGGATTTTCCACATCCGGTACTTCCGATGATCGCTGTTGTCTTGCCCGGCTCTGCCGTAAAATCAATATCCTCCAACACATCTGCCTCTGCTCCCGGATATCGGAAGTTGACATGTAAAAAACGGATTACACCTTTGTGTTCTTTTAATTCTTCCGGATTTTTTGCATCCTCTATCGAAGATTCCATGCGGATAACTTCATCGATACGTTCTGCTGCAACTGCTGCACGCGGAAGCATGATCGACATTGCTGTCAGCATCAAAAATGCCATAACGATCATCATCGCATAGGTAATAAACGCTGTCATGGAACCAACCTGCATCGAGCCGGCATCGATCTTGTGTGCTCCTACCCATACGATACCTACGGTCAGAAGGTTCATGATCAGCATCATACCAGGCATCATAAATGTCATGACACGGTTTGTAAACAGCATGGTTTTCGTCAAGTCTTTATTGGCATCATCAAAACGTTTTTCTTCCTCTGTCTCTCTGCCAAACGCACGGATGACGGAAAGTCCCGTTAAAATCTCTCTGGATACCAGATTGATCTTATCGACCAGTTTCTGCATCAGTTTAAAACGCGGCATCGTAACAGACATCAATACCATGACATATCCAAGGATCACTAAAATTGCAAGAATAATGATCCATCCCATTCCGGCTCCTGTCTGGATGATTTTTAAGACACCTCCGATGCCAAGAATCGGCGCATAGGCAACCATACGGATCATCACGGCGGAAACCATCTGGATCTGCTGGATATCATTCGTACTTCTGGTAATTAAAGATGCTGTGGAAAAATGATCCATCTCCGCATTGGAAAAATGAACCACCTGTCCAAATATTTTTCCTCGCAGGTCACGTCCGATCCCGGCACCAATGCGCGCGCCAAAGAATCCGACCAGAACCGTTGCCACACCCATAAGAAGTGCCATCGCAACCATTCTGCCACCGGCTGACCAGAGATAGGATGTCTGTACCTTATCAATATCCACTCCTGCCGCTGTATCACAGCTTACCGCATATGCAATTCCCATCGATTTTACCAGAGAACTTCCCATGGTATCAATCGTATCAGAAACGGTAGCGCGCATGGATAGGATCTGTTCCTCTGTCATAGCCCCTGATGCTTTCATAGCTGCAAAGACTGTGCGCATATCCACACAATTTGTTACCACAGTATTTCCGTCGTCATCCTCGACCTCTTTCTCAAAAGATGTAAGCGGCACTCCCATGGACTCCCCGATCTGCTCGATACTCATGTTATCAAGCATCGCCTGATCCATCCCTGTCGGTTTCGCCACGCTCTCTTTAAAAGTCTGCTCATCCACGGATGACATCTGATAATTCATCAAAAGCGGAAGAAGCAATGTATCATCCAGTTTCTCCAGCTGCTTTTTATCTGTGACAGTCAGACGGTATACATCTCCATCTTTCTCATAACTGTTCTCCCAGCTTTCTTTCTCCTCATCCGTCATAAAAAGCGGTGACAGTGTAAACTCTTCTTCCGTTACTGCCTCCGGCAGCACATGCTCCACACCTTTGTTCTGAATTCCGACATCAATAATGTCCGATGTATATGCCGGAAGTGAAAGATCACACCATGCCTGCACAACTAACAGTGCAACGACTACGATCAGTCCTTTCCAATACGGGAGCATGTTTTTAAATATTTTGCTCATGTCTTATTCTCCTTTTTGTCTCATTTTTCGGTCTGCAATCTCTTCTCTTGATGCTTCATAAAGTTCATTCAGACATTCAATCATCTGTTCCATATCATCCCGGTCTATTTTTGCGATGACCGCGTGCGCAAAACTGCTCATGATCTGCTCGTATTCTTCCACTTTTTGTTTTCCGGAAATCGTCAGCTTCACATAGGTATTGCGTCTGTCTGCCTTATTGACATCACGCTCAATATATCCTTTATCCTCTAACGTCTTTAACGTGCGTGAAACTGCAGGTCCTTTTGCTTTTAGCTTTGCTGTCAGTTCAGAAACCGTCAGTTCTTCCTTCCCTTTTTCCCCGCTGCAGTGCTTGATCGCCGACATCGTCATACCCTCAAGTTTGGTGATATCCGGTACCAGATCTCCCATATGCAGTTTATGAAACTGATACAGGGCAGAGAAAAATCTTGTAAATAAATCATCCATTTTCGTTTTTCTCACCTCATTATTTAACATTGTTATGTATTTTCTTTGTTATTTATTTACGGTGGCATATATTAACACAGGGAAGATACCACGTCAAGTATCTTCCCTGCACTTTATCCATTCTTTATATTTTCTTTATTTTTTATTCACATCCCTCATGCAGCATAGCAAGCGTCTGCCGCATTTCTTCCAGTCTAAACTGTCCCGGTGCACTTTTCTTTTCATGCGATGCAAATGTCACACAGGAACCAAATGTCTCTCCACTCACTCTGCTGATCTCCCCCAATTTTCCCATTGCCACGGTAATAATCGGTGTCTCTTTATTCTCATTGTGAAATTCAGATGTAACAGCAAGAAGCCGCAATACATCTTCCGGTGTTTTGGGCGTTACGACAAGTTTCACAATATCTGCTCCCCCTTCACACATACGGTCAAGCAGCATCCGCATAACCTCTATCTGCGGTGTTCCTTCCAGATCATGATGTGACGCAACAATTTTTTTCCCTTTTTTCTGGATTTCCCGGATCCGCTTTGCTGCATGCTCTTCTTCAAAAAATTCCAGATCGATCAGATCCGTACATTCGGATTCTGCCGCAAGGTCATGCAGATCCTTTAACTCCTCCCGCTCTGCCAGTGCCATCCCACCCTGTTTTTCCGTGCGAACTGTGTATAAAAAAGGTTTTTTCTTTAATAAAGGGGCTATCTGCTGTAATATTTCCCGCACTTCATTATAATCCGCGTAATGTTCAAATGCATCCAGCCTCCATTCAATCATGTCCGCTTCTGATTTTACAAGATATTCCACTTCTTTTATAACTTCCTCTTTGGTTCTTTCAAGCACAGGAACACAAATGAGTGGCCGTCCCATTCCAATCTCTATTCCTTTTATTTTCATGCCAGACACCTCCCTGCCGTCTCACAGCTATGTTCTATTTTTCATTATAACCAACCCACTCCTGTTATGCAAATATTTGACATCTTCTTCAATATCATTTAATATAATTTTTGATTTTAGCAAATACAAGAGACAGCGCATATACTTTGGCGCTTAGAATGGAGTTTTATTATGAGTTTTACATTTTTAAACCAGCTTCCTTCTCCGGCAGAGATCAAACGCGAATTTCCGCTGTCAGAAGAATTAAAACAGTTAAAAAAAGAACGGGATGCTATGATCTCCGACGTTATCACCGGAAAAGATGACCGTTTTCTCGTTATCATCGGACCTTGTTCCGCAGACCGGGAGGACGCTGTCTGTGATTATGTCAGCCGCCTCACAAAAATCCAGGAGGATGTTGCCGACCGTCTGATCATCATTCCGCGTGTTTATACAAATAAGCCGCGTACTACCGGCGAGGGCTATAAGGGTATCGCCTCCCAGCCGGATCCGGAAAAAGCACCTGACATGATCGAAGGTCTGATTGCCATGCGTAAAATGCACATCCGTGCGATCAAAGAGAGCGGTTTAACCTGTGCAGATGAGATGCTCTACCCGGAAAACTGGGGGTATGTCGAAGATCTTCTCTCCTACGTTGCCATCGGTGCACGTTCTGTCGAGGATCAGCAGCACCGTCTGACGGTCAGTGGTTTTGATGTCGCATCCGGTATGAAAAACCCGACCAGCGGCGACTTTTCTGTTATGCTCAACTCCGTATATGCGGCACAGCACCCACATCATTTCGTATACCGTGGTTACGAAGTGGAGACAAGCGGCAACCCGCTGACACATGTTGTTCTGCGCGGCGCAGTCAGCAAACACGGTAACTCCACACAGAATTACCACTACGAAGATCTGATCCGTCTGTGTGACATGTACGAAAAAATGGATCTTGTCAATCCGGCAGCCGTTGTGGACGTAAACCATTCCAACTCCGGCAAAAAATATAAAGAACAGATCCGTATCGTAAAGGAAGTCATGCACAACCGTCAAGTTTCTTCTGAGATTCAGAAAATGGTAAAAGGTGTCATGATCGAGAGTTATATTGAGGAAGGCTCCCAGAAGATCGGCGAGCACATCTACGGCAAATCCATCACGGATCCCTGCCTTGGCTGGGAAGACTCCAAAAATCTGATTTATACGATTGCAGATATGTGCCGTTAAGATTTTTTACCTGTACCGGCAGCTTCCTGAAATCTCATAATGAAAAAAGGAACTCCATTTCTGTGAGTTCCTTTTTTATTATTCATGACAATAGAGTGTTTGCAGAACATGCATTCTATTGTTTCTACTACTATCCTCTCGGATGTGCTTTCAGATACACTTCCCGGATTCTTCCCTGCCCCATCTGCGAATAAATCTGTGTCGTAGAAATATCAGAATGTCCTAACATCTCCTGCACCGACTTTAAATCTGCTCCATTGCTGATCAGATGTGCCGCAAACGAATGGCGCAGCGTATGCGGTGTGATCTCCGATTCGATCCCCGCCTTCTTCCCATAAAACTTGATCAGTTTCCAGAAACCCTGACGGCTCATTGCACCACCGGTACAATTCGTAAACAGCCACGGACAGTCCGCCTGGCTGATCAGATGATCTCTTCCATCCTGCATATATCTTGTCAGTGCCTCCCTTGCGACATTCCCAAATGGAATGATCCGTTCTTTATGGATATCCGTACAGATCACATACTCCATCTGAAGATTCAGATCCGAGACTTTTAACGATATCAGCTCCGACACACGGATCCCTGTCGCGTAAAGCAATTCAAGCATCGCCTTATCCCGTAGCTCTTTCGGTGTATTTCCGGACGGCTGCTCTAACAAAAGCGTCACTTCTTCCGTGGTCAGGATACGCGGCATCGTTTTTTCAATCTTAGGTGCTTTCAAACGCCATGCCGGATCCGACTCGATTCTCCGCTCCTTTTCAAGAAAATGAAAAAAAGCTTTCATTGATGCAATGCTCCTTGAAACCGTCGCCGGTTTCCGTCCTTCACGTTCTAAAAACATAACATATGCATTCAGATTTGTCTCCGTAACGGCAGACACCCCGTATACATTCTGCGCTTCCAGATATTCATTCATCTTGCGGAGATCACGTTCATAGGAAACCTCCGTATTCTTTGATGTCTGTTTTTCATTGTGAATATATTCAATAAAATCCATAATGTCATGTGTCATGTTTTTTTCCTGACTTTCTTTTTATCCTGTGTATTTTTTCATTATAATGATAAGCCGACCGAAAAGCAATCTTTTCAAAAATTTTTTACGATCATCTTAAGGAGCGGAATATTGATATAAGCTTCTGCAAATACGCCGCCGATTACCAGTATTACTGCCACCCCATAAAATACAACAGATTCCACCGCCTGTTTTATGCGGATTTTCGGATTACATACCGGTGGCCGGTACTGTCTGCTGTTTTTGCCACAAAAGCGGCACCATAGTACCGCAGCCACATAAAAAAATGCCTGTGGAAGCAGACCGACAAACGCAACTGCAACACCACGGATTCCAAGATCCGCAATCGCCATTGCAAGAAAAAATCCAAATATTCCTGTCAGAAGACACAACCATACCGTCGATGCCACCGCATATCCGCACCCTTCCCCAAACAAAAAGAAAAAAAATGCGAACTTTCCCCGTTTCCAAAGCAGCTGCCAGAACAGTCTTTCCGGCGAAATGCTGCTATATGCGAACTGTTCTAAAATCCATATATTTAATATCCGGCAAAGATCCCCTGTCTTATACTTTAACAGGTTTGCAAGAAAAACACCCACAAAAAATACAGGCAGAAACAGGCATCCTTCTTTTTTCACACACGCCCCACATACACTTTTCTTCAGTTTATGCGTTTTTCTCCTGATTCAGAAGATTTTTATATGCCAAAAGTGCAGAAACTGTTTTGGCATCCTGTAATTTTCCATCGTAGATCATCTGACAGAGTTCATCGATGTCATGTGCCTCGACATCAAGGAACTCTCCCTCATCTAAATGCTGATGTCCCGGTTTTAAATTACGCGCTAAATACACATCAATGAACTCGTCACAAAATGCAACTGTTGTTTTAAGTGACAAAAGACGCGTAAGATCATCACTGCGGTATCCCGTTTCCTCCTCTAACTCCCGTGCAGCACACACCTTTGTGTCTTCTGTAACACTGTCTCTTGATCCCGCCGGTATCTCAAGTGTCATACGGTCGATTGCATTCCGGTACTGACGCACCATCAGAATCTTTCCGTCTCCGCGTACCGGAACAACGGCTGCCGCCCCTTTTCTGTGTGAAATAAAATCCCATTCTTCGAGTTTTCCGTCCGGCAGTTGCATCGTATCTGTATAAATATCCAGAATGGCTCCATTTTTTACCAGTTCTCTTTTTACTCTCTTAACCTGTTGATCCATACAATATTCCTCCGCTTCAATATATTCCAAGTCTGTTATTTTCTTACAGTATCTGTTCTTATTGTACCACCCTCTGCCTTTATTTTCCATCTGCTTTTATACAATTTGTATACGACGAAGGCAACTTTTCTATTATAAATAAAGTGTTAAAACTTCCCATTTCTCTTTTCAGAAAAGATTAAAGAAAAAGTAAAAATCTCTTTTTCATAGATTTGACTGCTATACTGATAACATCAAATTTATGGAGGAGGGATTTTACTATGACAGTCATTGAAATTGTTTTTTCTGTCATCGGGATTGGCATTATCATCGGAGGGTTTGTTTACGCAATTTACGATTCTTACTGTCAGTCAAAAGATTATCGTACATCCAGAAAAAAATAAGCTGCACACCTCTGTGTGCAACTTATTTTTATGCCATCATACGGATACCATTTCTGATATTCTGACCTTCCAGCACTTTCATGTTTCTGCCAGCCTGATTTTCCAGCATCTGCATGCCACCTTTCTCAGCCTGACTCTCCAACATCCGGTATCCTACCCGCGGGATCGTTGTAATATACTCCGGTTCTAAAGGAGAACTTTCTATTTTTTTCCGGATATTCGTCATATTGACACGAAGGATCCTGCTGTTTTGCTCTGCATATGGTCCCCATATTTTTTCCAAAAGCATCTGATATGTTACAACCGTACCAGAATTTAACGCAAGACTTTCTATGATCCGGTATTCCACCGGCGAAAAATGAACCTCCGTTCCTCCAAGCAAAACCTGTCTTTTTGTAAAATCAACCTTAAGATTTCCTGCCTCGTAATATGTATGCGCACCTGCCGAAATTCTTCTGCGTAATGCGGAAAAAATCCGTGCCGCAAGTTCCTTCTCATGAAACGGTTTTACCATATAATCATCTGCTCCGGCATATAATGCCTCCACTTTATCAAGGTAGCTGCTCCGTTCCGACAGGATTATAATCGGGCAATCCGTCCACTCCCTAAACCACTGGATCAAGGTGATCCCTTCCATATCAGAAAATTTATTATCCATCAGAATCAGATCCGGACAGACACCGGTACTCATCTCCATTCCCTGTTTTCCACTTCCTGCAATATAAATCTTGTAATTTTCTTTTTCCATTGCCCTGCGGATCAGATAAGAAATGCTTGTATCCTCATCGATCAGTAATATTTTTGCTCTGTCACTTATTCTATTTTCTATCACGTTCATACGCCTCCTGTAATATCATCTTTTTATTCAATTACAGGAATACGTTTTGCCTTCTTACCATCAACAAGATGTATGTATTTTATATTCTGCCACAGTATGATCATATGGCTGCTAAATCTTTTTAGTGCCATATGCAGAATAACTGCCGGGATCATTAAAAGTACATATACTTCTACTAAAAACCGTAACATCTGAAAACGGCTCTGATTCTGTTCACCCAGCGCAGCTTCACTCTGTGTCGTTCTCGCTAATGTAGCCGCCGGTGTTTCTTCCGGGAGACCGCATGCCTGACGTTCTGCTATTTCCGGTCCCGTCAACCGGTCTGTGTGATATTCTTCTAGTTCACATTCCCCTGCCTGGTCTGCATTTTGTCCTTCTATTCCATACTTCAGGAGCCCGCCTGCGGTCAGCTCAAAACTCTGTGGTGTCTTTTCATACAAATGCAGTGTATCTGTCTGCGGTAAAAACTGAAAGAAAGATATTACGATAAATCCTATCAGGATAAACAGAAAACACTTATGCTGTTTTACTCTCTGCACTTGCCACACCACCTTTCTTTCGCTCATTTTCAGATGTATTTTAACATATATTTTACATCCTGGCACTATTTTTTTCAGAATCTTCTCATAAAAATAAAACCAAAAACATCATAGAACGTAATTTGCTATGAAGATTCGGGTGTCAAAAGGTGGCTCTTAAATTTTTGACACCCGAATCCTATGAATGAAAAAACTGCCGTACCGGTCATTTCTGACACCGATACGACAGTCTCTTTATTTTTCATACAATAGATTGCAAGTTCTGCGAACAAACCTATTGTCACGAATCACTTCGCGTAATCTGTTACCCTTGACTCACGAATAACATTTACCTTAATCTGTCCCGGATATTCCAATTCAGCTTCGATCTGTTTGGAAATATCACGCGCAAGCAATACCATATCGGCATCGCTGATCTGCTCCGGAACAACCATGATTCGAATCTCCCTGCCCGCCTGAATAGCGAAGGATTTTTCTACACCCTTAAATCCGTTAGAAATATCTTCTAACTGTTTCAATCTGTTTGAATATGTTTCCAGTGTCTCTCTTCTGGCACCTGGTCTTGCTGCACTGATTGTATCTGCAGCCTGAATGATACATGCAATTAATGACTCCGGTTCTACATCACCATGATGCGCTTCTACCGCATTGATAATAATTGGTGACTCTTTGTATTTTCTACATAAATCCACACCGATCTGAATATGGGAACCTTCCATATCATGATCGACAGATTTACCAATATCATGTAACAATCCTGCACGTTTTGCAGTTCTTACATCTACACCGATTTCAGCAGCCAGTAATCCGGAAAGCTGTGCTACTTCAATGGAATGTTTGAGAGCATTTTGTCCGTAGCTCGTCCGGAATTTCATCCGGCCTAAAAGACGCACAAGTTCCGGATGGATTCCGTGAACACCAACCTCTAAGGTTGCTGCCTCACCTTCCTCACGAATCATTGTCTCGACTTCTTTCTGAGCCTTCTCAACCATTTCCTCGATTCTTGCTGGATGGATACGACCATCCACAATCAGTTTTTCCAAAGCAATTCTGGCAACTTCACGACGAATCGGATCAAAACCGGATAAAATCACTGCCTCCGGTGTATCATCGATGATCAGATCCACACCTGTTAACGTTTCTAACGTACGGATATTACGTCCTTCACGTCCGATGATTCTTCCTTTCATTTCGTCATTCGGAAGCTGTACAACAGAAATCGTTGTTTCGGCAACATGATCCGCAGCACACTTCTGAATTGCAGTCACCACATACTCTTTTGCCTTCTTATCAGCTTCTTCCTTTGCCTTGTGTTCCATTTCTTTGATCAATTTTGCAGTATCAATTTTAACGTCTTCTTCAACAGTCTTTAAGAGATAATCCTTTGCCTGTTCGGAGGTTAAACCGGAGATCCTTTCCAGTTCTTTCACACGCTCTTCATTGAGCTTTGCGACCTGCGCTTTCTGTCTGTTGATCTCTTCTTCCTTGGCTGCAAATCCCGCCTCGCGTTTTTCGATCGCTTCTAACTTTTTGTCCAGATTTTCTTCCTTCTGAACAATGCGTCGTTCACTGCGTCCGATCTCCGCTCTCCGCTCTTTTACCTCCTTGTCTAAATCATTCTTGACACGGATGGATTCTTCCTTCGCTTCAAGCATTGCTTCACGCTTCTTGGTTTCTGCCGTTTTTACCGCTTCATCAATAATCTCACGCGCTTTTTCATCTGCATTTCCGATCTTAGCCTCTGTTACTTTTTTATAGTAAGCAGTTGTGACAAAATATACAACGACCGCGGTAACCAGTAGAGTGATCACAACAGCGATAATCACACTTCCCACAGGAGCACCTCCTTTATTAAATTTTCATTGTACATATAACATAAAAACATGGTTTGTTATCTGTCATAATTACAACATATAAATTTTATTCTATTTTAATATTTATGTCAAGTAGATAACTGTTCAATGTGCATAATATTGCATTTTTATTTTGCAACAATACAACATATTGTACCAAAAATTCCCCGTTTTTCTATGTTCTTATTCCTCGTATTCATCCCAGATTTTCATGACATGCAAAATATCGCTGCTCTTAAATCCACGGCGCATCAGATACTGGTAAATTTTCTGCTGTTCTTTGCGGTCACATTCTTTTGGTTCATAATGTTTCTTTTCTAAAAGCTGACGGATCTTTAGCTGTTCATCACTGTCGAACACCTCATCAAGTGCCTGTTCTATCACACTTTTTTCAATTCCTTTTGCCATAAGATCCATTTTTAATTTCTGACGGCTTTTTTTCTTCTGTTGATATGAAATATAGGTCGTCGCATAGCGCAGATCATCGATATAGTGATATTTTCTGACATACTCCACTGCAAGATCCACGCACACATCAGGATACCCGTTCTGCATCAGCTTCTCCCGCAGCTGATGTTCCGTCCGGTCCATTCGTTCCAAAAGAAACATCGCACGTTTCTTCGCCCGCGTTCCAAGTATTTCATAGATGATCTCATCATATTTCTCCTGGGATATGACAGTCCCCTCCCGCAAGGATAATTTTCTTACCTCACCCTTATATAAAAGGACTTCCATCCCGTTGTCAAACCGAATGGAAGTCCTTCCTTTTTCCCGGGGAATTACTTCTACGACAAGCAACTCCTGCATCTTTTATTCCTCCGCTTTTACCTCGGCTGTATTCTCTGCTTTCTTTTCAGCCGCTTCCGCTTTTTTTGCGATCGCTTCCGCTGCTTTTATGCTCTGTGCCTCAGTCTCGTTTTCCTTTGTTTCCTCAGACTCTTCTGTTCCGTCCACATTTAACATTTCTCTGACTTTTGCCTCGATCTCCTCACAGATCAGCGGATTTTCTTTCAGATACTGTTTTGCATTCTCACGTCCCTGGCCGATCTTATCTCCATTGTATGCATACCATGCTCCGGATTTGTTAACCACACCCTTATCTGCTGCAAGGTCTAAGATATCGCCCTCTCTGGAAATTCCCTGTCCAAACATGATATCAAACTCTGCTTCACGGAATGGCGGTGCCACCTTATTCTTAACAATTTTTACCCTGGTACGGTTACCAACAACCTCTCCGCCCTGTTTTAATGCCTCAATCCTTCTGACATCCATACGGACAGAAGAATAGAACTTCAGCGCACGTCCACCGGTCGTTGTCTCCGGATTACCAAACATTACGCCTACTTTTTCACGAAGCTGGTTGATGAAGATAACCACACAGTTGGATTTGCTGATGACAGAAGTCAGCTTACGAAGTGCCTGGCTCATCAGTCGTGCCTGAAGTCCGACATGCGAATCACCCATATCTCCATCGATCTCTGCCTTTGGAACGAGTGCTGCCACGGAGTCGACGATCACGATATCAACCGCCCCGGAACGTACCATGGTCTCTGTGATCTCAAGTGCCTGCTCTCCGCAGTCCGGCTGGGATATGTATAAGTTGTCGATGTCAACGCCGATATTCTTTGCATAGACAGGATCTAAGGCATGCTCTGCATCGATAAATCCTGCGATACCGCCTCTTTTCTGTACCTCAGCAACCGCATGCAGGGCAACGGTCGTCTTACCACTGGACTCCGGTCCATAGATCTCGATGATTCTTCCTTTCGGAAGTCCACCTAAACCAAGTGCAATATCAAGACTTAATGATCCGGTCGGAATCGTCTCCACATTCATATGTGCGGAATTATCACCAAGCTTCATGATGGAGCCTTTGCCGTACTGTTTCTCAATCTGTGAAATTGCAGCATCCAACGCTTTTAATTTATCATTTTTTACTGCATTGATCTCTTTATATTTATCTTCCTTTGCCATTTCTTTCCTCCGTGCGAACTTATGTTCGTTTTTTTTGTTCTAATAGTATTATATTTTTCCCGAAATGTCAACCACAAAATTGTCTGCAATTTTCCATATGCTTCCCCATCTGACATATGACAGTCTGCAGCACACCTTTTCCAGTTATGCTATTTCTTTTTATTTATGGGATAAACCGGCAGATTTCTGCCTGTGAACCGCCACTAAAGGGCGGTAACGATTTTTATCTGACAACCTTAGCGGAAATGATTTTCCTTATCGACAAGTGTATCATAGTGGTGGTTTCTTTACAAGTGGTTTCTTTCATAAAATTAAGACTTGCCATAAAGTTAAGACTGTGTTCAGCTGCAAAAGGTGTAACTGAGTTTCGTGAATAGCAAATTGCACAATGCCGGGTCTGTTTTGTGCGATTTGCCGGCCGTCAGGTTTTGATACACCTTTTTGCAGCTTAATCTTTGCTATAAAACATATTTACACCCTGCTGCAAAACTCTTATAATATGTCTATTCTATAAATATGAAACGGAGTTACACATGGAAAAATTACTGGTATTTCATTTAGATGACAACAATCTCAAAAAATTAAAGCAGATCACGGGAGCTTTGAAGGTCCGTGTGGATGAGGTTCCTTCCTCTGATTATTTAAAACCATTGGAGATGATCGCAAATAGGACTTCTTCCCCTTTGATTCAGCCTTTTTCCGGGAAGGTTCCTGCGGAAAGTCTGATTGTTTTCTGTGATTTTACAGAGAAAAAGATGGATAAACTTTTAGCATCTCTCCGCAGGGATCAGGTTGTCATAGATTATAAAGCAGTGCTTACGCCGACAAATCGGAAATGGAATGTGATGCGGATGTATTTGGAGATGCAGGCGGAAAAGGCTGCTTATCAGAAAAATAAGGCATAGCCATGTGAAACTCACAGCTGCTTTCAGCTGCTGATGAGTTTCGCACGGCTATGCCTGAAGTGATTCATCATAATAGAATGTTCGCAAAGTGTGCATTCTATTGTTTTTAGTCTTCTTTGATCTGCTCGATCATATCTATGATCTCTTCTCTTGTCTGCGGTCCGACTGCACGGTTCTGAAATAATCCGTATTTCATGACAACCAGCGTCGGGATGCTCATAATCTGATATTTCAATGCCAGCGCAGCCTCCTCGTCAACATTGACTTTACCGAAGATGACCTTGCCTTCTAATTCTTCCGCAAGCGCCTCAATCACCGGTGACTGCATTTTACACGGCGCACACCACTCTGCCCAGAAATCTAATACAACCGGAAGTTTTGCACCGAGTACTTCATTTTCAAAATTATCTTTTGTGATTGTGATAACTGCCATTTTTTTGTTTTCCTTTTCCTGCTGTCTAAATTCACTTAACTGACAATACCCGCGTATTACAGATTTTGCCAGCTAAACCTGCCCTTTACTCACGCCCGAACTCAGAGAGCACCAGTCCCTCATTTCGGTCAAGCACCATACCAACACTCCATGCATTGACAAATAAGAGTAACGGTCTGCCCTTTAAATCCTGGATCTTCTTCATATCCGAAGTTCCGACAAGCTTGTCCATATCGATTTCCTCGTTTTCAATCCAGCGGATGTGCTCGTATGGCAGGTTGTCCATGCGGATCTCAACATTATATTCATTTTCCAGACGGTATTTTAAAACATCAAACTGAAGGACACCGACAACGCCGACGATGACTTCTTCCATACCCATATTATATTCCTGAAAGATCTGGATCGCACCTTCCTGCGCGATCTGCTGCATGCCTTTCATGAACTGTTTACGCTTCATGGTATCCACCTGGCGCACTCTCGCGAAATGCTCCGGCGCGAAAGTAGGGATTCCCTCAAACTGGAACGGTTTTGCTGTGGTAAGCGTATCTCCGATTGAGAAAATGCCCGGATCGAACACTCCGATGATATCCCCCGCATACGCCTCGTCTACGATATGGCGCTCCTGTGCCATCATCTGCTGCGGCTGCGACAGTTTGATCTTTTTGTTGCCTCCCTGCACATGTGTAACCTCCATACCGGCGGTAAATTTTCCGGAACAAATACGCATAAACGCGATACGGTCACGGTGTGCCTTATTCATATTTGCCTGTATTTTAAATACAAATGCGGAAAAATGCTCATCAAATGGGTCTATTTCTCCGATGTCAGCTTTACGCGGCAGTGGGGAATAGGTCATTTTTAAGAAATGCTGTAAAAATGTCTCCACACCAAAGTTGGTCAGGGCAGATCCGAAAAATACCGGGGAGAGTTGTCCTTTTGTGACAAGATCCATATCAAACTCTGCACTTGCCCCGTCGAGAAGCTCGATCTCCTCCATCAGCTTATCGTATGCGTCCTGTCCAATCTCCTCGATCAGTGCAGGATCATCCGCTGCAATATGCTTTTCGGTTCCCTCTTTTGTTCCCTTTAACGTGTCGGAGAACGTCATGACCTCTTTTGTATTACGGTCATATACACCCTTAAAATTCTTTCCGGAACCGATCGGCCAGTTGACCGGACAGGTTGCGATCCCAAGTTCTTTTTCAATCTCGTCTAACAGATCAAACGTATCATTCGCATCGCGGTCCATTTTATTGATAAAAGTAAAAATCGGGATGTGACGCATCACGCAGACCTTAAATAATTTTCTCGTCTGTGCCTCGACACCCTTTGATCCATCAATGACCATGACCGCAGAGTCCGCAGCCATCAGGGTACGGTAAGTATCCTCCGAGAAATCCTGATGTCCCGGTGTATCCAGAATATTGATGCAGTAGCCGCCATAATTAAACTGTAACACAGAAGAAGTAACGGAAATACCTCTCTCCTTCTCGATCTCCATCCAGTCAGATACCGCATGGCGTGCAGTTGCCTTTCCCTTGACGGAACCGGCAAGATTGATTGCTCCTCCGTAGAGTAAAAACTTCTCTGTCAGAGTCGTTTTACCTGCATCCGGGTGGGAAATGATTGCAAATGTACGTCTTTTTTCTATCTCTTTTCTTAAATCAGCCAAAACTATTTTATCCTCCAAAATCCTTATAAAATCGGGATTGCCTCTCCCGCACACTCCGGCTTAATATCAAAATAAGCAAGAATGGTTGCCGCAATATCCGAAAAGCAGCCTCTTGTTCCGTAATTAACACCCGCTCTGATCGGTTTTCCATACATCACAAGCGGTGTATATTCTCTCGAATGATCAGTCGATGGCGTGCTCGGATCGCAGCCGTGATCTGCCGTGATCATTAAGATATCCTCATCTCTCATTGCAGCGAGAAGCTCCGGCAGACGCTCATCAAAATAAGTCAGTGCCTTTGCGTAGCCCTCCACGTCATTACGGTGCCCGTAGAGCATATCATAATCTACAAGATTTGTAAAACAAAGTCCCTCAAAATCCTGTTTCATATACTCGATCGTCTTGTTGATCCCGTCCTCATTTCCAGTCGTGCGCACATACTCTTTGATTCCTTTTTCTGCAAAAATGTCAATGATCTTGCCCACGGAACGCACATCATATCCATGTCCGCACAGCTGGTCTAGCATCGTCACCTTCGGCGGCTGCAGGGAAAAATCATGGCGTCTTACCGTTCTCGTGAAATTGCCCGGCGTGCCGACAAACGGTCTTGCGATCACACGTCCCACACCATTTTCCCCGGTCAGTATCTCCCTTGCGATCTTACAGTATTCGTAAAGTGTCTCAACCGGAACAACATCCTCGTGCGCTGCCACCTGAAATACAGAATCCGCAGACGTATATACGATCAGTTTTCCTGTCTTCATATGCTCTTCCCCGTAGTCACGGATGACATCTGTCCCGGAATACGGTTTATTGCAGAGCACTCCTCTGCCCGTTCTCTTTGTAAACTCATCTAAGATTTCCTGCGGAAATCCATCCGGGTAAGTCGGCAGCGGACTGTTTGAGATGATACCCGCGATCTCCCAGTGCCCGATCGTCGTATCTTTTCCTTTCGATACCTCCGTCATTCTCGCAAAAGATCCGGCAGGATCCTTTTCTTTTTCTCCGATCTCCACTCCGTCTATATTAAAAAATCCAAGTTTCCTCATGTTCGGCATCGAAAAATACGGACTGGATGCCGCAGCTCTTATGGTATTACTTCCCGCATCGCCGTAAGCTGCCGCATCCGGCATTTCCCCGATCCCAACGCTGTCAAGTACGATCAAAAATACTCTCTTCATGTAAAAGTCTCCATTCCTGTATGTGAAAATCCATTTCGCACAATGTACTCTCTTTCTACCGTACTAGGATAAACCGTAACCATGAAAAAATCAAGTAAAATGCAAAGAAACAGACGCCCTACTCGGCGTCTGTTACCACGATCGGTGTGATCACGATCTTGTCTGCGGAAATATTGGTTTTCCGTTTTACGATATCCTCCACCTGTGCTCTTTTTGCATCGGTCACCTCTCCCATATTCAGTACGACATCGCAGTTATCGTCAGTGATACTGACCACAACATCCGAAAATCCTTTTGCCTCTAAGAGCATTTCTGCCGCAGCTTCACGCTCTGCGATATCCGTCATTGCCACCATCTTGTTCACTGCATCCTGCTTTAAATTATCTGCAACGGACGTATTGTTTACAATCTCTAATAACGCTTCTTTATTTTTAGACCGGATCTGTTCGCGGTTTAATTTCATTCTTGCTGCATAGTCGAGATTTGCAGTGCCGGTACTTGTAAGAACCGCCTCTCCGGGATTTTCGATCTCCTCAGCATCTGCAGATGTCATGTCTGCCACATTTGCAGCCGTATCCGTACTGTTTTCTGCGCTCACATCTGCTGCAACATTCTGACCGTCTGCCACATTTTCCGCAACATCCTGACCGTCCGTCATAGCTGCATCTGCGGCATCGTATGTATCTTCGCCGGTTCCTGCATCCGCGGTCTCCGTTCCATCCACAAGTGCAAGTTCCTCCCCGGTTCCCTCATCCGTAAAAATATCTTCCGCAGCCAGTGGATCTTCATCCGAGATCTCATATTCTGCATTCAGTGCATCTGTACCTGCATTTGCCGCCGTCTCTGCTGCTGTACCGTCATCAATGTGATTGTTCATGTAACTGAAATATCCCGCCACCGCAATCATCAAAGCGAGTGCTGTAATAATCAGCTGGTTTTTCTGAAATATCTTTTTCACGTTCCATCCTCCTTCGGACTCATCTTTACTACCTTAATTCTATGTGCTTCCACCTGAAATAATGCCTTTACGGCATCTGAAATATCTGAAACAATCCGGGGGCTGTCTCCTCCCTCTGCCACAACAAGCACTCCCTCTATATCCGGAAGTATTTCTTTGCTGACATACGGAGATTTTTCACCGCCAGTCTCTTCATATACCGTTTCCTCTCCATATTCTTTTTCTGTCGTCATCTCCATACGCCCGCTGTCCGTATCCGTAGTCGTGACTGTGTGCTCTGTTTTATCCTTTTCTATGATTTCTTCCCCCTGATCTGCCACTGTGACCATGACAGAAACCTTCCCCACTCCTTCCATCTGTCCTAACACCTGTTCTAATTTATGCTCTAAATACTCCGCGTAGTCCTCTTTTCCGTATTTTTGTTCCGTTTTCTCCTGTGCTGTACCTTCCTTTTTGCTTTCTGCTAAATACTTTCCATATCCACCGGAAGGCATTGCCACCACAAGAAGAAGCACCCCAACAAGAGCAACTGCGATCCAGTCCGTTTTTTTTAACTGGAGCCACCTTTTCTGCTGCAAAAATTCTCTGATTTTCTCCGTCATCCTTCACCACCATACGAAATCTGTATCCGATCTTCCTTAACCCCATAATATTGCACAAGTCTCTGCTTCAGTTCGTCAAGCACAATCTGGCTGCCCTGCGCTTTTCCCTGTTCCACAAAGATTCCTTCTGTGTCCCCGGTTTCTTTTTCTGCTACCGTGAGTATAATTTTTCTCACTTCATAATTTTCTGTCAGTTCCACCGATGATTGCTTTACCATAAATCCAAACTGTTCTAAATATCCTTCTGCAGTTCCCTTTACATCCAGCGCTGCCGCATTTTCATATTCTCTGCGGTAATAATCATTCCGTAAATACTCCATACGGCTGATGTCTCTTGAAGCCTCACTTAAATTTTCTGTAAACGTTTCAGACCTGATCTTATCAAGTAAAGCATCATTATCCCCCCAAAAAGAAAAAAAAGGCTGCATGACACCAATGATGAGCACAAGTTCCGTAAAAAAATAAATATATTTTTTTAATCTTCCATTCGGGATCAGCTGTCTTGCAACCACAAGCAGCAGAAACAGGGCAAAAATTTTTTGAATATACCCGATCAATACGTTCATCCGTTTCTCACTTTCTTAATAGCCAAACCCGGAGGAAGCAACCGTAAGCGCGATCGTCAGAAAAATCAGTATCACACAATATCCCATCAATTTCAGGTACAGCATCCCCCCCTGTGCCATTCCCTTTAAACATCCGGCGATTCTCTTATCTGCAACAGGTTCCACCACAGCAGCTACAATTTTATAAAAAAGTACCATACAGCCTGCCTGTACCATCGGCACTGCCACTAAAATAATCAGTACGATCAATCCGGCTGCTCCAACACAGTTCCGGATCATAATTCCAGAACCAAGCAAAAGTTCACTGACACCATTCACTGTATTACCAATTCCGGGTATCATTGCCATTGCCCGTCCTGCTGTCCCATAAAGCAGCCTGTCTTTTGCCGGTGCAACGATCCCCTGCACAACATTCAGCCCAAGTACAATGATTCCGGCAGATCTGATTGCCCACCCGATCAGTCCTCCAATCAATTCCATCATGTTTGCAAACTTTTCTTCCTCAAAGAAATAATTGATCAGCACAGTCAGTATATAAATATGGATCATTGGCACTAAAATGGTTAAAAACAGCCACTCGATCAGATATATGATCAGAAAAGCCGTCTGATAGAAGCCCGATGCAATGCTTTCTCCCGCTGAAAAAAGCATTGCAATACTAAATGTCGGTATAAAAATCTGAAAAAAATCCACACTCTTTTCCAATACACCGCACACAATCTCACGAAACGTCAGAAATGACTGCAGCATCAAGACTGCTAATACACAGAATACAAGGATAAAACAAAGATCTGATACATAAGATGACGCAAACGCACCGGCAAAATTTTTAAGTACAGAAAAACACACGGCAAGCAGCACCACCTCCACTAATATTTTGCGGTTTTCACAGACTGACTCACATAATTGCCCTATTAGCCATGGTCCGATCTGCTGATACAGTGCCCCTGGCTTCTCCTGATACAGTAATTCTTTCACCAGTTCTGAAAATGTAATCCCACTATCCTCTGCATCCTGTCTCATAAAATGATCCAGCTTCGAAAAATCCAGTTCTTCTGTCATGTTCCCTAAATAATCCTGAGTATTTTTTTCAGATGCGAAAACCGGAACCGTCTCAATCACACAGAGTAACAGAATACATATCACACACACTCCCCATTTTTTCATAAAAAGCTCCCGACTGTCTCTAAAAAAACCGTCAAAACCGGAATACTAAGCACCAGAATCGACAGCTTGGCAAACAGTTCGATCTGATTTCCGACTGCCGCATATCCGGCATCTTTACAGATATTCATCGCAAACTCCGCCACATAGGTGATCCCAACCATTTTTAATATCAGTGTGATATACGTCTGATCCACTGCAACAAACGTCTGCATTTTTTTTGCAAAATCGATGACAGTCTCCACCTTTCCAATAATATAAATAAAAATGCAGATGCAGACTGCCATACTGATAAACATGCTGTATTCACTTTTTTCTTT
Organism: Roseburia sp.; assembly: GCA_003483745.1. Classification (GTDB taxonomy): domain Bacteria; phylum Bacillota; class Clostridia; order Lachnospirales; family Lachnospiraceae; genus Roseburia. The sequence continues at coordinate 78,988 of DMYD01000059.1, read as the reverse complement.
CTGCAGTAAAAGTGCCAGAAGTACTCCTGCGATACCAAGAACCGCTATTCTTAAAATATCCATTTCATGCCTCATTCCCATTCTGTAACATCTTATAATGCAAACAGTGACTGCATTGTTTCAAACAATTCATAAATATAAGGAACAATCCAAAAGAGGACAATCAGCAATCCCGCAAGGCTTGTCAGAAATGCATGTTCCTCCCTTCCGCTATGTTTTAGCACCTGACTGATGACCGTGACTAAAATCCCGACCGCCGCAATTTTAAATATCAAATTAACACTCATCCGTAATCCAGTCCCCTCTCTTGCTTGCCGTATACGCACTTTATTTTTGCGTTATATAAAAAGTATCACTAACATCATTCCTCCTATTACACTGACCGCCCCGGCCACTCTCTGCTTTTCTCTCTGCTCTTTTTGCTCTTGTTCGATCACAAAATTAAGCCTCTCTAAATAAATAGAAAGCATTCTTTCATTCTCTTTTATATTTCTTCCAAAAAAAGCATTTCCGGCATTCGCAATAATCTCAAGTTCAGACGCACAGATTCCCAATTCTTTTCGATTTTTCCAAAATATATCCCGCCAGATTTCACCTCCGCTTTCTACCTTTTTAGCAGCAAGACGATCAGCAATCTGTCCGCATACTTTTTGCAACACCACATCGTTCGTCAGCGTCGGTTGATTCAAAATATGCTCCATCGGAAGTAATGCGAGTGCTGCCTCTCCCGAAATATTTATGAGAAGCTGACGGATTTCATACAATCTAAGCAGATGCTGCCTGATTTCAGCGATCATGTTTACTGCAAGTCCAACCCCGGAACCTGCAACCAGAATACCACCTATCAGCTTTAGCATAACTGTTCTCTTTTTCCGTTAAAAACCTGAAAATCCCGCTCGCCGGACCGGTTATGCCGGATCAGAATAAATCGTTCAAAAATTCCACGCTTCATCCACTTTTTCAGATATGGTTTCTCCCATAATTCTTCCACTGTATCCGCATGTACTGTTCCAAGAATCCGTACCCCGGAACAGGCTGCCTGTTCGACTGCCTGAAAATCTTTTTTCCCTCCAAGTTCGTCCACTGCTATGATCTGCGGGGACATGGAGCGCAGCATAAGCATCATTCCCTCTGATTTCACGCATCCAGACAAAACATCCGTTCGTATTCCCATATCATTTTGTGGAATTCCAAGATGACAGGCTGCAATCTCAGACCTCTCATCCACCACACAGATTTTCATACCTTCCCAGCCTTCTTTCCCATTTGAGAGACTGCGGATACAATCCCGCAGACAGGTTGTTTTGCCTGCACCCGGTTTTGACACCAGCAGTGTATTATAAATACTTTCTCCATCCTTCAGAAAAGGCAGAATTTTTTCTGCACATCCTTTTTTTTCATGTGCCACACGGATATTCATAAAACTAATATATTTGATCCCTGTAATACCTTCCCTGTCTTTTGCAATCTCCCCTGCAATTCCAACACGGTGACCACCCTCAATTGTAATATATCCCTGCCTTAGTTCCTCCTGGTATGCATACAGGGAATACTCGCTGATATAGCTTAACATCTCTGCAATATCTGCGCCCGTTATTCTGTAACATGCTCTTGCATTCTGTACGCTTTCTCTGACACAGGCACACATTTCACCGTCCATATCCGTCAGATAACGTGTTTTCCCGGAATACGCAAGCTCGATTGGCTGTCCTGCCCGGATCCGGATTTCCTCAAGATCATTCAGCCACAGATTATTTTTTATTTTTTTTCTGATATGTACCGGAAACAAAACTTTTAGGTTTTCCATATGCCTCCTCCCTTTTCTTTTAATTCATTCTATGAGACAGGCTTATTTTTATGCATAAAAATACCGGCCTGCCAAACGTAAAACTTTTCTTAACGTTTCGCCGCCGGTATTTTCTTTTATTTTTTATCTGTAATCCATTACAAGGAACATCGGCTTGATGGCTACGATTTCATCGTATTCCTCCTGTTCCACTACCACACTGGAATTTAACGCTTTTAAATCCTCTTTCAGCACTCTAAGTGCCTCCGGTATCGTCTCTGCGCGTCCTTCCTTTAAAATATCCTGCATCCTCTTTAGTACAACCGGATGTGCATAACATGCCGGAACCGGGAAATCAGGATATGTTCTGATATACTGTTCCATCTCGTCTACCGCATTTAATAACTGCTTTTCAATATAGCTTCTGTTATTATGTGACGTTGGAAGGACACTAGCGCCGGAAAACAAAAAGATTGCAGCAAGACCGAACAAAAGGAAATAAATGCCAAATCCTGCGTGTGTAGCCAATGAATATATACCATACCCAAAAGCCCCAAGTCCCATCAGTGTAATTGCAAGTGCAACCCATTTGTATGCCGGATTACTCCGGTCATAAACTCTTTTCTTCTTAGCTGACTGACTCAGATTCAAATACAGATCTGTATCCTTATGAAGATATTTGATTGCATTATCGAGACAGCGGATATTTTTCTTTGCAGTTTCTGAAATATTTCCGATACGCTGCTTTTCGTCCATCCGCTTTGCTTTCTCCGCGAGTTTTTGCTCCGCCACCTCACTGTGCAACGGTATCTGTGGAAAGTTGACCTCCACATAAGCAAGCAGGCGGTCCACATCCTCCTCATGTTTAAAATTGCACTGCTTTTCTTTGCCATCATCATATTCAACCACGAGATAAGGCAGCGTGCCAAATGCACCTTTACCGGTAAATCCACCTTTACTCATCGCAATCCTTTTGAAAATACGCTTCACCGACTTCATCGGAACATAGTATCTTCTTTCTATGTAAAAACTGTTCAGATAAATGGCCTTTTTACCAACACCACATGGTCCAAATTTTCTGCATGTCTTTTTGTCTTCCGTCAATTCCATGTCGGGCAGTGACAGGTTGCCCAGTCTCTGTGGTTTCAACATCTTCCTCAGCTCCATTCCTGTATTACTTTTTATACCTGTTAAGCATCGCTGTCATGTATTACATTTTTGCCGGTTTCTTTGTTGCGTGGATAAAAATTCCCAAGAATACAACAGCCAGAATGATTCCCACCGGATATGCAACTGCTGTAGAGAATCCAAGACACTCATCTGCACAGAAGAAATATGTCATGGATACAGCACTCATAAATGTTGCCGGTACAGCTGTGATCCAGTAATTCTTCTTCTCACGGAACAGATACATACTTGCCGTCCATAATACGATCATGGCAAGTGTCTGGTTTGTCCAGCTGAAATATCTCCATACAACTGCATAATCCAGATGTCCTACAAAAGCACCTACTGCAAGAAGCGGTACACAAAGCAACAGACGTTTCTGGATCTTATCCTGATCGATTTTAAACCAGTCTGCCAGTACCAGACGTGCACTTCTGAATGCAGTATCACCGGATGTGATCGGGCATACAATAACACCGATCATGGCAAGTGCTACACCAACGCTTCCCATTGTCTTGATACATACATCATAAATTGCTGCGGACTGTCCACCGGAAAGAACCTCAGCAAGTCCGGTGCTTAGGCCACCTGTAATCTGATAAATGGAGCATCCTGCTGCCGCCCAGATCAGAGCGATGACACCCTCAGCAACCATTGCACCGTAGAATACAAAATGTCCCTGTTTCTCAGATTTCATACAACGTGCCATAAGCGGCGACTGTGTGGAGTGGAATCCTGAGATTGCTCCACATGCTACTGTGATAAACATGAAACTCCAGATTGGTTTTCCATCCGGATGCATGTTGCCGAAATGGCTCCAGATTTCCGGAATCGTATATTCGGAATGTGTAAAAATACCAATGATAACACCCACTGCCATCACAATCAGACAGATACCAAACAGTGGATAAATACGTCCAATGATCTTATCAATAGAAATAAATGTTGCGATGAAATAATAAAGAAGAATGATCCACAGCCAGAACTCTGCGCTTGTGACAATTCCTGTCACACCACTGTTCTTAAACAGTGTAACGATAAGTCCTGCAGGTCCTACTGCGAAAACGGTACCTACCATTACAAGCAGTACAACACTGAATACACGCATGACATTCTTCATCACATTTCCAAGGTAAATACCACATACCTCTGAAATGGAAGCACCATCATTACGTTCGGAAAGCATACCGGAAAAATAATCATGTACACCTCCTGCAAAGATGGTACCAAACGCGATCCATAAAAATACAAGCGGTCCCCAAAGAGCACCCTGCATAGCACCGAAGATCGGTCCTAATCCGGCAATGTTTAACAACTGCACCAAAAAGAGCTTCCATTCCGGCATGACAACATAGTCAACCCCATCGTTGATCCTTACCGCCGGTGTTTCTCTGTCATCCGGTGCAAATGTGTTCTCCACTACCTTACCATAAACAAAGTACCCACCAATTAATAACGCCAGGCAAATAAAAAAACTAATCATAACAACACCTCCCATATGTACAAATGCTAGTTTCTTATTGCTTATCTTTATTATAGTACTTATCACTCAAAATTCAATACGTTTTTTCATTTTTTTGTCTATTTTATACAATATCAACAATGTATTTTCGAAAAAAAAGAACCATAAGCCAAATCCGGCTTACGGTTCTTTTTCAATCTTAGTATCTTGTAGATGTATTAATCTGCAGACATTCAGAAACCTTCGTTTTTTCATTATAGCAATACACATATATGTATCCATAATTGTTTGACACTGTGATCTTCTTAGAGAAACTGGATTTATTTACTCTATAGTTATTATAACTTCCTGTTCCGGATGTCACATGAACGCTTGAGATCTTCCAGCCATTTTTCAGTTTGATATCTAATTTCTGTTTTTTAAATGCTTTGTTTGTCCTTAATACATCAATTTTATTAAATTTGGATGTCAGTTTTGTCTTTCCAATTTTAAATGTCTTGCATGGATTGCTGTATTTTTTGACTGTAAGTGTTGTTTTTAACTTTACACCTTTTACCGTACATGTGATCGTACTCTTAGCTGCTTTCTTGCCAAACTCAACACGAATGTAACCATCTCTCGGTGCAACCTTAATGTCTTTGTTGCTGCTCTTTAAATTTTTGATTTCTTTTGCTTTGCTGCAGCCCATAATACTGATTACACTTGAGAATCTGCTTAAGGCACTCCCTGGCTTATAAGTCACAACAGTTGCTGAATATGGATTCACATAAACCCTGCCGCTTGCCGCCTGTACTTCAACCATTCCCTGTGGTATTACTGCACCGGCCGTGACAGTCATCACTAGCACAAGTGCAAAAGCGATTAATTTTTTGCTTAACTTTTTCATATAATCCTCCTTGTTTTTCGAAGAAAAATCCGAGTTCCTTTGAGCGAGGAGAGGATTTTCCTTCCTACATGTTTTTTTACAGTATACCTTATTTTCTTCCGGAAGAAAATAAGACATTTTTCCTACATACGCTCCGGTGCAGAAAATCCGAGCAGATCAATGCTGGTCTCAAGCACGGATTTCGTCAGTTTCAACAGACGGATATACGATTTCTGAACCGTCTCATCTTCCTCAGACATGATCTTTGTTTCATGATAAAAGCTGTTAAATGCATTGGCAAGATCATAGATATAGGAACAGATCTTGTGCGGTGCCGTATCGGTAAATGCACCCTCGATCACTGCATTAAATTTGGACAGTTCTAACATCAGATTCTTCTCACTCTCAGAATGTGCTGCCGTGATCACTGAATTATCTGCGTTCTTTCCTAAATCATGATATTTGTGAAGAATCGACTTGATACGAACGATCGTATACAAAATGTATGGTCCTGTATTTCCCTCAAAAGAAGTAAATCTGTCGATATCAAAAATATAGTCTTTACTTGCCTGATTAGAAAGATCTCCATATTTGATTGCGGCAAGTGCAACTGTTTTTGCAGTTTCCTTTGCTTCTTCCTCGCTGATTCCAAGATTCTCTTTTGCTTTCTGATTTTCGGTGATCTTCTTTAACATCTCATTATCAATCTCAGATACAAGATACTCTAAACGCATGACACCGCCATCTCTGGTCTTAAACGGCTTTCCGTCTTTGCCGTTCATCGTACCAAATCCTAAAAATTTTAATTCAGTCTCCGGTTTTACCAGCCCGGTCTTTCTTGCGCAGCGGAATACCTGGACAAAATGAAGTTCCTGTCTCTTATCTACGACATAAATAATTTCATCCGGATCATAATCCTCCTCACGCCATACGATTGTTGCAAGATCTGTTGTATTATAAAGGGAAGCCCCATCTGATTTTAAGATCATGCAAGGCGGGATTTCTTTGGTATCGGTATCTTCCTTTACATCAACCACCAATGCGCCGTCGCTGATATAGGCAAAACCTTCATCTTTCATTTTCTGCACCATCGCCGGAATGTAAGGCTGTGCATCAGACTCGCCCTTCCAGAGTTCAAAAGATACATTCAGGTTTGCATAATTTTTCTTTAAATCTGTCACTGACACATTTAAAATATGGGCGAGTAATGCCTGATAGCCCTTTCTTCCATTCTGCAGCTCATAAGTTGCCTGCATGGCTGCCTCTTTGTATGCCTCATCCTCTTTTGACTTTTTGCTTGCAGTCGGGTAAATCTCCTCTAATTCAGAAATCGTAAACGGTGCTTCTTTTGGATATTCACCCTCATAATTTTCATCAAAATAGACAAGATCCGGCTGACGGAGTTTTAACTCGGTAATGATCAGTCCCATCTGTAATCCCCAGTCACCTAAATGCACATCTCCAATCACCTTGTGTCCGACAAACTTGCCAATCCTTTTGATACTCTCTCCGATGATCGCAGAACGTAAATGCCCGACATGCAGCGGTTTTGCCACGTTTGGTCCACCGTAATCGATCATGATCGTCTTTGGATTTTGGGCTTTTTCACATCCAAAACGTCCTTCATCTGCCTGCATGGCTGCCACATAGGATGCTAAAAATGTCTCGTCAAGTTTTAAATTCAAAAATCCCGGTTTTACAGATTCTGCCATGGAAAACATGGATTTCTCCGCAAGCTTTGCAGCAACCTCATCTGCAATCATAAATGGTGCCTTTTTGTACTCTTTGGCAGCTGCCATCGCCCCGTTACACTGATATTCACAAAGATCCGGTCTGTTAGATAAAGTAACCTTTCCGTATTTTGCATCATACCCACAATCCACAAATGCCTGTGTAATTTCCGCGGTTATAAGGTCTAAAATCTTTTTCATTTTCTTCTCTCCTGCATTTCTTTGCAAATCATTTCTGCCTAAATCAGGCATTTTCTCGTTTATTATACCATAATTCCGCCATTTCTCAAGTAAAACCCTTATTACGATCCCCTGTTTTATGAAAATACTTTCCATTTAACCCGATTCTTTTAACCAGTTCTGTTTCACTTCTATAATAAACCTAAACGAGACATCCGACTCCTATACCGCAGGCACACATTTCGTTCACTTATCACAAACCAGATCATTCTGTTGTATACAATAATATACTGCCCCTATCAAGCCTGCATCATTTCCAAGTTCCGCAGCCTTTAGTTCAAGATACTTACCAAAATGAGGCATACATCCTGCCATCACTTTTTCCCTCAGACGATCAATAAACAGCTCCTTTTGTGCCGAGACTCCACCTCCAATCAAAATCAGTTCGGGATTAAAGATATGAACCAGTCCGACCAGACCGGAGGCAATGTCATCGATCCAGGAATCCAGCAATTCCAGCATTACGACGTTACCCTTCTTTGCTTCCGAAAAAATAAATCTTCCGTTTACCTCATGTTCTTCTGAAAGTATTATCTTCCCGCGTGATGCCGCGTCTCTGACTCTGCGAATCAGCGCGGCGGTTGAACCATAATGCTCCAGACAGCCATGATTACCACACGAACACAACTCACCGTCATTGTTTATCACAATATGTCCGATCTCTCCGGCAAGGCCATTTGCTCCCAAAAGGATTTTGGAATCTACAATGATCCCACCTCCAACACCTGTCCCAACCGTCATTACAATAACATTCCGATGGCCTGCTGCAGCTCCGATCCACATTTCTCCAAGAGCCGCCGCATTGGCATCGTTTAAAACCGCCGTTGGAAGATGGAATGTTTTTTCCATCTCATCTTTGATCCGGCTTCCTTCCCAGTTTTGAATATGTCCTGCTGACCCGATAACAACACCGTTTACCGTATCTATTCCACCGGTCGCCGACACACCAATCCCCTCCAGTTCCTGTTCCATTATCTTATGTTCCGCAAGAAACAACTTCATGCTTTTTAGAACTGTCTCAAGGATCGGTGTCTCATACCTGTCAAATGCAACATCATAAGCCTCACTGCATAAAATTCTTCCATGTTCATCTACAAGTCCCAGTTTTACAGATGTGCCGCCTATATCCACACCCATGTATCTTTTTCCGTTACTCATTCCGGATCTTCTCCTTTTTCCGCATCTTCCATTGCTCCCTTATGTTTTCCCTGTATGGCAGATAATGTTTCTTTATATTTTTGCGCTTTAAAATACGAATCATTCGCAAAATAATACGAATACAGAATATCGATCATAACCAGAATAGAAAACTGTGGTGAAATTTTCGTACCTGTATCCAGATTTTTCAGATAGGCAACCCTTAACACTTCATCACATCTTGCTGCTGTCTCCGGAGCCGGATTCGCAGTGATAAAGATGACTTTTGCATTTCTGCTCTTTGCGATACAGATACTCTCCTCAATCTCTCTCGTCGTTCCGCTGAGAGAAATTGCAATGACAAGCATCCCCTTTTCAACCAGTGCTGCACTCATCTGTATCATTTGTGAATCGGTCACCGCGGTCACATCCAGTCCGATTCTCATAAAGCGGAGCTGAAATTCCTCCGCAACGTTACCGGAACTTCCCATTCCATAGACAAACACACGCTGACTGCCATTTAACAGTCCGGCGATCCGGCGGATCTGGTTTTCATCAAGCAATTTGAAATTTTCCTGCAGCAATTTCTGATAACTACTCTGTACCTTCTGGGTAAACAGACTGATATCTTTCTCACTGACTGCTCCATTGTTCTCCTCTTTTAAGTCCTTCTCGTATGCAAAAATAAATTCCCGGTATCCCTTAAATCCACATTTTTTTGCAAAGCGTGACAAAGTTGCCTCGGATACATAGAGTAGTGCTGAGATCCTCTTGGAGGAAAAATCGGTCATTTCCTCATTATTCAAAAAATAATTAGCGATCGTATGCTCTACCTGCGTCATTTCCGGCTGTGCAGCCTCTATCTGGCTTTTTGTCTCATTCTGGTTAAAAATTATATATCTGCTGTTCTTCAAAGTTTCATCACCTGTTCCTGTTTCATTACGATAATATTCCCATTATAATCTTTTTTCAGGCAAAACACAAACAACCAGCGAGAACAACGGTATCCTTTTATATCAAATTTTTCCCATCAAACTTACTCAGTGCAACCTGCTTTGTATGTGCGGCTGCACACGCTTTTCCTGCCGCATCTCCCATATCGATCACCGTCGGCTGGATACGAATGCTCGCCTGCGCCAGAAACGTAGTAGAAATACATCTGCCGATTGTTAACAGATTATCGACCTGCTCATTGATGAGACACCGGTATGGAATCTCATAATATTCTCCCCTCCGATACTTCTCCATATGGACAAGTCCCTTGGTTGCAGAGTGAACATCAATGTACCAGTCTCCTTTTGCCACCGCATCTTCGAATCTGGCTCTCTTTATGTAATCGTCTTCATTCAGCACATATTTTCCAACAATACGGTAGGATTCCCGGACACCGAGTGATGAAGCTTCCCGGATCAGATATGCATGTTCAAATCCCGGCATACATGCCTTTAAAAATGAAACCAGCCGGAAGATCATCTGACGTCCCTCCGTCACTGCTCTGCTTCTTGCCCATGCATCCGTATTTTTTTTCATGCTGCTGATATGCGGACAGTTAAATGTCATGCACCCCGGCTGATCCGGAATGGAAAAACACTGGTAGTAAACAAGATCTTCCTCTCTCAGATAACCAAGTTCCACTCCTTTTCGAAAAACCGGCTCAAGTTTAAAATCCTTGTTCCGCACCATCGCAGATTCAAAGAAGTATCCCTCCACCAGTGGAGAAAATTCATCATTTAAAGACAAACAGTATGCCCGGTATTTTTCCACATCAATACCACCCATCTCAAAACGCAGGGAAGTCATCTGATTGTTTCCGTTCTCATCCCCCGCAGTATGTGCAACCCCGGCCAGCCTTGAGAGGACTGCATCCCCGGTGGCATCGATAAACTGTTCCGCTGCTATCGCATAGACACCTTCCTCAGTCGTCACAAAAATCTTTTCAATTTTCTGATCTTTTACCTGACAATCGGTCAGCACTGCATCATATAAGATCTCGCCTCCATATTCCAGAAACATCTCCTCTAACACAAGTGCTTTTGCCTCTGCCGTGGAATGTACATATTCCATAACGCCGTCCCTGGTCGTGACGCCTTTTTCTTTCAGGTGTCTCTCGATCTCATGAAATATCTCTCCATGTTCAACAAAGGACTCCATCATCGGATTCACCAGTGCATTGACAGCCGCCCCGCCAAGTGCAAGGCTTTTTTCCACGATCAGAACCTTATTTCCTTCTTTTGCCGCGCGGATCCCTGCTGCTGCCCCGGCAGTACCGCCGCCAACTACAACTGTATCGTAGTTTCCAATCACCTTTATTTTATCCCATTGATACATTCTGTTCTCCACCCTCATTTTTCCGTAATCGTTCTTCTGCTTCCTGCAGCCGTTCCCGCAATGTCTCTTCCGGCAATATGCCTTCCGAAAGCATCACTATATAATCTGTCATCTGTGGAAGGATTTCACTTTTCATATATCTTCCCGCAAAACTGTGCGCGGCGATCTCGCTGACTGTTGCAAGCGGTCTTTGCACCGTACCAAAAAGCGTCTTTTTCTGCACAGGTTTCAGCCGCGTGCCGACTCTTCCAAGCTTTGTATATTCCAGGAAATGATAAAACTCATGTGCAAGATGCAGCTTTACGAGCCACTGTTCTTCTGCATCCACTCCGTTTTCCTTCAGGATCTGTTGCTTTCTGCGCAGATCCGGCATAAAAAGTTCAATCTTTTTTTCCTTCCCGCCACAGGTGATCTGTGCCCACACCTCATAGTTTTGCCCATAATGTGAAAATTCCCGTTCATCCTGCAGAATGGCAACACCGGAATTCACCAGTATTGCCATAATATCCGCATCTTTATACTGCTCAAATGCCTCCTGTCCACATGCGATCGCTTCCGTCACATAATCCCTGCATTTCTCCTTCGGGACACAGGATGCCAGCCGGTCATTCATCAGTTCTATCATCGCATATTGTTCTTCTGTTATTGATTTAAGATCATACATCGTCTCAATCCTTTGCGGCAACTGCAATAATTTCCTGATCATCCTCTGCAAATTCCAGTTCCATCTCAGCCAGACCGAGCAGCTGCTCTTTATTTAAAACACCGCTTAAATCGCTCATTTTCTGTCCAAAGAATAAATAAGTCTTCGGCAATGTCGCACCGGCGTCCGTATACTGTGTCATACTGTCCACAAATTCCATGAAATCTGTTCCAATCTGATCTTTGTGAAATACTCCAATCTTTGCAGCATTTTTCTGAAGACGTATAACACCTTCCTCATCGATCATGCGCACCAGTTTTTTCTTTGATTTAAACAATCCCAAAAATCCACCTTTTACAACATTTACATAGTAAGCATGCCATCTTCCTGCCGCCGCTGCCTGCTCGACCATATCCGTCGTTGTCTTTTCGGCATCCGCTAGAATCTGCTTCTGTTCCTCCTCTGAGATGGTCTTTGCGTTGCGGTCCTTGGTACGCAGTTCTGTCGCTCCGGTTGCGACCGCTCTTAAAATATTTTTCTGGCTGTCTATCTCAATCGAAATATCAACTGTTGCCGCATCTGCGCCTGCCCTGGTGATCACTTCCATAATATCATGGCGGATTTTGCGGATATCCTCATCAGTAGGGTTTGCAACGTTCCTCTCCATCTGCTCACGCACAAGTGCCAGAGAGACACCGATCGTAGAAATGTACGGTGCATTTTCCGCAATCTTATGCCGGATTCCCATTTTTTTGCCCAGATACGGTACGACAACCGACGCCGACCCGCCGCCACCGACCAGGCAGATCAGGTTCGGATTCAGATCATAATCGGCAATCAGCTGTTTTACGATCTCGCCAACTTTGGTCATTGCAATATCCATTGCCTGACGGCACAGTTCTTCCACCGTGCTGCCTGTCATCGCCGCCAATGCACCCCATGCGATCTTTGCCGATTCCACATTTCCGGCAGCATAGTCATCCGCCGGCACATAACCCAGAATATTTGCGGCACCTGCCAGTGTAAGCGCATAACTACCGCCATTTGCACAGGTAACGACCGCATAATCCGGTGTATCATCTTTGCGCGGAGCGATCAATTCGATCTTTGGATTCTTCATCTTATCAGTGTCGGTAAAGACCTCATACTCTTTCTCTGCAATATGTGCAGATCTTGGTCCGACATCTGCGATCTTACCTCCACGCACCACGATCATACTACCTCCGGCAATTCCAAGTGTACGCACATCCAAAGAAGTCAGATATAACTTTCTTCCCCCGATCTGTGCATTTTTGATCATGACCTTTCCATCTTTGATCGCTGAAATATCGGTCGATGTTCCACCTGCCTCAAGGAAAATACCATCTGTCAGCTTTTCATACATCAGTGCTCCTGCCACACCTGCTGCCAGACCGGATAGCATCGTAAGAATCGGTCTCTTCCGCACCTCATCGATACTCATGACACCACCATCACAGCGCATGATCATCAGCGGTTTTTTAATACCGGAATCTTTTACCGCATTTTCCGTCATGTTGGCAGTCTCCATCATTTTTGGGATCAATGCCGCATTGACTGCTGCCGTTCTCGTCCTCGCCTGTAGTCCGTAAAGCTGGGATATCTCATGTCCACCTGTAGCGACCAATCCTTCTTTTACTGCCAGCTCAATGACTTTCTGCTCATTTTCCGGATTATCAACAGAGTAACTCTCCGAAGCCACGATCACCTCCACATTTTTCAATTTCAGTGCATCGATTGCCTCTTTTACAGCCGCATCGGTAAGTGAGGCTGCATCTATAAATTCATGCTCTGTATATAAATATTTTCCCGGTGCCAGCTCGATATTTCCGACTGTCGTCTCCTTACGGGAGCGTTCTGCCTCCATACCACTTCCCATACCGACAATACCGACGCGCGCCACATCCCCCTCTAACAGGGCATTTGTCGCCTGCGTGGTTCCATGTGCGATAAATATAACGTTATCCGGAGAAATTCCATTTTTTGTGAGTACCGTATTGATCGCCTCAATGATTCCCTGCGCCACACCACGCCCGGCATGATGTGTCGTCGGCACTTTTTCTTTTGCAATGACCTCATAGGTCTCATTATCTACGACTACGGCATCTGTAAATGTTCCTCCGACATCGATTCCGATTCTTACCTTTCTGTGATCCATATGTGAAACATACCCTCCTTGAATAATCCTTGCTGTTTAGAATAATGCTACTGCTGCGTAAATCAAGATTCCAAGTGCCATTACCATGGTGTATGGAAGTGTTGATTTCAAAATATCATTGACATCAACTTTTGCATAATCTGCCACGATGACATTCTGTGTGTTTGTCGGGTCTGATACACACTGTACCACGCTGGTACTGCGGAGTGCCATACCAACTGCCGGTGCACTCAGCTTTCCTGCTGTCAGGAAAATATTTGCAAGTCCGGAACCAAGACCGTACATATTTAATGGTCCACGATACAGAGCCAACGGAGAAAGAACTGTAAAAATCACGATATACATAATCGGATTAGACGGAAGAATCACACTGATGATCGGCTGCATCAGAGCAGATGTCGCCTGTGCTGCCACACCGTTTAAGAGAATACCAATACCGATCATTAATCCGATAACTCCTGCCACATCCTTGATTCCCTCTACCATAGAACTTGAGAGAACCTGAATACTTGAAGAAGGCTTTGTGATCAGTGCTGTCACAATAATTGCTGCCAGCAAACTTGTCTCTGCGTTCCATTTAAAGAAAAATACCAATACGATCGGAAGAAGCGGCATCAGCATTGCAACCGGGTTAACCTTTTTAGCGTTGCTGCCGGCATTCATTGCCCATGTACTTCTGACTGTCTTTTTATTTACATTAATCAAAATATATGCAACTGTCACAACCGCACAGATCAGTCCCATCACGATGGAAGATGTTTTAATGACTTCCATATCCATTCCGATCGTATCTACATAAATCTGATACTGTGATACATTGAAAAGAAGACCAATATTCAATCCAAAAAGTACAAGACTTGCTGCAACGATTGGTTCGATTCCTGCAGATAACAATAATGGAATTGCAATCTGTGCTACCATGATCACAGGACCTGCACCACTCATGGCTGTAAAGATCAGTGCCGTTGCAGCGGTCAATGCCAACGCGATCATGACCGGCTTATCTCCTGCTAACTCTGCCGCTTTGCGGATAATGGCATCTGAAATTCCCTCTTTCTGAATCACCTTTGCAAAAATCGCACCAAACACGGTAACAATAATGGTGCTTGCAAGACGGGATGCTCCGCCTGCAATTACATAAGAAGTAATACTCTGTGTCTCTGCATCACTCGAGATAAATGGAACACCGGCAACTGCTGCGATTAAAATTCCCATACATGGAAGTGCTAAAATCGCTGGCATCTTTTTTGTCATCATAAGGGCAACTCCTGCTAAGAAGATTGCCAAAATCACTATTACCTGTAACGTCTGCATACCTATTCTCCTCCTTCGGTCAATGCGTTTGTAAATTTTTTCGTGATAAGCTGTGGTCTTGTGATTGCCCCACCCACAACAACACTATAACAGCCAAGTTCGATCACCCGTCTGGCTTTCTGCGGCACATCTATATTTCCCTCTGCAATTACCGGATGATGTACCTGTTTTAATATCTTGCGTATAATTTCAAAATCATTCTGTTCGATCCTGTCATTTACGCTGTATGGTGTATAACCCACAAGTGTTGTTCCGATAAAATCAAATCCGATCTCATCTGCCAAAAGTGCTTCCTCCACCGTCGAACAGTCTGCCATGAATTTCTGATCCGGATATTTTTCTTTTACCTTTTCAAAAAATTCTCTCAGATATGTTCCATCCGGTCTGATGCGTTTTGTTGCATCCAATGCAATGATCTCCGGTTTTATCTCCATCAATGCATCTACTTCTTTTAAAGTCGGTGTAATGTATACCTCTGAGTTATCATACACCGCCTTGATAATGCCGATAACCGGAAGTGAAACATTCTTTCTTATCTCAAGAATATCTTCCACTGTATTGGCACGAATTCCTGCAGCTCCACCCTCATACGCGGCTTTGGCCATCCGTCCCATAATAAATGACGAATGTAATGGTTCGTTTTCAAGTGCCTGACATGATACGATCAGCCTGCTTCGCAAATTCTCAAACTGACTTTCCATTCTCTTACTCCTTTCACATCACTTTTGGGATCCTCTGTGATATAAATCTTATACCCCGAATTTCCAGTTTTTTCAACAAATTTGCCCGATAATGAATTTACTTTCCTTCAAAATTGATATTTTTTGTTTTTATGAAACTTCTTTCACAAAATACTTTTAAATCTTCGGTTTCTTTTGTGCGATTTAGCAAAAATGTCAGAAGAAGGTACATCAAAATTGATAAAAAAAGGGTACTGATCACAAGCTGCACTTATAATCAGTACTCCTTTTCTGCCCACACTAATCTTCGTTTTTAAAGATCACACTGCGGTAATTATTTAACACTTTATACAAGATCATACCTAACACATAGCAGGAAATCACTTCGCCGATTCCGACAGTCAGCATAAAGAATGGGATCGTCCCCTCTGCCATGTACACATATGCCAGAACAAACGGTACAATGATCGTATTTGCCACGATCGGTGGTAACGGAGCCAGCCATTTGTGCTTTCTTAACGCATAAGTTCCACATGCCCCGATCAGTGTCGCAAGACTACCAAACACAACATCAAGCGGCATGCAGCCGGTGAGCAGATTGCTGAGCAGGCATCCTATAAAAAGTCCCGGAATAGCTGCCGGTGTAAATACCGGTAAAATGGTAAGTGCCTCGGAAATCCTGACCTGAATTGCGCCGGAAGCAAGATTGAATGCACTGATAAAATAAGTCAGTACAACATAGATAGCTGCGATAAGTGCAGCCTGCACGATAAGTAATACTTTTTTGTTTCTCATTTTTCATTTCTCCTTTAGTTTTGTTTTACGAGTGGAAGGTCTCGAACACTCGATGTCACTGCAACTTTTTGATTTTAGCATAATCGTCGAAAAAAATCAACACATCCACAAATTTTCTATGAAGATTCGGGTGTCAAAAAAATCCATAATCATGTATCATTCCTGCGAAGCCGGCGCACCCATGCCGTAAATGACCAGAATTTTCCCCTCACCGGTCTAAGCAGCAGCCATGCTTCTGACAAAATCACATAAACCGGATTTTTCACGCTGATACGACGTCCATTCCGCACAAATGCGGTCAAAATCCCTCTGATCTGGTCAGCCTCTACCGGCCCTTCTATTTCCATCTGGTTATCTCCGGCCATATAAAACTGACCGCCCTTTCTTTTTACCACACGGTGTAAAACCAGAATGCTCTCTTTTCTGCGGTACAGCACGACGTCCGCACGCCGGATTTTTTTCACATCTGCTTTTTTTATGACTGCTGCATCCCGTCCCGGCACAAACATAGGATACATACTGTATCCTTCGGGATAAATCTGTATTACCTCTCCTGCTTCTAACAGCTGCTCGATATCATATTTCATCTAAAACCCCTTTCGCGCCGCTTATCATCTGGAAATATTGTAGCATTTCCCCTGCGCAAATGCTATAATATTTCCAATTCATTTGTAATGGAAAGGAACCGCAATCATATGAAAACAGCTGACGGATTCGTAAAAAAAACAATCGCCGGTATTCCCTATCTTCTGCCCTATGGTCAAAAAATCGCCTGCCATGCACGCTCCCTGCGCTTAAATGACTCCGGTGCGCTTTTATGGGACGCTCTTTCATCTGGTGCCCAAAGAAGCACACTTTTATCTATCCTGATGAAATATTATGATGCAGACGCTGATATGCTCCCACAGTTTGAATCTGATTTAGACAATTACCTTGCCTCCTTAAAACAATTTGGCATGCTTATTGACAATGCCAATGCCGGATGTTCCCTTCCGTGTCCAACATCAGATGGTACTACGTTTCCAGCACTGTCTTCTGACAGCCGCGCTCCAAAATATTATAAGATTGGCTCACTCTGCTTCGCCTGGTTTGGTCCAAACGGTCTGTTTGACACTTATTTTAAAGATTTCTCCTGCGAAGCTTCTGCGCCTGATCAGCGCATCTTTATGCTGACTGGCGAACCGTCTGATCTTTCAGATGGTACACTTCTGCTTTGCACCGCCGAGCTTTCCATCTTTGATATCACAGACACCTACCGCTTCGTCTTTGGTATTCACTGGGGCATCCATGAAATGCGCGTAAAAAAAGACGGCTCTGCCGCCGTTCTCTACTGCACTGATGACTACATCAAAAAACATTCCGAAGATGTCTTTCATGCTCTGCGTTTTGCTTTTCTGATCGCTGCACAAAACCAAAACTTGTTTGTCCTGCATTCCGTCTCTATTTTATATCAGGGAAAAGCCTGGCTCTTTTCCGGCAGCTCCGGCACCGGTAAATCTACACATACGAGACTCTGGGCCGATCAGTATAAGACTCCCATCTTAAATGGAGACTTAAATGTCCTTGGCATCCATGACGGTGTTCCTTATGTATATGGTCTGCCCTGGTGCGGAACCTCCGAAACATATACCGTCAAAACCTATCCGCTTGGCGGCATCGTTTTTTTAAAACAAGCCCCCTTCAACCGGGCAGACCTGCTTCCTTCGGATGAACAGGCTCTTTTTCTGATGCAGCGCATGATCTCTCCGACCTGGACAAAAGATCTGATGTTAAAGAATCTGGCATTTGCCGAGACACTTGCTCCACAGACCAAAATCTTCCGGCTGAGCTGCACGAAAGATCCCGATGCAGCAACCGTCATAAAAAATGCCATTGATCAATCGCTGTAAATGTCCGGCTTCTAAAAATCATCCATCATTTTCTGTACTTCCTCCGTGGTCAGCACAACACACCTCTGTTCCCGGATACCGTACACCCGCTCACACACCGCCAATACCGTCGGGCGGTGTGTGGTCACGATGCAGGTGCGCGGTTCATCTGTCTGCATGATATTTTTCAAAACTCTGCGCTCTGTCGCAACATCAAGTGCACTCGTCGCCTCATCCAAAAGCAGGATCGGTGCACGACGAAGCAATGCCCTTGCAATCGAAAGACGCTGTGCCTGCCCTTCCGAAAATCCAACACCCCGCTCTCCGACTTTGCTATGGATCCCATCCGGCAGTTTCTGCACAAAATCCCATGCACAGGATTCTACCAGCACCTCTTTAATTTCCTCATCCGTAGCATCCGGTCTGACATTTCGCATGTTCTCTGCGATTGTTCCGGAAAACATTGTATTCCCCTGGGGCACATAAGAGAACAATCGGCGTACTGCCGGCGTGATTGCAAGTATTTCTTCTGTTTTTGCTCCCACCAGATCCGCGGTTCCGCTTTGTATATGTAACAGTGCAAGCATAATGCGTAAAAGTGTCGTTTTTCCCTCACCGGAAGGTCCTACTAACGCAACGATTTCATGTGGATGTGCCTCAAAATCTGCCCCCGCAAACACATTTGTACCATTGTGATAGGTATAAGACATCTTAGAAAAGCACAGACTGATGCCGTTTTCCCTGTTTTGCGCATAAAATTTTTCCACATGTCCTGCATCCGAATAATCCTCTTTTGGCATGCCAAGGATATCCATCAGCCTTCCAGCTGATGTGGTCAGTGAAATTGCCGTCGGCACCAGCGATACAAGCTGATTCAGGGTTCCGGTCAGCGAGCCGGATAACGACAAAAACATTGTCATCGTACCGTAAGAGATCGCACCGCTCCAGACACGGTAAATACCGAATCCATAACAACTGTATGACACTGCAAGTCCGACAATCGACAGAAGGATTGAAGTTGCCATAGCCATTTTCTGAAACTCCAATTTCATGTTTAAATATTCTTTTTGCAATCCGCGCAGACGTTCCCCATAGAGCCTTACCAGATCAAATGCCTTGATCGTCTGGATATTTGAGAATGCTTCCTGATTAAACCCGGACATTCTGGCATTCATCGCCGCACTTTTTTCATTATTTCCCTTCATGCGTTTTAATATCCGCCTTGACATCAGCATACTGACCGGCATGCCAAGCATTGCAAGGAGCGCAAACATCGGATCGTTGTAAAAGACAAGTGCAAATGTACTGATAAAGCGCACTGTATAGATGATCAGATTTGGGATCCAGCTTAAAATACCATTCGAAATGTTTGATGCATCCGAATTCCAACGCGTCAGAAGATCTCCCGTGTGATATTTCTGGATCTCCTCAAGATCCGTCACTAACATTTTATCAAAAATATCTGCCTTGATATCATTGTCCACACTGATACTGATCTTATTGGAAAAATAGCTGGTAACCTGTGAAATCAGCATATTTCCTATCGAAAATCCGATATAAAGACAGAATGTACGGACAAGAAGTCCTGTCTGCCGGCCGGTAATAATATCGACCATATCTCTTGAAATCAGACTTGAAATCAGTGAAATGAGCGTTCCGGATAATCCAAGCAGCGTATAAAAGATCATCTGTTTCCAGTACTTTCTCGCATATTCATAGATCCAGACAGTCTCCCGCCACATATCTTTTAAAACGCCCTCTTTGATTCTCCTGTGATAATGCTTTAAACTGTCTAACATAATATTCCTCATTTCATCCGGTTTCCTGTTATTATAGCAAATCTGCACCACAAAAAAAAGAGGGCATCATGTGGGTATGTCTATCACTTTTTGATATACATACCACATGATAACCCTTACTTAATCTGCAATCCAAACCTATGCTTTTTATTATATCTTGCCCTTTAGTCCGTGATGCTCACTCCTGTAATTGAAAGTCCCGGCTCTGACGTTACAACCAGATCACCAAAACCAATATTGTCGGTCGGATTCTGATGATATCCCAGAGAAACACAAAGAGAACTCGTTCCGTCTCCTGATGTGCATCCCGTACCACCGGAAACATAAGTAACCGGCTGATTAAATGAGATATTTAACTGCTGCGATTCTTTCGTATGATCTGCCTCATGCTTACCATTGACCTGGATACGGTAATCGCCTCTTCCGTCCTGCGGTGTCTGATGTATATAAGCAGATGCCGTATAACAACCACTTGCAAGATACACCCCTTCTGCAAGCTCATCACTGGTAACTAACATCGGTTTCATATACTCTTTCATATGAACTTCCCTCTCCCTGTTTTTAATCTTTCTTATAATCTTAATCATATCTGTCTGTGCTGTCAAGCATTACCATACACCTTTTTTCGTCCTGAATCGATTTTTTATAATGGATTTCCAAAATCCATGCCGCTCCCACGACCAGCATCAGATAAAACCCCAGTCCTCTTGTCACACAAACTGCAGGGACCAGATACCGTTTGGAAAATACCGGGAGGAATACTTTTCCATACATTGCCTCTGTGATTCCCTGGGCACCGGGCACCGGAAGCATATCAACCGCCACATAGATGGCTGCCTGAAGCAGCAGAATCTTATACATAGCTGTTCCCGACAATCCAAATCCCCGGTACACCATAAAAGTCATCAAAAAAGCGCTGCTTCTCTGAAAAAATGTCATGATAATCAATAACAGGATTTTTTCTTTGTGCTCCCGGAAAAAGCAGACAGTTTCCCGATATCCGTTTAAAAATCCATCCATTTTTTTCAGCCATTTTTCTTCTGACCTGATCACTCTGCATTTCTGTGCAATACAGATCATTTTTTCTGCCAGGTAACGGATCAGAACCGGTCTTAACATAACAAGCAAAAGCAGGCTCACTAACAGGATATTCAATACCAGACCAACCATATACCAGAAAAAATATCCGCCAAGATACTTCTGAAGCGGTTTTCTCCAGAATAACAGCATCACCGTTCCGATGACTGCAAGCACAATTTTATATGCTGTCGCCACAGCCATTAACACGGCTGTCCCTTCTGACAGAGGAATATCATCCTTTTTCATGTAATAAAGCTGCATAGGCTGTCCTCCCGATGCAGACGGTGTGATTCCCGAAAAGAAAAAACCGGCAAATGAATACCCGATGCACTGCCGCACATGCACCATAACCCCGACACTGCGGAGTAAAAAACAAATCATGCAGCCCTCTGCGGCAACAAAAAATACAGAAAGGAATAAAACTGCCCCGACATATATCGGTTTCATCCCGGTTATCGTCGATTTTAACTGTGAAAGATTCTGTCCGTGTAAGATCACGCCAAATGTAAGTATCATGATTGCAAGAAAGAAAAGGACTTCCCTTATATATTTTCTATTTTTACTTTTATGCTTCATAGGCAGCCGCCTGTTCTTCCCGCGCAATCAGATCTGAGAGGCGTCCCTCAAATACTATGCTGCAGTTTTGATATTCGCAGACATCCTTAGGTGTTACCAGTGAAAAATGTTTCTCTGATATAAAAATGCCCTGTTCTCCCAACACCTCTGCCAGATAGGACGAACATGTATACTGGTTTTTCAGGTAAAATCTGCGATGACAGAGCAGAAAAATCAGTCCCACGACTGCATAGTGCATATGAAATCTGTTTTTATAATCCGCATGCAGTCGTTCGCGGATTGCTTCTTTCTGTTCCATGGTACAGTCAAGTTCGCAGATCCGGTACTCTGCTGTCGGAAATGCACCTCCGATCTGTCTGCTCCACTCGCGCTCAAATCCCGCAATCAATGGGATGTATGGATTTCTTCTGCCAAAGCTGTATGCTTCCGATAATTGTTCATCAAGTGACAGCACCACATGAACATATTTCTGTCCAAGATAATGCCTGATCAGCGATGCAAAAATCCCAGGTGTGTCCACCAATGCAATATATATGTGTGCCATAATCTCTCGTTCCTTCCTGTCTCTTTCACTCGCTGTGTTTTACTGAAATCTGTAAACTGCATTTGCCAGACGGTATCCACCAACCGTCAGTCTTCTTCCAACGGTTCCCGGCAGATCTGTCCAGCCGCTTAAACTTGCATATTTGAGTTTATAATACAGTTTTGGATCGGATATTTTAATTTCTTCCCACAGTTTTTTTCGTTTTTCCAGTGCTTCTTTATTTCCGATCAGAAGCAGGTGGATGGACGAGATTGCCATCATAATTGAAATATTGCGGCACATATACGATGCCAGTTTTGGTTCTTTTTCCTTTATTTTTTCAAGATCTGCACCCGCTATCACCATTCTGGTCACTTTCATCTGCTGGTCGATCCGGCTTTTTAACACCTGCTCATTGACAGACTGGTCATCTCTGCCAAGATAATACTGATACAGATCAATATCCATATAAAAAATATTTCTGACATATGGAAGTGGACAATAGGCAAACAGATTGTCCACATAAAATGTATGCTCCGGCAGGACGATTCCCGACTGCCGTAATACCTCCGTCCGGTAAATCAGGGCATGCATGACAAGATACTGGGATGGCAGGAAATGCCCGATCTCACTCCAATGGCAGATTTTTTCCACCGGAAATACATTTTTGTATCCCATACTGCGCGTTACCTGTTCTTCCAAATGATTGTATACATAATTACAGACAAACAGATCCGGCATTTCTTTGCACGATTTCTCCTCTTTGCAGTAATATCTGATTTTTTCTAAAAGTTTCCGGTAAGCATCTCCTTTGAGCCAGTCATCAGAGTCCACCACTTTAAAATAAATTCCCTTTGCGCAGGCGAGTCCCGCGTTGACACCGGAACCATGTCCTCCATTTTCCTTATGTATGACTTTTACAAGATCCGGATATTTTTTCTGGTATTCATCCGCGATTGCTCCGGTCCTATCCTTTGAACCATCATCTATAATAATAATTTCCACATCTTCTCCGCCCGGCAGCAATGATTCAATACACCTTGCCATATAGTTTTGAGAGTTATAACATGGAACCACAAAACTCAGATATATCTTTCTATTCTCCATCATAATCTTCCCTTCCTTTCGCAATTCATCTTACGGAAAAACTCTTAAGAGAACAGACAGCTTTTCTTAAATATTTTCGAAATTATTTCTAAACAAAATCGGAACCATTTTATGATTCCAATAAAATGGTTCCGATCTTATAGCCCTCATTTTCTATTTTCTGTTCATTCGCAAATGTAATAAAACTGCCGGTTGCCGTATCGCGCACTGCAAAATACACACTGTAACATCCTGCCTTTAACCCCCGAAGTGGTACCCGATCAGAAAAAAGTTCCTTTTTTTCTGTCTCATTTCCTCCGGCAAGCGATGTAATATCTCCGAAAGGAGTTGCCTCATAAATCGTCTGACCGGTTTCATCTTTCACAAGAAGTACCGGTTCACACTCCTTGTAGACCGGCGCAAATCCGACATTCTGCAGTGATACTTTGATATCTGCTGTATCTTCCCAAAAATTATGCTGCATGAAAACCTCCGATAATACCAGACGGTAACCTAAATGTCTCTGTATATACGAAAGTCCATCCATTCCATCAAAGCAGTCCGATGTCTGTACCGTGGATGATGCCCACTTTTCTAATACCGCCTCATCATAGTCCTGATTCAGATAGGTCACATGCATCGTTTTCAAATCCGCAATGGCATGTTCTAAATCATTATATTCATTGTCAATGATAACCTCTCCGCCATTTGGCACACGAGAACACAGCTTTTCCTGAAATTCCAGTTCTTCTTTCCGGTTCCACGCCTGATCCTCACCGGCTTCCACGGCACTCTTCTCCCCGTAAGTACCACAGTCATTGCCACTCCCTAACATTCCGTCATTGAACAATCCAAGCCTGTCATACATCATTTTTTCCTGATCCTCTGGCATGGAATCCTCTGCACCATCCATGATCTGCCGCCAATGTGCCGGCGTCCGTACAGCAAGATACATCTGCCCGTCCGTCGCTTTTATGAGTTGTTTTGCGAGTTTCTGTAAGGACGTCTTGTCTGCATATTTTGTCCCATTGATCTCGCCCCAGTTGCCGACAAAAAGTCCCTGTAATGTGAAAACAGATTCCCTGTATCTGGTTAATATCTCTCCAACCTGCTGCATATGACTCAATACAAGTTCTATGCTCTGCGGTTCATTCTTCTCATTTTCCCCATCCCAGTCATACAAAAAACGCACGATCCAGTGTTCATTTGTGGCAGACATCGCACGAAAGAGCGATTCTATGTTATTCAGACCTTCCTCTGATATTTCTTTGTCCCGATATTCCCTTAAATTGATCTGCACCATGGCAAGTGCATGACCTGTATCTTTTTCCATCTGTCTGTCTAACTGCTCACACATATCCGCCGGTTCATCCGATATCAGAAATCCATAAATATGGTAAAACCCGCGATCCGGATTCCATATTTCTTCCGCAGACTCAGTAAAAATCTCCGTATCAAACGTTACCTGCCAGTGAAAATAATCATGCACACCGGCTGCAATTCCTATAATGATCAATATAGACAAAATGAAAAATATCAGTTTCTTTTTCATTCTATGCCTCGTTTTTCTTCTTTTGAAACAGTTCCATTTCCGTCACCAGCCTGCTCCGTTTTTTTGCGTTTTTCAGGATGGCAATGCTTGACGATTTCCGCAGTTTCCGGTTGCGGTATACAAAACCACAAAACGTCCGAACCCATAATGCCGGATATAGTATTTTATATCGTCCAGCACGCGGATAACGCAGATGCATCTGGTGATGAAACTCCCTGATATAATCTTTCAGACCAGTTCCCCTCATGGCCACCATGCGCTCCGGATGCATTTCACCGAATTCTTCCGCTTCCATGATCTCCGCAAGGAAATCTTTCAGATACGTCTTTTCTCCTTGAAATCCCATTTCCCCCGATTTTCTTAAAAAGCTTACTTTATTTTCTGATAATCCCAGATATCTGACACATAATGCTGTAACCATACATGCAAAATATAAGATTCCACACTCTTTTACCAGCTCTAAAAATTTGGTTTCTTCTTCTGCCGCACATCCTCGTTCCCAGAACACAACCCAGTCACACAGAAGCCTTAAACCAAATCCCGAACGCAGAAAATGCTGCAGCATATGAAGCAGAAGATAAAACGCCTGGTAGGATGGAGATGTCAGCAAAAAATCTACTCCCATGACATTTTCTGTAACCCTGTTTTCAAAAAATTCTTTCTGACACTTTGACAAAAAAGCATTCACTTCCGCAGAATCAAACGGTTCCACCAGTGCACTGTGCAGTTCCAACCGGATTCCTTCTGCGTTCATATAGGTGAGATGATGATTTTCCTGATGCCCGCTCTCCTGCACAAATCCATATGTTTCCAGACATTTTCCCGCTGCATATGCCATCTTTTCATCTTCAAATAAAAGATCAATATCTCCGGATTTACGAAGTTCCGGAACCGGATAAAGCCCTGCTACGCCGCTTCCCTTTAATAATATGACATCAATTCCTGCTTCTTTCAGAACTCCAGTCACATAACGGCTCCGAAAAAGCAAACGGTAAGACTGTCGTACCGTCTGCGTACTTCTCTCTTGCACTCTTTTCCATTCAGCCCCATCTTCCGGCAAAATTTCTTTCAATATATCATATAAAAGAGGCAGTACACGATGATTATCTGCTGTCAAAAGAATACTTTTCCAGTCTATTTTCTGCTGTTTGATTTTTTGACTGTCTGCATGCAGTCTGCTTTGGTCTGCATGGAGTGCCAGATTCAAAAGACCGCACAGCACCAATTCTTTTTCTTTACTTTTTACTTCCATCGTTCCACCTCTTTTTCCATATAGCAAGTGCCTTTTTCTTTGCAATTTTAAATTCATTTACACGGCAAAAACAAAGAAGCATAAAAAGACTTGGCACAACCGCACTAATGAAAAGTCTCTTTAAAAATATGATAAACACGCTGCCGCCTGCAAGTGCGCAGAGCCGGTCGGTTCCATACCAGATCAATCCGGTCACTGCCGCATAAATCACATACCGGATAAAAAAAGGCATAACTTTTGCATGCAGTCTGTGCCGGTACAATACATACGGCTCCACCCACACAGAGGTGAGCATCGTGGAAAAAAATGTTCCGGCAAACACACCAAATGTTCCAAAATCCCATACCAGAATAATCGAGATGACAAGATTTAACACAGCCTCCACCAATGCTTTATAACGGTCGAACCAGAATAATCCCAGCGAATCCCGGAATGTCAATACCGCTCTTCTTGTTCCATTGATATAAAAATTGATGCATAAGATCAAGACGATGGGCATATCAAACAGATACTGTTTTCCAAACGCAAGCTCCACAAACGGATTTAAAAGCTCATACAGACAGATCGCAGCTGCCCCATAAAGCCAGTTTCCAATAAAAAATGCTGTTTCAAAAATACTCTTTACTCTTCCTTCATCTTCTGTTGCTCCAAGGTTGCCGACACTTGCAGTGATTCCCTGAAAAATCTGGTCTAACACCTGTCTGACGGATCCGATCAGAAGAAAATAATTTGAATAAATTCCAACGCTGATGACACCCACAAAGGAAGAAATCAACAGATTATCGGTATTATTGACCACAACATTCCCAAGCTTATGCATCAGCATTGCCTTGATATTGCGGAATATATCTTTTCTTTCTTCCTCCGGCAGCCGATCTTTTATTTTCTCTTTCAGATATGGATACATTTTGTCCGCCCTCATGGAAATACAGATATTTGAGAGCAATGTACAGATAATATATATGATCAGAAATAAAATAAAATTATGTGTCGTAAGCAAAATAACAATCTGACAGATATCCTGTAAGACCAAAAACGCTGTCTGGTACAAAAGAACAATATAGTTTAGCTGATGTACCTCGATCAGCGTACGTTTGTATACCAGCAGATAAGATACGACCGAATTTGCCAGATACAACAAATAAATCAGCATCAGATGATCGACATCCGGCCTGTTTTTCATGAGAACATCAAAAAAAGGAATGATCGACAGTCCAAGCACTGCCACACAGACTGCCGTAATGCGGTAAAATGTCTGAAACATCCGCATCAGGATCTGCTGCCGTTTTATATCCCCCTGTGCGATCGGACGGTAAAGTGCATAACTGATTGCAGTCTCCACTCCAAGTTCCGTCAGTGACAGTACATTTAAAATATCTGTAAAAAGACCATTGATCCCGACATAGCTCTCACTGAGTGTATGTGTAAATACCACTCGTGTCACAAATCCCATCAGAATCGCAGCAATCCTTGAGATCATTGCAACTGCGGTATTCATGGTCGAATATTCCGTTCTGCTCTTTTCCACCTGAGTTCTCACCTCTCTCCCATTTTTGCAAATACTCATTCAACTTTCCATCATATTCTGGTTTTTAAATTACGCAATTTCCACGCGGTGCAGCATCCGGTAGACGGCGCTAAACGCTCTCACGCTGATGCAGCACACACACGCACTCCCCTTTAAATAAAGCGGAACTTTTTTATCTGTAAGATACTGTGGCAGTTTCGTCCTGATGTATTTTTTTATTTTTTTACAGTCCGCGGCAACATAATTACCGTTTCGTCCCATCGCCGCTGCCATTCCCATCAGATCAAACAGATAATGATTTTCAAACAATGTTCTGTACTGGGGATACCTGCGCGAATACATGTTACAACAGTCTTCAAACATCAGCATCGCCTTCTGGTAATTTCTGTCGTATCCCTGATTACATGCGCCGGATTTTCTCTGCATATAATGATACTTTGGTTTTGTCCCACATACGATTCTGTCACACTGCTCTAATACCCGGCAGAACATCTCGTAGTCTTCCGCAAAAGAAAGCTCCGTTGAAAAACGGATCCCATCAAGTGCTTCTCTCCGAAATAACTTATTCCAGATATAAGCACGCAGATAGGTCCGCTCGTGTAAAACGCCAAGTGCTTCCCTTCCGTTTAAGCAGACCTCTTTTTTCGGACTTTCAAACTTTTTCCCGGCACCGGCATCGTACTGATACCATCCGGAGCATGCGGCAATCTGTGCCTCATACATTTTTAAAAGTCCCATCAGGTATGTATACATATCCGTTTCTAAGATATCATCCGAATCCACAAATGCAATATATGCACCTGTCGCCTCTTTCAGGCCTTTATTTCTTGCACTCGACACACCCTTATTTTTTTCATGGAATACTTTTATCCGTTCATCGGTCATCTGCAGCCTGTCACAAATCTCTCCGGATCCGTCATCCGATCCATCATCAATTAAAAGGATCTCTAAATCAGGATACGTCTGATCTGTAACACTCCGCACGCAGTCTTCTAAATAATCTTTCACATTATACACTGGCACGATCACACTGATCTTGTCTGTCTCTTTCGTCATATTCTTTCGTGCTCCTTTTTATCTGAGGTACAGCCGTTCTTTGGCCCCCTCATTTGCAAAACGGATTACTGCTTTTCCTCTGCACCTTACCAGCTTCAGGTAAAATCTTTCATTCTCATCCGGCACCCCGGAAAACGGAACTGTCATTTTTGCCGTCTTTCCTCCTGCTAACATCCGTATATCATAATCCGCTGTATAAGTTTCCTCTGTTCCATCAGCATTTTCCTTTACCAACATGAGTTCTGCCTTATCACAGATATTAGAAAATCCTGTATTTTCTATCATAATCTCAATCCTGTCAGAATAAAACTCTGCGTTCTTTGCCACAAAACGATACCCTAAATGTTCGCCGATATACTGATAAAGACTGCCCCATTCCCCGTACGCAGTCTGCTTCCATTGTTCTAAGACCTGATCCTCATAAATACTGTTGAGATAGGAAACACGAAAATCCTGCAGTGTGCATAATGTTTCCTTTGCACCAGCCATCTGTCCGGAAAGCACCTCGCCTCCAAACGGAATCATTCCACAATTTTCCTGCATATAGAGCAGTTCATCAGCCATGCACCAGTCGTCTGTCCAGGTACTTTCCTTTTTTTTCTTTTGACCAAATGTTCCCATATGATTTTCTGAGCCGAAAATTGCATCATCGAATACACCCGGTACTGTTTTTTCATTCTCTTTTACCACTGCCATACGGCAAAAAGATGGCTTTCTGAGCGCAATCTTAATGTCTGTTCCAAGTGCTTCTCTCCATACAGCATAAAGTTCCCGGATATATTCCCGGTCTAAAAATTTTGATCCGTGCATTTCTCCCCAGTTCCCGACAAACAACCCCTGCGTTATAAAAATATCACTCTCATACGCACGTACAACCGTTCCAAGCTGTTTCATATGTGTTAAAACCATGGAAAATAATGCCGGTTCCCGCTCCATTCCCTTTCCCTGTGTGTCATACAACACACGCAGAATGATATCTTTTCCCCGGTCATGAAAACATTTTAAAATTTCCTCTGCATATTCCAGCGCCTCTTTTGAAAGGATCTTACACCGAAATGCTCCAATATCAAGCCGTACCAGTGCCAGTGTCTCCTCATCCCAAAACGGCAGATATAAAAGTCCTTCCACATCTCTTTTATCAAGTGTAAACGTATAAATATGGTACCAGCCCCTGCCCGGATTTGTGCATTCTTTCCTGCTCTCCTCCGGGAGAATTGCTGTCAAATGTTTTTTATTTCTGTTCTTCCAAAAAAACATCTTCTTTCCCTGCCCCTGCGTCAATTTTTAATACTTTTACACGAAATACCACTCCAATGATCGAGAAAACCATACGGAACATATAGATCACAGGCTTTAAACCCGAATGCATACTGACTCCAGTCTGTCTGTTGTGCATAACCGCCGGTATCTCTTCCACTTTGAATCCAAGCAGCAGCATCTGAATGATCATATTTGCATCCGGATACTTATCATCAAAATGTTTATATTTCGAATAATATAAAAATGCCTTCCGGTCAAGTCCCTGAAGCCCGGTCGTCGGATCGCAGATATGGCGTCCGGTCGTCATTTTGATCAGCTTTCGGAATAATGCATATGCCAGCTTTTTCGTCACAGAAACCGGAAAATCAGAGCTGCCCTCCATGAATCTCGATCCAAGCACAATATCCGGATATCTTCCATCTGCATCTTTCTGCCGGAGTCTCTCATAAATCTTTGGAATATTACATACATCATGCTGTCCATCGGCATCCATCTGTATCACGTATTGGTATTTTCTCCGTATCGCATATTTATACCCAAGCTGCAGCGCACTGCCGTAACCAAGATTAAACACATGTGTGACTAACGTGTGTCCATGCGCTTTTACCACCCAGTTTGTGGAATCGGAAGAAGCATCGTTCATAACAAGGATATCCGCAATGGACGAGATTTCCGGTTTTTCCAACTCATAGAGCACTGCCTCGATATTTTTTTCCTCATTGTACGCCGGCATAATAATCAATAGATCTTTTTGATTTTTCATTTCTATCTTACCCCTCTTTTTTTGCTGCATATATCTTTCAATCAGCCAGACAGTAACCCTGTGAGCAGCTCCATGTCTTTTTCGTAGACAACATTTTTCTTAAGTGATGCCTCCCGGTACCGTTTTCGCAGTTCCTCATCTTCCACCATTTTACAGACCGCTTCACAGACTGCTTCCGGTTCTAATCTGCATAAAATACCATCCAAGCCGTCCGTAATCTGTTCCCGGCTGCTCTCTGATGCAATAATGGGAAGTCCGATCGTCTGTGCTTCCTGTATCGCAATACTTTTTCCCTCAAACCCGGTCGCATGCACATAAATATCTGCCTGCTTATAATACGGATACGGATTTTCCGCAGAACCCAGCAGAATAAAATCATTCTGTAATCCTAACGAAGCAATCAGGTGTTCAAGTTCTTTTCTTTTCGGGCCTTCCCCAAGGACATACCACTTAACATTTTTATGTCTTTCTTTGATTTTTTTCATTGCATAAATTGCAACCGGATAAGATTTTTGTTCTGTCAGTCGTCCGACCGTAAGAAGTCTGATACCGCCAAAATCATCCTGGAAACCACCTGGCAGTAATGCTTTGGTTCTTATTTTTTCCGGATCGATAATATTATGGAAAACTCTTGTCCGCCCACAGCATTCCGGATATACCTTTAAGAACTGTTCTTTTACCTCCTCCCCGATCGGGAATATGGCATCATATTTCAGATAACAGTCACGGTCCAGTTTTCTGGTATATCCCGCCTTTGTGTAATCGATATGTATGAATGCTGCTTTTTTCTTTGCACGTACATGGTCTGCAACGTAATACGCCGATCCCCCCTCTAAATAGGCAATCGCAAGATCATATTCCTCTGTAAACCGTTCCCCTCCATCGGAGAGTACCCGCCAGAGCAGTTTATCCGGCAAAATTTTTTTCTTCTTTATCATATCTGCAAGCGATGATAAAAGATATGGTAACAGGCAAAATATTGTTCCCCGCACAAACATGGTCTTAAGGATCGTTCTGTACATAAAATATCTTCCCTTTTTCTGTAAAACCGACAACGGCTGATAGGATTTATTTTTTAATATGACCGTTTTGGGCAGCCGATTTATCAGTTCTCCCTGTCCCATCAGAACATAAAGAGATATCTCGTACTGCACGTCTTTCGTCTTTTCATTTTCCTTTATCAGTTTTTCAAGCAGTTCTAAAAGTGCCATCTCCGCACCGGCTCCGCCTAATGTATTAATCACGAATAATATTTTCTTTTTCATCCACAAGCACCTTCAGTTCCTGCAATATTCTTTCATTTTCCTGATTGAGCAATGATACCTGCATCGCTAATTCCTGGTTTTTTACCACCACAACAGACACTGCCATGGTGATTTTAAATAAAAACAGGATTATGACAACAAATACTGCAAACGCAAGCAGTATTCCGCCTTTTCCACTGCTCCATAAGCAAACAGCAGCATCCGGCGCTACGACAATTCCCGCCACAAGAAATGCCAAAGAAACAATCGCCCATCCAAGTCCGATCCCATCGGTCAGTTTTTGTCTTGCATACATAAAAAGATCCAGAATGAGTAAAAACACTCCAAAACCTATCAGTAATATTTTTAGTATCATGCCTTTATCTCCTCTCTTCTGTCATAACTTTTTGCGGAAGGTTTTCTTCCCCTTTTTATTTTAAATAATTCGCCCTGGCAGAAAATATGCACATCCATATGACGTTCTACCCAGCGAAGCCTGAAATATCCAACGGTAAATCCAAGAAAACTTCCCATGACAAGTCCTGCACCATACCAGAGATCCGGAAGCTGTTTTGAAAACAGTGTTCCAAGGAAGGTCCCCATACAAAAGCAGACCGCCGTTAAAAGCGCCCCTGTCATATCATTAAAATAATACAGAAAAATCAATTCTGCGTAGAGCAGAAAAAGAATAAAGTACCCGACCGCAAGACACGGATAGATCTGCATTACAAGTCCCGAAAATCCCAGTCCGGGCAAAAATATCACGCAAAGCAGATAAAGCACAACCGAGACAATAAACTGGATTCTCACAAGGTTCATAAGCTCAGATGCAAGCTGGCGGAACATCCTGTTTTTTGCATTGTTGATATCTTCCCATCTTCCACCGATAACAGCCTCTGAATATGCCTTGTATCTTTCATGAAAATGCATTTCCACACGGCTGATAAAAATGATCGTCGATGAAAGATTTGTAAACATCGCCAGACAGGTCGCCATATCATATGCCGGCGCATAAACAAATGTATCTGCCACTGTCATCTTTAAATCTGTCGTCCAGAACACAAAATTATGTATATACAGTCCTAATGTATACAACAGATTTGTCGCAACAAGATGCCAGTAAAGTCTAAAATACCGAAGCACTTTGCGGTACTGATGACTGTTTCTTTTAAAGTAGCTCTTTATCGTTGCCGCCGATATCGCTGCTGTCAGGAAAAATCCGATCGTAAGTGACAGAAGCATACTGTATATGATCTCCCTGTGAAAAACTTTTACAAGCAGCCATGCAAGCCCGAATGCAGCTGCCATTCCCAGAAGAAAAAACAACGATATTTTCTGGTAATCTTTACAGATAGACAGATAAAGCATGGAATAAAATACCAGAAGAAGCGCTATAAACCCGCAAAATCCGGTAAATACAAATACCAGATCCACCTGTCCGGTCAGATACTCCCTGATACAGAACGGAATTGCAAACATACATCCGAAACAAATATTTAAAAATAACCCGACATCATAGCACGGCAGAATATCTTCGTACTTTTCTTCATAAATAATATCGGACATATATCTTGATAATACAGCGTTAAATGGCGCTGCAATCAGCAGGGAAAAAATAAAAATGTAAAGTACCGTACCAGAAAATAAACCTCTTCTCGCATACCCTACTGTCTCGTATCCAAGGAAATGGCTCATCAGCATCACATTGCCGATTACAACAAACATCGGTGCGATTGTAACCATGGTACTGTACCCGAATCCTGCCAGATTTGCAAGAATCGTACGCCTGTCATATATTTTCTGTAGTTTTACACCTATTCCTGCCATGGATCACGCATCCCCTTTCTTTTCTTTCTCTTTGCCTGCATCCTCAAACTGCCGGTAGATCTGCCGGTAGGTTTCTTTCATATCTTCCACAAGATACCGGCTCTTTAATCTGCGATATCCGTTCTCTCCCATGCCAATTCTCTTTTCCCTGTGGCGTGCAAGATCTACCATCGCTGCTGCAATCTCCTCCACATTCATGATATGCGTAATGATCCCGGCTTCCCCAAATGAATCGCCTTCCCCATAGATCAGCCCTCTACAGTTACCTACATCCGTTGCGATCACCGGCTTTTTTGCTGCAAAGCTCTCTAAGATCGTAAGCGGCTGCCCCTCGCTGATGCTCGTAAGTATCGTCATATCCATTTTCCCAAGATACTCTGTCACATCGACTCTTCCGGTAAAGATCACATCCTCAACCCCAAGCAGATCCACCAGTTCAAAACATTCTTTTGCATATTCTTTTTCTTCATCGGACGGTCCCATGATCCACAGCGCAAGTTTAGGGACCTCCTTCTTAGCATAGGCAAACGCCCTTATCATTGTTTTGACATCCTTAATTGGCGCGATCCTTAGCACTGCTCCGACATTCACTGTGTCATCTTCCTTCCTGTCTTCTTCAAGGCATCTGACAAACCTCTTAGCATCAATACCATTCGGTGTGATCTTTATTTTTTCTGCCGGACATCCAAGTTCAATCTGAAGTTCCATGGCATGTTTGTAAAGACAGGTCACCTGGTCTGCATACCGGTATGCGAGCAGTGACATTTTTTTAAACTGTTCGATCCAGATATTTTTATAGATGCCTCCTACCCATTTTGCACGGATCAGTTCTTCCTCACGCTCCCTGGTATAAATTCCATGTTCGGAAACCATAAGTCCACATCCATATCTTTTTTTTGCCATACTTCCGATCACACCTGCATATCCGGTCGCAACGCAGTGATACAGATCTGCCTTTGGCAGTTCCATCTTCAACGTCAGAAACAGCGGCAGATAAATGGAACGCATCGTCCACAGGAAATCGGAAAAAACGACCTGCGGATATCTGAGCTGATAACATTCCCTTACTGCATTCAGAAAATCTTCTCCCATCAAAAGCGCATTCAATGAGAATTTTTTCTTTTCAAACAACGTAAACAATGTATCCCACTCAACATTCCTGTTTAAAAATAATGACCGCAATGCCTCATATTCCGTCTGGTGCAGGTGCAGTTTTTTATTTTTCTTCTGCTCTACCCAATCATAATCTTCTAAGTAAAGTTCATAGACCTCGGACACGTTTTCTGGCAATTCATAGACAAATTTACCGCGATACAAACGGTTTGCCACGATGGAAAGCATCACAAATTCGATGTCCGGAAAAGCCTTTATCATACTGTTGATCCAACTGGAAACACCACCTACCACATAAGGATAGCATCCCTCTGCTACAATACAAACTTTCATTCTCAATCCTCGTAATAAAACAATTGTTTTTCTTCTTCCTCATTCAACCGGATCGTCACTTCATCATTTTTTGCACAGATCAGGTAAACACCATCCTCCACTACAGAATAACTTCCTCCCTGTATTTCTTCTATTTTGTGCGTTCCCGTATGCAGTAAAAACCATGCTTCCTCCTCTAATCCTCCGACATGCAGAGAAATCATATTATCTTTATATTCTGTCGAATAAGAAAGTGCAAAAAATCTCCGGATTCTCTGATCACTCTTTGAAAGTGTCGTCTCATCAAATGCCCTAAAAGGTTTCTGATAAGTGCAGATATTAGATGCCGCTCCTTTCGACATAACCTCCCAGGAATCAGATTTTTTCTCCGGGTATGCAGCCGTGAGAAGATTCCACACCGTATTCGAATACCCCAGTGCAGTCTGAATACATCTCTGTCTGAAATCATCCGAAAACGTATGATTTATGCCGTCCCCGGTAGCACGCTGCAGTGTCACGTCTTCATCTGCATAGGAAACCACCGGCTCCTCAGAAGTCTGTGATTTTTTCATTGCAATCGTCTTTATTCCACCAAGTTTTTCACATTCTAAGGCATCGCCGATTTCATCTTCCTTTTCCAGATATAGTGATCTGAAATCATAATCCGGCGCTTCTTCTTTCCAAAACGGCTCATCTTTCTCTATCTTTTCTGATAATCCGGCACCTGATACATTGCCAGACGAAAGTCCCGCTTCCCCGTACTCTTCTTTTAACAATTTCAGATAATATGCCGCTTCTCCCTCCCGCGGTTCATTTTCATCTTCGTAATCAAACTGCGGTGTCATCATACATGTCAGTTTCGCATCAATTTTGCGCTCAATTGAAACTAAAGAAGGCCATATGATTTCGCGAAACAGTGCTTTCTGCGGCTGGCTGTATATTTTCTCCATTTCATTTTCATTTTCCGTCGCAAATCCCGGATAATTGGCGATCACCAGGTTCTGTGCATTGATCACCGGATAAATCTCAACCGAAGATGCCTCTGCCATCATCGCATCTAAGATTCCAACACCGGAGTTTTCTTTTAAATAATCTCCGTTAATGCAGAACACATAAGCATTTTCCAGACTGTTTCTCCATATGATCGCAGGCTGTTTTCCACTGTCTGATGGAACATCGTCTAACATTCCAACCATATAACTTTTCGTTCCCTCACCAGTCACATACCATGGAATTTCAAGTTCCATATCCTGATTTTTTTCATCCTCTTGATCTTCTGCCTGATAGATTACCTCCCCACCAAGCAAAAAACCTTCAAACAAATGTATGCCATCGAGTTTTACCTCCTTCTGTTCCACATAACGGATTCCAAGCAGTTTTCTCAGGCGGTTATTTTTTTCTATTTCAGATACATCCGGCAGCCCTGAGATTACAATATTCACACCTTTTTCCACCGCATCGCTGACCACATTCATATCATCCCCTGTACGGATACATGTTCCATCTAAGACCAGAACATCCGGCAGTTCTCTATCCTCTGATGTGATGGTGCTCAGAGATGTTTCTGTCCGAAATTCCCGCTTGCTGTATGTACACCACCATTTTACAGTATTTTTTTCCGCTTCGCTGTCTCCGACATAAAGTACATCTGCCATTTGCTGCATGCTCTGTCCGGATGCCAAAAACATATCTTTTTTTGTCAGCTCTGTCTGCGCGCTCTCTCCATACTCATTGATTCCGTATTTACTTAATTTTTCTTTCATCACACCTGTAAACTGAAACATAAAAAGTAAAATAACCAGCATGGTCGTGATTGTAGCAAAATTTCTTCGGGATACCATCACATTTTCCTTTCCAAATTCATTTCATTCTGCAGCCTTTATTGTTTCTGTCAATTGTATCCGTAGTCAATTGAAAAATCGTATAAACTGTAAGTATTCTGCTCTACCACATAACAGACGAAATCATCGGTTTCATAATATACCTGCATTTCTTTTCCGTACAATTCCATAAATGCCTGTGCCCAATAATACATCCGGGACATTACAATCCATCTGTTTTCACCCTCGTAAACAGAGATATCTCCGGCTGTCGGCAGCGGTTTTTCCGCTCCCTCACTTGAGATTCTCTGACCGCTTCCCTCGTACGATACTGTATAGTCAAGTGGTATTTTCTCAATAAAGAAATATACACGATCTGTCGGAATTGTCAGATTTCCATTGACCGCATCCCCTTCCATACGGCGCAGAAATGTGATTGTCTCATCATGACGTGCATAATCTTCCATCATTCGCAGTTCATCATTTGCAGAACAGATTGTATATTTATAATTTTCATTCTCCCTCTTTATATTTGCCAGACAGGTGATCGCCGCATTCGATTCTAATGCAGTCAGTACTGCCGGGGTACGGATCTCATTTCCATAGACAAGCACCGCAACCAATGCCGCTGATGTCAACAGTGAAACCGCATGCATCCAGACATCACGTTTTAAGAATCCGAATACTAACGTGACCACACCGTCCGTTCCAAGCCCTATTGCGACCGGTATCATATATGCAACATAGATACTGCACCTGCTTGGATCCATAATATGCGGCAATCCAAAATGCCATGCCCCAAGCAGCACCATCAGGAACAACAGACCAAATCCCACAGACATTAATCCCGCTCCATAATCCTGTTTTCCTGTGAGTACAAACAAAAGTCCTCCTATCAGACAAAATCCCTCACAGCCAAATATAAACATCCGCCATGGAACGCCCGCCCGATGCAGTACAACATTATGTACCTCCGTCCAGAGATAATTCAATCCATTTTTCGCAATATCCTTAACCCGGAAACGGATTTTCTCCGTCAGTGTCATCGGAACTGCTGTTTTTACTTCCAGGCTCTCTGTTGATTCCGTTTCTCCCACACTATAGCCGGACATCGTTTTCCCAGCCGCATCCAAACCATCTGATATGCTTTGATCTGCCGATCCCTGTGTGGTTATCTCTTCATTTTCACTGACTGTATCATCCAGTTCCCCATCTTCTTCATCTTCTAAATTACTGCCGTTAATCACGCTGAGTCCCCAGCCAAGCGATCCCTGCAACGGTGTTCCCTGTAAAAATGCAATTCCCATCGGCAGTGCCGCCAGAAAAATACTTAAGATACCTGTCGCAAGAATCCGGAAAAAATACTCCTTTTTGAAAATACGGAACAGATATCCGCCGGCGATACCAATACAGAGCAGTCCCGCTGCCATCGTGTCATAGAAATGCACGATCAGCGTAAGCCCAAATCCCGCAACAAATCCCATCAGATAACGGGTACTTCTGCACTTAAAGGTTTTTAACCCGGCGGTATTTTTTTCCTGTACACATCTATCTGCTTCCAGCTTCCGCTCTTTTAAAAATGCAAACATAAAATAAATTCCCGGCAGAATAAATATCATTCCAAATTCCTGCGGGAGCGAACTGTAATAGCGCATAAAGGTATTATCACTAAAGAATGCAGCAAGCACATAGACAAACACGCCGCCCCACGCGCAGTATGACGTTTTGCAGCACGCTTTCAAAAATGCCAGAAGCACATAATGGATATATAAGGCCTGCACTACATAAAAAAGACGGAGCAGCACATATGTTTCTATACCGGATACCGTATGAATATAATAGATCACACAGTGAAATCCAAACGGATAGATTCCATTCACAAATACCTCATTGTCCCCCATCGCATTGATCCAGTAATTATGTACCGGTATATCGGACGCACAATAGCCGTAGGTATTTATCATATTTGTGCCATACATCACCAAAACAACTGCGGTAAAAGCCACAAAAAGTGCCCAGTCTACAAAATGCATAATCATCTGTCTGCGCATCCTGCCGAACAATAGCTTAACCTTTCCGCCGATCCACTGTCCCATTTCCAAAAGAAGCAATTTGATGCCAAGTGTCTCCCGGATCACATGGGATGTGCTGTTTCCTATAATATGTCCAATTTTTTTTGGCGAAACTCTTTTCGTACGGATCAAAGATATGACGACCGGAAGTGCACTTCCTAAAATCAGTGTAAATCTTCCCGAAATGTGGAATAACTGAAGAAATAATACCAGATTGATCAGATAAAAATGACCTAGTACAATATAAAAGAAAAAACGTACCGGAAATATTTCATCTTTTACCCTGCGGTGTAACAGCAGTGCCGGAACCGCTATAAAAAGTCCTGTATAAATTGCAAAAATACTGATAAACTGTAATACAGTCAGAACTTTCATCGACACTGTCATCACCCCCCTTTAACTAAAAATACGAATCAGATCCAATGTCTCCCTGTCGATCACAATATCTGAATTTTTTAATTTTTCCAATTCATCAAAGAAATCTTTTTTATTTCCCTCTGTAAAATAAAGCTTTAAATAACAGGTATAGGTAGATAATTCCTTCGGATACAGTTCTCTGCTTTTATCGCACCAGTATTTCATGCGCTTAAAGTCCTTTATCTTAAGGAGCAGAATACAAAGCCCCTCAATATAAGATGCCTGCAGTTTCTCCTGATATTTTTCATTTAGGAAACTGCACGCCTCCTCCATCATATCAATATAAGTCTGCTGCTCTTTTTCATGGAATACTCCCTGTATCAATACTCCATGCATATATTCGATCAGAATACAGGCAGCTTCTGCCGCATCCGTTCCCTCCTGTTTCATCTGCAGATAAAGTTCCTGTGAACGCTTTCTGAAATCGTTCAATGCATCCCTTAATACCGTAGCGGCATAATGTGACGTTTCTGTGTCCTCACTGTTTAAAGCAAGCGAGATGGATGCCAGAGAATTCTGTACATCTCCACGGACCACGTTCATTACCAGTGTTCTTAAGCTGTCTTTATCACTGATTGCAAGTGCCTCTTCGATCGGCACTAAATTTCCCTCCCGCTCCTCGTCCGCGCGGAGATGTGTCTTTACACGTTCCTTGCTGAAAATAACATCCTCAAGATCTACATTTTGCCGGAAAAATACTTTATTAAACACAAGTCCGGCAAAAAAGAACAATGGTCCTACAACCGGACAGAGAAACATAATAATTCCCTTCATCAGAATATCTGTCTTTTTCTCCTCACGCCTGACCAGACAGTTTCCTATCACATACACAATAGCAACAACTGTATTGATCAGAAGCAGAATACAAAATTTCTTTTCCTCAGCCGTCATAAAAATATATCCTCCTGAATCCGGCAGGATACACCCTCTTTTTCAAATCTATCTCTTACCATTTTTGCATCCTTTGCATTCGTGTTTGCAAGAAGCGCATACATTCTTCCATCTTCGAGTTCGCCAACATAGTCACTTTGTCTAAGAAGCTTTGTGAGCCGTTTTCCAATCTCATTCCTATCAGTCTCCCTGGTATCCACAAAAAGCAGCGCACATTGTGTCAATCCCTTATCGCGCGCATTTAAGTACGCCTTTACAAGTGCCAAAAAGGCTTCCGGCTCTAATATGTTCGTACCTTTTATGTAACGCTGCTGCTCTAAAGCGGCAATATAACGATTGGCACGCACCACCGCATTCTGAATAAGATAACCGATGACCGTCAGCATATTTGCCTGCCCTAACGTCATCCTTTCCCACGGGATTCCCCAGATCATTAAAATCAGCTGCATCTCGTCTTCCGAATAAATGGCATTTGCCATAAGCGGATATCTCTCATCCATATTTTTATTAATATAAACTTTTTTCTCTGCAAGTACCGTATACATAGCATCCATTTCGCTGTAATTGATCGAATTGCCAAGACTGCGCGCTTTTACCGAGGTTGCAGAAAAAAGCCGCGCGTAAGATCTGTTCGCCACTGTATAAATTGCCACATCTTTACTTCCCATCAGTTTTGCAAGCACTTCCGCTGCATAGAAAAGTACCTCGCAGGGTTCGTACTGCTCTAAGCTGGATGTAATCTCATATAATTTTCCAAAGCTGTCATTCTGGTTTACAATTTGATTTGCAAGAATTTCTTTTACCCTGACATTGCTGACATTAATATCTGAAATATCATCTAACTGCTTGGATAAATAGGATACCTCATGCCGTTGTTCCTCCCTCATTGCACGAAGCTGATCTCTTAGATATCCAACTGCCAGACCTAAGATCAAAAGCTGTGCGATCCAGACATAGGTATTATAGTCAAGCATGACATCAAATCCGCTCCTGTAATACATCTGCCGGAAGCAATACCCCGCCACGGCAAGCAATGCAGAAAACGTTGCCTGCTGCTGTCCATATACAATAGCAAATAACAGCACATATAAAAGGTAAAAATCAATATTTTGAAAATATTCACTTCCAACTGCACGGTTATTTAACATAAAAAAGGGAACAAAACATATGAGATTTTCCATAAAAGGAATCAGATTTGTTATGATTTCCTTCGTTCTGCCACCTAATCTTTGAAACAGCTTTCCCTTTTTGGGACCTGCATCTATAAATTCAGATGCATGTCTGCTGAAATAAGCCGCAATCTTTTCCACATCTGTTGCTGCGTGATGAAGCACACGGATTCCAAACTCTTCCTCATATCTTTTACCGGAAAGCATAACTTCCCGGTATTTTTCATTCTCTTCTTCTATAACACTGACTTCATTCTCCATCCCCACGGCAACTGCCCATGCAAGTTCATACCGGGACACCTTTTCCCCGGAAGACAGCTGATATAGGGTATGTTTATGCTCTTTTGCCACCATTATCTGATAGATAAACTCCACTGCATCCGCCTCATGCAGAAGCATTATTTTTTCATTCTTTGATGCAAGAATCTCGCCGTTTTGGGCAGCCTCGAAACACATTCTTGCACAGAGCGTATCCGTGTCTTCTTTTTTTCGTATCTCCCCATACAAATGATCCATGCGCAAAACCACAATATCATTCCCCATCCGGGCGTAATTTTTACAGATATCTTCTCCGATAGCGATTGCCTGCCCTCTCTTGCTGTATGCACCGGTAGGATCGTCCTCTGTCATAAGCTGTGCACTTTTGCCATCAAAAACACTCTCTGAAGAAAGATAAACAAACCTGCCTTTTTTCAAAGCGATATAATTCATCAGTATATTCGTAAGTCCTGCTGCATAGGATGCAGCCGTGTTTTCCACCCTGTTCCAGAAAAAATTATGGTCATATGCCCCCAGAAAAACGATCACCTGAGGCATGATGCTCTCTAATACCTCCCGCACACAGGCATCCTCATACGAAAAATGATACACCTCAAATACTTTCTTTAAACTATATCCTTTCTTTGGTTCCTCGGTCAGCACAAAAACCCTGTGTCCTTCTTTATTCAGTCTATTGATCATAAGCCGCATAAAATTCCCGGCATTCCCAACTAGCAATATATTCATACCTGCTCCATTCTCAAATAATTCCCTGTTGTCTTAACTCTGCCATAAACTGTTTCACATCACTTTGTGCACAGGAGACTGTTATTTCATATTCTTTCACAAATGCCTGTATGATCTCATCCTCAGACATTCCTGAAACGCACGCACGATAAATATTTGCACCACACTCATTTAACATGAATGGATTTTTATATTGTTGCCCCTGTTCCATATCCAAAAGCCAGTATGCCCCCGCCGCATGGCGTAATTGATATCGTTCTTTCATTGTAAACCATTTCCTCTCTTTCCGCCACTTTCGTTTTTTATCAGGCAAAAAACTGCTCTGCTACCGTAATCTTTCCAATATACACAACCGGTCCTGTCAAAAAAATCCTTCCGTCTTTTTCAAACTCTATGAAAAGATCTCCACCGTGCATATGTACGGTCACTTCATCCCCAACCAATCCGAGACGGTGAGAAGCTGCTGCCGCTGCACAGGCTCCGGTACCGGAAGCAAATGTATAACCTGCTCCCCTCTCATAAATTTCAACCCGTATATTTTTTTTATCTACAATTTGACAAAGCTGCATGTTGATCCGGTTCGGAAAATATTTTGCATTTTCCACGTATGGACCTAACCGCAGTGCTTTCTCCTGATCCGCTCTCTCAAGCATAATCACACAATTAGGATTTCCCATCGATACACAGGTTGCATTATAAAAATTGTCGCCAAAAAAAATCGACTCCCCCACAACTTCTCCTTCAAACCCCACTGCCGGGATCTGTTCTGCCTCAAATACTGCATATCCCATATCCACACGCATACAACTCCCCGCATCATCCAAAAATGTCACAAGAGTATCCCCTGCTTTCGTGGTCAGATAATACTGTCTTTCTTTTACATATCCGGCATCTTTTAAATATTTTGAAAAAATCCGGATGCCATTGCCGCTTTTTTCAGCTTCACTTCCATCCGGATTAAAAATTCGTACTTTAATTTTTTTATCTTCAATAACCGGTCCGTATAAAATTCCATCCGCACCGACACCAATATTGCGTCTACACAGCTGCCTTATCAGCCTTTCATTTAAGGCAACATCATTTCTCTTCGGATCAAAGATCAGATAATCATTGCCAACTCCATGGTATTTGCGAAGTATGATCTCAGACATCTTGATTCCTCTATCTTTTTCCTTATGATATCATATGCAAAACAGGAAAAAACGGTTACTCAACTCCCTCATTTTCAAACAACTGGTGAATATGTTCTGCCTTCTCATGGAGAATCTTGTCAATCTGATCTTTCGTCACTTCGTCTAAATCCTTCTCCTGACCATATTTACCCGAATATGAGTTCGTTGCCTTATTGTAGTCTTCCTGCGTACTTTTTTCTGCTGTCTTATTTTGCGCATTTTCTGCTTCCGCCGTCTGTTTCTGTATTTCGGGATCAGCCTGCGTTCTTGGAATATAGTTCACATTCCAATATTTGATAATACTCCTTGCAATCTGTTCCCGCTCATTTCTCTTATCGATCATATCTTTCATCATCACTGCACCACACTCTATTCTGGTTTTTGATACCTTTTTATTTTAGCACGAATCTCATTGGAAAAAAAG
Organism: Roseburia sp.; assembly: GCA_003483745.1. Lineage (GTDB taxonomy): Bacteria > Bacillota > Clostridia > Lachnospirales > Lachnospiraceae > Roseburia. Next base: position 34,856 of record DMYD01000059.1, on the reverse strand, counting down.
TTAATTTCTGAATAAAATTTGTCTGTTTGAAGCATGCTCTTTATGGTAAATATGAAATTCCGGAGGATAAACAGCATGGCTTCTTATAAAGTAGAAATCTGCGGTGTCAACACCGCAAAGCTTCCCATTTTGAAGGAAGATGAAAAAGACGCTCTGTTTGCAAGGATCAAGCAGGGTGATACCGATGCCAGAGACACTTATATCAAAGGAAATCTCAGGCTGGTATTAAGCGTCATCAAACGTTTTTCCGGCAATCATGAAAACGTAGATGATCTATTTCAGATTGGCTGCATCGGTCTGATCAAATCCATCGATAACTTTGATCCTACAATCGGAGTTAAGTTTTCCACTTACGCTGTTCCCATGATCATAGGTGAAATCCGCCGCTACCTTCGCGATAATAATTCAATCCGCGTCAGCCGTTCCCTGCGGGACACTGCCTACAAGGCAATCCATACAAAAGAATTTCTCTCTAAAACAGAAAACAAAGAACCCACTCTCGACGAAATTGCCGCCGAATCCGGTATCTCCAAAGAAGACATCGTCTTTGCCCTCGATGCCATTCAAAGCCCGCTCAGTCTTTATGACCCGGTCTACACCGATGGTGGTGACACCCTCTATGTCATGGATCAGATCAGCGACAAGAAAAACCGGGAAGAAAACTGGATCGAAGAACTGTCCCTAAACGATGCCCTTGACCGGTTAAACGAACGCGAAAATTATATTTTAAAGCTTCGCTTTTTTGAGGGAAAAACACAGATGGAAGTGGCTGACGAGATCCATATCTCCCAGGCTCAGGTCAGCCGCTTAGAGAAATCTGCGTTAAAGTCCATCCGCCATTATCTGTCGCTTTAACGATCCCACTTATTACACAGGGCATTGATCTGATCTGCAAATTTGCCGAGTTCTTTGTTTGGCATTCCTTCACATTTATTAATAACTGTAAGAAGTCTCTGCCCTGCTGCAAGCAGTCTTGCAAATACATTGCTTGCTGCACGGCTCTTCTCCGTTGTTTTCTTCTCTGCCCGTTCTTTCGATCCTTCGCGTACCTGCTCTCCGGTTACCAGGTCAAATGCATCTCCCGGAAACGGTGCATATGCATCATAACCCAAGGTATCCTTTAAATGATCTGCAAACTGCTCCGTAACTTTATCTTCCCCGTGTACCACAAATACTTTTTTCGGCTTATTTTCGAAAGCTGCAGCCCACTTTGTAAGCTGCTCCACATCCGCATGGCCACTGATGCCCGGAAGATTCTCAATCCTAGCGGCAACATCAATTGTCTCACCAAAGAGTCTTACCTCTTTTGCACCATTCAACAGTGAAAAACCAAGCGTTCCAGGCACCTGATATCCCACGAATAAAATTGTGGAATCCTTTCTCCACAGATTGTGCTTCAAATGGTGGCGGATACGTCCCGCCTCACACATCCCGGATGCAGAGATGATAACTTTCGGATTATCATTAAAGTTGATCATTTTTGACTCATCACTTGTGATCGCCATTTTAAGTCCCGGAAATCCGATCGGGTTAATCCCCTGCTGTACAAGTGCTCTTGCATCTTCATCAAAGCACTCTTCCACGCTCTTGTTAAAAATACTTGTTGCCTCAACTGCTAACGGACTGTCTATGTATACCTCAAAATTTTCAAATTCCGGCAGCAGATGCTCACTCTTGATCCTGCGTATGAAATAAAGCATCTCCTGCGTTCTGCCTACAGAAAACGCAGGAATGACCAAATTGCCTCCACGTTCATACAGCGTTTCTTTGATCACTTTTGCAAGGGCAATCGCGAAATCCGGAGGTGTATTATGTTTTCTGTCACCGTAGGTCGACTCCATGATCACATAATCGGCATCTTTGATATATTCCGGATCTTTGATGAGCGGGCGGTTGCCCGGTCCGATATCACCGGAAAATGCCAATTTTACCTCTGTGCCATCATCATCCTGTACCCACATTTCAATACTTGAAGATCCAAGCAGATGTCCGGCATCCACAAAGCGGACCTCAAGTCCATCACAGACTTTGATCTTTTTCTGATAATCGCACGGCACAAAATGGCTCAGTACACTCATCGCATCATTCATATCGTAGAGAGGAACCACTTCCGGTTTACCGGCACGTTTTGCTTTCCGGTTACGCCATTCTGCCTCGAACATCTGGATATGTGCACTGTCTTTCAGCATAATGTTACAGAGTTCATTGGTTGCTAATGTGCAATATATTTTGCCGCGGAAACCATGATTATATAAAAGCGGTAATAATCCGGAATGATCTATATGTGCATGTGTCACAAACACATAATCGATCATCGCTGCATTGACCGGAATTTCCTGGTTTGTATACAAATCCGGTCCCTGTTCCATACCACAATCTATCAATATATGTTTATCTCCAAATGATAGATAATGACAACTGCCTGTTACCTCATGTGCTGCGCCTAAAAATTCCAATACCATATGAAGTCCCCCATTCTGTCTGCTTTTCTTTCATTATACTATTTTTCAGCTATATGCACAATATTTTTTCATATTTTAAATAATTTTTAACTATTTTGTTATTTTGTGCAACAATAGCAGAAGGTATTTACTCCAGGCGCACAATTTCTTTTTTCAGTCTTCCCATAATCTTTTTCTCCAGTCTGGATATATAGGACTGAGAAATGCCAAGCATATCCGCAACTTCTTTCTGGGTTTTTTCCTCACCGTCAATGGAGTTTAACCCAAACCGCAGTTCAATGATCATTCGTTCCCTGCCGGATAGTTTTCCAATCGCCGTTTTAAGCAGCCGGTGTTCCACATCCGTTTCAATATCATGATAGATCACGTCCTCATCCGTCCCCAATATATCAGAAAGTAATAGTTCATTTCCATCCCAGTCGACATTTAATGGTTCATCAATGGATACCTCCATTCTTGTTTTGCTGTTCCGCCGCAGATACATCAGGATTTCATTTTCAATGCACCTTGAAGCATAGGTTGCCAGTTTAATATTTTTTCCAGGATTAAATGTATTAATTGCCTTGATCAGTCCAATGGTACCAATAGAAATCAGATCCTCTACGCCAACACCGGTATTGTCAAATTTTTTTGCAATATATACCACCAGCCGCAGGTTATGCTCAATCAGCCTTTTTCTTGCAATTGGCCCGCTCTCATCACTTGTAAGCATTTCTATGCACACTGCCTCATCTTCACCGGCAAGCGGCGGCGGAAGTATCTCTGCGCCTCCGATATAATGCACCTCATCTTTTTTCTTCCGAAAAATACCAGGAAATATCATCGTTTTTATCTTTGGTATCGCAAATTTTATGTACATTTCCTATTCCACCTTAATTTTTATTTTCCATCTTGCTGCCCTGTGGCATAATGCTCGAAGCATTCAGGATCATTTCATATTCCTTACCGTCAAACAGCATCTTATCTGCCGTTCCGATCGCTGCATGTGCAATTTTTACTGCTCGTTTTCCTTGAAAAATAATCATTTCATCCACATTCGTCACCGCAATCAACCCGCTTTTTTCCCCCAATGACCGGTATGGCACAAAACGGATCAGATTCTTTTCCCCGGAAAAGATTTTTCCCGCCACGGCTTGCGATAAAATATTGATTTCCTGTCCTGTATACGGATCCGCCAGCTGATTTCCGCTATCCCAATATGCATGCAGTCTGATACACCTTTCTCCATTTTTTAACTCAACAGGATATATATGATTTCCGTAAATGCGTCTTTCCCCAAAATAGATCACTGCCGTAATAACCGCTGCCATCACAATCAGCATCTGCAAAATTTCACTCTGCGAAAATATCTGCTGTTCTAAAAGCCATTCAAGCATGCCTCCCTGTATCACACATATAAAATAAGTTACGATCCAGTTCTCCAGATAAACACGTTTTCCTTCCCAGCCAAAACAGAAAAAAACCATTCCCGTATTTAACACAAAATGTGCAATCAGACAATACAGCATCCTGTTTTGGATCAAACACACCAAAAACAGATGAAACAGCGAAAATATAAGTGATACCGAAAAAAGCCGCCCTGCATGTACCCTCCGTTTCAACAGGCAATTACAGCCAAGTATTGCCATGTAATCCATAAACAGATTTTCAAGCAGGAACACATCTGCATAAAATACATATATCTCGCCTCACCTCTTTTCTCCAGATTCTTTTGTATCTTTATTGCCATTATAAAACAATATCGTTTTACTTTTTGTCAAAACAAGTCCTCCAAATCCCTCAAATCATCTCTTATTTTCGACAAGCGGTCACATATTCCATGCATCATTTTCTCTAAAGACGCAAAAAGAGATTTATGCGTCTTTGCATACGCATAAATCTCTCTTCTAATGTACATACTGATACTATAAATTGCATACTTTGCTGGCAAATTTATTGTTATGTTTTATCTTAGATATTACTTTCTTGAATTCTTAAGGAAATCAGGAATCTTAATATCCATTGGCTGTACCGTGCTCTCAGGCTGCCGTGGTCTCTGAATACCAGAAAATGACGGTGCAGCTGTCTGTGTCTGTGTCTGTGCATGTGCCTGTACACTTGCACCAAGATTTGCTGCCTGTCTGTTGATTCCAGGTGTTCCAACCGGTCTTGTAACGTTTGATGCATTTCCATAGCGAAGATCCGGCATGATCTTACTCTTCGGTGCTGCTGCCGCATTCTCAAGTCCTGTTGCGATAACTGTGATCGTAGCCTCATCTGTCATAGACTCATCATACTTCGCACCAAAAATAATATTGGCATTATCGCCCGCAAGATCCTGAACGTAGCTTGCTGCATCATTCGCATCCATCAGGGAAATATCACCGGAAATATTGATGATAACATGGGATGCACCATTGATCGTTGTCTCTAACAGTGGACTTGCAACTGCAAGTTTTACGGCTTCAATAGCCTTGTCATCACCCTTGGCATTACCAATACCGATATGTGCCATTCCCTTGTCCTTCATAACAGTGGAAACATCGGCAAAGTCAAGATTGATCAGTGCCGGCAGATTGATCAGGTCTGTGATTCCCTGAACAGCCTGCTGCAATACTTCATCCGCTTTCTTTAATGCATCCGGCATGGTTGTACGTCTGTCTACGATCTCTAAAAGTTTATCATTCGGGATCACAATCAGTGTATCAACGCTCTCTTTTAAACGGTCAATACCGGAAAGTGCATTTAACATACGCTGTTTTGCTTCAAATTTGAATGGCTTTGTCACGACACCGACGGTTAAGATTCCCTGCTCTTTTGCAATCTTCGCAACAACCGGTGCAGCACCTGTTCCGGTTCCACCACCCATACCGCAGGTTACGAAAACCATATCCGCACCTTTTACTGCTGCAGATAACTCTTCCATGCTCTCCTCAGCGGCTTTCTGACCGATCTCTGGCTGTGCTCCTGCCCCAAGTCCTTTTGTCAGCTTCTCACCAATCTGAATCAGTGTCGGTGCTTTGCAGAGTGCCAAAGCCTGTTTATCCGTATTTACCCCGATAAACTCAACTCCTCCGATACTCTCATCAATCATTCTATTTACAGCATTATTACCAGCTCCTCCTACTCCGATCACGATGATCTTTGCACTGGTATCCGCTTCTGTTGTCTTAATCTCCAGCAAGGTAGTTCCTCCTTCATTTAGCTTAAAATTTACAGCTAAAAAACTCATATAACCTATAATATAATTTTTCTTACAATTAATCAACTGATTTTTCAAAAAAGATTACACTTTTTTTTACAAATCTGCACGGTCAAACACAATATCTGTCGTATCCGGCGTCCATGTCTCTAAATGCAGTATACCGGACAATCCCGACAACTGTGGCATAATTGCGGAAAGTCTTGCAATTTTCTGTGTCAGGAAATCCTCTGCGCCAACATAGACTGCTATCGCTCCGTAGGTGAGCTGTGGCTGCATCGCACTGTCATAGTGGATTTCTTCCGGTTCAAGTTCATATTTCTTCAATAATTGTGTCAGTGTCAAAAGATTCTGTAATAAATTCGTATCTTCAAGCGGTAATTTTTCATATAAAACCACACTGTCGCAGGTAACTCCTGTGATTTTCGGCACCCCCTCAATCACATCCGACGAGGTTTCTACCACAAATCCATCTTTATCAAAGTACGCATACTGTCCGAGCGTATCTATATAAAAACTTCCAAGTATCCCTTTTTCCGTAACAGAGATCCGCAGCGTATGTGGATCATCCAGTGATATTTCCATCGTATCCACAAACGGCACTTCCCCAACGTCCACAAAACGATATTTCAGGTCTACATACAGACTGTTCCATGAATAATCATCGTTTAACACCATATTTTTAATCTGATCCGCTGAATAAAGGCTGTTTCCTTCCACAACTACATTCTGAACTGTAAATACCTTTACCACGACAAAGGCAGCAATCGCAGCTAACATCAAAACGATCAGAAATATACATACCCCGATTTTTCTTCTTTTTTTTCTTTTTCTCTGTTCTTTGATCCTCATAATCAGGCAACCTCTAATTTAATTCCCCTCGACACAGAAAGTGCTAATCCCATCTCCGCCAGTAAAATTGATATGGATGTTCCTCCGTAACTGATAAACGGCAGTGATACTCCTGTATTTGGTATTGTATTTGTCACAACCGCAATATTAAGCAATACCTGAATTGCCAAATGTGCCATAATGCCAACTACGATCAATGCCCCATAAAGATCCGATGCATTGTTTGCAATGATCATCAGACGCCATATAATAAGCAGGTACAGCAGGATCAGGCAGACAGCACCAAAAAGGCCAAGTTCCTCACATATAACAGAAAAGATCATATCATTCTGTGCCTCTGGAATAAAGCCAAGTTTCTGCATACTCTCTCCTAAACCTTTTCCGAAGAGTCCTCCCGAACCAATCGCATATAATCCCTGTAATGTCTGATACCCTTTTTCATAATCCTCCGGGTGCAGCCAGATCATAACACGCTCTGCACGGTAAGAGGCCAGCAGGATAAAAAGCGCACCAAACAAGCCTACCCCCATTCCCATTATGATAAACTGCAAATATTTAGGGCTCGCAACAAAGAGCATACAAACAGCAATTCCTAAAATAATAATCGCCGTACTCAGGTTATTATAAGCAACTACTGCAAAAATCGGCAGAATAAAAAGCATAATCTTAACCAGGCTTTTGAACTCACCAATGCGTTTTGGTGTTTTGTAGATAATCGTCGCAAGGAAAATAATGACTGCAATTTTTGCAATCTCAGACGGCTGGAACTGGATTGGTCCGATTCTAAACCATCTCGACTGTCCCTTAGCACTTGTTCCGACAAAAATAACTGCTGTACAAAGTGTCAGTGCCACAAAATACGCAAGCGTCGAAACCTGCATCCAAAATTTATATGGGATTCTTGAAATAAAGAGCATTGCCACTATTCCAAGTGCGCTTGCATACATCTGTCTTTTCACATAATATGCTGCATCTCCAAATCTCGTCGAGCCATAGTAGGAACTGGTACTGTATAACATAATCAGCCCAAAGCACAGCAAAAATATAATCAGAAACAACAGGCTGTAATCAAAATACCGGATTGATTTTTGTTTTTTTTCATTTTCCCGTCTTCTTGCCATAATTTTTCCTCATCTATTTAAAACCTGTCTGACCGGAACATTCTGGTCTTTTTTATTCCGGCAGATCCATGACATATTGCCGGAATAAATCTCCACGCTGCGTATAATCCTTAAAATCCCCCCAGCTCGCACACGCCGGTGAAAGTAATACCGCTTCCCCGGGTTCTGATAATCTGTAACAGATATCGACTGCCTCTTTTAAGGTATCACAACATACAATATTCTCAAAGCCATGTTTCCTTGCACAGACCGCAATCTTATCTTTTGTCTGTCCGATCAGCAAAAGGCATTTTACTTTTCCGGCAAAGCTTTCAATCCAGTCATCAAATTCAAGATTCTTATCATAACCGCCAGCTATCAGCATCGTCCTGCGATTCATTGCCCCAATCCCGCGAATTGCTGCATCCGGATTTGTTGCCTTAGAATCATTATAATATAAAACTCCATGCAGGTCTCTCACAAATTCAATACGATGTTTCACGCCCCGAAACTCTTTTAACACACTCTGTACAGTACCAATAGGTGCTCCCATACAAAGTGCAACACCGGAAGCTGCCATGACATTTTCATAATTATGTGTCCCCAGAAGTTTCAACTCATGAATGTCCGCCAGACGTTCCGGTTCTTTTCCTTTTTGGGCAATCCAGATGGTATCTTTCTGCAGATAAATTCCCTCTTTCAATGGTCTTTTACTGCTGAAAAACAATACCTTTACATCAAGAGTTTGTGCAAATGCGCGAAGTATTTCATCCTCGTAATTGAGTACACAGGTATCTCCCTTTGTCTGGCACTTTACGATGCTCTCCTTTGCCCGTATGTACGCTTCCATCGTGTGATGTCTGTCAAGATGATCCGGCGTGATATTTAGGATTGCAGAAACGGACGGGTGGAATGTTTCCATCGTCTCTAACTGAAAACTGCTGATCTCCGCCACTGTAACAGTCTGTTCTGTCGTTTGCTCTGCAATCGAGGTATAAGGGATACCAATATTTCCAACAACAAAAACTTCCGGATAGCATTGTTTTAAAATTTCTCCCACCAGTGTTGTCGTCGTTGTCTTGCCATTTGTACCTGTGATCGCCGCAACGCGGCCTTTTGAGAGACAAAACGCCAACTCCGCTTCTCCCCATACCGGTATTCCGGCGTGATATATCTTTTGCATGACCGGCGAATCCAGTGGTATGCCCGGGCTTACCACCACAAGTTCTATCTGCAAAAGCGCCCCATCCGGCAGATTGCCAATCCACAACGGGCAATCCGAAAAAACCGGATATTTTTCCCTTAATGAATCTGCATCGAACGTCTCATTTCCATCGAACAGACAGACTTCACAGCCCTTTTTCTTTAGTAACGCCCCAGCGGCAACCCCACTTTTTCCAAGCCCTGCCACCAGTACCTGTTTTCCTTTCAGATCCATGCATTACTCCATTCTATCTAATTTTCAGTCATAAACTTCTATCCTCGGATAAACCTGCAGCTGCAGACTGCATGCCGTCTTTTACATCGCCAGTAAAGCGATCAGGCATAAAATTGCTGTTGTAATTGAAAATACTGCAACGACTCTTGTCTCTGACCACCCACCAAGTTCAAAATGGTGATGGATCGGAGCCATACGGAAAATACGTTTTCCGCCTGTCTTCTTAAAATAAGTGACCTGAATGATAACAGATAAGACTTCCACCAGATAAATCAGTCCCACAATCAGAATAAAAAGCGGCATCTGCATCATATATGCCGTGGACACAACAAAACCGCCCAGCGCCAAAGAACCGGTATCTCCCATAAAAACACTTGCAGGATATACATTAAACAGTAAAAATCCAAGCAATGCACCCACAACTGCACAGGTAATCGGTGCAATTCCTGCATTGGTTCCAATCGCCACAACAGAAAAGAAAGTTGCAACCATAATCGTGACACTTGATGCTAATCCATCAAGTCCGTCGGTAAAATTTGTTCCGTTTACAGTTCCGACTACTGCAAAAAACAGAACCGGAATCGACAGCCATCCAAGATCTAAGTATTTTCCCCCGGAAAACGGGATCAGCATGGTAAGTGCCACGCCGGAATATTTCACCATATACACTGCAAATACACCTGTGACGATGATCTGAAGAATCATCTTCTGCCATGCAAGCAGTCCGTCAGAACGACGTAATACTACTTTTAAATAATCATCTAAAAATCCAATCACACCAAATCCAACTGTCATGAAGAGAATCGGAATGATCTTTGGATAATCTTTTACATAAAAGAGGGATGTTATGATAATACTTGCAAGAATCATAAGCCCCCCCATTGTCGGTGTTCCATTTTTCTTTAAATGGGATTCTAGTTCTTTTCGTTCTGTCTGTCCTACCTTCAGTCTTCTTAAGAACGGTATCACTACCGGTCCTAACAATGCACTGATCGCAAATGCGATAATTACCGGTATTACAATTTCATATGTCATAATAATCTCCATTCCTGCGCCGGTTTTGCGCATAACAGGTTTACACACCTCATGTATTTTTTTAACAACACAACAGTATACGTCATTTTTTATCATTTCGCAAGATACGGTAAAATGTTTTCCATAATTTCTTTGGCAACCGGTGCGGCGATCTGTCCACCATAATAGGTTCCTTTCGGATCGTTGATCACAACAAGCACCAGTACTTTCGGATCATCTGCCGGCGCAAATCCCAAAAATGACGAGATATATTTATGGTCACTCCTTGGCAGCGTCTGTGACGTGGCAGTTTTCCCGCCAATGGAAAATCCTTCTATTTTGGCATTCTTTCCACTGCCATCGGAGACAACCCTCTCTAACAGATAACGCATTGTTTCCGATGTTTCCTTTGTGCAGATGTCATTTTTTGTCTCGTATCGTAAGGTTTCTACCTCACTGCCGCCTTCCCCGGTAATCTTTACTCCAAAATGTGGTGTGATACGCTGCCCTCCATTTATAATAGAAGAAACGGTCGTCACAAGCTGCATCGGCGTAATCTGAAATGACTGTCCAAACGATATCGTTGCAAGTTCCACAGGACCGACGTTTTCCTTTTTGTGCATGATCGTTGCCGCTTCACCGGGCAGATCCACATTTGTTTTTGAGAGAAGTCCAAACTGATTGAAATATTTATAGAAATTATCAACTCCAAGTCTTTCCCCAAGTTCTATAAAAACAGGATTGCATGAATTCATGATTCCCGTTTCAAATGTCTCCGCCCCATGTCCGGTTGTTTTGGCACAACGTATTCTCCGATCTTCCACCAGCTTATATCCGGGGCAGTAAAAATTATCTGTCAGTTTCACAACCCCCTGTTCTAACGCCGCTGCCGCCGTGATGATTTTAAATGTAGATCCCGGTTCATAAGTATCGCTGATACACTGATTTCTCCACATCTGGTTTAAAAGATCCTGTTTTTTCTCTGCCAGGACATTTTCTCCTTCCACCAATGTAAACGGATCATTCAGATGAAACTCAGGGTAATTAACCATCGCTAAAATTTCTCCGTTGGACGGATTCATCACAATCACGGACACATATTTTGCATCCTTTTTGATATATGTTTTCTCAGCTGCCTGTTCACAGTATAACTGGATATTATAATCCATGGAAATATTAAGATCATATCCATTGACCGGCTCAAGTCTCGTCTCCCCGGCATTTTCAATTTCGATCCCCCTTGCATCTGTAAGTGTCAGTATTTTCCCATTTGTTCCCTGAAGATAGGAATCATATTTTACTTCCAGTCCCACGATTCCCTGATTGTCCCCTCCTGTAAATCCCAACACTTTTGATGCTAATGTATCATACGGATAATATCTCTTATAATCTTCATCGACCTTGATTCCGGCTAGTTTATATGCCCGGATCTTATCTCCCGTCTCTTTTGGCACATTTGTTTTGATACGTTCGATGGAACTCACTTTTTCCACTCTTTTTCGCACTGTTTCCTCCGGCAGTCCGAGTTCTTTTACCAGTGCCCCAACCACCGCATCCGCATCCACAATCTGGCTGTGTATAACCGATATCGTGCAAACTGATTTGTTTGTGGCAAGTATCACTCCATTTGCATCCAAAATCTTTCCTCTTGCCGCCTTAATATCGCGTTCCCTCTCATGGAGGTTCTGCGCCTTCCGTCCATAATATTCGGAACAGAATATCATAAGATACACCAGTCTTCCAAGCAGAAACAAAATTGCCAGGAATATAACGGTAAACATCACCATGATTTTTTTTCGATGAAATGTTTTACTTCTATAAAAAGGAAGTTCCTGCGGCATATACAAAAACCTCACAAAAGTTTTCATAGCATTTTATTCTTACTTTCGTGAGGTTATGTGTTTTGTTTTATACTTTTCTTTACTGCTGTCCTTCATCCGCTCCCGGATCAATATCTTCAGCAGGCTGCTCTCCCATATTCTCCGGAAGTTCATCCGTCGTATCCGGCACATCGAGACTTTCCTCTGCCGTAGCATTTGCAACATCCGCTGCCGTCACATCTCCGATATCACCTTCATCTTCTCCCTTGATTCCCCAGCCTTCGTGAAGACCGGTGGTTTCTTCATCCCGATATATATTCATATAAGGAAGAACTTCTTCCAGAATCTCTCTTACAATATTCTGTGCATAAGTACTGTGAAACTGTTCTGCAACATTTGGTTCATCCACAACACAATAAATGACAAGCTGTGGATTCTCAACCGGTGCAAATCCAATAAATGACACCAGATAGTTCACCCCGTCACGTCCTGCCTTCTGCGCTGTACCGGTTTTTCCACCCATGGAATATCCATCCACTTTTGCCGTCACCGCAGTACCGCCTGTAACCGTAGAATACATATACTGTTTTAACGCATCACTTGTTGACTTTGATACCGTCTCCCGCAGCAGGGTAGGTGACACTTCACTGATCGTGTTTCCAGCTTCATCTGTGATTCTTTTTACTACATGTGGCTGATAAAGACTTCCTCCATTGACCAGGGAACAGTATGCCGTGGCAAGCTGTATCATCGTCGTATTGAAGTTCTGACCAAATGCATTTGTTGCAAGATCGACCGGTCCCATATTATCTGCCGTATATATCAAAGAATCTGTTCTTGCTTCTCCCGGAAGATCGATTCCTGTCCGTTGGCCAAAGCCAAATATCTGTTGATACTTCGTAAAAATATCGCTTCCCAGACGATAGGATATCTGCATCATCGCATCGTTGCAGGAATTCATAAGTGTCTGTTCAAGCGTTTCCATTCCGTGTCCGCTTCTGTTTACACAGTGAATATCATGTCCTCCCACGTGCTCATATCCATCACAGTAAAAACTGTCACCTGTTGAAACTTTACCTGTTTCAAGTCCCGCCGCTACGGTAAATGGTTTTGCAGTAGATCCAGGCTCGTAAGTATATGTAGTACAGAAGTTCTGCCAGATCTTATTCAAAGCATCCATCTGTGCATCTTCATCCATTGCATCAATTTCTTCCTGCGTATAATATACTGAAAGATCCCTTGGATTACTCAGGTCATAATTCGGATAATTTGCCATGGCAAGAACATCTCCATTATTCGGATTCATGATCAGTACCCCGACATGACTTGCTCCCGGCTCACCCTCACGGAAATTTCCAGTATAAGCTTCATTAAAATCTGCAATTTTCTGTTCCACTACAGACTGGATATGAGAATCTATCGTGGATACGACCGTGTTACCGTTTTTTGCCGCCTTGATGGTTTTTTCGAAATTATTATCCGTATTTAAATACCCATACTCTCTGCCATCCACACCGTTTAATGTCTCATTGTAATATTGTTCTAGTCCATTCACGCCAACATTTCCGGAAGCTGTAAATCCTACAATGGAACTTGCCAGTGCGCCATAAGGATACTCTCTCTGGTATTCTTTTTCGAACCACACACCCTTGATATTGGGATTTAACTTTTTTCCCTTTTCATCTGCAGCCTCCTGCATTTCAACAAATGGCTGTATCTCTTCATAGGAAGCTTTCTTCTTTAATATAATGTAGCGACTGTCTTTCTGGTCTTTTGCATACCCATACAGTGTACTGCTGTCTAAATCCTCAAAGCAACTTGCAAGGGCCTGAATTGTAGGCTCAATATATTCTTCCTTGCTAGTCATGACAGAACAGTCTAAAATGACATTATAAACGGCGATACTGGTTGCAAGCACAGTACCCTTGCTGTCCACAATATCGCCTCTCTGATACGGAATGGTCTGACTGTCATATTCCTGCTGTGACAAAACGATTTTCTCATATTTATCACCGCTGGTATATTCAATATACATAAGTCTTCCAATCAGCCCTGTCAATAAAACTGCAATTACGCTGAACATGACGATCAGTTTTTTCTGCATGCGTTTTGGAAACTTCAACCATGGTTTTCTTCTTTTCTTTGCTGCCATCCTTACCCCTGCATTTCTTATATCAGTAACTCTCTGTTATTTCTGCGGTATCTCGCTATACTGATTCATAAAATCATCATTTTCAACCGTATAATAGATAATCTGGGATTCTTTCGCATATGACATTCCAAGCTCATTGAGTGCCTTTTCTCTGACACTGTCAAGATCTACAGACATACGGATTCTTTTATAAGCCTCATCATTGTCTGCCTTTAAATCTGCAATCTGGCTTTCTAAACTGCTGATCGTATTCATTCTTGCAGTCATATCTGACTGTATTTTTATGTAAGTACCTGCAAATATGCCAAATACTGTCACCGCCATTGTAAGAAATACCACATAGCTTTTGCTCATCCGAAGCTGGCGTTCCTGATTTCTTCTTACCTGACGCTTTCTTCTGCGCAGTTGTTCTTCCCGCTCTCTTTCTTCTCTTTCCCGTCTTTCTCTTCGGTAATCAGGTACTGCTTCCATGCGGCGCACCGTATTGCCATCCACATAATAATTTCTTTCGGAAGCTCTCCTCTCCGTCTGATTTTTCATACTAAGTCCTCCCTGCTTTATCTTCGTTCAAACACCCGAAGTTTTGCACTTTTTGATCTTGAATTCTCTTCCAGTTCCTTCTCCGACGGAAGAATCGGTTTCCTCGTAACCACTTTCCCTTTTGAAACTTTTCCGCAGACACAGACCGGGAAATCACTCGGACAGGTACATGGATTTTCATTTCTCTTAAAATTAGACTTTACAATCCGGTCTTCTAATGAGTGGAATGTGATAATGCAGATCCTTCCACCTGGATTTAAAAGATCAATCATCTCATCTAAATGATCTCTAAGCACTTCAAGTTCGTGATTCAGTTCTATGCGGATTGCCTGAAATGTACGCTTTGCCGGATGTCCCCCGGTCACCTGTACTTTCATCGGGATGGCTGCCCTTATAATTTCTGTCAATTCCCCCGCTGTCTCAATCGCCTTCTTCTGACGTTCTTTCACAATATGCTTTGCAATATTTTTTGCAAATTTATCTTCCCCATAATCGCGGATAATACGGTATAAGTCCATTTCACTGTAGCCATTAACGATATCTTTCGCTGTCTGGCTCTGTCTGTCATCCATACGCATATCGAGCGGTGCATCCGGTTCGCGGTAAGTAAATCCACGTTCCGGTGTATCTAACTGGAAGGAAGAGACACCAAGATCGAGCACAATACCATCTACCTTGTCCACTCCGATTGCATGTAATTCCTCTTTCATATTGGCATAGTTGCTGCGGATCAGTGTGGCTTTGTCTCCAAACTCTGTAAGGCGTTCACCTGCTGCCCGGATTGCATCTGCATCCTGATCAATTCCGATCAGTCTGCCTTTTTCTCCTAAGCACTTCAATATCTGATAGGAATGTCCGCCGCCGCCTAAGGTTCCGTCCACATAAATTCCATCCGGTCTGATATTCAAATTTTCAATAGTTTCATTCAATAATACAGAATAATGATGAAATTCCACTGTCCTCACCTCTAAATGCTAAATCCCAACTCTGCCATATGTTCTGCGATGTCATCCATCTCATCTTCGTCATAGGTATTCTCTAACCATCTGTCTTTATCCCAGATTTCTACCCGGCTTAATACGCCGACTAAGACGACATCTTTTTGTAAATCAGCGTACTCTCTTAAAACCGGAGGAAGCAAAATTCTTCCCTGCTTGTCCAGCTCTAATGCCGCTGCTCCTGCGAAGAAAAAACGTGAAAACTTTCTGGCGTCCTTAGAGGTCATGGAAATCCCCCGGAACTTTTCTTCGATGTTGTGCCATTCGTCTTTGGTATACACAAATAAGCATCCATCCAATCCCTTTGTCACTACAAATTCATCGCCAAGCTGCTCTCTGAACTTTGCAGGGATAATCAGTCTGCCTTTCGGATCCACTGTGTGATTGTATTCTCCCATGAACATAACACAAACACCTGCCTTTAAGTGGAACTAAAATCCTAAAGATCTGATCTTCCACCAAACAGGATCTCATCTACCACTTTACGCCATTTCGTACCACTTTCCTCCACATTTATATACATCTTAAACCACTCTTAAGAAAAAATCAAGAATTTCCTTGATTTTCCAAGGTTTTTTTGCAGTACTGTTACTAATTTGCTGCACAAAAAAAGAACGGTAGTACCTTTGTCCTATCGTTCTTAAAATAATATTTTCCATATTCGACTGTCTGTCAGCTCATCTGTACCTGCTGCTTTCTCTCCAGGTATTCTTCAATCAGCCTGTCTAGCTCCGTACTTTTTCGATAATACTCCTCGAATTCATCGTTTTGTAAAAATGACTTATTGAGTTCTGATCTGACGGACTCAATTTCTCTTTGAATTTCTTCGATTTTGTTCATATGAATCCTCCTTGACTGCCAAGATTCCTATGCCACTTTCATCGCGTTGCTGGCGTTTTATGGTACTTATGATGCCCTTTTCATTGATATTTACATATTACTCCTAAATCATGCAAAAATCAATCAAAACAGCATGCCACTTCTCCCCATTTTTCGACAACAGATGTCACATTTTCCTCTATTACGAGTGTTTCAGACGGTGATTTTCGCTCTTTCTCGCAAGAACTTCTATCATTCCCTCAATTGCCCTGTGATTTACCTCAACAATATGCGTAATATCATCTGCAACATCATGTTTTCGTGCAATATAATCATCATGTGCTTTCTGGATATAATCGCAGAGCGCTTTCGCATCCACAAAATGTCCGCCGGATACATATTGTTTCTCAGCTTCCCCGCTTTTAATATAAGACCTTAGATCACGTTTCAGCTTTTCTTCATAGGAACAGTGATCCTTAAATCCTCCCGGATATATTTTATTATGTGGAAATGTAAAATAATCTGCCAGATAATGGCTGACCTGTCCTAAATCTCTGTAATATTTTCCTCCCTTTTTATTCATAACTTTCTGTCCCTCGGACAATCGGGCTATATGTTTTTTTACATATGGAAATGTCCCATTGATTTCATGTCTTTTGTAAATAAAAGAAGGCTTGATATCAGGGAGAATGCTTCCAATATAAAATGAAAATCTGTGTTTTTTTAATTCTTTGTCATCAAGACTGTTCACAATATATCTCGCAAGAGAAATATGAGATTTTTTTCTCATTCTAAAAGCCTCCCATTCCTATACATTTCTGTCATGCAAAAATGTAATCCATGACTTATTTCCTACTCGCATTATAAGTCTCATCTAACCGAAATACAAGTGAAGATTTTCTGAATTTTTTCTGTACATTTTATGTCAGATTTTCAAAAAAACCGGAGACTTCCAAACAAAATCTCCGGTTTTTTTGCAGATCTGTTGTTATGAATTACAACAGAAACTTGCACATTCCGTATCCCTGCAGTTACATGCATTACCGCCTGCAATTCCAATGTGCTCTGCGCCACATTTCTCTTCCTTGTTAAAGACACAGTTTGTAGCACAGCATGCCACATCAATATTTTTCGGTGCATCTTTCGTTACATTCTTTGCACATTTGTCCCCGCGCTCCACAAAACTTCCGCAGCAGGTATCTTCACTTTCTTTTGCGTCTTCTCCTTCCACCTTGATATTGCCTTTGTGGCAGCAGTTCGCCTCATTGTACATACAGCCTGTAACTGAACAATCCAGAATCGTCATTTTTTCTCCTTTTCTCCCTTATAAAAAGGGGACAGTCCTGCGTATTTTATCATTTCTTTCGTAATGATCTGACTGTCTGGTATTAGTCTCTCTCCTTTCGGGCAATTTATGCCTTCCTGACAAACTGCAGTATATATTTTCTTTGACAATATCTGGATTTTTATGATCAATTTTTATTCCTGATCCTCATCTTCCCAGTCCCAATCGTCATCTTCCCCATGGTTGGTAATATAAGTCGTACCGTTACCGCAACCATATTTTGCATTCTTACGCGGTGAGATCAGCATTCCAAGAATCACTCCGGAAAGTGCTGCGATCGTAACCATTAACACTCCATCCAGTTTTGTAACCGAAACCGTCTCTGTCATGTCTGTAAAAAATTCTTTTATTTTTTTCATAATATTGATTCTCCTTACATATACATAAAAATCCCTGTGTTCTGATTACTTTCAAGACACCGGGATTTTTGTTTCACTTATTTATTCATGCAGCAATATTTATATTTTTTGCCGGATCCACATGGGCATGGATCGTTACGTCCGATCTTCTTACCAACGATAACAGTTCCGGACTTTTTCTGCTCTAAGTACAATCTTCTCTTTGTCTCGCCATCGAAGATCTCATTCCACTGTGGAAGTTCATACAGCCAGTCAGCCTTTGCATCTACCATATTCTTGTATAATTTTTCTTTGTCAAATGCAAGACTTACTTTTGTATCCTCCTCCATAGTATCAATTGGATTCGGCTCCACTAAGCTGTCATTGATTCCATCCAGAAAACCTGTCATCTCCATGACGCTCAGATTATATTTATCAGCAAGCTCTTTTACCGTTCCCTCGACCTTCTCATCCGGGTTCGTAAGAAGCTTCTCATATACGCCTTTTTCCAAAAGGAAATATCTCTGCCAGAATCTTTGTAATTCCCCTCTGTCTGTTTTCTCATTATAGGCAATTTTCTGCCACTGTTCTAATAATGCCATAGTCTGTTTCCTCGTTTTCTATGTGAATTGTGGTTGCATTTAACATGCATATACTATTATAACAAATATCCACTATTTTTGCAATTCATTACTTCAGTATAACCCTGTTTTTGTTTCCTTTTTGTTTTCCTTGACTCTTCTGCCACTTTACGCTAGGATAAGTTTTGTACATCTGCGGCATTTTGCAATCATCATGCCGGCAGAAACAATGAAAAATCCGGAGGTATTAGTGTGAAAAATATAAAACGAATCCTCGCTGTGCTTGGCGCAGTCATTTTAGCCGGTCTTTATATTTCCACCATCATCTGCGCGCTCTCTTCGAATGAGAACTATATGGATATGTTGATGGCTTCGATTTATGCAACGGTAATCATCCCGGTTTTAATCTGGGCATACTCCTTTGTCTATAAGCTGGTCAAAAAGAATCATGAGCAGAAGGAAGATTAACTTTTCCTTCTGCTTATTTTTTACCGTTCTTCTAACGGCACGTATGCTTTCTCCGGCATGATGCTCCGGTATGCAGGACGGATGATCTTGTCCATATTTACCAGTTCTTCCATGCGGTGCGCACTCCATCCGACAATACGGGCGATCGCAAAGATCGGAGTATATAGTTCTAACGGAATATCCAACATACTGTATACAAATCCACTGTAAAAGTCAACGTTTGCGGATACTCCCTTATAAATATGGCGTTTTTCCGCAATTACTTCCGGTGCAAGATTTTCCACCATGCTGTAAAGAGCAAAATCTTTTTCTCTGCCCTTTGCCACCGCAAGCCGTTCCACAAAACTTTTAAATACACGCGCTCTCGGATCGGAAAGAGAATAAACAGCATGCCCCATACCATAGATCAAGCCTTTACGGTCAAATGCCTGTTTATCGACAAGCTGCTCCAGATAATTTTTAACTTCGTCCCTGTCTCCCCAGTCCTTTACATGGCTTCGCATATCATCCATCATTTCCACAACCTTGATATTGGCACCGCCGTGTTTTGGTCCTTTCAGGGAAGAAAGCGCCGCTGCCATAACCGAATATGTATCAGATCCGGAAGATGTCACAACCCGTGTTGTAAAAGTCGAGTTATTTCCACCGCCGTGCTCCATATGAAGTACCAGTGCAATATCAAGCACACGTGCTTCTAACTCTGTATACGCCTTATCCGGGCGCAGCATCAAAAGCAGATTCTCCGCTGCAGACAGTCCCTCCTGCGGACGGTGGATATAAAGGCTGTCATCACAGATATAATGATTGTATGCATGATAGCCGTACACAGCAAGCATCGGAAATACACTGATCAGTTTAATACATTGTTCTAACTGTGTGTGGAGTTCCTGATCTGCAATTGTCTCATCATATGATGCAAGCGTCAGCACACTTCTCGTCAGCGAATTCATGATATCCTTGCTCGGTGCCTTCATAATGACATCTCTGGTAAAGTTTGTCGGGAGCTGTCTGCATTCTTCTAACATACTCTTAAACGCTCCTAATTTTACCGTATCCGGCAGTTCTCCAAACAAAAGCAGATATGCCACTTCCTCGAATCCAAACCGTTTTCCCTCAAATCCCTGAATCAGATCGATTACATTATAACCACGGTACCAGAGCTGTCCGTCGCAGGGAACCTTTTTCCCATTCTCCGTTTTAAATGCATCAATTCTTGAAATATTGCTGATTCCTGCAAGCACACCGGTTCCATCCACGTCTCTTAAACCACGTTTTACACCGAACTCTTTAAACAGCTCCGGTGGGATTCTGTCGTTACGTTCACATATTGTCATCAGTTCTTCCGTTTCTTTTCCAAAATCTCCATATTGGTTCATATCCCATCCTCCTGTTCTGCCTGAATATTCTTCATAATCTTATCCATTACCCGCTTTAAACAGCTGCGTTCTTCTTCCGTCACTCCAGCAAACAGACGTTCTAAAATATCTGTCCGGATACGTTCAAACTCTTCCATCACAGGTCTTGCTTTACCAGTCATGCGAATGTGTATTTTTCTGTGATCTGCCTTATCTGCAATCAGTTCAATATATCCATGTTGTTTTAAATTGTCCACCGACTTTGAAATATGAGCCTTAGACAAATGCTGTATCTCGATCAGATCCTTCGCGGTGTCTTTTTGCTTCTCATGAGAAATCAGATAAAGAATATCCAGTTCAACATGACGCAGCCCGTAGGTCTCCATCAGCCGCTCGCATGCCTGCTCGATCACTTTTCTCATCTGCTGGTTGGTTCCAAACATTTCATACTCACTGTACATCATCCCTGCTCCACACTCTTTTTCTTCTGGTAAATAACCTTTTATTGCTGCTTTGCGGTTCGAATTAGTTCATTAACGAACTTTCTTATGTTTATGTTACCTCTTTTTGGCAAAAGTGTCAAATTAATAATTTATGAATTCAAAAATACCGGACCGCTTATTGCAATCCGGTATTTTCACTTGCGTTATTTTCTTCTGTTATTTTGTTTCCGTTTCTTCCGTCTCCACTGTTTCCGTATCATTCGGCACTACAGACGCTGTCTCCGTTTCCTCTACTGCCTCTGACGGCTCAACGGTCTCGGTTTCCGTATCATCTGTTTTTGCCGTCAGATCCTCGATACTCTTATCAAAGCCGGTTGCCGTTGCACTGTCCACAACATATATCGTATCGCTGTCACCTGTTTTCAGGTAATACTCACTCGTGATTTCATTCTGACTTCCAATATAAATTGTGGTAAGCCCGGCATCGGTCTTTAATGTAACCGTATTCGCAGGATTATCCAACCCGAAATCCGCAAGATTATCATACTCAGTGACCTCATCTGTCGCTGTGATCGCAGCCGCCTTTTTCAAAAGAGTCTCTAACGCACTCTCATCAATGTCAATCGACTGATCCCCGTCATAGGTCCATTCTGTTCCATTCTTTGTAAAGGAAAGTGTTGTTCCATCCAGCACATAAGAAAATTGTGTGATATCCGATACTTCCATATCCGTCGCCCGGATTTTCTCTGCCTCCGCCTTTGCACTCTCTTTTTCTTCCTGTTTTTTACTATAAAAATGAACACCTGCATAGGCAAGGATCAGAAGAATCAGCAAAATGACCAGAACGATCATCTGTTTTTTCTGTTTCTGCATTATTTTTTCCTCCTTACTGCCCAGATCACAACACCAATAACAATCAAGACAACCGGTATAAAAATACTTGCTGCCAGTCCGCCAATAATTGTAGAAATTGAAGTGATCGTGATCGTACTCATCTTATAATCTTTTACCGGGATAACACTGGTATTGTCATCCGCTCCACCGGTCAGATTCGTCACAATATCTGTAAACATCGATACGTTACTTCCTGATACGATCTGGTCTGTGGAATCTGTAAACAGCTCCATAGAACCTGCCACAACGATCTGGGATGACGTATCATTTTCTGTTTTCGTTGCTGCAAGTGCGATCGTAAACGGTCCTTCAATATCTCCATCTTCTTTTTCAGAGGTAGTCGCATTGTTTGCATCAATCTTTGAAACTGCTTTATCAGTTGTCTGCAGCAATGCCGTATAGGTCACGTCGTCGGAAGATCCGTCATAACTGAATGCTTCACTGTACGGTGCAAAAATATATTTACCACTGACAGAAGATGTGTAATCGCTGCTCTCCACCTCCGGAAGCAGATAATATGGGATGTTATTATAATAGTAAGAACTGTCATTTTCCATGACAATACCGTCCACACGTTCAATGCCGTATGCTTTTAGAATGCTTTCAAAGTTCGTCAGATCTTTATACTGGAAATTGGTGGTGATCAGTGCCTTTCCGCCTTTTTCCAGATAATCCGTCACTTTTTTCGCATCATCAGCAGAAAAATCCGATGTCGGTGCATTGATAATGATCGCTGATGCATCGTCCGGCACTGCATCCTCTTTTAACAGAGTCAGTTCTGTAAGTGCCATATTTGCCTTTTCGATTGTTTCCGAGAATCCACCGGAAAGCGAAGTTTCACCATGTCCCGTGATTTCATAAACAACCGGCAGTTCACTTGAATCCTTTGTCACATACTGAAGTGCGCTTGTAATCTGTCCCTCAGCATCATATCCATCCAGACTTCTTGAATAAGAGGAATAATCGTAGGAATATTCATAAATATCATTATAATCAATCACTCTTGAACGCACATCGCTTGCCACGATCAGACTGTTTGATGTAGGTGCTTCCGTCGTATATTTCTGGAAAAATGTCGGATTTGTGGACGGATTGATGTAGCTTACTTTTACATGACCAGACAGATCCTCATAACGCTGTAACGTTTCGGAAAGCGTACTGTCTGCACTTTTCTCAGCAGCAAGCACATAAATATTTACATCCTGATCGAGAGTCTTTAAATAATCCTTTGTCGTGTCTGTAATAGAATACAGTTTTGTAGATGTCGCATCGACCGCTGTGATCGTAGACGGCAGTTCATCTGCTACCAGGTTCACAACTACCGCAATCGCAAAAGCAACAACGATCATTCCAATCGAAAAGGCGCCCGGTGCAATTTTTTTGGTGCTGACAGAATATCTGCGTTTCTGGATCATCTGTCCGCTTAAAAACAGGCAGATTCCGATTACTGACAGGAAATAAATAACACCGGTAAGATCCAGACAGCCATTCATAAATTTATCCAGCGGTGTGTATAAATCATACGCATTTAATATTTTCGTAAGAAGATTACCGCTCTGCGATATCATGCCAGTAATACTTGACATCATATAGCCAAGAAACAGTGCTGCAAATCCAAGGACTGCTGCGATAACCTGACTTTCAGTTACCACTGACATCAGCATACCGATCGCAATACATGCACATCCATACAACCAGAAGCCCAGAATAGCTACATAGCTTTCTCCAAGCGGAACAGAACCATAAATTGATAAAAACAACGGTGTCAGTGCAACAACGATCATCGCGATAGAGAAAACTCCAACCATGGCGAGATATTTGCCAAATACGATCTTGCCAAGCGGCACCGGGGAAGTTAACATCAGCTGATCTGTCTTTGTATGCCGTTCCTCCGCAAAGCTTCGCATGGTAAGTACCGGTACTGCGATCATAACAATAAAGGAAACCGCAGAAAGTGAATAAGAAACATACGGTGAACCAGATCTTAAGTTATACGCATAAAAATATAATCCATATAAGGCGAGTATTGCTGCTATAAAAAGCCATCCCACCACAGTCTGGAAATAGGATCTGATCTCACGTTTAAAAATCGCAAACATTATTTTGTTCCTCCTTCCTGTGATGTAAGTTCAAGGAATACATCCTCTAAGGACTTCGATGCCTCTTTCATCTCTAAGATCGGCATATGATGTTCCACGCAGGTATAATAAATCGCCTCACGCACATCCGCATCTTTTTTTGCC
The DNA here is from genome assembly GCA_003483745.1 of Roseburia sp. GTDB lineage: Bacteria > Bacillota > Clostridia > Lachnospirales > Lachnospiraceae > Roseburia. Next base: position 10,813 of record DMYD01000059.1, on the reverse strand, counting down.
GTTACAAGGAGCTGTACTGCCCCTTCCTCTTTCGACTCTGTTTTTTCGCACCGCTCCACCTGTGCAATCTCACGGATTGCAGTCTCTGCTGCATCATCTTCCGCTTTGACTAACAGTTCGATCTCCTGTGCACCCGTCATCCGCTCTAACAGATTCTCTGTCGAATCACTTGCAACAAGTTTTCCATGTGAAATAATAAATACATGATCACAGACAGCAGAGATTTCAGACAAAATATGGGAACTGAGGATGATCGTATGTTTTTTTCCAAGTTCCCGTATGAGATCCCTGATCTCAATGATCTGCTTCGGATCTAATCCTACGGTCGGCTCATCTAAAATCAGTATTTCCGGATATCCAAGCACCGCCTGTGCAAAGCCGACTCTCTGGCGGTAACCTTTTGACAGATTGCGGATCAGTCTTCCCGAAACTTCCTCTGTCTTAGTAATTTTCATGGCTTCCTTCACATAGCCTGCCCGCAGGCTTTTATCTAGTTTTTTCAGTTCAGCCACAAAATCCAGATATTCCTTTACTGTCATATCCATATAAAGAGGCGGCAGTTCCGGCAGATACCCCACACACTTTTTTGCTTCCTCCGGCTGTTTTAACACATCAAATCCGTTAATTTTTACCTCACCGCCCGTTGCCGCAAGGTAGCCGGTAATAATGTTCATCGTTGTTGATTTTCCGGCACCATTCGGGCCTAAGAAACCATAAATCTTTCCAGGCTCTACCGTAAGCGATAAATCATCAACGGCGACATGACTGCCGTATTTTTTTACCAGATGATTGATTTCAATCACGTTTTTCTCCTCCTTATTTCATTCTCAATATATGCCACTATCCGCACTTATCGTGTGACCAGTAACCAAATTATTACTTTATAAGGGTAACGTGTAATTGTGTTTAAAAGAGGATGAATCTGTGATAAAAGTGTGAACATATACAATAGAATGCACACCCTGCGAGCATTCTATTGTCATGAATAAGAGCAGCCTACACATCTGTGAAAGCTGCTCTTATTCTGTATTACTTCCCATGATACGGCTTTATGCAGGCATTTACCGGTCACTACATAACACCATATGTTTTTAATTTTTCCAAAGCATCCTGATATGTTGTAAATAATACGGTATGAATGCCCTGTTTTTCTGCTGCTTCGACATTTTCCCTGCGGTCATCTAAAAATACACATTCATCTGCCACAAGATTAAATTTGTTTAACAATGTCTGATATATCTCCGGTTCCGGCTTGATCTGGTGCACTTCAAAGGAAAATACCTGTCCGTCCACATCCGAGAGAAATGACAATGCCTCCCCGGTGTGCTCATAGGTCCATTTTCCATAGTTTGAAAGGATATACACATGATACCCTTTCTGTTTCAGTTCCCGGATCCATGCACGCGAATAATCATACTGATAAATTGCCCGCGCAACATTTTCCCAGAACAGACGGATCTCTTTTTCATACTCCGGAGCATTTTGGATAAATACCGCAAGCTGCTCCTTAGCATCTAAAACACTACGGTCTGATTCATTCCATGCATCAGAATAAACCGTCGCATTTCCGACTGCTTCCTCTGTCTTTTCATCAAACCCCAACTCCCGGAACGCAGCGTGCGGATCCCAGTTGACTAACACCATTCCTACGTCAAAAATAATATTTTTTATCATATCGGATAGTCCTTTTTCCTATTTGGTGCGGTAAATGATATCGTCTCTTCCCGGTCCGTTTGAAACCATTGTGATCGGGTAGCCGATCTGCTCTTCAATGAACTCTACATATTTTCTGCAGTTTTCAGGAAGATCCTCATATTTCTTGATTCCGCGGATATCACATTTCCAACCCGGAAGTTTCTTTAATACCGGTTTTGCTTTCTCTAGTTTTGCTGTGGTCGGGAAATCTGTGGTCACTTCACCGTCAATCTCATATCCAACACATACCGGAATCTCATCTAAGTAACCGAGTACATCGAGTACGGTAAATGCAACATCTGTGGTTCCCTGCAGACGACAGCCATATTTACTTGCCACACAGTCGAACCATCCCATACGTCTCGGACGTCCTGTGGTTGCACCGAACTCACCACCGTCACCGCCGCGTTTTCTGAGCTCATCTGCCTCATCACCGAAGATCTCGCTGACAAATGCACCTGCTCCAACTGCGGAAGAGTATGCTTTACATACAGTCACGATCTGTTTGATCTCATATGGCGGGATACCTGCACCGATTGCACCGTATGCTGCTAATGTAGAAGAAGATGTAACCATCGGATAAATTCCATGATCCGGATCCTTTAATGTTCCAAGCTGTCCCTCTAATAAAATGGTCTTTCCTTCTTTGATTGCCTGATCCAGGTAAGAAGAAACATCGCATACATAAGGTGCGATGGTATCGCGGTACTCATGTAATGTCTCTAATAATTCATCCGGGTTGATCAGTGGTTTATGGTATAAATGCTCTAAGAGTACATTCTTTGTCTCTGCAATGCGGACAACTTTTTCTTTTAACAGTTCCTCGTCAAATAACTCGCTGACCTGGAAACCGACCTTTGCATATTTATCAGAATAAAATGGCGCAATACCTGACTTTGTGGAACCGAAAGATTTTCCGCCTAAACGCTCTTCCTCATACTGGTCAAACAGAATGTGGTAAGGCATAACCATCTGTGCACGGTCTGAAACTAAAATCTTTGGCTTCGGAACGCCTCTGTCCACGATAGACTGGATCTCTTTGATAAGTACCGGAATATTTAAAGCGACACCATTGCCGATCACGCTTGTGGTGTGTCCGTAAAATACACCTGACGGTAATGTGTGAAGTGCAAACTTTCCGTAATCATTTACGATCGTATGACCTGCATTTGCACCACCCTGGAAACGTACGATAATATCTGCTTCCTTTGCAAGCATATCTGTGATCTTTCCTTTTCCTTCATCGCCCCAGTTAGCTCCAACGACTGCTTTTACCATTTGAATATCCTCCTAGTTTCTCTATGCTATTCCTGTTTACTTATTGATTATACATGATGTTTTTCTATAAGTAAAATTAATCTTCTTTATATCTGATATAATCATTCATTATGTGTATTTATAAAAGCCCTTTTAAAAGTTTTGCCGCTGCCGCGGACATTGGAATCCTCTCATTCAGCACAATACAGAATTTCCGTGCCGGAATTTCTTTTTCAAACTGCAATTTAAAAAGTCTTCCATCCTCTTCGTACTCTTTTGCAAACTCTTCCATCACACTTGCGATCCCAAGATTACGGAGCGCAAACTGTATCAGCATATCACTGGTTGCCAGTTCAAATTCCGGCGATACCGTCACACCTTCTTCTTTTAAAAATGCCTCCACATAATGTCTTGTTGAGGTACTTCCCTCTAAACACATTAGCGGATATTCCGAAAGTTCCTGATATTTCATCTTTTTTCCGCAAAGTTCTTTATATTTTTTCCCTGCTACAAAAACATCCCTGATTTCTTTTACCGGGATGATCTTAAGCCATCCCTGCGATTCCACCGGAGAACTTACAATTCCAAAATCGATTCTGCCATCCGCAAGATGCTGCAGGGTTTCCGGTGTCGGCGCATTTGTCACAGTTACACGAATGTTCGGATATTCTTCATGGAACCGCTCTAAATAAGGGAGCAGATAATATTTTAACGTCATATCACTTGCACCGATACAGATCTCACCTTTTTCTAAATTGAGCATCTCAAGAAGTCTTTTCTCCCCGGAGAGGATCGCCTCATAGCCGCGTTCCACATAAGAAAAGAGCATCTCTCCTTCTTTTGTCAGCCGCACTCCCTTCGCCATCCGCACAAACAGTGCACAGCCAAGATCCTTTTCTAAATGTTTGATCGCCTGGCTGACTGCCGGCTGCGAAATTGACAGTTTTTCTGCCGCCATCGTGACACTTTTCTGCTTTGCCGTATAATAAAATATTTTATAGTATTCCAAATTGATATCCATCTGATTCTCCATTTAAAAAAATTAGGAAAAAAGTCTTATTTTCCGCTTGTATTTCTGATTTTTGTGACGTATACTAAGCCTTACATGTTTCTTACATCATACCGCATATATCGGTACGGAACAGTTACATCATACCAAAGTTCGAAAGGAGTTTCCAGTAGCATGACAAAAGATATGACCACCGGCAGTTCATTAAAGATCATACTGCTTTTTTCCATCCCGGTTTTATTAGGGAATCTGTTCCAGCAATTTTATAATATGGTAGACACGATCATCGTGGGAAGATACCTCGGCGAAGATGCACTTGCTGCCGTCGGTTCCACCGGATGTATCATGTTTTTAGTGCTCGGCTTTGCCACCGGAATCGCACAGGGATTCGGTGTCATGATTTCGCATGCCTTCGGTGCAAAAGATTTTCGCTTGTTAAAACACTACGTTGCACTCTCCCTGATCTTAACCGTGATCGTATCTGCAATTCTTACGATTCCGACCGTTGCCGCTTCCCGCCTGTTTTTAGTCTGGATGCATACACCGGATAATATCTTATCCATGGCAGATGCTTACATCAAGGTCATTTTTGCAGGTATCATCTTAACAATGCTCTACAATGTAGCCGCCGGTATCTTAAGAGGTATTGGAGACAGCAAAACACCTCTCTACTTTTTGATCTTTTCTTCTATATTAAATGTTGTGCTGGATCTTTTATTTATTGTTGTAGTAAAAGCAGGAACCGCAGGTGCTGCCTATGCTACCATCATTGCGCAGGGTATTTCCGCAATTCTGTGCTTTATCCATATGTTCCGGCAGTTTGAGATTCTCCGCACCACAAGAAGTGATTATTATCTGGACCGCCCGGGTGTCATAAATATGCTCTCGATCGGTATTCCTATGGCACTTAACTATTCCATCACTGCGATTGGAACTATGATTTTACAGAGTGCTGTCAATGTATTTGGCTCAAGTGTAGTTGCCTCATTCACAGCTGCTTCAAAAGTCAATAACATTGCTACACAAACCATGCCGACACTCGGTACAGCCATGGCTACCTACTGCGGTCAGAATCTCGGTGCCGGAAAATATGACCGTATTTTTGACGGTATGCGCAAGGGATTTTTCATCTGTATCGCAGCAACAGCCATCGGTGCTGCCATCTGTACTTTCGGTGGAGAATTTATCGTGAGCTGGTTTGTAAGTAATCCTTCCGATGAGATTTTCTCCTATGCAATGATGTACTTAAAAACTGTAAGCTGGTTTTTCCTCCCGCTTGCAATGATCTTTTTATACCGCAATGCCTTACAGGGACTTGGCGAAGGACTGGTTCCAATGTTAAGCGGCGTAATCGAACTGGTATGCCGTTTTGTGGCGATCGCACTCTTGCAGAAGCCTCTCGGTTATCAGGGCATCTGCCTTGCAGATCCGGCAGCCTGGGTGGGTGCCGGTATTCCACTGATGATCACTTACATCGTATGGAAAAATAAAAAGATGCGGCAGCAGAACAGCTCTCCAGCCTGAATCAGCGTGATGTTTTTCTACCTGTAAAGGACTTTTAATTTCTATAGGAAAAAAACGCCTGGAATCTGAATTATCTCTTGTAATTCAAATTCCAGGCGTTTGCTTTATCTGGCTTTTCTTTCTGTTCTCTTTTCTATTTCTACTACTCTTCCAGTTCCGGAATCTTTTTCGAGCACGCCACTGCTAACGCCCCCGGTCCGATATGGCAGGAAATACTAAGTGAGAGTGGATCCATCCGGATCTCCATCCCCGGGAATGCTTCCTGCACTTCTTTCTTGAAATTCTCTGCCGCCTCTAAATCATGCGTATATGCCATTTCAAGATACATATGCTCCCCACTCGGATCTTTGAACCGATTTGCAAAATCATTTTTCATTGCCTCAATCATGATACCCTTTGCCTGTTTTACCGTTCTTGCCTTGGCAAATGCATCTAACTTTTCTCCCTGGATCTGAAGCACCGGTTTTAACTTTAACAGTGTTCCAAGCGCGGCAGCAGCTGGTGTAATCCTGCCGCCTTTTTTCAGATAATACAGCGTGTCCACCATAATGTAAATCGATGATTCAAATTTATCACGCTCTAAAATTGTCTTGATCTCAGATGCAGTTCTTCCCTGTTTTGCAAGCGCAAGTGCATCTAAAACAGACTGGCGCTGTGTAACAGAAATTCTCTGATTGTTCACCACCTGCACCTTTCCATCATAATCCTGGGAAAGCATCATGGCTGTCTCACAGGAACCACTAAGTCCGGACGACATTGGGATATGTACGATCTCATCGTACTCTTTTAACAATTCATCCCAGATATCTGTCACATTTCCTACAAGCGGCATGGATGTATGGATGTCTGTCTTCTCGGAAAGCATCTGGTAAAATTCTTCCTGTGACAGATCAATATCTTCATACAGTGTCTTATCTCCCACAAAAAAAGGCATCGGCATTACAGTAACTCCAAGTTCCTTTGCCATACTCTGCGTGATTCCGCTGTTGCTGTCTGATACGATTGCTACTTTGCTCATGAAAAATGTTCCCCCTTATAATGTCTCTGAGCGTTTTTTGATGTTTTCTTTGAAGTTGATCACCTCATGCTCATACTCTTCATTCATATATTCAGATCTGATCATAAAGTCTGCCGATGCCTTATTGTTTGCGATCGGGATATCATATACCTGTGCAATACGAAGCAGTGCCTTTACATCAGGATCATGAGGCTGTGCAGTCAATGGATCAGAAAAGAAAATGACAAAGTCTACTTTTCCCTCAACAATCTTTGCACCGATCTGCTGGTCTCCACCAAGAGGACCGCTGTTATATCCACGAACCGGAAGTCCGGTCTGGTCCGTAATCATACGTGCCGTGGTCCCTGTTCCACAAAGGAAATGATTTTTCAGGATCTCTTTATTTGTTTCACACCATGCGATCAGCTCTGCCTTTTTATTGTCATGCGCGATCAGTGCAATATTTTTCTGTTTTCCAATGGTAAGTGTTACATAATTTTCATTCATATGCGCCATCCTCCGTCATTTATCTGTGCCTTTATCTATTGCATATCAGATCAGTTTTTCTGCAATACATATTGTTAAGTATAACATATTTTTTGTCGTTCTTCCACAAAAAAATAATAGAATGCGCGCTCCGCGGACATTCTATTATTTTATGTACCGGATTACTTCTTTGCCTTTTTATTCCGGCAATTTTACTTTTCCATCCAGAATCATCTTCACAAATGCAGTGTCACGAATGATCCACGGATCCTTTTCTATGCGTATATTGGTATTGTATACAATCTCCGGCTGCTCCCACTTAAGATAATACCCCTTTGCCACTTCACTGGGTGTCAGATGAAGTTCCTCCTGTTTTTCCCCTACCTTACAGTAATAAAAATATGAATGACAGATATATTTACAGGACGGATCAAATATATCGCGGCGCATCTCAATGATCTCGCCCAATTCGCACACAGAATCCTTTAAAACCGTAAGTCCTGTCTCCTCACAGATCTCACGTTCAAGTGTTTCTAAAAAGTTCTCTCCCTTTTCCATCCCGCCACCGGGCATCTTGTATTCGCCATCTGTGCTGCACTGCATCGCAATCTTTCCACCCCGGAAGATCACGCCGCGCACATTATATTTCTCGTATACTTTTGTTGTGTCATCATAATTTTTCTCGTCAAAAACAGCAAGTACTTCCATCTGTTCTGCCTCCGTATCCTGCAGCTTAAGGCCGTATTTTTATCATATATTAAAATGTCTGATATTGTTTGCGAGCATATCCGCCATACTACGCAGATTTTCGGTAGAATCCTCGATATTCTGAAAACTGTCCGTAATCTCTGTGATCGATGCACTTGTCTGCGTGGTTCCTTCCACATTCTGCTGTGCAATCTCTGACAAAGAATCAATGACATCTATGATCTCTGTTCTTGCACTCTCTAATTTCTTTGTCCTGCTTTCGATCTGGCGGATCCGCTCGATAGATGCGTCGATCTCACCCATGACACCATTTACCATCTGCTCGGTGCTCTCGATATGCATATTCTGTTTTTCAATGATCTCCTGTGTTTTGCCCATTGTCTCTACCACACGCTGGGAGTTTCCGATCAGCGTATTTACGATCTCGCCAATATTACCGCTTGCCGTATCAGACTGTTCTGCAAGTTTCTGTATCTCAGATGCCACAACCGCAAACCCTTTTCCAGCCTCTCCTGCACGTGCAGCTTCAATGCTGGCATTTAAAGAGAGGAGATTCGTCTGGGATGCAATTTCAGAAATAAACTGCGATGCCTTCTGAATATTCTGTGCCGAGATATTCGTCTGCTTCGTCTGATCCGCGATTGTCGCAACTGCTTCCTTTACCTCTTCGCTGATTCGTTTTAATTCATCGATCGTAACAACAGCCTCATCACTGGACTGTTTCATCTGATCTGCACTTTCATTCAGCTCATCTGCTGCCCTGCCGGTCTCAATGATCAGATTTCCCATATATTTTACATTGTCAGAAGCTTTTTTTGCATCCTCCGCCTGTAAATTTGCCCCGGTTGTAATAGAATCTACCGTCGCCTCCACCTCACGCATTCCATCGTAAGTCTGATGGGATGTATCCTCTAAAGTATTGGATGCTTCCATCAGCATATCGGTACTTCCCTTGATTCCCTTAATAATCTTTTGCAGTTCTTGCTGTAAATGCTGTATCGCTTTGGTCAGATCTCCGACTTCATCTTTCCGCTCTAAGATCTTCCTGTCAAACTCTACATCAAGATGTCCTGCCGACACTTCCTGTACACTGGCGATTCCTTTCTTTAATGCACGGGTAATGGAAGTCGCACTGATCTCCACGATAATGATACAGATAACAAGTACCACAAGCACGATAGCTACAATCGTATTAATGATCTGTACCACACTGTGGGAGATTTCCTGTTTCTCCGCTCCTGCAAACACCATTCCGATTGGAGCAGTGTTATCACCCTTCTGGTATACCGGAACATAGTAACCATAATATATGGTACCATCCATGGATACATTATCACTGAAATATCCCTCACCACCATTTAATACCTTTTCAACAACCTTGTCACCCGCCGGACTTCCCAGAATCCTGTCCCCATTTTTGTCAACTGCAGAAGTCATGATTCTCTGTGAGCCATAGAAAAATGTTACATCCATTCCGGACTCCTGTTTGATGGTATCCACCAGGTTCTCCGACTGTGAAATATTATAACTACCTTTCCAGATATCGCCATTTTCTGCCTGTAAATAAGTCCCCGCATTCTGATCATAGGCTGCCTGTGTTGCGATTGCAGTTCCCTTTAATGAATTTTCCACCTGATCAATGATCGCACCCTTTACAATCGTAGATGCAATTAAAAGAATGATTCCTCCTAACAGGAGCAATGGTATCAAAGAACATAGCAAAACTTTTTTCCGAATCGTCAATTTCATAATCTTATCCTCCCCTAGTCTACAATCACAACGTTTTTATAATACCAGTCGATGCCGCCGGTAATCGTTGCATCATCTAAGGTTCCATTCTCTGTTCCAACCGTCTCCCCTGTATTGGTCTCCATCACCCCATCAAAAACATTATTGCTTCCACTTAAGATTTCTGCTGTCGCCTCATCCACCTTCTCCTGCGTACCCTCTGCCGCAAAAGATGCCAGATTCGTCAGCTGTACGAGTCCCTCTGCCATACCTCCATAATAATTTGAGCCATCCCATGTTCCGTTTATGATGCTCTTGACCGCTGAAGTATAATATGCACTCCAGTTCCAGATCACACTCGTTAAGCAGGCATCCGGCGTCTCCTTACTCATATCAGAGTTGTAACCAATTCCATAATCACCGCGTTCCTGCGCTAAAGTCTGTGGGTATGACGTATCACAGTGCTGTGCCATCACATCGCACCCCATATCCAGAAGCTGCTCGGACGCCGCCTTTTCCTTATCCGGATCATACCAGCTGTTTGTAACTGCCACATAGATCTTTGCATCAGGGTTTACAGATGCAACCCCGATTGCAAATGCATCGATTCCTCCTGTCACCTCCGAGTTTGATGAATCCTGTGCCGCCACATAACCGATCTTATCTGACTTTGTATTCATTCCGGCCACGATACCGCTTAGATATCTTACCTGATAAATACGTCCGAAATAATTGTTAAAATTCTTACCGTTTGACATATAGCCGGTTCCATGGGAAAAATAGACATCCGGATATTTTTCCGCCATCTCCGCAGTCACTTCCATATATCCCCAGCTGGTTGTAAAAATAATATTACATCCATCTGAAATACACGCTTCGATCGCCTCCTCCGTCGCCTTTGCATCCGAATCATCCACGATTTTTCTCTCAATCTGTTCATCACTTAATCCCAGGTTTTCCTGCATTCCGACAATACCCAGATCATGCGTGTAAGAATATCCACTTCCCTCATCCGGATCCGAAATATAGAGTACACCGACTTTCACATCTTCTTTGGGAATCCCTGCTGTACCCGATGCCGTATCGGATTGTGCACCTCCTGCGCTGTTTCCCGCAGTTTCTGTTGTCATATATCCATCATTTGTTGCATAATCATCCGGCGTACTGCCTGTTTTTCCGCCACACCCGGCAAGCATCCCTGTCACGGCAAACAGCACTATTAACTTTCCAACCGTTTTTCCTTTCATCCTTTGTTCTCCTCTTCACAAATTTTACAACATCTTTGTTTCATTATACAAAACAGGAGAACATTTGTAAATAAATGTTATTTTTATGACAATAAATCGGTACTTTTGAACTATTTTTCTGAAAATACTTTTTTTGCTCTGGTGAAATGTAGAGCGAGAGTC
>DMYD01000031.1:12026-12226 GCA_003483745.1 Roseburia sp. | reverse complement strand
ATATTACTTTATATGCTAAGTGGGACAAAATTCCTGATCAGTCTTTTAACACACCAACGAAATACAAGGTATCCTTAAATGCCTCTTCCATCCCACTGCAAAAGGGAAAAAGTACAACTGCAGTGAAAGCAACACTTACAAAAGGTGATTCCATTGCCAAATGGAAATCTTCCAATAAAAAAATTGCAACCGTTGACAAA
>DMYD01000031.1:11388-11780 GCA_003483745.1 Roseburia sp. | reverse complement strand
GGAAAGATCACTGCAAAGAAGACCGGCACTGCAACCATCACTGTCAGAACCAAAAAAGGCGCAACTGCATCCGTAAAAGTGAAGGTACAAAATGGTAAGGTTACTACCAAAGAACTTACCATTACCAATGTAACCGATAAGAAACTTACCCTGAAAAAAGGAAAAACTTTTAAGATAAAGACCTCCGTTACACCAATTACTTCACCGGATAAAATCAGTTATGCTTCTTCTAACAAAAAAATTGTGACGGTCGATAAAAAAGGTAAATTAAAAGCCGTAAAAAAAGGCACTGCAACCATCACTGTCAAAAGCGGTAAGAAAACTGTCAAATTCAAAGTAAACGTTAAAAAATAATAAATTGTTTTGTGCTGTTACTGGAACGAGGTACGAGT
>DMYD01000031.1:0-11241 GCA_003483745.1 Roseburia sp. | reverse complement strand
ACGCTGTATCATTTTTCTACATTCTGATAAAAATAATTGGTCGAAAGAGCCGCATGTACCGTTTGTGTATATCCGGCTCTATTTTGCTATCACATTCCTTTGTGCTTATTTTTGTACACGGTTTTTTCGTGTTTTGACTTGTATTACCCTCTTTTTTGTATTAAAATAATCTAAAGCTACTGAAGCGGTAGCGAGTCTATGATTTTATTTTAAGGAGGGAATACAAAATGGCATTCGTAATTTCTGATTCTTGCGTAAGCTGTGGTACATGCGAGCCAGAGTGTCCAGTAGGAGCTATTTCTCAGGGAGACAGCCAGTTCGTAATCGACGCAGGCGCTTGTGTAAGCTGTGGTACATGTGCAGGGGTTTGCCCAACAGGAGCTATCAGCGAGGAATAATACTTAAAGAGTTTTTTGCGAGTAAAACTCTTGCGGCTTAGATGCGATGCGTCCGGTCGCCAAAAAAGGAGCTGTGAATTTTCACAGCTCCTTTTTTGGGCAGCGAATGCAGAATTTTCCTAAATAAGTCCGCTTAAATCAATTTCATAAATCATTTTTTCCGGTTCTTTTTCCTGCTGAAAAAACAGGATCATATACCATGGCAAATACAGGACTTTTCCATCCTCTTCCACGTTTGATTTTGAAAAAACAATGCTCTTTTCGAATTTCCATTGTTCCACCTCCATCGCATGATCCATTGCCAGATGTTTTTTGAAATCCTTGCCGGATTTTATTTCCACCAACTCTGTATGAAGTCCTTTTTGCAATACAAAATCTAATTCTCCTATTTTCTTCGAATCATAATAATGAAGTTCAAAGCCATTTGATCTCAAATTTTGCGCAAATGCATTCTCCAGAATACTGCCCATATTGATGTCTACATTTCCCATCAGAAGATCAAACTGGATATTTTCCATACAGGAAGCACAAAGCAGTCCCACATCATTCATATAAAGTTTAAATAAATTACGTTTTTCGCTTAACTGCAATGGTGCCTGTGGTTCCGTTACGTTATAGCATGGCAGCGCAACGCCCGCATCCGCCAGCCAGTTAAAACTGTCTTCATATCTGATAAGTCTTGCCGAAGCCTGAATGCTGTTTAATTTAAATCTCCGATTCTTCTCATTTAACTGGGCTGGAATACTGTCAAATATTGCTTTGATTTTTATTTTTTCATTTTCCGACGCATATTTCGCTATATCCAGCCGGTAAAGATCCAGTATACTTCTCTGATTCAGCACTACCTTTGCTATATCATGCGTATCAACATAGATCTGCACGGTCTCCGGCATTCCTCCCACAACAAGATAACTGTAAAAAAGTTTGCAAAGTGTTTCATGCACGGTTTCAGACACGCTTTCTTTCTTGTCATAACAAGTTTTTAAATATTGCAATGTTTTATCCTGTACCCCATTTGCCCACAAATACTCTTCAAAATCAAGCGGATACATCGGTAAAATCTGTTCAAAGCCAACCGGATAAGATGTAACCTCTTTGTATCGCACCCCAAGCAATGACCCTGATTCAATATAATCAAATCTGCCATCCTCCACAAGAAATTTAATTGCAGACCGTACCTGCGGGCATTCCTGCACCTCATCAAATAAGATCAGTGTTTTTCCAGGTTCTAACGGTGTCTGAAGATATGCTGTCAAATTTGTAATAATAGCCTCCGCTGTCAGTTTCCCATTAAAAATATCTACTGCCCGCTCATCTGTCACAAAATTCAGTTCCGCAAAATATTCATACTCATTTTTTCCAAATTCACGAATCAGTGTTGTTTTTCCTATCTGTCTTGCCCCTATAATACACAAAGCCTTTCCATTCGCTTCCTCTTTCCATTTCAAAAGGTCCTGATATACTTTTCTTTTCAGCATTTTCTGTCCTCCAGATACTAGGATTTCCTGTTCCCTGCTTTAATATTAACATTTTTCCGTAGTTTTTCAATGCGTGCTGTAACATTTTTCTGTACATTTTTCTTTCATTTTTACTTGTTGTTTGTAACGTTTTTCCAAAAAAAATGAAGAATCTCATAAAATACCACTGTGTCCTTCAGTGCAATAATAACATAACGGCTTTGCTGTATATTCTGTTATAAATTATATTTATATCTTCTTTTTGCATATCCCTTTCCTATCGGTTATAATAAATAATAAATTTGGAAATGGAGTGTTATTGATTTGATGTGTCAGCTTGATCCGGCAATAAAAGAAGAAATTATAGCATGCTGCAAAAAATATCATGTCGATAAAGTCATTTTATTTGGCTCCCGCGCCAGAGGAGATAACGGGCCTTACAGTGACATCGACCTCGCAATTGAAGGCGCAGATGACTTTGACCGCTTATTTGCAGAATTGAAATACAATGAATTTACCCTGCTTGACATGGATATCATTAATCTAAATGACAGGGTAAGCGAATTGTTGATGAAAGATATTTCACATGACGGATGTATTTTATACAGGAAAGGACGAGAATATGAACCGGAAAATTGAAAACTATTTTTCAAGTCTTGATACTTTACATGAGGCTTCCGTTACTGATTACACGCAAAACAAAATTGTTTTAAGCGGTTGTGTCAACACTTTTTGCCTGACCTTTGAATTGTCGTGGAAAGCGATGAAATACATTTTGGAGGCAGAAGGTGTCGATAAAGGCAGAACCGGTTCCCCAAAGTTAATTCTTATGGCAGCCCTTACCCGTGGATTGATTGAAGATGAAGCCGTATGGCTTCGCATGTTACGGCTTCGCAATGATGAGTCACACCACTATAATCAGGAATGTGCCATTGAACTGTGCCGCATGATTCCGGAGCTTCTTCCTTATTTTGATGATCTGAAGGAGAAAATTATTGCATTCGGGTACGGAGAATAATACAAAACGCTATTGCACCAGTGATCACACTGCAATGCAATAGCGTTTTTTTATGCCTTTTCTTTTTTGTTTCTGCCCCATCTCTTTTTGGGTTCTTTCTTTTTCAGATTACCACGGATCGCTGCATCCAGCTTCCGGAATCTCTCTTCGTCCGCCTCATCCTGTTCTCTCATAAGGTAGTTCATTTCCTTGATGACCTGTTCTCCCACATCTTCACTGATGTGCCGGCTCAGTTCCTGATTATTTGCTGCGATCGCCGTTCCGACGATCTGTGTCATCAGTTCGGTAAACTGTGCCATCTTGTCCGTATTGTCGAGGACACTCTGGTTCTCATTCTGTGCAGGTAAGGACACGCACGTAACCTGGTGCAGATCCTGTTTTTCTCCCGGATGCATCTCACCAACTTCTGCCTGCGCATCGGGGGACATATTATGTACGATCATACGAATCGCTTTCAACTGATATCCCTGTTCTTTTAATTCCTTGATTCTCTGGAACTCCTGAATGTTTTCCTTTGTATAATACCGGTGCCCAAGTTCGTTTCGCGGAACATTAAGCTCCAGTTCATCCTCCCAGTAACGCAATACATGTGACTCTACATTTACAATATTTGCAGCGTCGGAAATCATGTAACGTACCTTTTCCATTCCGGTTCCTCTCCTTCCTTTTATCTGCTAACCTATATTATAAGCATTTAAAAGGCCGTCTACAACGAAAATCGCTCGTCTTATTCCGACAGGATACGCGAAATATTCGCTGTTGGCAGTAAAAGGTGTGTCAAAATGCTCAGATTAACCTTACGGCAACCTGAGCATTTCTTATTATTTCTCCATATTTGCAAACTTCGTGTACTGCGGCAGCCATACCAGATTGACGGTACCGATCGGACCATTTCTCTGTTTGGCAATAATGATCTCCGAGATTCCTTTCATCTCAGAATCATGATTATAATAATCATCACGATAAATAAACATGACAACATCGGCATCCTGCTCGATTGCACCGGACTCACGCAGATCAGAAAGCATCGGGCGATGATCCGGACGCTGCTCTACGGCTCGTGACAGCTGGGACAATGCGACCACCGGCACAGAAAGCTCCCTTGCAAGTGCCTTTAAGGAACGGGAAATATCCGAAATCTCCTGCTGACGGGAATCGGATCCTCTGCCGGAACCAGACATCAACTGTAAGTAGTCAATAATGATCAGTTTCAGATCATGCTCTAATTTATACTTCCGGCATTTGCTCCGCATTTCTGCAATGGAAATACCCGGTGTATCATCGATGATAAGTTCCGAATTACCGATCGTTCCGGCACCTTCAATCAACTTCTCCCAGTCAGAATCAGAGAGATTACCGGTTCGGAGTGCCTGTGCATCCACCCTTGACTCTAAGGAAAACAGACGATTGACCAGCTGTTCCTTTGACATTTCGAGGGAAAATATTGCTGTACACATATGCTCGTGAAATGCCACATACTGCGCAATGTTAAGAACAAACGCCGTTTTACCCATGGAAGGACGTGCCGCGATCAGAATCAGATCGGACGGCTGCAAGCCTGCTGTGCGGTAATCAAGATCAATGAAACCCGTTGGGATTCCCGTAACGGTTCCGGATGTTTTTGCCGCGTTCTCAATCTTTTCGAGCGCATTCATAACGACCTGGCGGATTGGCACATAATCGCCACCCCCACCACGTGTGGAGAGCAGATCAAATACCTTTTTCTCGGTAATATCCATGACCGTCTCAACACTCTCTTTTCCCATGTAGCACTCGTTTTCGATCTCTTCGTTTAATTTGATGAGTTTGCGCCGCATGGAATTGTCTTTTACGATCTGTGCGTAATATTTTACATTTGCCGAAGTCGGAACCGCATTTAACAGATCCCTGACAAACTCTAAACTTGCAATTTCTGCCGGCACATCTTTTTCTTTTAATTTGTTCTGCAAAGTGACAAGATCGACCGGAAGTCCTTTGCTGTATAATTCGATCATGGTATCAAACAATATCCCGTACTGTTTGTAATAAAAATCCTCACTGATGAGCATTTCCATAGCAGTGAGGATCGCATCTTTGTCCATGATCATAGAGCCGATGACCGATTGTTCTGCCTCACGGCTGTTCGGCATCGTACGGTTGATCAGTGTTTCTTCCATTTTTATTCCTCTACTACATGTACGTTAAATTTTCCTACTACCTTCGGATGAAGCTTAATTGCAACTTCTGTCACTCCAAATGTACGGATTGGCTCCGGCAGCTGCATTTTCTTTTTGTCAAGATCCATACCAAGCTGTGCCTTTGCTGCCACTGCGATCTCTTTGGTGGAAACGGAACCAAATGTACGTCCGCCTTCACCGGCTTTCATTTTTACCGTTACTTTTTTATCTTTTAATTCCTCAGCAAGTGCCAGTGCAGCTTCATACTGCTCCTGTGCCACTTTATCTGCATGCTGATTCTGCAGTTTTAAATCATTGAGGTTCTTTGGTGTTGCCTCCACACCTAACTTTTTCGGGAAAATCGCATTGCGCGCATAGCCATCGCTGACATTCACGATCTCTCCTTTTTTGCCTAATGCTTTTACATCTTCTAATAAAATAACTTTCATAGATTAAAACCTTCTTTCCTGATTATTCTGATATGTCTCCCTCTTTTAGCATTTCATCGATCGTATCCTGGATGATATGCTTTGCCTGCTGCAGGGAACAGTTGGTAAGCTGGGCTCCGGCAACGTTTAAGTGTCCGCCGCCGCCAAGCCGCTCCATGATAAGCTGTACATTGATCTCATCAATGGAACGGGAACTTACATAAATTTTTCCCTGATATTCTGTGAGCACAAAGGATGCCTTGATTCCTACGATATTTAAAAGTTCATTTGCGGCCTGTGCACAGACGATAGTCGGACTCTCCACCTGATCTGCCGGACAGATGGAAATCGCAAATGCTCCTCGATATACTTCCGCATGGCGCACCGCCTCTGCACGCGCCTTGTAAGCTGCCATATCATTGCGGAGCATCTTGCGTACTCTCGTCACTTCCGCACCCGCACGTCTTAAATAAGCTGCCGCCTCGAAAGTACGGACACCTGTCTTTGTCATAAAGTTGTTGGTATCGATCAAAATACCCGCATAGATACAGTCTGCCTCACATGGAGCAAGACGGATATTTTCTGAAAAATACTGCAGCACTTCGGCGATCATCTCACATGCACTCGACGCGTACGGCTCCACATAAGAGAGAACCGGATTCTCGATCACCTCATTCGTCTGTCTGTGATGATCAAATACACAGACGGTCTGCGTGCGTTTTAGCAGCTCCGGACATTCGGTGTAACTCGGACGGTTTACATCGACAACAACCACCAAAGTGTTTTCATTGGTAAGCATGAGCGCCTCTTCATTTTTGATAAAAAGATCTGCCGGATATCCCTTTTCCTCAGTAAAACACTCTACCAACGGACGTAGGGACGAAGTGATCTCATTTAACACGATCTGTGCCTTCTTGCCAAGTACTTTTGCCGCACAGTAAATACCGATCGCTGCACCGAGAGAATCCACATCACTGATACTGTGTCCCATAATGATCACATGCTCTCTGCTCTCGATGATCTCCCGGAGTGCATGTGCCTTTACTCTTGCCTTGACTCTGGTATTGCGCTCTACCTGCTGCGTCTTACCGCCGTAATAAGTAACTTCCTCGCCATCACGCACAACGACCTGATCGCCGCCGCGTCCTAATGCAAGGTCGATGGACATACGCGCATACTCATAATTCTGCGTATAGCTTGCACCGTTTGCTCCAATACCGATACTGAGCGTCACGGCCATCTCATTGCCGACCTTAACAGTCTTCACATCTTCAATCAGGCTGAAACGATCTTCGCGAAGTTTTGCAAGATACTGATATTTAAATACAACAAAATACTTATCTTTCTCAATCTTGCGGACTAAAGCATCCAGTTCTGTAAAGTATTTATTGACTTTTCTGTCAATTAATGCCACCAGAAGAGATCTCTTGACATCTTCAATACTGTCAAGTGCCTCATCATAATTGTCGATATACACAAGACCTGCAACCATTTTCTGTTCCTGGTTTTCTCTCATGTACCGGTTCTTTTCTGTCTCATCAAAAAGATATACCGCCGTCAGATATTCGTTGCTCTCATCAAGTGTAACAAGACTGTCCACGCTGTTTAACTCTTCAAAGTAGATTCTTTTTAAAGCGGCCCGGAAATCCTGCTCCTTTAACGTCAGGCTTACTGATTCCAGACCTTCATTTTTCTGCAGAAGTTCCTTTGTCAATGACGGGAAAATCGTCGTGATCGACTTGTGATATTTTTTATCCTTTCCGGTCAGTTCTGTAAACTGTTCATTCACCCATAAAATCTTTGCATTGTAGTCTAACAGCGCATACGGTATTTCAAATTCATTTAAAAGCTGCCTCTGTACCGTTCCATACTGCGTTGCAAAATTGATCAGCTCATTAACTAAAACCGGCTTATTTCTCACATACACGATCAGGGAAACCACAAAGTAAATTGCAGTAAATATCGAAAACATAACACCCGAAAGTATGTCATCCATATAAATTACAATATTCATGCATATCAGAAGGATCGTCATGAACATGGGCCAGTAAAGAGATTTTCGAAGTCTCCCTCTGAGCTTTACTTTATTACTTTTCATAATGATCTCCATTTCTGCCCACTTTTTAGGGCATCGCAAACATTCTACGAGGGCTTATTCTTCCATCTGTCTTAGAATAGTCTTTGCTAACAATTATAGCATTTTGCACCATTAAGATAAAGTATTTTTTAAAAAAGGAACCAAGGCAGTGTTTCTGCCCTGATTCCTTTTTTAGTCTGCAGCCTGAGCCGGTCATATTTAATTCTGACTCTCCGTATCACGCGGAACAAGCGTCAGATAATTATCCGTATCCATATCATTGATCAGATTATCTGATAGAATCCTCTCCCCGGAAACTTTCGGTTCTTCCCGCACGAAGCTTTCCTCATCGAGTTCATATCCCATTCCTTCCGTATAAACAGCACTGATAAATCCGGATTCCTGTCCGCCACCGTAAATCGGAAAAATAATCTTATGCCAGTCATTTTCCAGATCATCACTGATCATTACCGGTGTGTGAATTTCTGAAAATGCACCGAGCACCTCAAACTGACCGTTTTCTCCCGGTCTTAAAATAAGTGCCACATCCCCGCGCGTATCCGATATAGTATCCCCGATCGTAACCGCAACAATCTCATCCGTTCCATCCTCGTTAAGATCTATGTAATTATAGTAATACCGCGTTTCTTTGCATTCTTCCTCCGGAATCTGATAATATTCCGTCAGAAAAGCTGCAAGTTCCGGATATTCGTCATCCTCAGAATATTCTTCCAACACATTGTAATTTTGTTCATCCTGCTCTGCCAAAAAGAAATGTTCTTCTAACGTCTTCTCTGTCTGCGTATCCGTCTGTTCTATTGTATCTGCATTATTCTTTTCTCCACAGCCTGCTGTGCCTGCCAGCACTGCCAGAAAAAATACCATACATAATGTCTTTTTCATGTGTCCTCCACCTGTCCGTACCGCTTACCGTTTCGGTTTACCATATATATTATATGATTCCACGCATAATTCCAAGACATTCTTGTGAAGTTTAAGAAATCCTTTCGAAATAGTTTTTAATGTTTTCAGAGATTAAGTGATGGCTACCCGGTTAAAGTGAAAAATTCTTATAGCAGTCCCTCAATCTCGTCTAACGACGGCATGACACGCAGTGCCCCTTTTCTTGTTGTGATAATGGATGCTGCTGCATTGGCAAAGGTAATCATTTCTTTTAACTGCTGTTTTGTAAGGTTATCTAAGCCATACTTTAATATATAGTGCAGGCAGCATGCACCGAAGGTGTCGCCGGCACCGGTGGTTTCAATCGTATTTTTCTGTATAAAGGCAGGAACCTCCACTATCATATCCTTATAATATGCTCTGCTTCCGTCACGTCCCATAGATAAAAGGATAAGCGGGATGTGATAGGTCTGCTGCAGCATATGGATTCCTTCGGTGTAGTTTTCTTTTCCGGAGAACCACTGAATCTCGTTGTCTGAAATTTTTAAGATATCGCAGACTGATAAGCCATATGCCATCTGCTCTCTTGCCTCTTCCATGTATTTCCACAACGGCTCCCTGATATTCGGATCAAAAGAGAGGATCGCACCGTTTTCTTTTGCGACTTTAATTGCATGTCTTGTCGCACTTCTGACCGGCTCATCTGTCAGCGATAATGTGCCAAAATGAAAGATTTTCGCATCTGCAATGATGTCATCCCTGACCTCATCTTCCCGCAGCATCATATCTGCACCCGGATTCCGGTAAAAAGAAAAGTCACGGTCGCCATCCGGTTTTGTTTCCACAAATGCGAGTGTGGTACGCACATCCTCATCCGTCAAAAGTCCACTCACATCAATTCCGGCTGATTCCACGGTAGCACGAAGCTGTCTGCCAAAGATGTCATTTCCAACTTTTCCTAAAAATGCGGTGTGATGCCCTAATTTGTTTAACATTGACAGCACATTACATGGTGCCCCACCCGGATTTGCCTCATAGACCGGGTTACCCTGTCCACTGGTGCCGTTTTCTGTAAAATCGATTAATAGCTCGCCGAGCGCGGCTACGTCATATTGTTTGTTCATTTGTGTGCTCCTTTCTGCTATGTTAAGCTAATGCAAAGTTCTGGTTTGGTTTGTTGGAACGTTGAGAGAACGGCACAGATTTAACGAAGGCACGCTCTCGCTGCCTGTCGCTCGCAGCGGATACTAAGTGAGCAAAATACGCTCACTAAGTACCGGCGGCTCCCCAGCACCTTCTTATAAATCCGTGCCGTTCTCTCAACCGCCTGCAGTCTGTGGCAGATTTCGCCCTGGCTTCGCTCAATTTGCCTTCACAGCACCTCCGGCATCCACCTTTCCAGATATTTCCCTTACACTTCCTTAATATATACCTGCCACGACTTATACTCGTTCCCAAGCCGCGGAACCGGCAAACCAGCATATACAAGCTGTGCCCCCGTAAAATACTCCGGCTCAACCGCATTCGGTGTGCCATTGATCCGCTGCACATTTTCACCATCTGTCTGCATTCCAACAACCTCCACCCGGTATTTTTTATCTTCACCAAGTCCCCGCAGTTTCACATACTCTGTTGCCGGATTACACTGCGTATCCATCGTTATCACCGTAACCAGCGCTTCGCTTTCATCCGGCGCACAATACTCCCATGCGGCATATTCTTTTTTCTGCCAGACATCTGTCAGTCTGTAATATCTTCCCTGCCGGATCAGCAT
This sequence comes from Roseburia sp., assembly GCA_003483745.1. Lineage (GTDB taxonomy): Bacteria > Bacillota > Clostridia > Lachnospirales > Lachnospiraceae > Roseburia. The sequence goes on along the minus strand of DMYD01000031.1, from coordinate 1,030 downwards.
CTCAAAACGGTGATAGTTTTTGATCTGCTCTCTGACCTGTTCCTTTTCTTCTTCCGTCAGCAGATTTAAGTCCAGTTCATAACCAAAACTGCCCGTGTCGCAAGTTCTGTCATTCTTCCGGTCTGATGGTTCGGAACTGCCGACTCATGGGAACCGACCGTGCAGGACGGATAGGCAAAGGATGTTCCATACTGTATTTTAATACGCTCAACCGCATCCGTATTGTCACTGCACCAGATCTGTGGTGTATAATACAACATTCCCGCATCAAACCTGCCGCCGCCACCGCTGCATCCCTCAATCAGAAGATCCGGGTAACGTTCATGCAGCCGTTCCAAAAAATCATAAACATCGAGCACTTTCGCAATCTGTGCAAAAATACCGTCCACCACTTCTTTTCTGGAATAGTCGAGCACAAGCTGATAGCGTGCACGCACCGGCATCTTCCCCGGTCTGTTTTCCCGCCAGCATCACAAACGGATTCTGCTGATGGCTGGATGACCCGCGCCTGCTTCCAAATACCTGATTGCCATGCTCCACCGGCGTGCGCTCTAAGATCCGCTCCATCCCGTGTCTGCCATGAAAATGAATCACACAGTGTCACCTGCACGCCACTTGGCTTATCCTCCAGATATACCTTTAAAGTCTCACTCTCCGTCCCCGTCTCGTCATAAGCTGCCGGAAGACCCGGTATCCGATATTTTCCCTCACAAATTTCGCAGGATACAAACCGCAGATCGGCACAGTAACTTCCATCCGAATTTTTCAGGATAAATGCCGGACTGCGGAAATCTCCATTGCCAAAGCAGGGATATTCCTGTGGCAATGCATCCATGGAATATGTCTTATCACAATCTGCTTCATACGGATTGCCGGAAAATCCCCTGTCATAATAAGTCAGAAGATACCGCATATCACCACCCAAACGTGGTCCATAATAAAGATGGAGCAGTTGTCCATAAGCACCGACAGCCAGAGACAAATTGTCAAGGACTCTTTCATCAAATTCACAAAAAATCCACAAAAAAGG
>DMYD01000052.1:679-18820 GCA_003483745.1 Roseburia sp. | reverse complement strand
CAAAACTTGAAACGGTCTCGAAAATTTCCATGTGACACCTTCCGAGCAGGCCATCATCAAAGCCTACCGGGCACACCCGGAAATGCATGAGGCAGTCAGTGTCCTGCTAGGCTGCAGTACGCCACGCAAGAATACGGCACCTGTGCACAATACTCCAATAACGAAAGACGTTTCGCAAAAGAAACTGTATTCTGCTGAAACAGATGCTTCCACTCACAAAAAATAATCTCTCAAAAAAAGCTCCTGCGCCAATCTCATGCGCAGGAGCTTTTTGCTCTCTGATTTATTTTATATATGTCAAAATTTTCCATTATCCCTGCGGCTGGCTCTGATCCTGCTGCTGTCCTTGATCCTGCTGCTGACTCTGATCCGTCTGCTGCTGTCCTTGATCCTGCTGCTGACTCTGATCCGTCTGCTGTTGTCCTTGATCCTGTTGCTGACTTTGATCCGTCTGCGGCTGACTTTGATCCGTCTGCTGCTGACCTTGATTCTGCTGCTGACTCTGATCTGTCTGCTGCTGTCCTTTTAATGCGGAAAGTGCAGCTTCTGCCGCTGTCAATGTATCATAATTCGATACCTGAGCTTTATCTGTATCAGAAAGAGCGTTATACATATTTCTTGCATTCACGATAGCAGTTTCACTCTCTAACGTTACCGGTCCGATAATACTGATCGCATTGATCACGGAAGGAACATCTGCCTGCGTTTGTGTCTGCTGCACGACAGTCGGATTATCCCCCGGCATACGATATACTAAAACTGCGTATCCCTTATCGATCGTTTCGTAAATCTTCTTTGCCACTGAAGAAGGCAGATTGATACATCCATGGGAACCACTGGTCTTATAAATGCTTCCACCAAATTTATTACGCCAGGTTGCATCATGCATACCTACATCACCGTTAAACGGCATCCAGTAAGTAACCGGTGTCTCGTAATCCGGTCCTCTCAAGACTGCATTCATGGTTTTATAAGTCAGACCAAATGCACCCGTCGGGGTATCATGTCCTTTGGAAAGATTTCCTGAAACAAAGTCACTGTCCACCACCAGTTTTCCATCTTTATATAGGAACAAATGCTGGTTCGTCAGATTAATCTCAACATAAGAATCACCATAGTCATGTTCCCCGTGACTGTTCGCCGTTGTGAGATATACCGGCTCTCTCTCCACATCTTTTCCATCTTTTAAATCTGCTAAAATCTGTTCTACCTCTCCACTATTATCAATTCTCCAGCCGTAAAAACCGCCCGTAATCGTAACTGTCGTGCCATAGGAAGTCTTTAACTCTTTCGGGGAATAAGCGGTATTGTATTTCTTTGCCAATGTCTTTACAAAGGCAAGCACCTCTTCCTCATCAATGGAAACCTTCTCATCGTTTCCCTCAGAAAGCCAGGTACTAATCGTTGTCCCATCTAATACTTCCTTATCATCTCCAAAATCATATGTAATCGTAACACCTGCATACTGATTTAATGTATCAATCAAAGACAACAGATCTTTGTCATCATCTTCAATTGCCGGATTCATATAACAATTACTCTGCTCTAAATCAACCGTTTCATCCAGCACTAAAACAGCATCGCTTACCGCCATTTTTACTTTTGCAGCATCAACCTTCGTTCCATAATCGGCCGGTACCAGCACATAACCATTTTCTTTTGTATAATCCGCATAAGTGGCATCCACCGGCGCACGCTGATCTTTCATGCAAGGTAAATCCCGGATCGCATCATCCAGTTTCTGTTCGTCATAGGATACAATCTTTGCCAGTTCAAACTTCTGACTCTGAAACATTCTGATCAGCCATGAAAAACCATTCTGATTCTCTAAAAGATTTTCAATCTCTCCCTGGAATACAGGCTCCATATCAATATCTGAACCTGCAATGGTTCCATTTTTATCCTCCCGTGCAGTAACCGTCAGCTTATAATTTTTCATCTCCGTGCGAATCGCATTCTCGACTTTTTCCACACTGCTGCCGCCGACTGCAATTCCATCAATCGATGTTCCAAAGCAAAAATGACTTTCAAAATAAATTGCAAAACCGACATAGATTACTGCTATCGCTGTCATAACGCATGTAAGCCCCAGTCCTGCATAACTTTTCCGTTTCTTTTTTTCTTTCATTCCTCTTAAATATCCTTTCATCCTATGTGTAAAGATATGTTGTATCGCATAAAATATGCAAACGGACACCTTTTCTATTATAATATCCCGCAAAGTCTTGTCAACAAATTGTCTAAATCGTAACAATTAATTAAGAATTCGTTCTTTTTTCGTATTGCTCTGTAATAATCATTACCGTCAAACTCCCTAAAAACACCGGTCACAGCTTAAAGTTTTCTTAAATTTTAAATAATCTTTCTTAAAATAAGTAAAAGGTAATTGTTTCTGAAAAAATGCTGTGCTATAATCCCTATCGTTAAGATTATTGAGATTAATGAAAAGAGGGTGAAACCGTGAAAATGAAGACACGTGATGCAGTCAATGCATTTATCGAGAGAAACAAACATGCTCTTCTTCTGCTTTATTTCATGATTTATCTGCCATGGTTTGGTCACTTAGAGAGAACCGTTACCACACATTTTCATGTGATCCATGTCGCACTGGATGATTATATTCCATTCTGTGAATATTTTATCATTCCATACTTTTTATGGTTTGGATATGTTGCATGGGGGATCGGTTACTTCTACTTTAAAAATAAAGATGAATATTTCCGTTTATGCACAATGTTATTTACCGGTATGACGATTTTTCTGATCATCTCTACCATTTATCCAAACGGACATTATTTAAGACCGATTACCTTTGCACGTGATAACGTGTTTGTACATATGGTAAAATGGCTCTACGCAACTGATACCGCAACGAACCTTTTCCCGAGCATTCACGTTTACAATTCCATTGCGGTCAATTTAGCTGTATGGCACAGTGAAAACTTCCGTGACAAAAAGGTGATCCGCATCGGCTCTGCAGTTCTCATGGTAAATATTATTTTATCTACCATGTTTTTAAAACAGCACTCCGTATTTGATGTTGTTACCGGAATCATTATGGCAGTTTTCATGTACATGCTTGTCTATGTGCAGAACCCGGCACGCATGGCAACCGGTGAGCGCAAGTATGAGCGCAAACTTCATCAGATCTAAGTTTACCTGACAATCAAAATAGTCATAGCCGATTCTACCGGTTATGACTATTTTTTATTCATGACAACGAACGTTCGCGGAACGTGCATTCTATTGTTTGTCATTCTTCACTTTGTGAAATTTCCCATTCGCAGCGATGTATCGTTTTCTTCTACAATTCACACGCACATCCTGCTGCATATTTCGCACAGATCGTCATCGTACTCTCGTCATACATCATGCGCTCTGTCCTCTGGACAGGTGTATACTCCCTTACATCCTTTGCAATATGATCCTCGACGACAACTGCATCAAATTCGTATCCGTCTAAAAATGTACCCACTTTTCCAAAATAGCTTCCGCCTCCGGCTGTCGCTAAATAAAATGCCTCCGCAAATGTCAGCGGCTTACTGTTCTCATCTATCAGACGCCAGTACATTTTAGATACCTGAACTGCCAGTGTCAGAGCTTTTGCCATGGACAAAGATGTACCACCCGCCACATCAGAACCAAGTCCGACCGCAATTCCTTCCTCTAAAAATTTTCGGATTGGTGCAATACCGGAAGAAAGATTTAAATTTGATTCCGGGCAGTGTGCCACATATACCCCATGCTCTTTCAAAAGATCCATCTCACCCTCACTGTAAACACAGTGTGCCATGATTGCAGGATGCTCTTGATCTCCTAACATATCAAAAATGGCATAGGCATCCGCATAGTTTTTTGCTGCCGGGACAAGTTCTTTCACCCATGCAACCTCTGACGGATTTTCCGACAAATGGGACTGCACGCGAAGTCCTGTCGTCTTCTGCAGCTTTGCAAGTTCTCTCATCAGCCCGTCCGTACAGCTTGGGATAAAACGCGGTGTCAGGATCGGTTTTGTCCGCTCATACTTTCCGGCAATCTTTGCAAGCCATTTTCCGGTATCCTCTGCCGATGTCTTAGCATCCGTCTCACAGAGGTTCTCCCCTCCGTTGCGGTCCATATTTACTTTGCCGACATAACTTATGATCCCGCTCTCCTCCAAAAGATCCATCAGTGCAATGGTTGCCTCTCTGTGCAGTGTCGCAAAAATACAGGCACGCGTCGTCAGACTGTGCTTTAAATCCGACACAAAGCTTCCATATGCATGTTTTGCATAGGAGATATCCGCATATTTTGCCTCCTCCGGAAACGTATGCACATTCAGCCAGTCTAAAAGTTCTAAATCCATACCCAGTGCACGGAATGTATACTGCGGTGCATGCACATGCAGATCCGTCATACCCGGAAGAATGATCTTATCGCCATGATCGGTAAGCGGCAGTTTTTCATACTGCTCCGGTAATTTTTCAAATGCGCCGCGGCAGATACCGTTTTCACATATTGCATAACCGTTCTCTATGCTGTGCAGTTCCTTATTTTCTCCTGAAAATACAATATTTCCCTTTAAAACAAAACTCGTTTTTTCCAACTCGTTTTTAATCCTTTTCTTTTTCTCTTACCATAATTTCAAAATCTGAATTGCTGACTTCATTACTTTATACTTCACATCTTCCAGTTCGGATGCTGCATTTTTTAATTCTTTTCGTATCTCAATGTGCTGTGGACAGTGTTTTTCGCATTTTCCGCATCCGATACATTGAGATGCGCTTGCGGTATCTTTTCGAAATGCCGTACACTGCAGGTAATCTCTCCGCCCGGACTTTTTTCCCTCCGAGTACATCGCATTATAACACCGGAATGTTCCCGGGATATCTACACCTCTCGGGCATGGCATACAATATCCACAGCCGGTACATCCAACTTTGACATGCTTTTTAATTTCTTCTTTGACCTGTTCGATCAGTGCCGCATCTGACGGTGTCAGACAACCCACATGGGACTTTGATGCCGTCTTTACGTTCTGTTCCACCATTTCCATGGAATTCATTCCGGAGAGCACACAGGTCACTTCCGGCTGGTTGTAGAGCCATTTTAAGGCAAGTTCAGCCGGTGTCCGCCCTTCTTCATCGGTGCGGAACAAATCTTTTGCTGATTCCGGTAAAAGATTGACAAGTCTGCCCCCGCGAAGCGGCTCCATAATAATAACCGGAAGTCCCTTTGCATTTGCATAACGCAGTCCTTCCACGCCTGCCTGGGAGTATTCATCCATATAATTGTACTGAATCTGACAGAAATCCCAGTCATAGGCATCCACAAGCTGTTTGAACATATCGGTATTTCCATGATAGGAAAATCCGATATTTCTAATCTGACCGGACGCTAATTTTTCCTCGATCCAGTCCTGCATGCCGATCTTTTTTAATTTTTCCCAGGTCGGAATATCCGTAAGCATATGCATCAGATAATAATCAATATAATCCGTCTTTAATCTGCGCAGCTCCTCCTGAAACATCTTTTCCGCACCTGCAACAGACTTGATCAGATAATGTGGCAGCTTCGTTGCCAGATAGATCTGTTCTCTGCAGTGGTTGCGGTTTAAAATCTCTCCAACTGCCACTTCATTGCCTGCATAGACATATGCAGTATCAAAATAGTTGACACCTGCTTTTATCGCCGCCATCACTTCTTTTTCTGCCTTATCCAGATCCACGCTGTTACCGTTTTTGGTAAAACGCATACATCCGTATCCTAAAACAGACAGTTCATTTCCTTTTTTATCTCTGCGATACTGCATCCTTTAACTCCTCCAGTTCCGACAACCATATAGCTGCACATGCATCCGACGGCATACGCAGATCCCCGCGCGGAGATACCGCAACACTTCCGACCTTCGGTCCGTCCGGGAGACAGGAACGTTTAAACTGCTGCGCAAAGAAACGGCGATAAAATGTCTCCAGCCATTTAAATATCGTCGCATCATCATAGGTTCCCGCAAATGCCTGTTTTGCCAGACGATATACCTTTGCCGGTGCATAGGAAAGACGCAGCATATGATACAGGTAAAAATCGTGCAGCTCATAAGGGCCGACTAAATCTTCCGTTTTCTGTGAGATTTTTCCGTCTTCCGGTGGTAAAAGTTCCGGGGAAACCGGCGTGTCAAGCACATCAAGCAATACCTGTTTTAGCGTTTCATCCCCACAGGTATCCGCATAATAACGCACCAGATGACGCACTAAGGTCTTTGGAACTGAGGCATTGACCGCATACATGGACATATGATCTCCGTTATAGGTTGCCCAGCCAAGTGCAAGTTCCGACAGATCTCCGGTTCCGATAACCATACCACCGGACTTATTTGCAATATCCATCAGAATCTGTGTGCGCTCTCTCGCCTGTCCGTTTTCATAGGTCACATCATGCACCGAAGGATCCTGCCCGATATCCCGGAAATGGATATTAACGGCATCCCTGATATCCACCTCAATAAAATCAGCACCCAGACACCGGATCAGCGATACCGCATTATCATAGGTGCGGTCTGTCGTACCAAAACCAGGCATGGTCACTGCCTTGATATTATCATGATTCATTCCAAGTGCATCAAAAGCTCTCACAGTAACAAGAAGTGCCAGTGTAGAATCGAGTCCGCCTGAAATTCCGATCACTGCAGATTTACAGTGTGTATGTTCCAGACGTTTTTTCAGCCCCATCGACTGAATGGATAATATCTCTTCACAGCGCAGTGTCCTGTCACTCTCTTTGGACGGTACAAACGGCATCGGATCGATATAGCGTGTCAGCTTTGTCTCCTCCATCTGTAAAGAAAATACATTTTCACGATACATTGGCTCTGTGACAGTCTCAAATGTCGTCATTCTACGGCGTTCCGATGCCAGACGGGACACATCAATCTCAGTGGATACCATCTGTGCATCAAAAAGTTCTGACTCCGCTAACAGCCGTCCATTTTCTGCGATCAGGTTATGTCCGGAATAAACAACATCCTGTGTGGACTCTCCATCCCCTGCACTCGCATAGATATAACCACAGAGCAGTCTTGCCGACTGTCCGCTCACAAGTTCCCTGCGGTAAGCCGGTTTTCCGGTCGTCTCATCCGATGCGGAAAGATTCACGATCAGCGTTGCACCGTGCATGGCATGTCCGATACTCGGCGGATTCATTGTCCAAAGATCCTCACAGAGTTCTGCCGCGATCACAAGTTCCGGCAGTTCCAGACAGGTAAATAACTGCCTCGTTCCCATTGGCACTGTCAGATTTTCCGTCAGCCGCACATCGACAACTTCTTCCATACCTCTTGTAAAATGGCGTACCTCGTAGAACTCATTGTAATTCGGAAGATAAGTTTTCGGCACGATACCAAGAATTTTTCCATGACTTAATCCCACTGCCACATTGTACAATTTACCCTTGTATGCAAGCGGAAGTCCGACAAATATGATCGCATCCACGTTGATCGTAAATGCTGCAATATTCAGCAATTCCTGCTTTGCCTCCCGAAGCAGTTTTTCCTGCAAAAACAGATCACCACAGGTATAACCCGTGATACATAATTCCGGCAGAACAATTACTTTTGCGCCTGCCTCTGCTGCCTCTTTGATCGACTGGCAGATCACTTTTGCATTATAGCCTGTATCGGCAACCCTGATTTTTGGCGTTACCGCTGCAACTTTCACAAATCCCTGTCTCATTCTTTCCTCTTTTCCGGCTACGTTCTGAGCAGCACTTTTTATTTTGCGGAACGCATTTCTTTCAGTTCATCCACATCAAAATGGTATGCCTTATTACAGAACTGGCATTTTACCTCGATTGCCTCTCCGTCATTGATGATCGAATCCAAATCTTTTTTGCTCAGTGTGGAAATCGCGCGTGAAACTCTCTCCTTCGAACAGTCGCACTCAAATGCAGCCGGAATTTTATCTGTGATCTCCAGACCAAAATCTCCTAAGATTTCCTCTAAAATCTGCTCCGGTGTCATGCCCTGTTCTAACATCTCTGTCACAGATGCGATCTCTTTGATTTTATTTTCCAGTTTCTCAATGATCTCATCGCCGGTAAACGGCATCAGCTGGATGATAAAGCCTCCTGCCTGGCGCACTGACAAGTCTTTGTCCACCAGAACACCAAGTCCTACCGCAGACGGAATCTGTTCGGATGTTGCAAAATAATACGTCAGATCCTCTGCGATCTCTCCGGTCTGCAATGCGATCTGTCCCACATACGGCTCTTTTAATCCCATATCTTTGATGACACTCATCACACCAAGTCCAAGTGCACCGCCCACGTCTAATTTTCCCTGTGGATTTAACGGCAGTTCCACCTGGGACTCCATCGGGAATCCCTTGACATGACCGTGTGAATCTGCTGTTACGGTAAGTCCCTTTGCCGGGCCACCACACTGGATCTGTATCGTCAAAAGGTCCTTATCCCCCTTCATCATCGTTCCCATCATGGCTGCTCCGCTCAAAAGACGTCCCAACGCTGCCGTGATGACCGGTCTTGTGTCATGGTCACGTCTTGCCTCCTCCACCAGTTCTTTGGAATTAATGGCAAATGCGCGGATCTGGCTGTCTGCTGCTGTTGCCCTTACAATATAATCACTCATGTTCTATCCTCCATTTTCGTGCTGTGCTCATAATTTTACTCAGTTTCTTCTGTCTTGCCGGCTTTGCTCCTCGCGATCACATATATGCGCTCGCTGTCTTCTTTTACCGGCTCTCTCGTAAATGCGTCGTATGCCGCAACAAATTCAAGTCCCGCCTGTTCTAAGAGATGTTTTACCGTTTCTAATTCGTAGGCACGCTGGTAGTGTATCTCATCAAATTTGCGGTAAAGTCCTTCTTCCTCACGGATAAAAAGCGTTAAATCATATTCATTGATCTGCTCTTGCTCGTCGAAGTAGTTATCCCAGATGAAACTGCCCTCCTCGCGGTTTTCTGCGATCGTCGTCTCACCTAAAAGTTCTCTGTATTTATATACTGTGTTCAGATCGAAGATAAAAATACCATCCGGATCTAAATATTCATTGACACGGTAAAACAGGGACAAAAGATCTGTTTCTTCCAGCAGATAATTCATCGAATCGCAGATGCTCACGACTGCACGCACGCTTCCGTACAATTCAAGTTCTCTCATATCCTGTAACAGATACAAAATCTCATCCTCCGGCATCTCCTGATATCCGGTCTCCGCTGCAATCTCTAACATTTCCGGCGAATTATCCACACCGATCATATCGTAACCCGCTTTTTTCAACAACCTTGTAATCTTTCCCGTTCCGCAGCCTAAATCAAGTACTGTTCCGTCACAGATCCCATATTCATGAAGCAGTCCTATAATATACTGACTCCACTCTTCGTATGGAACATTATCCATGAACAGATCATACACCTGTGCAAAACTTGTATATGCTTCCAAATTATAATCTCCTTTTATCGTTTGTTACTGATTTCAGTCATTTTAGCAGTACCTTTTAGTCATTTCTGCAGTACCTTTCCAGGTAAGTACCATCTTATCACAGGTTTTAGTTGAAATAAAGCAAAAAAGAATCTATACTAATATCAGTATGTCATTTTTTATTTGAGAAAAGGATCCTGATATGCCCGAAAATTACGATCATTACATCAGCAAAAACATAAAGGCATTTTACAAGCGGAGACTTGCGGCTCCGATCATTTATCTGATCGTGCTCATTTTGGCATGGCACTTTTTTTCGCTGTCTGCCGTATTTGCTCCGGATGTTCTACCGAAAGATGCCTCGCTAGAGACGGCATTCCGGAACGATGAGCAATATGTAAGCACCACACTTTCCGATTTAAGATTTACCGGATATACCCAGTCTATCTTCGGACACACCAACGGTTATTATTATTACACCATACGTGATGAGGAATGTATTATTGTATTGCTGTCGCCAACTACCAGCGAAGAAGGACTGCCTTCCATCGAAAAAGTTACCATCAAAGGAAAGATTTCAAAGGGAAATGAAAATTTTGATACCCTGCTTTTGAATCTGTCCACCGATTTAAACTGGACGGAAAACGGTATCCGCAATAAAGTGTCTTCCTACTATATCAGCGAGCCCGGATTTAATCAAATTGGAAACCGGATTTTATTTGCAGCGATTTTCATTACCGGAATCTATGCACTGCTCTGCATTACACTTTCCGTCGTGTACATGTATTTCCCGGTGCTCTCTCCTGCATGTCAGGATCTTGCACTGTTTGGAAACCCGAAAAAGATGTTAGAGCAGGCGGAGGAAGAACTCGCCACACTGCCGCAGCTTGCAACGGAAGATATGTTTATCACGGAACATTTTTTCATTGAAACTTCCGTCTACGGCAATGCGATCGTACCGATCGATGAAATCATCTGGATCTACAAATATTCCACGCTGCACAAGTTCTTCTGGTATCATTTCAGTATCTCCTACACACTGCATATCAGTGCCAACAAGCATCTGTATATCCAGTGCCCGAAAAATATCAAATCCGACATTGACGGTATCATTGATTACCTTTCGGAGGCAAACCATAATATTCTCGTAGGATTTAATGAGAAAAACCGCTTGAAAGTACAGGAGATCCAGGGAACACCGATGCATTTTGAGAAGTTTATCGCTTTCTTAAATAAGCGTGTGTAAAATTTTATCAACATAGAGAATGAGGCAGGTGATGATTTTCACCTGCCTCATTCTCTATAAAGAACTATTTTCACATACCCTTTTTACTATACGGCATTATAGCTGCCATGCTTATCTGCATGACGTACTGATCGACTCAATTGCCACTGCACCTCCGCGCACGACCTCGATCCGGTGGAATTTGGATTTTAACAGGGCGATCAGTTCGTTATTGCGCCGCTCTGTCAGCTTGCACTCTAAGAGTACGCTGTCATTCCCGATATCCGCCACCTGCACATTAAACACCTGTGCGATCTGGAATACTTCGAGTTTTCCTGCCTCATTGACATCTAATACTTTCGCAAACAAAATCTCTTTCATATGGATCGGCACATCGGTAAGATCGATGACCTTGATGACCTCGACCATACGGTTCAACTGCTTCTTGATCTGCTCAAATGTGATATCATCACTGGTCACACAGATTGTCATTCTTGAAACCGTCTCATCCTCTGTCGTACCAACCGTAAGACTCTGGAGATTGTAAGATTTTCCGGAAAAAAGACCGGATACTTTTGCCAAAACACCTACCTGGTTTTCCACATATAATGCAATCCATCTATTTTTCATATCCGTATCCTCTCCTATTTCAAAATCATCTCGCTCATTGGATTTCCACTCTTTACCATAGGAAGTACGATCTCATCCGTGGAAATCATAAATTCAATGATCGTCGGGGCATCTTTATAAGTACGTGCTTCATCAAGTGCTGCCTGGATATCTTCCTCTTTTTTCACGCGGATTCCATGTGCACCGTAGCTTTTTGCTAAAGCTATAAAATCCGGTGTGTATGGAGGACAGGATGCATTCGGCCCCTTACAGTTTGCCGGACAGGTTCTTCTTCTGCGCAGGCAGGTTGCCTCATAACGTTTTCCATAAAATAACTGCTGCATCTGACGCACCATTCCAAGATAATAGTTATTGAACAGACAGATGATCACCGGTGCTTCCTGAACTACTGCCGTTGCCATCTCCTGAATATTCATCTGAAAACCGCCGTCTCCCGTAAAGCATACAACTTCCTTATCCCGGTTGCCGATCTTCGCCCCGATCGCTGCCGGAAATCCAAATCCCATCGTGCCAAGTCCGCCTGACGTAATGAGCTGATGCAAGGAATCTAACTCTAAGTACTGTGTTGCCCACATCTGATGCTGTCCGACATCTGTCACATAGACAGCTTCCCCAAAGGTGCGGTTCACATGTTCAAATACCATCTGCGGTGTCATGCCACAGTCTCTGCGCATCTCAAGCGGATTTTTCTTATCCCACTCCGCGATCTCTTTCTGCCACTGCTCGGTATCTTTCGATTCTGCCCATTCAAGCAGCTTTTCTAATGCCAGGTTCGCATCCGATACAACCGGAACATCCACAACAACATTTCTCGAGATAGATGCCGTATCAACATCAATATGTACGATCTTCGCCTTCGGCGCAAACTCATTCAGATCTCCGGTAATACGGTCATTAAATCTTGTTCCAATCGAAAACAATACATCACATTTGCTGACTGCCATATTTGCCGCATATTTTCCATGCATGCCGCTGTTGCCGACATAGAGCGGATGACTCGTCGGGATCGCACCTTTTCCCATGATCGTTGTGACAACCGGGATCTGCATCTTCTCCGCTAATGCGAGCAGCTTGTCATTCGCATGTGCGATATTGATACCGCCACCGGCAAGGATCAACGGCTTCTTTGCAGTGCGGAGCAGTTTATAAGCCTTTTTCAGCTGTCCAATGTGTACCGACTCATTCGGCTTATAGCCACGGATCTGGATATTCGCCGGATATTCTGCCGGTCCTGCTGCCGTCTGGATATCTTTCGGGATATCGATCAGTACCGGCCCCGGTTTTCCGGTGGATGCAATATAAAACGCCATCTTGATGATACGTCCTAAATCTTCCCGTCTGCGCACGGTCACTCCGTACTTTGTGACACTTCTTGTCATTCCGACAATATCTACTTCCTGGAATGCATCATTTCCTATTAAAGACAGCGGAACCTGTCCCGTAAAACATACCAGTGGAATGCTGTCATAATGTGCATCCGCAAGACCTGTTATAATATTGGTCGCACCCGGTCCGCTTGTCACCAGACATACACCGACTTTTCCGGTAGACTTCGCATATCCTTCCGCCGCATGGATCAGTCCCTGTTCATGTCTCGGTAGGACGACATCAATACTATCCTGCTTATATAATTCATCGAAAAGATCTGTCACGGTACCACCCGGATAACCGAAAATGGTATCCACGCCCTCTTCCTGCAGCGCTTTTACAAATAATTTTCTACCTGTTATATCCATATCGTCCTCCCAAAAACCAAGGTATTTTTTCTTTCAAAAAACTATATCCCATCTTACCGGGAAATGCAATGATTTTATTTATCCAATCAGACCGACTGATTTTAATATAAAAATCCATCCGGTCAGCGTAAATGCTGCCAATAACGTTGTCGTCACGATCACGCTCGCCGTCAGTACACCGTCATTGTTCATGCTTTTTGCCATAATATAACAGCTTGGCGTTGTCGGGGATGCAAGCATAATTAAAATTGCGATCATTTTTTCCCCGCTAAATCCCATCCAGGCAGCAACCGGAAGGAAAATAAGCGGCTGAATAACAAGCTTGATCAGAGCTGCTGCAATCGTCGGTTTTATCTTTGCAAGAGCTTTTCTTCCCTTGAATCCGGCACCGATCGTGATCAGCGCAAGCGGCGTCGCCATCTGCGCCACACTGTTTACCGTCTTATTTATGATCGTTGGAAATTCAATTCCCAAAAGTCCCACGACCAGTCCTGCTAAAATCCCAAGAATGATTGGATTTTTGGCGATTCCGATACATGCCTCTTTGATCTTCTCTTTGCCATTTACCCCGCTTGCGTTTTCTCCCTCAAAGGTCAATACGATGACGGAAAAAATATTATAAAGCGGCACTGCACTGACGATCATCAGCGGTCCCATCGCCGAAGTTCCATAGATATTCTGAATGAAGGCAAGTCCCATTACCGCCGCACTGCTGCGGAATGATGCCTGCACAAATGCTCCCCGCATGGTCTGATCCTTTAAAAACAGCTTCACGCCGCCCCAGATCAGCCAGAAACACGCCGTACTGACAAGTGCGCAGAACAACACATATTTCAAATCAAATACTGCCCGGATATCCACGCCTGCAATATCACGGAACAACATAAACGGCAACGTCACCTTAAAATTAAAACGGTTTGCCACCGTGACAAAGTTGTCATTTAACATGCCGATCTGTTTTAAAAAATAACCGATCACCATCACCAAAAAAATCGGAAATGTCACATTAATACTATAAATAAAATTTTCCATCTTCGCTGCACTGCTTTCTGTTTTTGCTTACTTATTTTCTGACTCTCTCATAGCGGTAAAAATAATACTCAAGATCAAAATACGTCTGTTCCTCGCTGTCTGCCGTTATCTGCCATTTAGGATCCGCATCCAGATCCGGGAAATGTGCATCCGCATCATATGCGAAATCAATCTTTGTGACATGTGCCACATCACATTCATCGATCAGCTGCTCATAGACGGATTGTCCTCCGATCACATAAATATCTTCGCTGTTGTACTTTTTCAATTCCTCATGTAATTCTTCCATATCATGTACGATCAGTGCCCCGGGAACTTTGAACTTCTTATCATGTGTCAGCACGATATTTATTCTTCCCATCAATGGAAGTCCGTTTGGAAATGTCTCTAATGTCTTTCGTCCCATCACAACCACTTTGCCCATCGTCGTCTCCCGGAAAAACTTCTGATCTGCCGGAATCCGGACTAATAATTCATTTTTATTACCAATCGCCCAGTTTTCATCTGCCGCTACGATCAAATTCATAAAAGCCTCCATTCATGCTGCACTGCTTCTTGCAGCACCATCTTTTTTCTATTCACTGCTTCTTCTTTCAAACTCTCATTTTACCTAATTTACCCCGAAATGACAAGCCGTATTTCTATTGCTTTTTCCGGCAGAATGGGGTATATTATCAATATGTTTATTTGATTTTTATCCATGCATCAGCATGTGAATAATAAAACGGAGGATAATTATGAGTCAGGCAAAAGTTGACCGCTATAAAGAAGAAAAAGCAAACCGCAAAAAAATTCTTGCAAAAGAAAAAAGAAAACGTATTGCTGGCACCATCTGTGGATGGGTAATTGCAGCACTTATCATTGGATGGGCAGGATATTCTGGTTACAATGCATATGAAAAGAGCAGACCGATCAAAACGATCTATGCGGATCTTGATGCTATCAATAATTACATGGATACCCTTGATACAGAAGAATAAATTCTTTTAACCAAAAAGGTTCCGGAACATCCGGAACCTTTTTTGAATCCTGACAACACACAGTTCTCAAACCTCTCATTCTATTGTTTCAGACTGTGTTAATCTGCCTCTCCCTCTGCAATCTCCGCTTTCGCGAGAGCATTCTCTATCGCATTTAACAGCACGATCGATGTATACTGGTTATCCGTATTATATGTAATCCCTTTCGTCGACTGCTGCTTTATCACCTGTTCACTGACACTTTCCATTGCCGGTTCCATAAGCGGATACATTGTCGCTACCGTTTCATCCAGACTGATCAGAGAAATAGACTGTATACGGTTCTCATCCACAATGACCTGTATATCAGCTGACTGGCTGCCCATCATTATGGACGATGTATATACACCTGCCGTATACCGCATCGTTGGCTCTGCCTCACTCTTCTGTTTTTTTGGCAAAAACATGAAAAGCAGCAATATAATCAATACGATCCCAAGTCCGACAAATATCGCTGTATAGATAACCTCCTTCATATGAAGGACCACGATCCTCGTCTTTGCGCTCACCCTGTACCTCCATGGTATCGATTGTTATATTGTATGAGCATAAATCATATTACATGCCTGCATCTTTTAAACATTCTTCATATTCTTTTACCGGCAGCGGGCGTGAAAAATAATATCCCTGAATATCATCACAGTCCAGATTACATAAAAACATCAGCTGCTCTACCGTCTCCACACCTTCTGCCGTGATTTCCATGCCAAAGCTCTGTGCCATCTTCGTGATGGAATTCAAAAGTTTTTCTCCATTGTCGTCTCCAATGTAATCGACAAGACTCTTATCCAGCTTGATCGTATCAAAATGCATACGGTTTAAAGTTGCAAGAGAAGAATATCCACTTCCGAAATCATCCAGAAGTATCTTAAATCCTGCCATATGAAACTGCTCTAACAGATTAAATATTTCATTATTATCAATCGTAGCACTTTCCGTAATTTCCAGCTGAATATATTTGGAATCAAGGTCAAATGAACGGATAATACTTTCATATTTTTCAACGACATTTGAGTAATAAAGACTGACACGCGAAATATTTACTGAAACAGGAAGCATCTTCTTTCCCTGTTCCTGCCACTCCTTCTGCTGCTTGCACACTGCACGGAATACATACTCATCGAGCCTGATGATATTTCCGTTTCACTCAAACAACGGAATAAACTTAAGCGGCGGGATCAGTGCTCCGTCTGCCCTGCGCCAGCGCACAAGAGCCTCCGCTCCTACAAGCTTTCTGGAATGTGCACCATATTTCGGCTGATACCAGATCTCAAATTCTTCATTCTCAAGTGCTATTTCAAAATGGTCTTCCAATTCACGTTTTTCCTGGATGCTATCATGATTCAGCTCATCAAAAAACATATAATTCCTGTCACGTCTTCCTTTGATCTGATGCTTTGCCTGCACAGCATTTCCATATAAAGGATCAATCTCATCCAGAACTGTCGTATGAAAAATTCCAAACACCGGAAAAAGATTTGGTATCTCCAGACGTTCCGGTATTTCTTCTATCTTTTTTATCACACGTCCGAGTCTCTCTTTGACGGCATCCTGGCTTTCTTCCATCCAGAACAATACGAAACGGTCGGCATTTACATGTGCTGCCAGCTCATTTTCTCCCGTTTCATTTTCAAAAATATCCCATATGGCACGCAGAACCTCATCACCTTTTTTTACACCGCAGGTGCTGTTGATCAGTTTAAAATCCGTCACATCCATGGCGATCAGCCAGCCAACACCATCTTTTTTGTTTTTTGCCCGCTCCTTAAATGCTGCAAAGTTATCTCCCAAAGTAACAGGATCCTGATATGCAAGTGCCATCAGTTCTTTTTTGCTTTTACGCCATGAGTAAATATATACCCCCACACTAACAGATATCACAGCCAGAATAATAACGATCAAACTGTTGATCGCATCCATAACCACCTGCATACGATCTGTCAGAACGCTTTCCGCTACCGCTGTAACAACAAACCATTCTTCACCGGTCTCTTCTATTTTTTAAGTGGCATGTAATAATAAAGGGAAACTTCCCTGCGCTTCGGATCCATTCCATAGCCACGTTTTCCCGCTTCCATGTCACTGATCATCTGATTCTTTGCAGTATCATTCTGTTCATCCGGAGAAATGTCTGTGTTAAAAATGTTTTTTCCAATTCTCCACTCCTTACTGTTTCCAGAAGTTGCCACAATCGTACCGTCCGTTTTTACAATATAATTAAATGCCTGTCCCTCAAATATCTCATTTTTCAGACATCCCTCAAACATTTCATCTCTGCAGGTTGCAAACAAAACACCTTTTACCGTCTTCTGGTCTTTTTCATACACCGGTACACTGAATGCATTTACATTTTCATTTGATGCATCAACGCAGTCTGCAACCGTATCCGTTAAATACTTTCTGCCCTGCATTGACTGCTTAAATAACTCTCTGTCCAACATATCAAGATGATATCCATCGGTCGTCTCTGCCATTCCATCTGCAGCAATATATCCCATCCGCTTAAACTGGTATGTCTCCACAAATCCCTGTAATTTATCAGCAAAAATGTTCTCATCTCCTTCGGAGAACTCTCTTGCCAAACCGGAAAGCAGACGAAAACGTGTCCCAACTTCTTTTTCGACCAATATTTCATTCTGCTCCGCCATACCTTCTATACTGCCCATCAACTGCTGCTGTAAACTATTTCTAATCTGTCTAAAACATCCCAATAAAGCTATTCCTAAAATCAGTAATATCGCGCATAAAACCGCAGCATTACGAATTCCTGTATTCTTTTTGTACATTCTGTTACTCCATGACTATTTCAAAGTCCTGCTACCAATATTTTCTGTGACCATTTTCCCATATCTTTTATTATAACACTCTTCATTTATGAGTTCTATACTAAAAAGTATCGTTTTCATTCTGTTTTTCGTTTTTTCCGCCGTAGATCCGCGCACAATTTTCTATTCGGGTATCCAAATTTTTTATTTACTGAAATTTTTTCAAAAAAAGATTGACAAATCACTTTTTCCATAGTATGATATTAAATGTGTCTGGCAGACAGATAAAAAACAATTTACATATGCGCGAGTGGCTCAGTTGG
>DMYD01000052.1:0-371 GCA_003483745.1 Roseburia sp. | reverse complement strand
CGAGTCCCGTCTCGCGCTCTTTTGTTGAGAACAGGTAGCTTTGATTTGCAAGGTTTCCTGTTTTTTTATTACAAGAGATGTTAACTCATTTTTAAAAACTTTGATATATATTATTCCCAAACATTGTATTGTACTTATCCTGTAGCATCTACTGATGTTCTTCGATTTCAACCTTTATTGGTGTTGAACAATAACGATGATATATTTCATCCTCAGTCTGATACCAACCTTCTTTTCCAAATGCGGTAAGCAACTCTTTCTCTGTCATCTTTTGTTCAACAAGAGGAGTTGAAAGATTTGATATCTCCAGCTCGTTTGCTCTTGTTTTTTCTCTTGGTCTGACTGTTTTTTCGTAAGTATGTAATCATCCG
>DMYD01000053.1:55899-63352 GCA_003483745.1 Roseburia sp. | reverse complement strand
CTAATTTTCTCCCAAAGTCACAAAAACAGTCTCGGCTTTGTGCAATTTGACAATCGCTAAGTTATGAACCACCTTTTGACACCCGAATCTTTATAAGTAAGAAATGGAGAGTTTTATGTTATTTCAGAGAAAAATAGATGGAGCAATGAAAAAACTGCATGAGGGCAGTGATACTGCGGAGGAAGAACGCAGAAAAGAAGCGGGGGAGCCGTATGAGGAGATGGAACGCCCGGAACTGGAAAAGGGGGATATGCTTGCAATGATCATCGCAGCATTTATCACGTTCATACCGGTAGCCATTTTAGTGCTTGGAATTATCCTGGTGGCAGGGTATTTCCTGCTGCATTAATTTATGACAATAGAATGTTCGCGGAGCGTGCATTCTATTATTGGACGAGGGCTTTTTGTGCAGCCAGGAGTGCTGCACGAAAAAACCGGGCGGGAGTTTGAAGGAGGAGAGGAAAATGCTATTTGGGGACAGTGAGCAGAAAAAGAAACAAAAGGAACAGCGCAGCAGGGAAAAAGACTGGAAGGGAAAGCTGATTGGAGCCGGTATGGAAAAGGGAGCTGCCGGTGAACTGGTAAAAATAATGACAGAAGCGCAGATGTCAGGGGAAAGTCTTCAGGCAGACTATAAAACATCAAGGGAACATTTAGAACGTGCACAGCGTAAGATAGAACTTTTACTGGATGAAATGACGGAGGAGCCGGAACGGGATGTAAAAAAAAACCTGGATTCTTTGATCGTGGATTTAGATCATGTTTATCACATATGTTCGATCCGGGAGGACGATCCGGATTACGGTTCAACGGTAAAGTGTTTAAAGACGGCATCATCGGAGCTTGGAATGCCGGATGCAAAGATCAGTTCACTGATGCTGCGCAGTGAGCTGGAAAACATACAGGCAGTGTTAAAGGATGCTGCGGCATGGGAAGCACCGGATTTTTTTGCACTTGCATTTTATTTGATTCGTGAAGAGAAAGATACACTTGCTGATATGGAAAATGGACAGCGCAATCAGTTCCTTTCGGATTATCTGAAAGAAAATTTTACGAACCGCTATGCAGACAGCATCGAAGCAGCAGGGTTAAAAGAGGATATGGATGCTTTTATTCGTATGATTCATGCTATACATAACTAAAAGTTATGAAACATGTCACTTTGTATAATTATGATTAAAATCCATCAAGAATTTAGGTTAATCTGAATATTGTGCAAAGTGTATATTTTTGCTATTATTGCAACAACAAGTTTCAGAGCTTTCGCAAATGTATGAAATATCATGACAATATAAGGTGCGGAAGATGAATGGAGGAAAAAGTGTGAAAAATTACATTTTTCACACACAAGATTTGTGCTTGAACACAAACTTGTGATGCCCTGAAAAATGGGCAGGAATGGAGGCTATTATGAAAAAAGCGGTAAGTATGTTTTTAACAGCAGCACTGGCAGTAAGTTGTCTGGCAGGCTGTGGCAATGCAGCAGGAAACACATCAACAGGAAATGCATCTGCAGGAGCAGACAGCAGTGCATCCGACGACAGTGCAGCAGATGGTTCTGTATTTAAGATCGGAAGCATCGGACCGACAACCGGTGATGCAGCAATTTACGGAAACGCAGTTATGAACGCAGCACAGATGGCAGTTGATGAGATCAATGCGGCAGGCGGTGCAAATGGATATCAGCTTGCATTCAAAGCAGAGGATGATCAGAACGACGCAGAGAAATCAGTCAATGCGTACAACTCATTAAAAGACTGGGGTATGCAGATCTTAATGGGAACTGTTACAACAACACCTTGTGTAGCAGTTGCTGACAAGACAGCAGAAGATGGTATGTTTGAGATCACACCATCCGCATCATCCACAGATGTTATCACAAACGATAATGTATTCCAGGCATGTTTTACAGACCCTAACCAGGGTACAGCATCTGCACAGTACATTGCAGAGAACAACTTAGGAACAAAACTTGCAGTTATCTATGACAGTTCCAGCGTATATTCTTCCGGTATCGAAGCTACTTTCGTGGAAGAAGCACAGAACAAAGGACTTGAGGTTGTAGCCGAAGAAGCATTTACAGCAGATTCCAAGACAGATTTTTCCACACAGCTTCAGAAAGCACAGTCTGCAGGCGCTGATTTAGTATTCTTACCGATTTATTATACAGAGGCATCTATCATTTTAACCCAGGCAAACGGTATGGGTTATGAGCCGACTTTCTTCGGTGTTGATGGTATGGACGGAATCCTTGGTGTTGAAAACTTTGATACATCTTTAGCAGAAGGTGTTATGTTATTAACTCCATTCGCTGCAGATGCAGATGATGAGAAAACAAAAGCATTTGTTTCCACATACAAAGAGAAATATGGTGATGTTCCAAACCAGTTTGCAGCAGATGCTTATGATGCAATTTATGTTATCAAAGCAGCTATCGAGCAGGCAGGTGCAACACCGGATATGAGTGTATCTGATCTGGGTACTGCATTAACCGGAGCAATGACATCTATCTCTGTAGATGGATTGACAGGTGAGGGAATGACATGGCAGGCAACCGGAGAGGTCAGCAAGGCTCCGAAGGCTGTTGTGATCAAAGATGGTGCTTACGCAGCAATGTAAATGAAATAAAAAATAAATATCTATTCTATAAGGAAAGAAAGGGGTTGTTTGCAGACAAGGTTGTCGCAGTCAGCCCCTTTTTGCCCTTATGACAGGAATTTTAAAACGTCACTTTGTGGCGTTTTTTGAAACAAAAAGATTGTATACAAGTATTTCAAATGGTATAATAAAAAAATCAATGTATTAACGTTATAAAGTAAGAATGGAGGATTGTTATGAATTTCTTATCTTACCTGATCAATGGTATCAGTCTTGGAAGCGTATATGCGATCATTGCACTGGGATATACCATGGTATACGGTATCGCAAAGATGTTAAACTTTGCACATGGAGATGTTATCATGATCGGCTGTTATGTGGTATTTTTAGCCATGAACGGTCAGGGATGGCCGCCGCTTGTGGCGGTTGTTTTGTCTGTTATTGTTTGTACGGTTCTTGGTATCGTCATCGAAAAAATTGCTTACAAACCACTCAGACGTGCTACCCCGCTTGCCGTACTGATCACCGCAATCGGTGTCAGCTACTTTTTACAGAATGCAGCACTGTTGATATTTGGGGCTGACACAAAGTCATTTACAAATGTTGTAACGCTGCCTTCCTTAAAACTTGCGGGTGGAAGCCTTACAATCTCAGGAACCACGATCGTGACGGTTCTTGCATGTGTCATCATTATGGCAGGGCTGATGCTGTTTATCAAAAAAACAAAAGCAGGACAGGCAATGCTTGCTGTTTCTGAGGATAAAGATGCTGCACAGCTGATGGGTGTAAATGTCAATGCTACGATCTCCCTGACGTTTGCAATCGGTTCCGGACTTGCAGCGATCGCGGGTGTGCTGTTTTGTTCGGCATATCCTACACTGACCCCTTATACAGGTTCTATGCCAGGTATCAAGGCATTTACTGCGGCAGTGTTCGGAGGAATCGGTTCTATCCCGGGTGCGCTGATCGGTGGTATCCTGCTTGGTATCATTGAAATCTTAGGACGTGCTTATATTTCGTCCCAGTTGTCAGATGCAATCGTGTTTGCAGTGCTGATCATTGTACTGCTTGTAAAACCGACCGGTATTCTTGGAAAACAGATCCACGAAAAAGTATAAGATCAGATTGGAGTAATGATATGTCAAAATTAAATGTAAAATCAATGAAAAAAAGTACATTAGACCATCTGATTACCTTTGCCATGGTAATTGTGGCCTATCTTATCGTCCAGATACTGATTGCAACCGGAGTATTATCTTCGCTGATGCAGGGCCTTTTAGTGCCGATGTGTACATATTCTATTGTAGCAATTGGATTAAATCTCTGTGTCGGTTATCTGGGAGAACTTAGTATCGGACATGCGGGATTTATGTGTGTTGGCGCATTTTCAAGTGCATTTGCAACAAAGCTTTTACAGGATGTGATCCCAAACCAGATTCTGCTGTTTATCATCGTTTTAATTATCGGAACCGCTGTAGCAGCATTTTTCGGATTCCTGATCGGTATCCCGGTACTGCGCTTAAGAGGTGACTATCTTGCAATCGTAACGCTTGCATTTGGTGAGATCATCAAAAACGTGATCAACGTACTTTATATCGCAAAAGATACCGATGGTTTTCATTTTGCGATTTCAAATGGAAATGCGATCAAGCTTTCCGATGAGGGAGAATGGCTGATCAACGGTGCGAAGGGTATTGCAAAGATCCCACACTTATCCAGTTTTACCGCCGGTATTATTATGATTCTGATCTGTCTTTTTATCGTATATCATCTGGTAAATTCCAGAAGTGGACGCGCCATCATGGCAATTCGTGATAATCGTATCGCAGCAGAATCTGTTGGTATTAACATCACAAAGTTTAAACTGATGGCATTCACGATTTCCGCAGCAATTGCAGGAGCAGGCGGTGTTTTATATGCACATAACCTGTCTACTGTTACAGCGACACCTGCAAACTTTGGTTACAACATGTCGATCATGATTCTTGTATTTGTTGTATTAGGTGGTATGGGAAGCTTCCGCGGTTCGATTATTGCGGCTGTGATCCTGACATTGCTGCCGGAGGTACTGCGTGGACTTTCGGATTATCGTATGCTGATCTATTCTATCGTATTGATCGCAATGATGCTCTTTAACTGGGCACCGAAATGTATTGAGTTCAGACAGCGTGTTGCTGCAAAATTGAAAAAGAACACAAAGAAAGGAGTACAGTAGCATGAGTTTATTGGAAGTAAAAAATCTTGGTATCTCCTTTGGCGGTCTGCGTGCAGTAGACGGATTTCATATTTCGATTGAAAAAGGACAGTTATACGGACTGATCGGGCCAAACGGTGCCGGGAAAACGACCGTATTTAATATGCTTACCGGTGTGTATACACCGAATGATGGATCTATTACATTAGACGGAGTGGATATCACAGGGAAAAAGACGATCGATATCAACAAAGCAGGTATCGCCCGGACATTCCAGAATATCCGTCTGTTTAAAGACCAGTCGGTACTTGACAATGTAAAAATCGGTCTGCACAATCAGATCACTTATTCTACATTGACCGGAATTTTACGACTGCCGAAATATCACAAGGCAGAAAAAGAGATGAATGAAAAGGCAATGGAACTTCTCAAAGTATTTGATCTTGAGAAGGAAGCGGATTTTCTTGCATCGAACCTTCCTTATGGTAAACAGAGAAAGCTTGAGATTGCGAGAGCGCTTGCAACGAATCCAAAGCTTTTGCTCTTAGACGAGCCGGCGGCCGGCATGAACCCGAATGAGACAAAAGAGCTGATGGAAACGATTCATTTTGTAAGAGATGAGTTTGATATGACAGTACTTTTGATCGAGCATGATATGAAACTGGTGTCCGGTATCTGCGAGAAACTTACGGTGTTAAACTTCGGACAGGTTTTAGCAGAAGGACCGACGACGGATGTTTTAAATGATCCGCAGGTTATCAAAGCATACCTTGGAGAATAGGAAAGGAGATTTTGAAGTTATGGCAATGCTTGAAGTAAAAAATCTGGAAGTATACTATGGCGTGATCCAGGCAATCAAGGGAATCTCCTTTGAGGTCAATGAGGGAGAGGTCATTGCGCTGATCGGTGCAAATGGTGCCGGAAAAACAACAACACTGCAGACGATTACCGGAATGCTTAGTCCGGCAGCGGGAGAGATCATTTTTGAGGGATGTGATATCTCAAAGATTCCGGGACATAAGATCGTATCCATGGGAATGGCACATGTGCCGGAAGGACGTCGTGTGTTCGCAGAGTTATCTGTTTATGAAAATTTAAAACTGGGTGCATATACCAGAAAAGATAAACAGGAGATCGCTGAGTCTTTAGCAAAAGTATATGAGAGTTTTCCGCGTCTGGAAGAACGTAAAAACCAGCTTGCAGGAACATTAAGCGGTGGTGAGCAGCAGATGCTTGCCATGGGACGTGCACTGATGTCAAAACCAAAGATTATTCTGATGGATGAGCCGTCCATGGGACTTTCTCCGATCCTTGTCGAGGAGATTTTCCATATTATCCGTGAAATTTCTGCGGGAGGAACAACTGTACTTTTAGTAGAGCAGAATGCGAAAAAAGCGTTGTCCATCGCAGACCGCGCATATGTATTAGAGACAGGTAATATTGTTCTCTCCGGTGATGCAAAAGAAATGATGAATAATGAGTCAATCAAGAAAGCATATCTTGGAGAATAAAGGGGGGACGCAGCAATGAAAAAAACAGTGATTACAATCGCAAGAAGCTACGGCAGCGGCGGACGTACGCTGGGTAAGCTGCTGGCAGAAGAACTTGGCATCAATTGTTATGACAGAGAGATCTTAAGAATGGCATCGGATGACAGTGGTATCAATGAGGCACTTTTCGGGCAGACCGATGAAAAATTAAAGAAATCACCTTTGTTTCGTATTGCACGCAAAAATCCGTACAAGGGTGGTGTAATCCCACCGGAGAGCGCAGATTTCGTATCGGATGACAACCTGTTTAATTATCAGGCAAAAGTGATCCGTGAACTGGCGGAGGAAGAGTCCTGTATCATTATCGGAAGATGTGCGGATTATGTGTTAAAGGATGATCCGAATGTGCTCCGTTTGTTTTTCTTTGCACCGAAGGAAGATTGTATCGTCCGTGTAATGGAGCATGACGGAATCACCAGGCGGGATGCGGAGAATAAGATCGAAAAGATCGATAAGCACCGTGCGGATTATTATAAATATTATACCGGGAAGGACTGGTATGATGCGAGAAACTATGATTTCTGTCTGGATACGACTTCCATGGGATATGAAAAGCTGGTGGAAGTTGTGAAGAATTTTATTAAGGTGTACCAGAGTTAGGGTGCGGGAAAGGAAAAGCAGGGCGTGGATGGCTCTGCTTTTTTTGTGGGAGTGGGGTGGCTGGGTTTGCCGGCTGGTGCGGTGTGGGTGGCGGGGGCTTTCGGCTGGGGGTTCCGTTGTGCGGGAATAAGAAATTCTAAGTGCCCCTGCGGGAGGCTGTGGAAGGCGGACGCGAGCACCCCGGACGAGCCATCCGTGGCTCGACCGGGGTTTGTGCTGCCGTCCGTGGCAGCACATCGCTACGAGTTGGCAGGGGCACTAAGATTTTCTAATTCCCTTCCAAAGTCACCCCAGCCGAAAGCCCCCGCCACCCGCCCCTCCCAGCCGGCAAACCCAGCATCTCACGCCTGGGGGGTGGGCGTCGCCGTGCCGGCCGCCCACGGGGAGTTGTAGGGCGAGTCGTGCCGACCGCCTGCGTACCTGCATGAAAAAGAATACTATACAGCTTTCCTTTGGGTTGCTATAATAAAAAGAAAGGTTTGCCAACGCGAAACTCTCAAGAACGTAGCGT
>DMYD01000053.1:0-55603 GCA_003483745.1 Roseburia sp. | reverse complement strand
TTCGTTAAACAGGTGCCCGCCACACAACGACCACCACAACCTGAAAAAGAGTTTCGCCCTAGGCTCTATTACTTTATTATAACAACCCAAAAGAAAGGGGCACACACAAATGAGCGAGTTAACCAAAGAAATGCCAAAGAAACTGGGATTCGGCTGCATGCGTCTCCCGGTAACCGACGGCAGCACAGAAAATATCAACGACGCAGCGTTCTGCGAGATGGTCGATTCCTACATTGAACAGGGATTTAAGTACTTTGACACCGCATATCCATATCACAATGGCATATCCGAGGAAGCAGTCGGACGCTGTCTGGTACAACGGTATGCGAGGGATCGTTTTTTTCTTGCGAGCAAGATGCCGGTATGGCTGGTCAAAGAGTACGCTGACTACGGAAAGTATTTCGAGGAACAGTTAAAAAAATGCCAGGTAGAGTATTTTGACTTTTATCTTTTACATGCCATGAATAAAGACCGGGTCAAAGAGGCGGAGAACTTAGGCGGATTTCAGTTTTTACAGAGCATGAAAGCGGAGGGAAAGATCCGGCATATCGGATTTTCTTTCCACGATAAGGCGGATGTGTTGGATGAGATTCTGACAAATCATCCGGAGATGGAGTTTGTGCAGCTTCAGATCAATTATTATGACTGGGAGTCTGAGAACGTGCAGTCACGCAAATGTTATGAGGTGGCAGAAAAGCATGGAGTACCTGTGATCGTGATGGAGCCTGTCAAGGGCGGTACGTTAGCAAATATGGTCGGGGAACCGGCGAGGATCTTAAGTGCGCTGGATGAAAATGCTTCCTATGCATCTTATGCAATCCGGTATGCGGCATCACTGCCCAATGTAATTTTGGTGTTAAGCGGGATGTCGGATCTAAAGCAATTACAGGACAATACGGCTTATATGAAAGATTTTCAGCCGCTCACGGATAAAGAGCAGCAGGCAATCGGAAAGGTGGTGGAAGAACTCGAAAAACTTCCAACGATTCCTTGTACCAACTGCCGTTACTGTGTGGAGGGATGTCCGAAAAAGATCCGTATCCCGGATATTTTTGGAGTCTACAACATGGGCGTACAGTTTGGAGTGACGGATGCGGCACGGGGGTCTTACCGCTGGCAGATCGACGGAAGCGGTAAAGCCGGAGACTGCATCAAATGCGGAAAATGCGAGGCACAGTGCCCGCAGCATCTTGAAATCCGAAAACTGTTAGAAGAGGCAGCAGACATTTATGAAAAAGAAATGCACTTATAATTTCTTCAAAATCTTTTCCATATCCCTCTGATGCCCGATGATCATCAGATGTTCTTCTCTACGGAACACATACTCTGCATTAGGCATCAGTTCCATGCCGTTTTCAGCTTTGATGCCGATGATATTTGCATTATATTTGACGCGGACATTGACGTCCCTGATCGAATGACCGATCCATTCCGGCAGAGGGGCAATTTCGTAGATGGAAAAATTATTTCCGAGTTCCACATAGTCAAAGACCTGATTTGCAGAAAAACGGACTGCAACTTTTTCTGCAATATCACGGTCTGGATAAATAACTTCGTCCGCGCCGTTGCGCAGCAGGAACTTTGCGTGGATATCACGGTTGGCCTTGCTGACAACATATTTTGCTCCAAGATCTTTTAACAGGCTTGTGATCTCAAGACTGCTCTGAAAATTTTCACCAATACAGACAAAACAGTAATCAAAGTTTCCGACACCAAGACTTTTTAATACTTTTTCGTTGGTGCAGTCGCCAATCTTGGCGCTGACCACAAGGGGAAGAAGGTCTTCTAAGCTTGCTTCGTCTTTGTCAACGATCATAATCTCATTGTCAAGTTTGGCAAGATCCTGACATAAATGGGTGCCGAAGCGCCCAAGTCCGATAATTAAAATTGATTTCATAGGTAAAATCCCTTTCTCAGCCGATGTTGATGCGTTCTACCGGCTGCATGATATGTGTTAGTTTTTTATGGTCGGTAAAAGAAAGTGCAAAGGAAAGACTTCCAAGGCGACCGATATACATCAGAAAAATGATAATAAGTCGTGAAATAAAATTAAGCTGACTGGTCAGTCCTGCTGTCATTCCCGCAGTACAGATTGCGGATATGACTTCAAAAAGCGTGTCACCGACAGAGAAATCCTGCATGCCGCAGATTGCGAGCGTTGCGGCAAGTCCGGCAAACAGATAGGTACAAAGCAGGGCGGATGCTTTTGTGATCGTATCATCTTCAATCCTGCGGCCAAAAATATTAGTTCCGGTTGTCCGAAGGAGGGTAGAGCGCAAATGTAACAGTAAAACGAAAATGGTTGCCATTTTGACGCCGCCCGCTGTGGAACCGGAACCCCCGCCGATAAACATCAGAATGATGGTAAGGAGTTTGCCTCCTTCTGTGAGTGAGCCGATATCAAGTGTATTAAAACCGGCAGTTCTAGGCGTGATCACGCTGAAAAAAGAACTGCAGATGATGCCTTTCGTGCTCATATCGGCATATAGGTTATTGCGTTCTAACAAATAGAACAGCAGCGCACCGCCAAAAACCAGAACCGCTGAAAAACTTAAGACCATTTTGGTCTGCAGGGCATATTTCTTAAAATGCCATTTATGATCAATGATGTCACTCCATACAATAAATCCAATCCCACCAATCAGGATTAAGGCGCACAGCGTAAAGCTGACCACAGGATCGTCATAATAGGCAGTAAAAGAAGAATACGGCTTATATTTTCCCATGATATCAAATCCGGCATTACAAAAGGCTGATATGGAATGGAAAATGCTGTAATAAAGTCCATTCGAAAATCCCATTTTAGGATAGAAGCGGGTAAATAACAGCAATGCACCGATGCCTTCGAATAATACAGTACCTTTTAGTACGCGTTTGATCAGGCGCACTGCGCCGCCGATATCCAGAACATTAAAACTTTCCTTGATCCAGCCACGTTCTTTCAAACCGATCTTCCGGCGCAAAACTAAAGAGACGGCAGTGCCGATGGTAATAAAGCCAAGTCCGCCGATCTGAATTAAAAGCAGCAGTACAAGCTGCCCGAAGATGGACCAGTGGGTATAGGTATCGACTAAAATAAGACCGGTGACACAGGTGGCACTTGTTGCCGTAAAGAGTGCTGTGATAAAAGGGGTAAATTCGCCGGTGCGGGAAGAACAGGGAAGCATCAAAAGACATGTTCCGCCTAAGATAAGCAGAAGAAAACCAAGTGCGATCAACTGCATACCAGAGAGCCGCTTTAATTTTTTTGGTAACATATATCCTCCAAAGAGTAAAATTTTGTTGAGAAACGTATATTAAAATATTATAATACGAATAGTGAACTTTGTATATATAACATTTTTACGAAGTTAAAGAGGAGAGGAGCATGAAGAGTTATGGATGATTTGTTTGGTCTGATTGTGATAATTATTGGCATTGCAGCAGGGATTTACAGTGATAAAAAGAAAAAAGAAGGAAAACAAAAGAAAGCGGCTGTGCCGAATCAGCCCGGCGGAGGAAGAAAAAATGTACCACAGACACAGGTTTCTTATGGTGGTCATGCAGGAAGACCGGATGTTCTGGCGGATGCGGCAAATGCGATGCAGAGGGATTTATCTGCAAGACAGCAGGAATTAAAACAGAGGCTGCAGCAGAAGTATGGCACGGCTGCATCGAATACGGCAAAGCCCACGCTGGCAGCACGTCCTGTTTCAAATCCCGGGAAAGATACTATTTTAAGCCGTGCAGATTTAAACGTCAATGAAAATCAGACGGACGAACTGCGGGAACAGTTTTATGAAAAAACAGGGGAACCGCCGAAAAAGGTACATGGGGAGTGTGAGGAAGAATGTTCCCTGATGGATCAGGTCAATGATCTGATGATCATGGGATATCAGGCGAATCTGAGTTTTGAGCGCGATTTTGTGGCAGAGGGAGTGGAGATGTTAAACCGTTTTGAACTGCCGGACGAAATTGCGGGATTGACAGAAGTACATACGGCATAAGTTGAAAGAAAGGACAGCAACAGTATGGCAGAAAGAATACCGGTAAGTGGCGAGATCTACCGCCATTTTAAAAATAAATTATATCAGATCGTAACGATTGCGACACATTCTGAAACAGGAGAAAAACTGGTCATTTACCAGGCGTTATATGGAGATTTTGGCGTGTACGCAAGACCGCTCTCCATGTTTACCAGTGAAGTGGATCGCGAAAAATATCCGGAGGTGACGCAGAAATACCGGTTTGAGCTGGTGGAGCGGGAGAAGAAAGAGGATGTGAAGGATCAGAGTGGAGATACCGGCACGCAGGAAAATAAAAGTGTTCCGTCTGATACAGAAGAGCAGGTAGAACCGAAACTTATGGAGTTTTTAGATGCGGATTCCTTTGAGGAAAAGTATAATATCCTGACATCCATGCGCGATATCATTACAGATAAAATGATCAACAATATGGCAGTTGTTTTAGACGTTGTGATCCCGGAAGGAGATCTCGATGACCGTTATGAGCAGCTCAAACAGTGCATCCGTACCAGACAGCGTTTTGAGAGCACACGTTTCAGATAATCTGTGTGGAAAATAAGACTGCGGGTTTGTTTTTCACACGGCTATTTGTTGAGGATTAGTGTACAAAAATGGAGATTACATGGTTTCAGAAGAATTAAAATCAAAATTACAACAGATCACGCAGCAGGAGGTTTACAAGATGATCGTCAGCAAACCCTCTGACAAAGCTGCAAAATATCGTAAGATCGAGATCGAAAAAAAATCGTCCGGTTACCAGGCAGCAGCCTATACGCAGAAACAGGTTTTTCATGAAAAAATAGAGCCGGATAGACTTTTGAGCTATCTGTCAGAGCGTGTCGGAAGTGATTACTTACAGTTAAATGCCTGGGATGGCACCAGTGAATATATGCTTTTGATCTCCAAAAAAGGAAAGGTCACTTACCGCTGCAAAAAGCAGGCAGAGGGTGCAGCGAAAGCGCAGGAAGCTCATAACCGCAAAAAGAAATATCTGTTAGAAGAGGGAACCGTGATTCCACCGTTGGTTGATATGGGAGTTTTTACGGCGGAGGGAAAAGTGGTCCGTACCATGTATGATAAATTCCGTCAGATCAACCGTTTCCTTGAGATTATCGAAGACGGGGTGCGGGATTATCCATATGACCATTTAAATATCATTGATTTTGGATGCGGAAAGTCTTATCTGACATTTATTCTGTATTATTATTTTGCAGAAATAAAGAAAATGAATGTGCAGATTGTGGGACTTGACCTGAAGGAGGACGTGATAAAAAACTGCAATCTTGCAGCAGAAAAATACGGTTATGAGAATCTGCATTTTGAATTAGGAGATATTAACGGTTACCAGACGCCGTTTCCGGTAGATATGGTAGTGACTTTACATGCCTGTGATACGGCAACCGATTATGCGCTTTATAATGCGGTGCAGTGGGATGCAAAGATGATATTTTCCGTACCGTGCTGTCAGCACGAATTAAACGGACAGATAAAGACAGAGCAGTTTTCGCTTCTGACACGGTATGGGATCATAAAAGAGCGTTTTTCTGCACTTGCAACAGATGCGATACGCGCGAACCTGTTAGAGGCGTGCGGTTATAAAACACAGCTTTTGGAGTTCGTAGATTTTTCGCATACGCCAAAGAATCTTTTGATCCGTGCAGTACAGAAAAAGATCGTGCCGCGTGCAGTAAAACAAAATTATCTCACAGAAGTGGAACATATGATGGAAGAGTTTCATTTTACACCGACACTGTATGCTCTGCTCAAAGAGAGTGGGAAAATATAAAAGATCAAAAATGGGTGTGGCGGTTTTGCCACACCCATTTTAAATCAGGAAAGTTTGCTTAACTGGCTATTATGGTATCTGGTGGAAAATGTCACATCCTCTCCAAACCATTCCGGCGGTGTAAAATTGTTTGCTTCTTCCTCTGTTTCAAATTCCACTTCTGCGAGCAGCAGTGGTGCGAGATCGCCGTCAAATACATCGAGTTCGATCGTATATCTGGGAGCAAGCGGAATCAGATAGCGGCACTTTCTGATCAGTCTGCCGTCAATTTTTTCTTTCAGGTGAAGAAATGATTCCTCATTTAAGGGGAGATTGTATTCCTCACGCACCATCAATCCTTTCCCCTTGTAGGTCAGAATGTAATCGTCATTGGAGCGGCGGATGCGCACAACCGGGTTGGTGTTTAAGTAGCCCTGTTCGATCACTTTGCAGGGATACTGTTCTAAGTGTTCCGGGATGGTTTTGACTAAATATTTACGTTCGATTTCCATGGTAGATAAACTCCTTTTTGGTTGTTTGAAAATGATTTTAAATGGATGCACGGAAACAACATCGTTATATATGATTATAACAGTTGTGCGGGGGAGAAAAAAGAAGTTTTAGAAATATGTAAGCCATTGACCATAAAAAAGCAGTTTGCTATACTTTACCTATACGAAAATGGAAAATAAAAGCTTTAGAAAGGCAGGAAATATTTATGGGTAAAATTGGAATTTTCATGGCGGATGGCTGTGAGGAAATTGAAGGACTTACCGTAGTTGATATTGTGCGTCGTGCAAAAATGGAGATCGTTACGATCTCGATCACCGGGAAAAAAGAAGTGACAAGCTCCCACGGGGTTACTTTTTTAGCAGATGTGCTTGCAGAAGAAACCGGGTATGCAGATTTCGATGGAATCGTACTTCCGGGCGGCATGCCGGGAACGATACATTTACTGGAAAATGAGACCGTGAATGCCGTGATCCGCAAGTTCGCAGATGAAGGAAAATTAGTTGCAGCAATCTGTGCAGCTCCAAGTGTATTAGGTGCAGCAGGACTGTTAGAAGGAAAACATGCAACCTGCCATCCGGGATTTGAGGAAAAACTGACCGGTGCAACGACCAGTGAGGATGAGGTTGTAGTGGACGGCAATATTATTACAAGCCGCGGCATGGGAACTGCGATTCCGTTCGCATTTGAGATCGTGCGTTACTTTACCGATGATGAGACGGTAGAGCATGTCCGCCAGGGACTTGTGTACCGTGCGAATGAGAGATAGCGGAGTCATATCATCGTCATCAGAAAAACGGCCCCACATCACGCCATGGATGTGGAGCCGTTTTGGGTTTTGTGGCAAATTGATTTTTACTTGCGGCAAATTGATTTTTACTTGCGGCAAGTTGTTTTCTACTTGCCTGACATCTGCTCTTCCTGTTTCATGATCATTTTTTTGACCATTTCACCGCCGATGCTTCCTGCCTGTGCAGAAGTAAGATCACCGTTGTAACCTTCTTTTAACGGTACACCGATCTCGCTTGCTACTTCCTGTTTAAAACGATTCATAGCCTCTTTTGCCTGTGGTACAGCCATTTTGCTGGTGTTAGAACCAGAATTGTTAGATCCACTCATGGATTTCACCTCCGTATATTAATCTGTTGTTTGTTATTAGGATTTACAAGTAAGAATTACTGTATGTCCTAATCCTATTATTTACAGGCAAAAGAAAAATATGTTGGAAAATTTTGAGAGTGGAAAAATTACAAAATCACAAAAGATCCCGGTTCATTGACAGCAAACCGGGTGTGCTCTATAATAAAAACGCTATAAAGAGAAAGAACGGAGGAAGTTATGGATACAAAGAAACCGGATATTTTTGACAGACTGATGCATCTGCCTGTTTTCAATATTTTTGAACCGTTTTATAAAAAACACAAGGAAATGCTTTTATACTTATTCTTTGGCGGATTGACATTTGTGATCAGTGTTATCACATATGCCTTTTTTAACGTCTCTCTTGGAATGAATGAGCTTGTTGCCAATGTTTTTTCCTGGATTTTAGCAGTTTTATTTGCTTTTTTTACAAACCGTATCTGGGTATTTGATGGAAAAACCAACGGTACAAAAGAGTTTCTGGTGCAGATGATGAACTTTTTTGGCGGACGAGTTGCAACGTTAGTGGTCGAGGAAGTCATTCTTTTTGTATTTATTACAGAACTTGGATTTGGAAGCATGGCAGTGAAAATTGTCGCGCAGATTGTTGTGATCGTTTTGAATTATGTGATCAGTAAATTATGGGTTTTTCGAAAATAAAAATATATCCGGACAGGAGTTAAAATCAGAGGGGATATTTGAGTAGAGTAAAAGGGGAAAAATAAATGAAAGCAGTCTTATATATTGTGATTCCTTGTTACAACGAAGAAGAAGTATTGCCGGTAACTTCTGGTTTGTTTTTCGAGGAATTGCAGTTGCTGATTGGGAAAGAAAAGATAAGTCCTAAGAGCCGTATCCTTTTCGTCAATGACGGGAGTAAGGACCGCACCTGGGAGATTATCGAAGAACTTGCTAAGAAAGATCCACATTTTATCGGAATCTGCCAGAGCCGCAACAGGGGACATCAGAATGCGGTCCTTGCGGGACTGATGGAGGCAAAAGATGACGCGGACATCACGATCTCGATCGACTGTGATGGACAGGATGATATTGCGACAATGGAAGACATGGTAGATGCTTATTATGACGGTGCAGAAGTGGTTTACGGTGTCAGGAGCAGCCGGGAAACAGACACTTTTTTTAAGCGTGTGACAGCGCAGATGTTTTATAAACTGTTGCAGCACATGGGCGTGGAGACGGTTTATAACCATGCCGACTACCGTCTGGTTTCTGCGCGGGTTTTAAAGGAACTGGCAGGATTTAAGGAGGTAAATCTTTTTTTGCGTGGCATGATTCCTCTGGTTGGATTTAAAAGTACGTGTGTTTACTATGAGAGACATGAGAGGATGGCGGGCAGCTCCCATTATCCGCTGACAAAGATGATTAATCTTGCAATCGATGGTATTACGAGTCTGAGTGTCAAACCGCTCCGACTGATATCAGGACTTGGAATCGGTGTGTCAGGACTCAGTTTTATCGGTGTGCTCTGGGCTGTGATCGCGCAGCTTATGGGAAAAACAGTAACAGGATGGGCGAGTACAGTCTGTGTCATCTGTTTTATGGGAGGTGTACAGCTGATCTCACTTGGTGTATTGGGCGAATACATTGGAAAAATATATATGGAAGTAAAGGCGAGACCGCGTTATATTATCAGTGAGCGGACAGATGCGCAGAAAAAAGAAAATAAATCTGAGGAAAAAGGAGTATAGAAGAACGTATGAAGATATCATTGATCGTTCCCTGTTATAATGAACAGGAAGCGCTTCCTATTTTTTATCGGGAAACAAAAAAAGTGATGCAGTCCATGGACTGTGATTATGAGATGATTTTCGTCAATGACGGGTCAAAGGATGGTACACTGGATCTTTTGAAAGAGTTTGCAAAAGAAGATTCACATGTGACATATATTGGATTTTCAAGAAATTTTGGCAAGGAGGCTGCCATGTATGCCGGATTCTGTAATGTGACCGGTGATTATGCGGCAGTGATGGATGCAGATATGCAGGATCCGCCGGCATTATTGCCGCAGATGCTTGATATATTGGAACATCAGGGATACGACAGCGTGGCAACACGCCGTGTGACCAGAAAAGGGGAGCCGGTGATCCGAAGCTGGTTCGCAAGAATGTTTTACCGCCTGATCAATAAGATCTCAGATGCGGATATCGTGGACGGGGCAAGGGATTTCAGACTGATGAAGCGCAGCATGGTCGATGCAATCGTTGAGATGGGAGAGTACAACCGGTTTTCGAAAGGAATTTTCGGATGGATCGGTTTTAAGACATACTGGCTTCCATATGAGAATGTCAACCGTGTTGCAGGGGAGACAAAGTGGAATTTCTGGAAGTTATTTAAATATGCGATTGATGGGGTGATTAATTTTTCACAGGCACCGCTCTCCGTGGCATCCTGGTTCGGCATGTTCATGACATTTGTGTCCTTTGTGGCAGTGATATTTATTGTTGTCCGTAAGCTGATCTTTGGTGATCCGGTAGATGGCTGGGCATCGACAGTGTGTATTATCACACTGATCGGCGGCATACAGTTGTTCTGCATGGGAATTATGGGACAGTATATCGCAAAGACATATCTTGAAGTGAAAAAAAGACCACACTATATCGTCTCGGACACAAACAGAGAGGGTATGGAAAAGGTGAAATAATATCATGAAATAGGAGATGAAATATGAAAAAACAGGTACTGGCAATGATTATGGCGGTCTTTGTTACGGCGGGGACTGTACTTGCACCGGCAGAGACCGGTCTGGTCTACGCAGCAGAGGCGGCAGAAGAACAGGCAGAGGAGATCATCCCGGAAACTGAAACAGTGCTGCAGAGGGAAGCATCTGAAATTGAAGTATCGGAAGTAGAAGAGACAGGAGAAGCACAGACGGCCGGTGAGACAGAAGAAACCCAGGCAGTAGAAGAAACAGAAGAGATCGAAGAAACGGAACAGATGGAAATGAAAACATCTGAACTCTCTAAAATGCCTACCGGTCTTCTGCCGGTAGAGGCAGTTGGTGACATTGCCTTGGACGAGGAGACGGCAGAGGGGGAAGAAACGGAAGATATTTCAAAATCATCTGCTGTTTATAACAATGACTGGGAAAAATATGGAAGTTATTATTTTTACAATCAGTTAAGCACAGATGAAAAAGCATTCTGGGATGCGTTGAATAAAGTATGTTTAAAATATATGACAACGCAGGCGGATGCCACAAAATATAACTATGGCGGAACGCTGTATTATTATGTTGATGTCGTGTTCAGCAATGCATTGTCATTGACGGATATGAATGATGTGTATCAGATTTTCCGGTATTCCAATCCACAGTATTATTTCCTCAAAGGTGCATATTTTAAAACACAGAGATCAAATGGCGCATATGGTATTGCACCCTGTGTCTATCCGGCATTTGCAGCCGGTGCATCGCGTGCGGGCGAAACCGGGAAAGTGCAGAGTCAGGCTGCAGCCTGGCAGAGTCAGATCGATGCCTGTGCCACAGACGCAGAGAAAGTAAAACTGATCCATGATCTGGTCGTTTCTAAAGTAGAATATAATCACACTTTATATAACACAGGTTTTGCAAATGAGGATAAGGAATATTCACAGTCTGCATACAGTGTATTCTGTACGGATCTGACCGTGTGTGCAGGATATGCGCAGGCATTTGAAATGATGTGTAATGGTTCCGGCATTGATGCTGTTTCGGTGACAAGTGCTGATCATGAATGGAACAAAGTGCGTATCAATGATTCCTGGTACAATGTGGACTGTACCTGGGATGATGTGAATGGCGGAATTTCTTATTATTATTTTGAACGCAGTGACTATTTTTATGATACAGATCCAATGGATGTATACAAAAGCCATACAGAAGAATCAATCTGGGATGGATATCTTCCGGTGTGTGCAATAGACACGGGCGCAACCTCTACGGTATCTGGAACACTTCCGGCTGTCACACAGACAGCGGCGGAGCCGGTTATTTCGGCGTCTGTAAGCGGATCTTCCTATCAGGTAAATATCACATCTGCAACACCGGGAGCAACGATTTATTACACCACAGACGGAAGTGAACCGAATGAGGCATACTCGAAGGGTACACGCTATACAGGGGCATTTACGGTTGCGGCAGGTAAGACATTGAAGGCAGTTGCAGTCTGCAACGGATATGCGGACAGCAGTGTGGCATCGATGACATTTGCAAGCCTGAAAACTTATAAGATTACATTTAAGAGCAACGGCGGCAAAGGAAAAATGAGCAGACAGAGTATTGCAAAAGGTGTTCCTACTGCGATTTCCAATAATAAGTTTTCCAAAAAATATTATACCTTTGCCGGCTGGAATACCAAGGCAAACGGAAAAGGAAAGACTTATAAAAACAAAGTAAATATCAAGCTCACGAAGAATATTACCCTGTATGCCCAGTGGAAACTTACAAAATATAAAATCACCTATAAATTAAATGGTGGGAAAAATGCCAAAAAGAATCCGACTGCATATACATACAAGACATCGACGATCAAACTGAAAAATCCGACAAGAAAAGGGTATGTATTTAAGGGATGGTACTTAGATAAGAAATTTAAAAAGAAAGTTACTGTTATCAATAAGGGAAGCAGTGGCAGCAAGACATTATATGCAAAGTGGAAAAAGAAGTAATTTATAAATTCCAATATTTTACCTTAAGATATTCTTAAAATATCAAAATTAGATGGTAAAAAAGTCGGAAAGAGTGGTATAATAACAAAAATAGTGCAAAAAGCACAAAATAATTACGTTGAGAGGTATTTAGTTTGAAGAAAAGAGCAATTTTAATGTTGACTGCGCTTGCAATGGCGGCATCCATGGCAGCGTGTGGTGGAAAAAAGACGGACGAGGCTGCTGCTGAGCCGACAGAAGTTCTTGAAACAGAAGCAGGAACAGAAGTGGCAGAGACGGAGACAGAGGAAGTTCTTCCGGAGGGAAAATACCGCAGTGAACTTACAAACGAGATCATTGATGATGATATTAAAAACCAGAGACCAATCGCAGTCATGGTGGATAACGAGTCTATCGCACTTCCGCATTATGGTCTGACACAGGCAGATGTGGTGTACGAGATGATGAACAGTACATTGAATGGCAGGATTACCCGGTTTATGGTACTGGTAAAAGACTGGGAGGAGATCAAACAGCTTGGAAGTATCCGAAGCGTGCGCCCGACGAATGTTCTGATCGCATCAGAGTGGAATGCAGTCATCTGTCATGATGGTGGTCCATTCTATATTGACCAGTATATGGCAGATCCGAGTGTGGATAACTTTAGTGGAACATTTTCCCGTGTTGATAACGGCAAGTCAAGAGAATATACAGAATACATTTTGCC
This sequence comes from Roseburia sp., assembly GCA_003483745.1. Taxonomy (GTDB): domain Bacteria; phylum Bacillota; class Clostridia; order Lachnospirales; family Lachnospiraceae; genus Roseburia. The sequence continues at coordinate 42,813 of DMYD01000053.1, read as the reverse complement.
GGGTGATCTGGATAAGAATTTTGAGAACAGTGGTGTGGCGAAAGAATATACTTCTACCTATGAGGGAGCACATTACCAGTTTGCAAATGAAAAAAATCCGGTAGATCTGTCTACAGCATCCGATGCAATCGATGCAAAAACTGTCGATCTTCCGTTCCCGCATAATAAATCCATCTTAGAGTATAATGAAGATGACCAGTTATATTATTACTCTGAGTATGATAAGCCACATGTAGATCCGGGCAATGACAATAAACAGCTTTGCTTTAAGAATGTCTTGATCCAGAGTTGTCTTTATACACAGTACGATGAGCACGGTTATATGATTTTTAACTGTATTGGCAAGGATATCGGATATTATGTGACAAACGGAAAGGCAATTCCTGTTACGTGGACGAAAGAGTCGATGACTTCCCCGACCCGTTACTATGATGCAGATGGCAATGAGATCAAGATCAATACAGGTAAAACATATGTTGCGCTTGTACCGACAGATGACTGGGAAGATCTTGTAATTAAATAAAAGTGATGATAAAAAGATTCGTGCTCCATTTTTGAGGTGCGGATCTTTTTTTCTTTTAAAATGAAAGATTTTGCGGTAAAATAAATAATATGTGTTGTCGGAAAAGGAAATGTCTGGTTCCGGCAGGAATGTGCAGAAAAACGGAGAAAATGCAGTGGGAAAAAAACAGTCTGGAACAGAAAAAGAGTATACGGTATGGCAGATTATACAGGAAAATTTGAAAGTATGGTGGCTGATCCTCATAGGAGCACTGGCAGGAGCACTCCTTTTGGGTGGATATAAATATTACGCAAACCATTCTTTTATATCCGGGAAAAATTATGAGTATGATTACCGTGTGATGGCATCCCTGTTTGTGGAAGAATATAGCAGTGAGAGTACCGCAGAGCGTGTCGGGACAGTGATCAGCATAGCGGGCAGCCGCAGTACCTATGAGAAAATGAAACAGTTAAGCGGATATGATCTGGAATATCTTGCTTATCAGGACATGTTTGACTTAGAGCAGGGAGAATCTTCGGATGTGATCACAGTACATGTAAAATATCCGAGGACTTACGAAGATTTTTCATTGGAAAATGAGGACGATGCCCTGGAATTTGCAGGATATCTGTTAGAGGCGGTCAGGGATACCGTGCAGGATCATATCGGAAAAAACGGAGTACATGTGCTAGACGAGCCGTATGTTGCCGATGCACAAAAGAGATATCTTGCCTATGCACCAACGCTGCGCGAGTTTAAACAGGAGATTGCAAAAGCGGCAGTTGCAGGCGCATTTTTCGGAATGATCATAGAAGTGGCAGTTTATGCAGGCGTACAGATGTCTGGAAAAAAGAACGGAATACAGAGGGATAATTTATGAGCACTGTGCGTACATTTTTTAAAAATGCAGACTGGAAGCAGATCGGAGTGGTCGCGTTTTATGTATATTTTGCGATCAATATACTGATGAAAGCATTCTCCTACGATCATGGCGATAATATCTACAAATGGTTTTTCTATACGGCATTGATCTTCTGGGGCATAAAAATGATTACGACGACTTATACCATGCGGGAAATTTTCTGGATCGCTGTCATGTTTGGAATCGGCGTGATGCTTTCCGTGATTGCAAAGCAGAATATGTGGCTGCTTACGATCATGACAGTTGTGGCAATGAAAAACTGCCGTTTTTCTGTGATCACACAGATTGCGGTATGGCTCCGTGCGGCAGGCGTGGTGATACTGGTGGGCGGTTCGCTGCTTGGAATTTTTAATATCGGGGAGCAGACAAAACTTGACTCCGGCTATGTGGAGCAGCATGTATATGGATTTGCGATGGGAGAACCGAATACGGCATTTCTTACGGTGTTTTTAGCACTGCTTCTGGTATTATATTATAATTATGAAAAACTGAATGTCATGTGGTGCGGTGTGACAGCACTGATTGCACTTTTCTTTTATAAGGTGACATTTTGCAGAACGGGAGTGCTGGTATTTTTTTTCTGCTGGGCACTGATCTTTTTTGAAAAACTGGTCAAAAATAAAAAAATAAAGGCAATTCTTGTCTGTTCAGTGCCGGTCGGAGCAGTATTTTCCATGGTTACAACGATTTTTTATAATGGAAATCATGCGCTGCTTTATAAGATCAACCATCTGGTTTCCGGAAGAGTATATATCATGAATACTTATTTTAAGGATCAGGGATTGTCATTGCTGCCGCGGACGCAGGAAATTTTCTACACCAGCTATCACGGATTGATCGATAACAGCTATATGCATGTGACGTTTTATGCGGGGATTCTGGTTGCGGCATTGTTTTTTTGGCTGATCATGAAAACGATGTTTAAACTATACCGGATGGAGTGCTACAAAGAGCTTGTGATGATAGGAACGCTGGCATTGTATGGCGTGTTAGAGCAGTTTGTATTAAACGGGTTTATGAATATCTTTATACTTTTGTGCGGAATTTTATTGTATCCGGACATATTGGAGGAAAAACATGAAAAATAAGATATATGTATTAAATCAGCGGCAGGATGAGACTTATGATGCTGCAGGGAAAGCCATGCGCGACGTCTTTTCTGTGCTTTTGGACAAGCAGGCAAAGATCATCTGGAGTGTTCCGAAGCACTGCGGTAAATATGTAAAATTGCTGGATCTGCCGTATCTGATCCTGTTTATGCTGTTTTGCGTAAAAAAAAGTGACAGCGTATTTTATTCGATACCGGAAAATCATTTGAAAATACGACTGCTGAAAGCAGTGCAGCGCATCAAAAAGTACCGCATCATCTGTTTTATTAACGATCTGAATGCATTTCGCTATGATGGACAAAATGATGGAAACTCCGGTGAAGTGAGGGCACTTGCGGCGGCAGATAAAATTCTTGCACCCAATGTCAACACGATCGCTATGTTAAAGAAAAATGGGATCACATCGGACATGATACCGGTCGGGATCTGGGATTACCGGATGGATCAGACACAGATCGATAAAATCCATGAAATATCGCATGCACACAAAAAAGAAAATGCAGTAAAAATTGCATTTGCAGGCAATCTCAACAAATCAGAATTTCTATCAGTGATGGAGATTCCTTCTGATGTGCAGCTTGAATTGTGGGGAAAACTTGATAAAGAGCGTGAAAAAACACTTACATCCGGCTGTCACTATCACGGTATCTTATCTTCTGATGAGATCCCGTTTGCAGTTGGTGCGATGGATTACGGACTGGTCTGGGACGGAAGCGGAAAAGATGAGATCGAAGGCGGTCTGGGTGAATACCTTCGATACAACAATTCCCATAAATGCGCACTCTATCTTGCCTCCGGGCTTCCGGTTATCGTATGGAGCCAGTCGGGAATGGCGCACTTTGTCAAAGAACATGCCTGTGGCATCACGATCGACCGCCTCAGCGACTTAGATCGGGCACTCCATGATGCAGACTACCCAAAACTGAAAGAGGCAGTGCTTGCAGTCGCACCGAAATTGTGGGACGGCTATTACTTAAGCAAAGCGATAGATGCAGCCTGCGAGTAAGGTTTACATTTACACACAAAGGAGAAAAAGTTATGAAAAAGAAGTATTACCTCGAAGCCGTCCGCATCCTTGCAATCCTGATGGTCATGTACAATCATTCTGCAGCATTTATGTCATTTTCAGACCAGAGTGGTGTAGAATATGCCGTATCTTTCCTGTTTTCCATGGTATGCAAAGGCGCAGTACCACTGTTTTTTATGGTATCCGGCGCACTTTTGCTTGGAAAAAATGAGAGCGGAAAAGACTTATTCAAAAAAAGAATTCTTCGCATAATTTTAGTGATTGTGCTGTTTTCTTTTCTGTATTATCTGAAACTGGTGTTAAAAGGAGAGCGTCCGTTTGCACCGTTTTCGTTTTTACTGTCACTGCCATCCGATCTTGTATACCTGCCATATTGGTTTTTATACAGTTATCTTGGTGTACTTACCATTTTGCCGATTTTACGTCCGCTTGCACAGAACATGTCAAAAAATACGTTTTGGTATCTGATCATTTTACAGATACTGTTAGATAGCTTGAAACCGACAGCCTGGATATTGTGGGGATATGGACTCTGTGGTTATTATAATTTTAGCGGGCTGTTTCAGTATGTCATCTTTTATCCGCTGATCGGATATGGGTTAGACCAGTATTTCAGTGAAAAAAAATTTGTCACACCGCAGAATATCGCAAGGAATCTGTTTGTGATCGTTGCAGCAGTCCTCACGCAGAAGATGGTATACAAAGATTACCTTTCCGTCGGAAACTACCAGGAAGTATACCTTGGTACCTGGCTGTCTGTTCCGGTCATCGTACTCTTCTTAAATGCAAAACTTCTGTTTCAGGAAGAACGTCTGTCTGAACGCGCGAAAAAAGTCCTTTCCTGTGTCGGAAGCTGTGTATTTGGCTGCTATTTACTGGGAGGATTTATAGGAACTGGAGGAAGATTAGATGTCATTGCCAACACATTAACCCCTGTGACCGGGATGCTGCCGGCGTATATCATTGAGATTGTAATCGCGTTTGGTATCCAGGTGGCTGTGACAATGGTGTTAAAGAGGGTGCCGGTGTTCCGGAAGCTGTTGTAGGGAAAATAGGGATTGGATGTTTGGAACAAAAGGTGTGCCGGTGGTTAGTGAAGGGCAAATTGCACAAAGCACGTTTCCTTCATAAACACCGAAAACGTGCTTTTTCGTAACTTTAAATAAAAATTAACCAATAAAATATGTGAGTAATCTTTGGACAACACCTCTCACCACATTCACGATCCACATCACCACACGATCAACCACATTCACGATCCAAGGTTCCAGCCGTCCAACCGTCGCCTTCCGCACCTCATTCAAAAGGCATGCGATCACCATGATCGCAAGCACATAACCGACTGCGAGGAATGCTAAAAACCACGATCCGGCATACGGTTTAAAATCAATCCATTTTAACAGAAACGTCTGTACTGTTCCATCTAACACATAGACCGCAAGCACATTTCCGGCAGCCCGGTTGATAAAGCGGCTGTGGAAATTGATTTCACGGAACAGCAGCAAAATCATCACAGAGCCGAAGATAATGAAGATTGAGCAGTCCCGGCAGAAAGTCGTGTAAAGTTTTCCGCGGAGAAACGTAAGCGTGCTGTCTGCAAGAAAAATAAAACCAACGCTGACAAGCAGTCCAAGCAGCAGACGATGGATATTGTGGCTGTGGTTGTGATACAGCGCAAGGTAGCGTCCGAGCAGATAGATCATAACCATGTGGACAAGCCCTTTCCCGCCGTCCTGCATAATCTCAAAAAATCCGAAAGTTGGAATCACGGAAAAAAGAAGCAGCAGAACCGCAAGCAGCTTTTCAAAGGCAGCTTGCGACAGTTTTTCCGGAATCTGGTTTAAAAACGGTGTTAAAAAGCACAGGAAAAAATAACAGCTGATAAACCAGTAATATCGGGAGATTACCGGAATGCAGGATTTGATCAATGCTTTTACGCCAAAATTTCCAACTGCGATCGTACCGAAGATTGTAAAAAAGATGATCATCAGATCAAGCCGGATCAGCTTCTTGAAATCAAAACGGATGCCAAAATAGCCGGAGATCAGGATAAAACAGGTGACTCCCATGTTAAAGATGGAATTGACTAGCACATGAATCTCTGTATTAAACAGCGATACAGAAGTGTCAATCCCACCGAAAGTGTGCATCATCAGGATGCCGAAAATACATAATAAACGCAACAATTCAAAATTGGAAGAACGTTCTTTTGACATAATATCTCCATTCTTGCGCTGTTTTTTGCGCATCTTTCGTTTGTGCGTAAGCACAAATCCTGCGTGGGTCAGGCATTTTTGCTGCGTTTGATCTTTAGTTTCTGCTGCCATTTTGTGTTGCCGTGTTTGATGTCCGCAAGTTTACCGCGGCATTTTAACATGTAGGTCACGAATTTGGCATGTGCAGAATAGGACTGGTTTTCATAGATACCTTCCATAAATATTTTTGTAATATCGACAAAGTGAAGATTTAAAAACCAGGTCTTTTTGTGGCCGTCGATCGTATAGCAGTACGGTCTGCCGTTTTCCCATTGCAGATTTTTTACACTCAAACGTTTGATATATTCATACTGGTGTTCTAAATAACCGGAGGATTCGCCGACAGAATTATCAAATACAGCATGGTTTGCATCATCTTTTAACAGATTTAAGTATTCGCCTTCCGGAAGAGAAGATACCCAAAGGTGCAGCAGTGCCATCTCTCCGACACCGCCGTACATACCAAACTTGCGGTGGACATCCCACTTTTTCATCAGGATATCTTTGTGATTTGCATACATGTCAATGCAAAAATCGGTAAATTCACGAAGTCCCTGTGTAGTAAAATAGGAAAATCCGGCGCAGGTTTTCCATTTTAATCCATTACCCTTTTCAAGCATAGCAAAATCCTGCAGGAGAGGTGTCTCGGCAGCTACTTTGCAATGACGGAACGGTTCATACTCACTGACATTTAAGTAAAGCAAAACGTCACTGTCGATGATGACACATTCTTCAAAGGAGTTACGCTCTAAATACTCTAATATAAGGAAGAAACGTTTGAAGATTCCCTCTGCCCATGCGGTCGGGTAGGTGGAAAGATTTTCAAAAACAGCATGGAATTTTTTCCATTTTTCAGTGATGAAATCATTGGCATTGTGCCAGTCATCGCACCATGCTTTGTTGTATTCATCGCCTAATAAAACGACTTTTTCGTTGTATTTTTTTGCCTGTGCGATACAGTATTTTAAATATTCCTGGTTCTTTTTCCCGGCAGCCTGTGCTTTTTCTCCGGTTTCATGATGAACCATAACAGGAATGATCTGACTCATAATAGTTTTCTCCTTTATTATTCTTTTTTCCAGTAGGTACCGCCCTCCACGTCGCCGCTTCCGGTTGGAACTTCGCTTGCCATCGGATAATGCCAGTAATCATTGTACATGGCAACGATATCCGGTTCTTCTTCATCCCAGCGTCGGCCTTTTAAACCAAAGAGAATCTGCAGGCATCCACCAAGGTGGATCGCCTGTTTCCCCATCTTTTTGATATGGGCAGCTAACGGATAACCATAGGCGCCACAGCCGAGCAGGGCGATGTCAAAGTCGATTTTTTCACATTCTTTGCACATATAATCAAGTGCGTCAAACCATGTGCCAAAACGCGGATCCACAGCACTGCCCGCGGTCTGCACCGCTTTTAAGGTTTTTAGTTCAAACTCCGGTAAAATGTCTTTGCCCGGAAAGAGTTTGTCAAAGTACCGGTACTGTGTTTGAATTGATTCCTCAAAAGGATGGACAACAAGTACCTTTTTTCCGGCAAGTGCAGCGGACCATGGGTGATTGCTGCGCCATGGCTCTAAGGAGATCAGCCGGCAGGTTGCACTTAAATCTTTACAGTATTTGCGGATATAATAATCTTCGCAGGCATTCTGCCACAGCCCTAAGATATCGGTCTGTCTGCAGGCATCTTTCATGACATCGTTAAAACGAGGCAGAAGAGAAGTATCGTTTGGAAAAAAACCCGCGCAGGTAAAAAGCTGTTCACAGGCTTTTGCCTTTTTGTTTTCGAGATGAAATTCGGTAACGCGCATATTGAAAAGTTCAACAGCACCAAAGCGTCCCATCATAAATGGTTTGCCGGATTCAATCAGGTTTGCGGTATATTGATTCAGGGCATCCGTATCGTAAAACGGTTTGCCGACATAATGCTGATAAAGAAAATCCGGGTCGTGGGCTGCCTGCCGCAGTTTGTTGCGCAGACAATATTTTAACTGATAATAAGAGGCTCCAAGGATTGTACCCATCTTAAGAACACTCCTTTCTGATTGCAGTACATAGATATAAACATCATAAACAATGCTTTCTGTGGTGTCAAGGAAAATGGATATGGCGCAGTGAATCTACTGTTTGACACTTACTATATATTTTTGATACAATAAAAGGTAATGAAAGTTGAGAAAATAACAATAATTTGGAGGATTTATGAAAACAATCAAATGGAAGACGCCGGAGCAGTATCTGACGGAGTGGTACCGGAATCTCTCTGGTGCAGTGAAAACAGCTTTTTATGCTGCGTTTGTGCTGGGCCTTGCAGCGCATTTATACCAGTTCACCAATAAATTATACAATTATGATGAACTTGCCAATACGCCGGGAGGCATTGGTCTTAGCACAGAGCAGGGAAGGTGGCTGTTAAACTGGATGGGACGTTTTATGCGTTCTGTGTTTGGAGGTTCGTATTCGCTTCCTTTCTTTAATGGAATATTTGCATTGTTGTTCCTTTCAATCTCGGCAGGGATGGTTGTTTCTATTTTTAAGGTGAGAAACCGTCTGACGGCAGGTTTGATCGGCGGGCTGATGACTGTATTTCCGGCAGTTGTATCCATGTACTTTTTCATGTTTCTGGCACTCTACTATGCAATCGGCATTTTCTTTAGTGTATATGCGGCATATCTTGTGGTAAAATATCCGAAAAGTATTGTTGGGAATATCGCTGCAGCAGTCCTTATCATGTGCTCGCTGGGGGTATATCAGGCATATTTTCCGGATACGGTATGCATTCTTCTTATGGTAGTGATCTTAAAGGCAGCGTTTGGCGGCATCCGGGATCAAAAAGACTGGAAAGAGTTTTTCCTTATGATCGCGCGTTTCCTGGCTGTCATGGTGGCAGGCATTGTAATTTATTTCCTTGCAAACAAAGCGGTGCTGGCTGTCACACATGTACAGCTTACCAGCTACCAGGGCGGAGATACGATGGGAAAGATCACTTTTGCACAGCTTATCGATGCGGTAAAACATTGTTATACATCATTTTTTGACCTTGGATTCTCCGATGTCATGGGGATCAATTATAACCGCACCGTAAAACGTCTTGTAAAACTTGTATGGGTTTTATTTGCTGCTGGCACGGGTGCTTATCTGGTATTAAGAAAAAAAGAGTATATCAATAAGGTAATCGTTTTGTGTGGCATGCTGGTATTTCCGGTGGCAATGTTTCTGATCTATGTGATGGCACCAAATTCTTACTGTTATACACTGATGGCCTACTCAGTTGTATTTTTCTTTGTATTTTTCCTTTTGTGGATGGATGCATGTTTTATGAATCTGAAACTGAATATGCCGGTAAAGAGCATTACAGGATGGGTGTCTGCACTGCTTACGACAGCAATTGTTATTGTATTTATCTGGTATGCAAACGGCAATTATATGGCACTTGAGTATACGAAATATCATGATTTTTCCTATGTGCAGACACTGATTACACAGATCAAGAGCGTGGAAGACTATTCAGAGGATATGCCGGTGATTGTGGTCGGCACACAGATTTCAGACAGTACGAACGGCATGGGAAGTCTGATCGGCGATACTTTTATCGTTGGAGGAAAGGCAGATTCCAATTTAGGATACAATTCCTTGCTGTATCTGATGTCCGATTATCTTGGGTTTTCTCCTTATTATGGAAACTATGAGGAGATCCAGAACTGGATGCAGAGAGAGGTTGTCAAGGAGATGCCGTCCTACCCGGCAGAAGGATCAATTCAGGTAATTGACGATACGATTATTGTAAAACTGTCTGATTACGAAATCAATTAAGGAACGATTGGATGAAAAAGTATTTATATCTCATGAGAGTACATCATTATATCAAAAACATACTGATTTTTATGCCGTTGATCTTCAGCGGAAATCTGATGGACCGGCGGAAGTTTTTAGCGACATTACTTGGAATGATCGCATTTTCCTTAGTCACATCGGCTGTCTATATCATCAATGATATCAGGGATGCCGAGAAGGATCGAATGCATCCGACGAAGAAGAACCGTCCGATTGCATCCGGTGCGGTCACACCGTTTCATGCAGTGATACTGATGGTGATCATTCTGATCGCTGCGGTCGTACTGCTTGTGGTGTCGGATGCGACGGCAGGCAGCTATGCGCTGGTATTTTTATATTTGTTTATCAATGTTGCATACAGTATGGGATTAAAGGATGTGCCGCTTTTGGATGTGACGATCCTTGCATCCGGTTTTTTGCTGCGCGTACTGTTTGGTGCTGTGCTGACAGGGACAGAAGTTTCGGAGTGGCTGTACCTGACCGTGCTTTCCGGTGCGTTTTATTTCAGTCTTGGAAAGAGACGCAATGAACTTCAGAAGAAAAAAGACGGTGATACCCGCAAAGTGCTTAAGTATTATACGAGAGATTTTCTCGATAAAAATATGTATATGTGCCTTGCGCTGCTTAATACATTTTATGCATTATGGTGCAAGGATATTACCAATGCGGGACTGGAATATGCGATGTGGACAGTTCCGATCGTAATTTTGATCTGTATGAAGTACAGCCTGACTGTGGAAGGCAATTCGGAGGGCGATCCGGTGGAGGTTCTTTTACATGATAAAGTATTGATGGCACTTTGTGTTGTCTACGGCATTGTGATGGTTGCCATGCTTTATCTTGGAGTATAGTAAAAATAGCGCAGAAATGAGGATTTTTATGAAGCGAGCATATAAATTTTTCTGGATCATCCTGATCGTGTTGATTCCGCTTGTTCCGCTGTCCGGGTGGAATTACAGTGTGGATGTCAGTGATGTCGGATTTAATCTGAATCAGTACCGGTTTTGTTTTACAGATATGGACAGCACTTATCTGCCTTTATTTTTGACAAATATTTTAGGCGGTGTTCTGTTAAAATTGGTTGGGGGACTGCATATTCCGGCATATATTGGTATGGAGTTTGCATGGGCGGCGGTATGCCTGTATCTGTGTTTTTTATCTTACCGCATTTATCAGAGATACCGCAATGATGTGCTGGTTCTTCCGGCACTTGCTTTTGCCATGGTGCTTGCAAAATGCAATTTTCATTTCTTTATCTATAATACGGCAGTGGCATTTATGGCACTGACGGGATTGTATTTTCTGATCCGGGCGGTCAATGACAAAAAGTCCGGAATGCTTTTTTTTGCGTCAGCATTTTTTATGCTGGCTGCTTTCTGTAAAATATCTTCCCTGTTACAATTCGCAGTATTTGCCGTACTTTTCTATGACTTTTACCGGAAAAAAGATGTGGCATATTTTGTGCGCCAGGTGTTGTGGTGCGTGGCGGGCGTTTTGTGCAGTCTTGCGGCAGGGCTTTTTCTCATGTATAAAACATGTGGGATCGGCACTTATTTTCAGATGGTTGCGGACATGTTTCTCTATGCGGGAAATTCTAACGACGGACATACGATCGGCAACATGGTCGTGATCAATTTAAAAGGTACGGTAAGGGGACTTATACTGCTTGCTGTTTTGTATGTTATTTATCTGGTGGCAAAAAAAGTAAAGCGTATTGCACCAGTCATTGGTTATGGTATGATTACGGCTATAGTGCTTTTACTGGCAGGTGCACTTTTCGGGGCCAATCGTATGGCAGGACTGTCCATCGTATATCGCGTGCTTGGCGATTATCTGAATGCGGTGGCAGTGATCAAGGCGATGGTTTATGTGTGCGTGATCCTGATTTTAAAAGACAAAGAAGAGTCAGAGGAGTTTAAAGTGCTTGCGCTTGCATCATTTGCGCTTGCGCTGTTAATGCCGATCGGTTCAAATGTCGGGATTACGCATCTTTGCAACGAAGCATTTTTTATACTTCCGTACATTGCAGTCAGTATCGGAAAACGGATGAAACAGACGCAAAGACAAGGGAAAGCGATAGAAGCAAAAGGAAAACTGCCGGATGTTACAAATACGGGACGTCTCTTAACGGTTGTTTGTGTGGCATGGTGTGTGCTGTTGATTGTCGCCCAGAGTTTCTATATGACCAAGGCATACTTAAAGGATACAGAGCCACAGCAGCAGTTTGCATTAGAAGAATTGCGAGGGATAAAATATGATGCTGATATCGTACAGCCGATGGAAGAAGTGACAGCTTTTATAAAAGCTTACGGAACGGATGAAGATAAAATGGTCACTTGTGGAGCAATCCCTCTGATGCACTATCTGACTGGAAAGGCACCTTATGTTACAGGGTGCGGCGGCTGGATCGAGACAGACTACATCACAGCGGAGGAGATCGGAGAACAGCTTGAGGCCTCCACAGGCTCCGACAGCGGGAAAGAGACAATGCCGCTTGTGGTCTTTACCAAAGATGCGTTGGGTGAGCGGTCAGAAAAAACGGATGTGGTTTTATCATTTGTGGAGAAATATGCCTACCGGCAGGTGTTTGCAAATGAGGAATATGAAGTATATGCAAAAGAAGAATAAAGACGGCGGATCACGTCTTAATAACAAATAAGTACCAGACATTACGGAAAAATGGTGAGGTAACAGAGGAATGATAGCAGTAAAAATTGGAGATGGGATGGGAAACCAGCTTTTTAATTATGCCTGCGGTTATGCACAGGCGAGGCGGGAAAACGATTCTCTGCTTCTTGATATCTCAGAATGTGATAATTCTACATTGCGGGATTTTGAGTTGGACAAGTTCAATCTTAAGTATGATAAAAAAGAATCATTTCCAAACCGGAATTTAGGACAGAAGATTTACAAGAGTGTCAGACGTGCGTTAAAATATCATGTGATCAAAGAGCGTGAGGTATATCATAACCGCGATCACAGATATGATGTGAATGATATTGATCCGGGTGTATATAAGAAAAAATTGATACGCGATAAATATCTGTACGGCTATTGGCAGCATCTTGCCTATTTTGAGGATTATTTAGATGAGATCACTGCGATGATGACACCGGCGTATGAACAGAGTGAAACGGTAAAAAAACTTTTGGAAGAGCTGAAAAGAACGCCGACCTGTGCAGTGCATGTCAGAGGCGGGGACATTGTAGGACCTGCAGGGATTTATTTTAAACATGCCATTGAGCGGATGGAACAGGAAAAGCCGGGTGTCCGCTACATCGTATTTACCAACGATATGGAGCGCGCAAAAGAAGCGCTTGCGACAGAGAACAGGCTGGAATTTGCCGCACAGATGGGAGATTTTTCGGATGTGGATGAATTTTTCCTGATGGCAGCCTGCCAGAATCAGATATTGTCAAACAGTACATTTTCGACGTGGGCAGCGTATCTGAATCAGAATCCGGATAAGACAGTTATTATGCCGGATGATCTGTTAAGTGAGCGGATGCGTCAGAAGAACTGGATAATTTTAAAGTAAGAAAGGCAAAAGAATGAAAGATTTGGTAAAGAGTGTATTAAAAGTTTTTGATGGAAAGCAGAAGCGCAAGCTTGTCGGGATGATGTTTTTAATCCTGATCAATTCCGGTGTCAGCCTGCTTGGTGTCTCTGTGTTATCCCCGTTTATCACAGCGGTGATGAACCCGGAAGAGTTGTTGAAAAATGATATCATACGTTCCGTTTATGATATGTTCCACATGCAGAATACCAATCAGCTGATCACGTTGCTTTCTGTGCTGATTATTGTTGTGTATATTGCAAAAAATGCGTTCATCATTTTTATCAATAATATGCTGTACTGTTTTTCCTATTATGGAAAGCGTGAGATGCAGGACCGCATGATGAAATATTATATCAGCAGGGATTATACGTTTTTCTTAAACCACAACAGTGCAGAGCTGATGCGTGATATCAATACAGACCCGGAGATGTTTTATGCAGCAGTGTTAAATATGCTCCAGCTTGCATCAGAACTCTGTGTCAGCCTGATCCTTGTCGGATATCTTTTAGTGAAAGATGCACTGCTTACCTTAGGTGTTGCGTTTGCAATGGTCGTTATGGTATTTATCTTTATGAAAAAACTGCGCCGTACCTTAGCACGTTTCGGTGATGACAGAAGAAAATATAATGCAAATATCCTGCAGTGTATGCAGCAGGCGTTCGGCGGTATCAAAGAGATCAAGATCGCAAACCGTGAAGCATATTTTGAGGGCGAGTTTGTAAAGCAGAACGGTCTTTATACTTATGTGATCAAGCAGAACTCTTTCTTAAGTTCTATCCCGAAACCGATCATGGAAGCTCTCTGTATCACAGGACTTATGGCAGCGATCATCGTCCGCATCAACGCGACATCCACAAGCCCGGAGCAGTTTGTAGGTACACTTGCAGTTTTTGCTGCAGCAGCATTTGCCCTGCTCCCATCTGCAAATAAGATGTCCGAGTATTTAGGCTCGATCATCCATAACGGTGTTGTCATTCATAAGATCGGCGAGGAGTACGGTGCGATCCGTGACATGGAGATCCAGACAGAAAAAGAAGAAAATTATAAAAAAGTAAACTTAGAAAAAGAAATCAAAGTGGAAGATATGACATTCCATTATCCGGATACCGAGGATGCGGTATTAGCGCATGTCAATGTGTCGATCCCGAAAAACAAGTCTGTTGCATTTATCGGACCGTCCGGTGCCGGAAAGACCACGATGGTCGACCTGATCCTTGGCGTGTTAAAGCCACAGGCAGGAAAGATTACGGTAGACGGCATGGATATCAAAGAATCTTACCGCGGATGGCATGATAAGATCGGCTATATCCCACAGACGATCTACATGTTAGATGACACGATCCGCAATAATATTGCATTTGGAAAGACAGAAGGCATCGATGATGCAGATATCTGGGCTGCTTTAAAACAGGCACAGTTGGATGAATTTGTAAAATCTCTTGACGAGGGCTTAGATACTATGATCGGAGAGGCGGGTGTCCGTCTATCCGGTGGACAGCGCCAGCGTATCGGTATTGCGCGTGCACTTTACCGCAGACCGGAAGTATTAGTGCTTGATGAGGCAACTTCCGCACTGGATACGGAGACAGAGGCTGCCGTCATGGAAGCAATCGACAGCCTGCAGGGTAAGATGACAATGCTGATCATTGCACACCGTCTGTCCACGATCAAAAACTGTGATATGGTATATCAGGTAGAAGGCGGCAGTGTGACAAGGAAAGAAAAGGAAAGCGTATGAGTGAACCGATGATAATCATAGAGCCGTGTGCAGGGCTTGGAAACAGACTGCTTGGTCTGGGTTCTGCCTATGCAGTGGCAAAAAAATTAAACCGGAAATTAGTCGTGATGTGGAAACGCGAAGTTGGATGCAATATCCGTTTCTCGGAATTGTTTGATCTTCCGTTTGATGTGGTGGAGATCAGTGAGAACGGTTTGAAAAAAGAGCCGGTGGCACAGATTCTTGGAGACCGTGCCAAAAAGAAATGGAGAAATTTGGCTGACCGGTTCTTAGAATGTGACGATGTGGAGAGGATCAAAGAACAGGAAGGGTATGACGGATTATTTCATCTGATCGAACAGACCCCGGTCATTTATTTAAAAGCGTTTGGACCGGTCTGTGAAGTGAATGCAGAGAGTTATTCTTTTGTAAAGCCAAGCAAAAATATTGAAGAAAAAGGTGACTATCTGTTCCGGGAATTAGATGGACATTGTGTGGGGGTGCATGTGAGAAGAACCGACCACACAGAGGCGATTGCAAACAGTCCGTTAGCTTTGTTTGCAAAGCGTATGAAACAGGAGTTGGAAGCAGATAAAGACACCAGCTTTTTTGTGGCAACGGATGACAAAGAAGTGCGCAGGGAATTAAAAGAATTACTGCCGGATACAAAGCTGATCTTCCCGCAGTCCGATGTGATCGACCGCGATTCCAAAGAGGGGATCGAGGAGGCATTTGTGGAGATGCTCGCGTTGTCAAAGTGCAGAAAAATTTTAGGAAGTTATAACAGTACATTCAGCTTACTTCCGTCATATATCGGCAATATACCGCTTGAGACGGTGCGCCGGAAGGAATCATAAATATCGGCCAAGATGTTTACAACACGAAAATGGCAGGAAGAAAAGTAACAGGGGAAAAATATGGAACTGAAAACATGTAATATTTTAGGACTTGATATTCTCGTCACAAATATGAAAAAGACCGTCAGTTTGATCGAGCAGAATATCGAACAGCTGCGGGGAAAATATATCTGTGTGGGAAATGTGCACACAACTGTGATGGCGCATGACGATCCACAGTACCATACCGTACAGGCGAGTGCCGCATTTGTGCTGCCGGATGGTGGACCGCTTTCCGGTTACAGCAGGAAACACGGATTCCCGGAGGCGGAGCGTGTGACGGGACCGGATCTGATGCTCGCATTATTTGCCCGCGATAACGGACTGAAACACTATTTTTACGGGAGCAGCCAGGAGACGCTTGCACTCTTAAAAGAAAAATTAGCAAAGCAATATCCGCATCTAAATGTTGTGGGGATGGTATCACCGCCATTCCGTGAACTATCTGAGGAAGAAGATAAAGAGATGGTGGCTCAGATCAATGCGTCGGACGCAGATATCATCTGGGTGGGACTTGGAGCACCGAAACAGGAAAAATGGATGTATGCACATAAAGACCGTGTAAACGGCGTGATGATCGGCGTTGGCGCCGGATTTGACTATCACGCAGGCAATATCAAACGTGCGCCGGGATGGATGCAGAAACTGAGTCTGGAATGGCTGTACCGTTTATTGCAGGACCCGAAGAGACTCTTTAAACGCTATCTGGTGACAAATACACGTTATCTGTGGCTGATTCATCGGAAATAATTATGAAACTTTCACAATTATTTTAATTCATAAATATTTATGGTAGAAACGAGACAGTGCGAAAAATAAGCTTGATAGCTTATTTTTCACACGGCTATTTGTTTAGGAGCACAACAAATAGCTGTGATGGCAGACGCAAATCTGAAATTTGCGTCGCATCTTCGCAACAAGTTGCTCAGAAACGAGGTTTATTATGTGTGGAATTTACGGTGTAGTCAATAAAAAGGTAGACCGGGAACTGGCAATGAAATGTTTAAATACAATGATCCATCGCGGACCGGACGGTTACGGGTTATGGCAGGAAGAAGATGTGACATTAGGCCACAGGAGATTATCAATCCTGGATCTTTCCAACGCCGGAAGCCAGCCGATGTCCTATGCCAATGAACGTTACTGGATGACGTTTAACGGTGAGATCTATAACTTTATCGAGATCCGGGATGAACTTCAGAAAAAGGGCTATACATTCCGCAGCGCCAGTGACTCCGAAGTGATCATGGCTGCATTCTGTGAGTGGGGGGAAAGCTGTGTGGATCGCTTTAACGGGATGTGGACATTTGCGATCTGGGATAAGCAGACAAAACAGCTTTTCATTTCCAGGGATCGGTTTGGAGTGAAACCTTTGTTTTATGCAGAGCTGCCGGATGGTGGTTTTGCGTTTGCATCGGAGATGAAAGTGATTCTGCCATTACTGCCAAAAGTAGAGGCAAATAAGCCGATGTTTGACCGTTATTTTGCAGACAACCATTACGAATCACAGCCGGAATGCCTTATCCGTGGCATCAAGCGGTTTCCGGCAGGCCATAATGCGTGGGTGAAAGACGGAAAAATTACACTGAAACGCTACTGGAATACATTAGATCATCTGATTTGTGTGCCGGATTCCTACGAGGAACAGGTAGAACAGTTCCGTGCGCTATTTTTGGATGCCTGCAAGATCCGTATGAGAAGTGATGTGACACTCGGCACAGGTCTTTCGGGTGGACTGGATTCCTCTGCTGTTATCTGTGCAATGTCCTACATTTCTAAAAACATGACGGACGAGCGTGCCAACAATGACTGGCAGCACGCTTATGTGGCATGTTTTCCGGGAACAGCGCAGGATGAGACGAAATATGCAAAACAGGTAACAGATTTCCTTGGGATCAGCCACACTTTTATGAACATCGATTCTGCGGTACCGGAACGCGAGTTCCTGCGGCAGCTTTATTGTTTTGAGGAGCTTTGGGGTAATCCACAGGTGCCGATGATGGAGCTATACAAAAAGGAGAGAGAACTTGGAACGACTGTTTCTCTCGACGGACATGCGGCGGATGAGTTGTTTGCAGGTTATGGATTTGATGTGTTAAAAGCATATCCGGATGCAAAGACAAAAGAAGAGATTGATATGATCACGACCGCATATCTAAATCAGGATGCAGAGGATGGAGTGAGTCAGCAGTCTGCAGCATTTAAAAAGCAGAGAAATAAACTCTACCGCGAATACATGTTAAAACATCATGCAAAAAAACTGCTCGGCAGAGAGACCGTAAAAAGTGCTTATTCTGACCATCCAAACTGGAATCGTCTGGATAACCTTAACAAGACATTATTTGTTTCTACTCATGAGACGATCCTGCCAACATTACTGCGCAACTATGACAGGGACAGCATGGCTTCCGGGGTCGAAATCCGTATGCCGTTTTTAGATTACAGGATCGTTGAATTTGCATTTTCCATTGGCTGGCGTTCTAAACTGTACGGTGGGTTTTCGAAATCGATCGTCCGTGATGCGGGGGCTGCTTTTATGCCAAAGGAGATCGCTTACCGTCGTACTAAATTAGGATTTAATGCGCCGATCCTCGACTGGATGAGAGGACCGTACCGGCAGTTTTTTGAAGATACTGTGGCATCTGCAGCGTTTGCAAACTGCGGTCTGATCGATGATCCGGCAAAGGTACGCAGTGACCTTTCTGATTTCCTTGCAGGGAAAAATGCGACTTTCCATCAGGCAGCAGATATCTGGAACCGGATTCAGCCGTATCTGTGGGAGCGTGCGCTGATCAAACAGGATTGGATACAGGAGTAACTTGGATGCGCAAAGGACAGCGCAGGAATGGAGAATATTTTATGCGAAGATATCAATATCTGGATGTGGCAAGGGGTCTCGGACTTTTGCTTGTCATTATCTCACATAGCTGTGGGCTGAGCCGTTTTCTGATCAACTACTATATTCCGCTGTTTTTTGTAGTGTCCGGATATATTTATAAAGAAGGAAGAAGTTACAGGGAAAATATTACACACAAGGCAAAACGTCTTTTGATCCCGTATTTTGGTTACAGTGCTGTACTTTTAGCAGTCTATGCGCTGATGGGAAGGACATTTGCTGAGACAAAAGCATCTGCATTTGGCATCCTGTATTCCAGATACTGCCTGTATGATACGACGGTTGTTCCGAATAATGTCTATCTTTTTACTGTGGCAAATGGTGCAATGTGGTATCTGACAGCATTTTTTGCGACAAGCCTTGTATACCACGTCGTCATTGACCGCTGTCTGGCAGATAAAAAATTTCTGATCGGTACACTGGTGGTCCTGACGGTTATCACTATGGCACTTGCAGACATTCCGGTACTCCTTCCGTGGAGTATTGATCTTGCCTGTGTGGGAACGATATTCATGATCGCTGGAACACTGCTTGGCAGAGCGCAGTTTTTTGAAAAAAAATGGAATATTCCGCTGATCGCGGCAGTGCTTGCTATCTATATTCTGACAAGCTGTCTTGATCCGGGAATTAATATGTCAATCCGTGAATATGGTGTTTACGGAGCAGTCAGCGTGCCGTTTTTTATCATTGTTGGTCTGACAGGCTCGCTGCTTTGTATTTGGTTTGGAAAACTGATTGAAAATACAGCCCCGGGGAAATTTATCGCATATGTAGGGAAAAATACAATCTTTTTGCTTGCCTTCCATATTTTTGCACTGGAGGTTATTGAGCGTATTGCGTCGAAATTTATTGCAATCCCGGCACCGGGAGGTCCGATTGTACCTTTCGTACTGTATCATGCACTGCGTATTGCAGCAGCAGTTTTAGGGTGCCTAGCAGTTTCAGCCCTGATAGAAAAGACAAAGAAAATGTTATCGCAGAAGCGCAGACCATGCTGAATATGGCAGGATTTTAGCCGATAGAAACGGTAAATCCGGCTTAAAATGTAAGAGGAGTCAACCGCTATGAACAAAAGAAAAAAAGTGATGGCAGTTGCTTTTATCAATCTGTTCTCTGAAAAACCGACGCTGTATGAAACATATGGAGCCGATTATCTGAACGGTGAACTGATCAAAAAATCCAAAACATACCAGGCAAAACTGATGAGAAGCAGGAAAAAATGATAGAAACATCATGTGGAGGGCGGATCCGCAGCAGAAAGAAAAACGGAAGTTACCAGCGCTTCCGGTATTCGGATGCGGTACAGCCCTCCATTTTTTTAAACACCTTATTAAAATAACTTGCATCATCAATCCCACACAGGTGCGCAATCTCCTCAATCGAAGAACTGCTGTACCGAAGCAGCTCTTTAGCATTATTGATCTTTTTCGCCAGAACGTACTGGATGATCGTTGTTCCGAACTCTTTTTTAAATTCCCGTGAAAGATAATATTTACTGATAAAAAACTGCTCCGCAAGCTGGTCTAAGGAAATGTTTTCCGTATAATGTTCATCTAAATAGTGCAGAATTGTCTTGAGTTTATCTGAGAGCAGTTCATTTTTTTCATTGGACTCGGTACAGATGAGCGTTAAAATATGAATAATCTGCTGTGCCGTTAAAAGATCGGTGTCATCGGTCGGTTCTTCGTTGTAACGGATGATATTTTCGATTGCGTTGATCAGTTCCGTAAAATGAGCAGAGCGGAAATGCCAGTTATGGTGCTCCCTGAAATAGGTATAATATGCCTTGGCCTGGGGACCGTTGAAATGGATCCAGAGCAGCTCCCAAGGGTCTTCATCTGTACTTATGTGCGTATATTCTCCAAAACAGTCAAGAAAAAAACAGTCCCCTGTATGTGCAGCCGAGGAGATCATTCCACCCTCGGATAACGGTTCACGGTAGGTGACTTCGCCACTGCCGGAGAGTACGACAAAAAAAAGGTAGGAATTCAGCTCGCTCCGCCTGCTTAAGTGTGATTTCAGGCTTTTTAAATAGCCGGCTTCCTGTATGTGGAAGAAATTATTGCGGGTGAACGCAGAGGGCGTATTGATGACGCTTCGCGTATTTGTAACTTCGGAGGTTTTGTATTTTTCAAAAAATAATTTTTTCATAGCAATATAATACTATTTTAGACCAATATATTCAATTGTAAAATGTGAAAAATTAGATTAATCTATACAACGGTTTGAAATTTTGATATTAGCAAAATAATTATAGAATTCATAAAAGGAGAGATGAAATGAGTAAAAAAGCATTGATCACAGGTGTAACAGGACAGGATGGAAGCTACCTTGCAGAGCTTCTTTTAGAAAAAGGATATGAAGTACATGGTATGGTGCGCCGTTCTTCTGTAGAAAAAAGAGAGCGTATTGACCATTTAGAGGGCAATCCGAACTTTACCGTTCACTATGGAGATCTGTCTGATTCTTTGAGTCTGGTACGTCTGATCGGAAGTATCAAACCGGATGAGATCTACAATCTTGCTGCACAGAGCCATGTTGGTGTCAGCTTTGATGTGCCGGAATATACAGCAGATGTTGTTGCAACCGGAGTACTCCGCGTACTTGAAGCAGTCCGTATCTGTGGATTAGAAAAGACCTGCCGTATCTATCAGGCTTCCACTTCTGAGTTATACGGAAAAGTAGAGGAAGTTCCACAGCGCGAGACAACACCGTTCCATCCATACAGCCCATATGCAGTTGCAAAACAGTACGGCTTCTGGATCGTAAAAGAATATCGTGAAGCATATAACATGTTCTGCTGCAACGGTATCTTATTCAACCATGAGTCAGAGCGCCGCGGTGAGACTTTCGTAACAAGAAAAATTTCCCTTGCAGCAGCAAGAATCGCCCAAGGCAAACAGGATGTGCTTTACCTTGGAAATTTATCATCCCTGCGTGACTGGGGTTATGCGAAAGATTATGTGGAATGTATGTGGCTCATCTTACAGAACGACAAACCGGAAGATTTTGTTATTGCAACCGGTAAGCAGCACTCTGTGCGTGAGTTCTGTGAATATGCATTCCGCGAAGCGGGTATTGAGCTTGAATTCAAAGGCGAGGGCATGGATGAAGTCGGTATCGACAAAGCAACCGGAAAGACCGTTATCAAAGTATCTCCGGAGTTCTACCGTCCGACTGACGTTGTAAACCTTTGGGGAGATCCGACAAAGGCAAAGACAGAGCTTGGCTGGAATCCGACGAAGACCACTTTTGAGGAACTTGTTAAGATCATGGTAGCTCATGATATGGAACTTGTAAAAAACGAGAAATAATAAAAAGAAATAAAAGTGCATAAGCACGGACCTGTGGTGTGGATAAAAGATTTCTTTATCAGAAAGCAGCACAGGAATGGAGAATAAGATCATGGAAAAAGATGCAAAAATATATGTAGCCGGACATAGAGGAATGGTAGGTTCCGCAATCGTCCGTCAGCTTGAAAAAGAAGGATACACAAATATTATCACGAGAACACACAAAGAGTTAGATCTCTGCCGTCAGGATGCCGTTGAGGCATTCTTCGCAGAGGAAAAACCGGATTATGTGTTCCTTGCAGCAGCAAAAGTAGGCGGTATCATGGCAAACAGTGAAGCACTTGCTGATTTTATGTATGACAACATGGTTCTTGAAATGAATGTGATCCATGAGGCATGGAAAAATGGCTGCAAAAAGCTGATGTTTTTAGGATCTTCCTGCATTTATCCGCGTATGGCTCCACAGCCGATGAAAGAAAGCTGCCTTTTGACAAGCGAGTTAGAGAAGACAAATGAGGCATATGCACTTGCAAAGATCAGTGGCCTAAAGTATTGCGAATTTTTAAACCGCCAGTATGGAACGGATTATATTTCAGTCATGCCGACAAACCTTTACGGACCAAACGATAACTATCATCCACAGCACAGCCATGTGCTTCCGGCACTGATCCGTCGTTTCCATGAGGCAAAAGAGGCTGGGTTAAAAGAGGTAACCTGCTGGGGAACCGGTAAACCGCTTCGTGAGTTCCTTTATGTGGATGATCTTGCAGATGCCTGCGTATATCTGATGAATAACTACAGCGGAAATGAGACGGTCAACCTTGGTACTGGCAAAGAGCTGACGATTAAAGAATTGACAGAGCTGGTTGCTAAAGTAGTTGGATTTGAGGGCGAGATCAAATGGGATCCTACAAAGCCGGACGGAACACCGAGAAAACTTCTTGATGTAAGCAAATTAGAAGGACTTGGATGGAAGTATAAGACAGAGTTGGAGGAAGGAATCCGTCTGACTTATGACGATTTCCTGCACAATCCGATGCGTGCAGAACGCTAAGAGAGCAATGTGAAAAATAAGATTTTTCACATGCAAGATTTGCGCTTACGCACAAACTTGAGATGCAAATAAAAACGTTGTTTTTATTGAAAGACAGCGCAAGAATGGAGAATAACATGTATATTGTTTTATTATCAGGCGGTTCCGGGAAGCGTCTTTGGCCATTATCGAACGATCTGTGTTCTAAGCAGTATATTAAGCTGATGAATCCGGATGAAGCAGAACAATCGGACAGCACAGAAAAATGTTCTATGTTACAGCGTGTGTTCGGACAGTTAAAGGCTGCTTCGCTTTCCGAAAATACGATCGTATGTGCCAGTGATTCCCAGGTGGAACTCATCGAAAGCCAGTTGGACGGACAGGCAGAAGTGGCAGTCGAGCCGATGCGCCGCAATACCTTCCCTGCTGTGATGTTATCGTGTGCATATCTTTTGTCAAACAAGGGGGCAAAGCCGGATGATGTGGTTGCATTTCTTCCGGTGGATCCGTACACCACAGTGGAGTTTTTTAATAAAATCAAATCTCTTGGAGAATACATTAAAAAACAGGATGGTGTGATCGGATTGCTCGGTGGTGTGCCGACATATCCATCCACGAAATATGGATACATCGTCCCTGAAAAAAATGAGACTGAGCCGTTTGCTGTCAAAGGATTCCGTGAAAAACCGGATGAGGCGACCGCACAGGAACTTGTGGATATGGGTGCACTCTGGAACTGTGGCGTGTTCTGTTTCAAATTGAACATGGCTGCACAGTGGTTGGAGAAATATGGTGTTACGACAAACTATGACGAGATGGTTACCGATTATGAAAAGCTGCCGAAACAGAGCTTTGATTATGAAGTATTAGAACACTGGAAAAACATTGTTGCGGTTCAGTATGATGGAATCTGGAAAGATCTTGGAACCTGGAATACTTTGACTGAGGAAATGAAAGAGCAGAGCATCGGAGATGTGACCTGGGATAAGACCTGTGAAAACAGTCATGCCATCAATGTACTCGGAGTTCCAATGGTGGTAATGGGAGCAAAAAATATGGTGGTTGTTGCCTCGCATGATGGAATTTTAGTGGCAGATAAACATCAGAGTTCTTATATCAAAGACTGCCTGGAAAATATTCCGGATGAGTCAAGATTTGAAGAACGCCGCTGGGGAACGATCAAGACGATCGACAACAATGATGAGGATGGCACGCACAGTGTGACAAAACGAATCAAGATCCTTGCAGGCAAGACAATGCCGTACCACACACATGCCAGACACACGGAGACAATTACCGTTATTTCCGGTATGGGAAAACTGATCCTCGAAGGAACAGAAGTGGATCTGCTTGCAGGTTCTACGGTAAGCATTGCATCCGGCAAGAAACATTCCATCAAGGCACTTGGAGCAGATTTGCGGCTGATCGAGGTAAGTCTTGGAGTTACCTGTGATGATGAGCAGGTTTTGGGATAAAAGTATGAATTTTATCTGAATAAAACAAGATAAATGTAGCATTCTGGCTAAAAATGTTTTATAATAAAACATGTATATGCGTTTTTCCTTGAGGAACAGAAAACTGGAAAGAATAATCCCTGTTCTCAGGAAAAATCTTAAAAAATAAAAAAAATATTGAAAACAACATAAAAAGATGATATGTTGTTTACGGACGTAGTAATCACTGCGCGAGTAGAAAGGAGATTGGTTCATGGATACGAACGATATTTCAGCATGCGAAAGACTTGTCATGAAAGTTATCTGGGATTCCACAGAAGATCTGGCATTACAGGATATCATGAACAGAGTAAATCAGGAAAACGGAAAAAATTGGAAGCCGCAGACGGTTTCTACTTTTTTGGCAAGACTGGTTAAGAAATCATTTTTAACAGTTTACCGCAAGGGAAGATATTCATTTTATCAGCCTGCAGTAAGCAAGGAAGATTTCTGGAAAGCAACCGTACAGGAGAATGCAAGATTCTTTGAAAAAGGAGATATGGCTGCATTCGCGTGCCACCTTTGCGAAGATGCACTCACCAAGGAAGAGATTCAGGTACTCAAGAAAAAATTAGATGAACTTAATTAGTCAGATATTTTTGATTATCTTGATTGCCTGTTTTACAGGTACGGTCAGTCTGGGGTTCTGGAGGATATTTCAGCCGCTTTTGCTGAAACGGGATCCCAGGCTGATATATGCGACTTTGCGGTTTGTATGTATGATGTATATAGTACCGTTTGGTTATCTGCTTGTCAGGCTGACCTGGCATGGATATCTGCAGACGGAAAGCATATGGAAACCTAATTTTGAGATGACAGGAGATATGGATCTCGTGTTTGGAATAGCCGGAATTATCTGGTTGATTTTTTTAATCAAAAATGTCGCAGATGGCGTGGTTGAATTTATCCGCTGGAAAAAACTTTGCAGATACAGAATACCTGTGACAGATGAGCAGGTTTATGCAGAGTTTCTGAAAGTAAAGTGTATGCTCCATATTCACCGGAAGATTGGACTTTATTATAGCAGTTCTATTCAGAGTCCGCTGGTGACAGGTGTATTCAAATACAATATTTTATTACCGGAAGATCACTACAGTAAGGAAGAACTGACGGTGATCTTTTGTCATGAACTGGTACATTGTAAGCATAATGACCCTTTCTTTAAAATTTGCAGCATTTATATCGGTGCGATGCAGCACATGACCTCCGGAGCAAAACATATTTTGCCATGGATCAATGAGTGGAGTGAGTGTGCCTGTGATGTGTCGGCAGTTTATGCATTGCGTGGCGAGATAACGCCCAGACGTTATTTTGAAGTGATCGTAGATCTGATGGATCGAATGCCGGAGGATTCCAAGCCGGATTATATTTTTTCTACCCTATATGAGAGCCAACAGAGTTTGGAAAGGAGAATAGAGTATATGAAAAAATATGTGAAAGCCAAAAGAGGGGCAAAAATATCAGCATTTGTACTGTCGTTTTTATTTGTGGTAACTTCAATGACCACAACTTATGCAGCAAGTTACGGAGTAGCGGGTGTGCATGATGAACTGTATCAGGAGTCAGAGCCTACGCAGGGCGAGGTTTCAGAAACACTGGAATTAGAAGAAGTGTTTGTTCCGGCATCTGAGAATCATGATTATTCCCGTATCAAATATGCAAAACCGGATCTCAGTCCGGTGGCACCATTATTGGATGCTGGAGAGCTGACAAATTTTAATTGGACAGTAGAGCCGGGGACACGTTTCTGCTCCGGTAAATTTAAGGTGTCAAGTGGACAGAAGATTGTGATTTCAGCTTCAATATCACCGAGTACACAGACCTGTTGGATCGGTATCATGGATCCTCACAATAATGTGCGTTATGTAGAAGGAAAAGGTGGGTTTGGACATTCCTTTGCTGTTTCTGAAACAGGAAAATACCGTGTATTTGTACAGAACCGTGGAACGAAAAATGTATCAGCGGGTGGATACTACTATTTTGAATAAGTAAATTACTTACAATATAAAAAGAAAGAGGCATAGAACCTCTTATCTTTTTAATTCAACACACTACAACTGAAATTGACGTTTGACAACAATTTATATTGAAAAAATATGACCGGGCGAAATCCGGGAGATTTCATCAGGTTATTTCAAAGTAACAGAATTAGGAGCGGTAGAAAAATCAAAGACCGTTCCTTTTTTCTGCAAAGAACTTTTTAAGGTACTGGCAGGAAAATCCGGGTTGTCCGTGATGGAGGAAGGCGCATCGATAAAGGCATAGGAGGCGCCTGCAGCCTCGTAAAATTCATCGGAAAATGACCAGTTTCCGTGATGTCCGGCCTGAATATAATCGCAGGAGATATCGTTCTGGTAAGTACCAAGCAGATAGTCGTTCATATCATATTTGATATCAGAGCAGAATAACATACTGTTTTGTGCCCCGCTGATCTTAAACAGCAAAGAGGCATTGTTCTGATAGTCTTTTTCATCCCCGACAGTAGAAAGAACAGATTCATCCCAGGCATTAAAAACAGAGAGTGTCAGATGACCGGCAAGTGTGATCACATCGCCGCGTTTTAAATGTGTGAGATTATCGGCATCTTTCGTCAGTGCGTGGAACGTTTCCATGACCGTGATATCATCGTAAGGTTCACCGGCAGCTTCGATGAAATCATAATCGAAGCCGTTGTCATAAATATTTTTTATGGTGATATCTCCCGGATTGGCATAGATAACATTGAATGCACCGGCATGATCCTGGTGCGGATGGGAAATGATCCATGCGTCTACGGTGTTGTTGTGTTTCGCAATCACTTTCCGGACAGCATCGGCATTGCCTGCCCAGCCTCCGTCGATGATGATCAAAGTGTCATCGTTTGAAATCGTATAAAAAGTGCCCTGGACACCGGTCGCATCCGCATATTGCGTGATGAGATATTCCGTGGCAGGATCCGGTATGTGGCCGGTAGAGTCCATCCGGCTCTTCTGATAAGAAAACCATGCTGCACCGCTAAGCAGCAGAGCAGATAAAATTAAAAGAATGGTGGACAGTAAATTTTTCTTCTTCATAAAAATCCTCATTTCCTGGGTTGTTTACCATTTTTTCTTTATTCCAAATACTCCTCAATGCTTCTTTATACATTAGCAAAAAACAGGCGTGTTGTAAATTGCAGACATGGTTAAAATCTCAAACTTGCATGATACTACAGAAAATGGTAGTATAAAACAATATGGAGTATTTTTGACTTTTGAATGGAAAGGCAGGAGGAATACGATGAAAATTGCAATCGCTGGAACAGGATACGTTGGATTGTCCAATGCGATTTTATTAGCGCAGCACCATGAAGTGACTGCAGTTGATATAATAGAAGAAAAGGTGGAGATGATCAATCAGCGCAGATCACCGCTTGTGGACCGTGAGATCGAGGACTATCTGGCAAACGCCAAACTTAATCTGACTGCAACCACAGACGGTATGCATGCATATGAAAAGGCAGATTATGTTATCATCTCGACACCGACAAATTACGATGAGAAGAAGAATTATTTTGATACATCATCTGTTGAGGAAGTGTTAGAACTGGTCTTAAAAGTCAATCCACATGCAGTGATCGTGATCAAATCTACGATTCCGGTCGGTTATACACAGTCTGTATGTGAAAAGTATCACACGGACCGTATACTGTTCTCACCGGAATTTTTGCGGGAAGGTCAGGCATTGAAAGACAATCTGTATCCGTCAAGGATCATTGTCGGATCGAAAGAGGGAAGCAGTGAAATGAAAAAAGCGGCAGAGACGTTTGCACATCTGCTGCAGGAGGGTGCGATCAAAGAGGACATCCCAACGCTTTTAACCAATCTTACAGAAGCAGAGGCAGTCAAACTTTTTGCAAACACATACCTTGCACTCCGTGTTTCTTTCTTCAATGAACTTGATACGTTTGCTGCCATGAAGGGACTTGATGCAAAACAGATCATTGAGGGAATCGGACTTGATCCAAGAATTGGAATGCAGTATAACAATCCTTCCTTTGGATATGGTGGTTACTGTCTGCCGAAAGATACCAAGCAGCTGTTGGCAAACTATGACAATGTACCAAATAACATTGTAGGTGCAATCGTTGATGCGAACCGCACGAGAAAAGATTTTATTGCGGAGCAGATTCTTGAAAAGAAACCGGAGACAGTCGGCATTTACCGCCTTGCGATGAAGGCAAATTCTGATAATTACAGACAGAGTTCTATTTTAGGGGTTATGGAGCGTATCCGTGCAAAAGGTGTAAACATTATTATTTTTGATCCGTCATTAAAGAAGGATACATTTGAAAATTCCAAAGTGATCCGTGATTTTGATGAATTTTGCAGGATGAGCGATGTGATCGTGGCAAACCGTATGGATACTATGTTGTCAGATGTAAAAGAAAAGGTGTATACAAGAGACATTTATTTCAGAGACTGATTGGAAGGATCACAGGTAGTCAGAAAAAAAGAAAAGAGGCAGTAGTTCCTATGATGAAAGTATTTATTTGCCCGGAATGCGGATGGATGCGGGTTGTGTCAAGACGCAAAGACGTGGAGTGCTTTAAATGTGGAAACGAGCAGATGACACTGGCAAAGGTGGATTTTGATGCATTTACCTCAATGTCAGAGGAGGAACGAAAGGATTACGCAAACGGATGGCTTTATATCCATCAGAAAGCGAAAAAATAAAATGGAGATCCGTATTATAATCCAAATTTTTCTTCGGTTTATAATAATTATTCCCTGAAGGATAACAGCTGAATGGAGGATGGATGACGGAAGTTACGATTATCATTCCGAATTACAACGGAAAGAAGCTTTTGGAAAATTGCATAAAAACACTTGAACGGCAGACCTGTCAGAAATTTAAACTGCTTGTGATCGACAATGGTTCCACAGATGGCAGCACGGACGTGACATCGGAAAGTCTGGATATGGAGATGGTTGCACTGCCGGAAAATACCGGATTTTGTGGAGCTGTGAACCTTGGTTTTGAAATGACAAAAACGCCGTATGCCATCTTACTGAATAATGATACTGAGGTGGAACCGCACTTTGTGGAAGAACTGTTAAAAGGAATCGGAAAATCAGAACGTATTTTTTCCTGTGGGGCGCAGATGCTTGATTTCAGACAGAGAGATCTGATCGATAATGCGGGAGATCTCTATACACTGCCGGGTTGGGCAGTTGCACGCGGAAAAGGCAGGTCTGCTGCAGATTATGGAAAACAGACCGATGTTTTTTCCTGCTGTGGTGGAGCGGTCATTTACCGGATGTCTGTGATCAAAGAGATTGGTGCGATGGATGAAAAACATTTTGCATATCTGGAGGATCTTGATCTTGGATACCGTGCGAAGATCGCAGGATACCGCAACCGTTATATCCCCGGTGCAAAAGTATATCATGTCGGAAGTGCGACGACTGGTTCACGTTATAATGAAAAAAAAGTATTTCTTGCCGCACGCAATTCCATGTTTGTGATCTATAAAAATATGCCACTGTTACAATTACTGATCAATCTGCCGTTTTTATTTGCAGGTGTTCTGATCAAATGGATGTTTTTCTGCAAAAAAGGATTTGGACGCCGTTATTTAGAGGGAATCGCAGAGGGAATCAGGCAGCGTAAAAGTTGTAAAAGGGTTCACTTTAAGGTGGAAAATCTTTGCAATTATGTAAAAATTGAGTGGGAACTCATTACAAATATATTTCATGTGTTAACGCACAGATAGTCGGAAAAATCATTTGAGCATCAAAGAATAATAAAGAAATAATTAAGAAATTGTAACAAGAGTTTTAAGAAAAAGAAGTTGTGCTTTCTGGAAAATTATTGTATTATTATTTTTATGGTAGCTTGAAAATGAAAAAAGGATGACATTATGATAAAAGATAATCAACAGCATTTCAACAGACTGCATGTGGTCATAGATGCGTTTGTCGTTGCGATATCCTATATCATTGCATGGTGGCTGAAGTTTTCGAGCGGTATTTTGGACTCACCGGGTGGTGCCCTGTCATTTGGATTTTATATGCAGGCACTGGTTCTGATCATTCCATTGTATCTGATCTTGTATTATGCGTTTAACCTGTATACGCCTAAGAGGGTACAGGGACGGCGGTTAGAGTTTTCTAATATCGTAATGGCGAACATTGTAGGTTTTCTGTTGATTTTTACAGTATTGTATAACCTGCAGTCTTATGTGGATCAATTTCGAAATTTTTCCCGTGAGATGTTCTTTTATTTTTTTGCGATCAACACGGTATTAGAGGAAATATTACGTCTGCTGATACGTCAGTTTCTGCGCACAATACGCAAAAATGGCTATAATCTGAAGCACGTGCTCCTTGTGGGATATTCACGTGCCGCAGAGCAGTATATAGACCGGATACAGCAGAATCCACAGTGGGGATACAACGTCAGGGGAATTTTAGATGACAATATAGCGAGGGGTACAACTTATAAAGGGGTAAAGGTTATTGGAAGCGTTGGCAATCTGCTTTATATCCTGCCGGAGAATAAGTTAGATGAGATTGCGATCACGCTTGGACTCGAAGAATATTATAAGTTAGAGAAGATTGTTGCGGAATGTGAAAAGTCCGGAGTTCATACCAAGTTTATTCCGGATTATGGAAATATTATTCCGACAAAACCGTATACAGAGGATCTTTTAGGACTTCCTGTCATTAATATCCGTTATGTGCCGCTGTCAAACACATTTAATGCACTTGTCAAACGATGTATGGATATTATTGGTTCGCTGATTTGTATCGTGATCTTTTCACCCATTATGCTGCTTACCGCAATTGCAGTCAAGGTGACTTCGAGAGGACCGCTGATCTTTAAACAGGAGCGTGTCGGACTGCACAATAAGCCATTCCGGATGTATAAGTTCCGCACCATGTATGTGCAGACAGAGGAAGAAGAACGCAAGGGCTGGACACATAAAGATGATCCGCGAATCACAAAGATCGGCAGATTTCTGCGCAAGACGAGCCTCGATGAATTTCCACAGTTGTTTAACGTGTTGAAAGGTGATATGAGTCTTGTGGGACCAAGACCGGAACGTCCGCAGTACGTGGAAAAATTCCGTGAAGAAATCCCACGTTATATGATCAAACATCAGGTGCGTCCCGGTATGACCGGCTGGGCGCAGGTCAATGGGTATCGTGGAGATACATCCATCCGCAAGCGGATTGAGCATGATCTTTATTATATTGAAAACTGGACGATAGGGCTGGATGTTAAAATCCTGTTTCTTACCGTCTTCAAGGGTTTTATAAATAAAAATGCATATTAGGAGAATATATTTATGAGTAAAACAGTACAGGGAAGAAACGGGGCACACAGCAAAGCATCAAAAAGAAAGAAAAAGCAGAAAAACAGAATTATTATTGTAATAGCAGAGATTTTTGTATTATTGATCCTTGCAGCTGTGTTATTTGTAACCGTAAAGCTCTCGAAAATTGAGAAAGACACAAGCTTTGATAAAGAAGATATTGAGGTGAATGAGGGATTATCGTCAGAGTCACAGGAAATCATGGCGGGTTATACGACAATCGCACTGTTTGGTCTTGATAACCGTTCAAATGGTAATCTTTCAAAAGGTAACAGTGATGTTATCATGATCGCAAGTATCAATAATGATACACACGAAGTGAAACTGGTATCTGTATATCGAGACAGTTATCTTGATATCGGAGGCGGTGTATATAAGAAATGCAATTCCGCTTACGCAAAGGGAGGACCTGAGCAGGCAATTACCATGTTAAATAAAAACCTGGATATGGATATTACGGACTATGTAACGGTGGACTTTAATGCGGTTGTTGAGTGTGTAGATCTTCTGGGTGGAGTTACGATTCCGGAGGTATCTGATGACGAGGCTGTGCTGATGCGGGGCTATATGGATGAGATCAATAAACTGACAAAACATAACTCCCAGTATTTATCCAGTGGTGGAACAAATGTGGAAATGGATGGTGTACAGGCATGTGCTTATGCGCGTATCCGTTATACTGCTGGTGATGATTACAGACGTACAGAGCGTCAGCGTACTGTTCTTACAGCAATGGTGCAGAAAGCACAGAAAGCAAACCTGACTACATTGAACAGTCTGATAGATGAGGCATTTGGAGATATCAAGACAAGTTTTTCAAATACAGATCTGATTGCACTTGCCGCAAAAGTATTCAATTACAGCCTTGGCGAGACAACAGGTTTCCCGTTTGAGAAGAATACGACAACACTTGGAAACAAGGGAAGCGTTGTTGTACCATGTGATCTTGAATCTAACGTAAAACAGCTTCATGTATTCTTATATGATGATAATGAATATGAGCCGACAGATACTGTTAAAAATAACAGTGCCCAGATCATCAATGATACCGGATTCCATCAGGGAGAAGGCTATTAATGAAAGCAGATCTGATCATACCGACTTACAGACCGGATGACACATTTTGTCTGCTCCTGCAAAAACTGCAGGAGCAGACCTTTGTTGTTCATAGGGTTCTTATTTTAAATACCGAAGAAAAATTTTGGAAAGAAGCTGTGGAAAAGTATCCGATCGAACAGAGACTTTGTGAACTCCCATGTGAATATGAGTTACATCATGTCAGCAGGGAATCTTTTGATCATGGTGGGACGAGAATGTATGGTGCAGAACATTCTAAGGCAGATGTTGTTATCTTTATGACACAGGACGCAGTTCCGGCAGATGATAGTCTGATCGAACACTTAGTAAATGGTTTATCAGACCAGGATACGGCAGTCTGTTATGCGAGACAGCTTCCAAATGAAAATTGCCGCATTGTAGAACGCTATACCAGATCTTTTAATTATCCGGATAAAAGCAGGAAAAAGGGAAAGACTGATATAGGGGAACTTGGAATTAAGACATTTTTCTGTTCCGATGTATGTGCAGCTTACAGAATGGATCTGTTTCATAAGCTCGGTGGATTCGAATCGCCGGTTATTTTTAATGAAGATATGTTTTTTGCAGCAAAGGCAATTCTTGCAGGATATTATGTGAGATATGAGGCAGATGCGAAAGTGATTCACTCTCATAATTATACGGTAAGACAGCAGTTCCATCGTAATTTTGATCTTGCCGTCTCACAGACCATGCATCCGGAAATATTTGAGCAGATCAGTTCGGAAGCAGAGGGGATGAAGTTAGTAAAGAGTACAATGAAATATCTGTGCTCGATTGGAAAGCCGTATCTTATCTTTGAACTTGGAATGCAGTGTGTAGGAAAGTATGCAGGTTACTGGCTTGGCAAACGATACAAAAAGCTAGGCAGGAAACAGATTTTAAAATGCACTATGAGTCCGGAATACTGGAAACGTTTGTGGAGACAGGAAGTATCAGACGGGAATAGGTAAATTATGAAAGACACTTCTAAAAAAGTTTTATTTTGGGCATTGATGTTTTTTGGAGCATTCCTCCTGCTGACGCAGGTGGGATATTCTGATGGCGACGATGCCTTTTTTTATCAGTATACACATGAAATGGGATTTCTGGAATATTTAAGCTGGCGTTATACAACGTGGGTTGGCAGAATGTCCGGGGAAGCGATGGTATATATTACATTTTCACTTGGAATCTGGTTCTGGCGTATTGTAAATGCCCTGATGCTTGTTCTTCTTCCCTGTGGTGTGTTGAAACTGGCAGAAAAAGCAGCGGGGATCCATACAGAAAAATTTCTGCCGGGCGCGACACTTACGGTTGTCTGTGGTTATCTCCTGATGGCGATAATGACGGTTGGATATGCTGCAGTCTGGATCAATGGCTCTATTTTTTATACCTGGTCGTTTACCTGCGGAATCTGGGCACTGGTTCCGGTTGCAGATCTTGTGTTTGATGCAGGAGATAATCATGCAATGCATAATCATCCCTGGCAGTTTTTTTATTCCATCCCCTGTGCGGTTCTTGCAAGTATGTCGATCGAGCAGATGGCAGCAGTGCTTGTGACATTTGAGATGTTGGCAGTTCTTGTGGTTTTGCTGAGAAAGTACGCAAAGGCAGAGTGGATCAGAAATCTGACTGGTGCACAGAAGAAACGTTTATACAGAAAGGATGAAAAACGAAGGAATTTCCTTCTTATCATACAGACGGCGGTAACGGTAGTGGCGTTTGTAATTCTGTTTCTGGCACCGGGAAATGATATCCGTGTTGTATCGGAAGTACAGAACTGGATGCCACAGTATGAGCAGCTTTCATTTGGAGAGCATCTTTTTATTACGGTTCAATGGCTGATTTCTTCTTTTGCAAATGAAAACCGTCTGTTGTTATTCGGAATCTGGCTGGCGGGAATCCTGCATATTTTGGGTAAAGATGAAAGAAAACCGTCAGATATGGTATGCATGGCTGGGGCATGCATATTTTCTGTTACTGCGTTACTTCCATTTTTAGGAATCAAAATATTCTCAGACTGTGGATTGCATATTGCGGATATTACGGTACGACTGGATCAGGTACCGCGGATGGAAGAAATGCAGTCGTCAAATTGGTTTGCAATGTGCTGGTGGATCGCGGCTCTTTTGTTTACCGGTATATTAATATGGAAGGTTTCAAAACATAATGCAGTTCTTGTGCTGGTATGGCTTGGTGGAATTGCAAGTGAAGCAATTATGCATTTTTCACCGACGATCTATGCGTCCGGTGCGCGTGTTTATTATCTGACAGACTGGATGTACATGTTTATCATCCTGGTTCTGGCGTTTAAAATTCCGGGAAAGAAATGGCGGGATCTGTTTTATTCCATTATTGCAGGTCTGGGGGTCTGGAATTTTTTGTATCAGATCATAAATTACATTTGAGAACGAAAACATAAATTTTTGATTGTTTTGTCACAAATAGAACACAATTTCTCTGTACACTCATAATCAGAAAAGGAAAAGAAATTCCGAATACGAAAGGAGAAATCGTTATGGATGGTAACAATTATAACAATAATAACAATAATAACAATCAGAATGGGACTTCGGATTCCTTCTATTCATACAATAGCGGTAACCAGAACAATCAGCAGACAGAACATGTAAATGAAGGAAACGTAAACCATTACGAAAATGATTATCGTAACAACAATCCGTATTCGCAGAATACCGGATATCAGCAGAACGGCACATATCAAAACAGTGCCTATCAGAATACCGGATATCAGCAGAACGGTACTTATCAGAATGGCGGATACCAGAATGCAGGTGGAGCATTTTATCAGAATGCACAGCCGACCGGTAAAAAACAGAAAAAAAAGAGAGAAAGAAAACCGGGGGGATTTGGAACAAAACTTGCAAAATGTGCAGCCATTGCTTTAGTATTTGGACTGGTATCAGGTACAGCATTTGAAGGCGTACATCTTGTATCCTCAAAAGCATTTGGCAATGATGAGACAGCGGCAGAAGATAACGGCAGCAAAAATGCCCTGACAAAAGCAGACAGCAAAGTGGAGGCAACTTCTACATCATCGAATTATGTTGCAACGGATGTATCGGATATTGTATCATCCGTAATGCCTTCCATCGTGGCAATCACAAATGTGAGCGAGACCGAATACCAGAGTTTCTGGGGCGGTATGCCACAGACTTATGAGAGCACAAGCTGTGGATCCGGTATCATCGTAAGTCAGGATGATAATTATCTTTATATTGCAACGAATAATCACGTAGTAAACGGTGCAAACAGTCTGACAGTTACATTTAATGATGAGTCAACAGTCAGCGCAGAGGTAAAAGGAACAGATCCTTCTACAGATCTTGCAGTCATCCGTGTAGCGTTAAGCAGCATTGAAAGTGATACGATGAATAATATTAAAGTAGCCACACTTGGTGATTCTGACAGCTTAAAAGCTGGTAATTCCTGTATCGCAATCGGTAATGCACTTGGTTATGGACAGTCTGTAACCGTTGGTTATATCAGTGCATTGAACCGTCAGGTATCTGTCAGTGATTCAGAGAGTGACACAAGCTATACTGCAGACCTGATCCAGACAGATGCAGCAATCAACCCTGGTAACAGTGGTGGTGCATTACTCAGTGCAAACGGTGAGGTTATCGGTATCAACTCTGTAAAATATTCCGATACTTCCGTAGAGGGTATTGGATATGCGATCCCGATCAATACGGCAGCACCGATCATCAATGATCTGATCACGAAAGAAAAAGTAGATGAGTCTGACAGCGCATACCTTGGTATCGCAGGTGTCGATGTCACAGATGATGTTGCAAAAACTTATAACATGCCATCCGGTGTTTATGTTGCACAGGTAACCGGAGGTTCTGCAGCAGAGCAGGCAGGTATCCAGAAAGGTGATATCATCACAGAGTTTGACGGAAAACAGATTGGTTCCATGGAAGAACTTTCATCTACAATGGAGTATTATAAAGCAGGTACAACGGTTGATGTGAAGATTGAGCGTTCTACGAATGGTGAGTATCAGGAGCAGACGATTTCTGTAACACTTGGCAAGAAAAATTAATTGCATGACCGTATAGGGAGTGGGCGAAAGCCCACTCCTTTTTTGGTGGAACGCCGTTTGTGCGTTCCACTGCTATCGACTTTTGCAAGGATGTGTGCTATGATATTTTAGTGTTCGCTTTACAGTAGGGATGTTTAGGGCGGACGGTTATTTCATATAATAAAATAGGTCTGGGACGTATCGCGTCTGGAATGGAGGATTTACGTTGTCAAAGTTTGAGGATTTCAGAAATCAATACAATTCTTTTTTATATAAAGATTATTCCGTAGAGTATATCGAAAATGCATACCGCATCGTGTATCACTTTGAGATACCGGGGCTATGTGAATTTCAGTCAAAGTGGGAGTTTCCGGCAAAGGAGCGCGTCAATGAGACAATCTTGAAGGCACTTGCATTTCATCTTGGAATGGCAGAGACGATCAGTTAC
This sequence comes from Roseburia sp., assembly GCA_003483745.1. Taxonomy (GTDB): domain Bacteria; phylum Bacillota; class Clostridia; order Lachnospirales; family Lachnospiraceae; genus Roseburia. The sequence continues at coordinate 5,369 of DMYD01000053.1, read as the reverse complement.
TGGAAATGTGCCTGCCCGAAGCAGTTGAAGATTCTTTGTGGAACACTCTCAGCAGAACAGAAAATATGGTGGAAAAAGTTATATTATAATGGACTTGGAGAATTTATGTACCGCAATGGGATTGTGGTTTCGGAAGAAGAACTTGTAACGATCGAATGCGAGGAGAATGTGGATGCACCGATGCATGATACACGTGCCTATGACGGATGTCTGGTATCTGTTGGCGGTGGAAAGGATTCTGTCGTTTCTCTTGAAGTATTAAAGGGAGAAAAGATTACCACTTATAGTATCAATGGCAATGCGACGACTAAAAATGTCATTGCAGTCTGTGATCACAAGCAGGGAGACTACGCCGCAAAGCGTGTTCTTGATAAAAAAATATTAGAGCTGAATGCAGCAGGGTATTTAAACGGACATATCCCGTTTTCTGCGGTTGTGGCATTCTCATCATTTATTTCTGCATTTTTAAGTGGCAACCGTTACATCGTGCTTTCAAATGAGACAAGTGCAAATGAGACAACGGTGAAGGATTCGTTTGTCAATCATCAGTATTCTAAGAGCTTTGAATTTGAACAGGATTTTGTATCGTATATCAGGAAAGTGACGGACTCCGACATTCATTATTTCAGTCTCCTGCGTCCGCTTACCGAGATGCAGATCGCGTGGCTGTTTGCCAAATGTAAAAGCTATCATGAGGTATTCCGGAGTTGTAATGCAGGAAGCAAACAGGGAATCTGGTGCTGCAACTGCCCAAAATGTTTATTTGTCTATATCATTTTAACTCCATTTTTATCACAGGAAGAACTGGTGCATATCTTCGGGGAAAATCTGCTGGAAAAGGACTCTCTGGATCTATACTTCAGAGAACTGACCGGAATTGAGGAGAACAAACCGTTTGAGTGTGTGGGAACAAGGCGCGAAGTCCTTGTTGCATTAAAAACATTTATTGCACGCGGTGGAAAGAGTCTTTTGACCGAGCGTTACAAAGAGACGATCGAAGCTGCACCGGGAGAGTTAGATGAGATGCTCTCAGAGTGGGTATCTGAAAACCAGGTGCCGGAGCATTTCTTACAGATTTTAAAAGATTTTATGAAACGGGCATAAATAGTGGGATTGGTTGGAAATTAAAAAGAAAATTGCAGGATATGCAGGAAATTAGCATATGTGCATGGAGGATACAGAATGGACATCATCAGTGAGTTGGATGGAAAGCGGATTTTGATTTGGGGATACGGCAGAGAGGGCAAAGCGACAGAACATTTTTTGCAGAGATGTACAAAGCCGGCGTCTGTAGATATATTTGAGGGAAAAAGAGAAGAAATCGATGAGGACGCGTACGATTTTATCATAAAGAGTCCCGGAATTGTGATGGATGAGGAAAATCCCAAATACACCTCAGAGACGGAGCTTTTTTTACAGCAGTTTCGTGATCAGGTGATAGGAATCACCGGAACCAAAGGAAAAAGTACGACCTCTGCGATGCTCTATACCGTTTTAAAAGCATGCAGCGGCAGACCGGTATTACTCCTTGGAAATATCGGACAGCCTTGCCTTGATTATTTTGAAGAAGTGACAGAAGACACGATCATTGTTTATGAGATGTCCTGCCATCAGCTTGCGCATACAAATGTGTCACCGCACATTGCAATCTTTTTAAATCTCTATGAGGAACACCTTGACTATTATGGAACGGTAGAAAAATATTTTGAGGCAAAGAGCCATATTGCAGCATATCAGAAGAATGGAGATTATTTTTTCGTCGGGGAAAATGTACCTCCAATTGAGACGGGAGCAAAAAAGACGGTTCTTCATCAGCCAAAGGGTGTGCATTATGAACTGAAACTCGCAGGAGAACATAATCAGTATGATGCGCAGTTCGTGGAGTGTGTGGCAGAATTGCTTGGATGTAAGAAAGATGCTGTACGAAAGAGCATGGCAGGGTTTGAAGGACTGCCACACCGCCTGCAGTATATCGGGACTTACCGGGATGTCAGTTATTATGATGACTCGATTGCAACGATTCCGGAGGCAGCTGTGGAGGCAGCGCTGAGTATTCCGAATGCAAAGACGATCCTGATCGGCGGCATGGACCGCGGAATCAATTATGATCTTTTGATCACTTTTATCAGGGAACACAAAGAACTTCAATTTATCTGTGCATATGCATCTGGCAAACGTATTTTTGAGGAAGCTGGTGACTGCGAGAACTGTATATACGTCGAAGATTTAGAGCAGGCAGTCGAGGCTGCAGTCCGGATGACACAGCCTGGAGAGGCATGTATTCTTTCACCGGCAGCGGCATCTTACGGTTATTTTAAAAACTTTGAGGAGCGTGGAGATGCCTTTCAGAAGTATGTCCATGCTTTTGCACAGTAAAGTGACAGATTTTCAGAAAAAAACATACAGAACAGAGAAAATAATTTTACGTCTTGCAAAAGCGGAAAAATTCCTGTATGGTAATAGATGAATGAATTTTTGAAAAGCAAATCTGTCATATTTGCAGGAATTATTGCAAAAAAATGTTTTTTAAAACTTTAAAATGCAAGATTGCAGAATAAAAAATGCAAAAAGAACAAATGTACGCAACAGAAAGACAGGTTGGAACATGGATTTATTCGAATATATGAGAGAACAGAAAAAAGAGACGGAATCGCCGCTTGCATCGCGTCTGCGGCCGGCCACGTTAGATGAGATGGTTGGTCAGCAGCATATTATCGGGAAAGACAAGTTACTGTACCGTGCGATCAAGGCAGATAAACTCAGTTCCATCATTCTCTACGGACCTCCGGGAACCGGAAAGACGACACTTGCAAAGGTCATTGCCAACTCCACAAGCGCAGAGTTTTTGCAGATGAATGCGACTTCGGCAGGAAAAAAGGACATGGAAGATGTCATTTCCAAGGCGAAGAATAACATGGGGATGTTCGGAAAGAAAACGATTTTGTTTATCGACGAGATTCATCGTTTTAATAAGGGACAGCAGGATTATCTTTTACCGTTTGTGGAGGATGGAACTATCATCTTAATCGGTGCGACGACCGAGAATCCTTATTTTGAAGTCAATGGAGCTCTTCTTTCACGTTCCATCATTTTTGAACTGAAAAGCTTAGAAAAAGAGGATATCAAGACTCTTATTTTACGGGCAGTGAATGATACACAAAAAGGTATGGGGGCATACCATGCTGTGATTGATGAGGATGCCTTGGATTTTCTTGCAGATATCTCAAATGGAGATGCGCGTGCTGCACTTACGGCAGTGGAGCTTGGAATTTTAACGACTGAGCGCAGCGAGGACGGGCTGATACATATCACGCTTTCGGTTGCTTCTGAATGTATCCAGAAGCGTGTAGTAAAGTATGATAAGTCCGGTGATAACCATTATGACACGGTGTCCGCATTTATCAAAAGTATGCGTGGTTCTGATCCGGATGCGGCAGTTTACTATTTAGCGAGGATGCTGTATGCGGGAGAAGATATCAAGTTTATCGCAAGAAGGATCATGATCTGTGCCTCAGAGGATGTGAGCAATGCGGATCCGATGGCACTTGTGGTCGCAACCTCAGCTGCACAGGCAGTAGAGCGCATCGGAATGCCGGAAGCACAGATTATTTTAGCACAGGCAGTCACTTATGTGGCGAGTGCACCAAAGAGTAACTCTGCAGTCTGTGCGATCAGTGAGGCAATGGAGACAGTCAAGAATACGATGACTGCACCGGTTCCATCTCATTTACAGGATGCACATTACAAATCATCATCCAAACTTGGCCATGGCATAGGTTATAAATATGCACATGACTATCCGAACCATTATGTAGAACAGCAGTATCTACCGGACGGACTGACTGACCGGAAGTTCTACAGACCGTCAGAGAACGGTTATGAAAAGCAGATCAGAGAATATTTCCATAAGATCAAAGGGGAATATTCCCATGAATGATAAATAATGTATAACGAACCAAGAGGAGGAAGCAAACAATGCAATCTTACCAGGAAATGACAAAGGAAGAACTGTTAGCCGAAAAAAAATCACTCGAGGCAGAGTACAAGAAATTCCAGCAGCGCGGATTAAAACTTGATATGTCCAGAGGAAAGCCATCCCAGGAACAGTTAGATCTGTCTATGGGAATGATGGATGTTTTAGCATCTTACGTGGATCTGACCTGTGAAGACGGAACAGACTGCCGTAACTATGGTGTGCTTGATGGTATCCATGAGGCGAAAGTGCTTATCGGAGATATGATAGAATGTAATCCGGACAATATCATTATCTATGGCAACTCCAGTTTAAATATCATGTATGATACGATTGCACGTTCCATGACACATGGTGTTATGGGTAGTACTCCATGGTGCAAATTAGATAAAGTAAAATTCTTATGCCCGGTTCCGGGATATGACAGACATTTTGCAATCACAGAGTATTTTGGCATTGAGATGATCAACGTGCCGATGCTGCCAACCGGCCCGGATATGGATATGGTGGAGGATTTAGTCAGCAAAGATGAGGCAATCAAAGGAATCTGGTGTGTTCCGAAGTATTCTAACCCACAGGGCATCACATACTCCGATGAGACAGTACGTCGTTTTGCAAGATTAAAACCGGCTGCAAAAGATTTCCGTATTTACTGGGATAATGCTTACTGTGTACATCATTTATATGATATCGACCAGGATCATCTGATTGAGATTCTTGCTGAGTGTAAGCGTGCAGGAAACCCGGATATGGTATACAAATTCTGTTCCACCAGTAAGATCACATTCCCTGGTTCCGGTGTCGCTGCAATCGCAACTTCCGCAAACAACTTAGAGGATATCAAGAAACAGTTAAAGGTTCAGACCATCGGACATGATAAGGTAAATCAGCTCCGCCATGTACGTTTCTTTAAGAACATTCACGGTATCACCGAGCATATGCGTAAACATGCAGCATCCCTGCGGCCGAAGTTTGAGATGATCACTGACATGTTCGACAAAGAACTTGGCGGTCTGGGTGTAGGAAACTGGTATAAGCCAAAGGGTGGTTATTTCATCACATATGAGACTTTAGAGGGCTGCGCAAAGAATGTTGTAGCAAAGGCAAAAAAAGCAGGCGTTGTGATGACTCCGGCAGGTGCACCATTCCCGTATGGAAAAGATCCAAAAGATTCTGTGATCCGTATTGCACCGTCTTATCCAAGCTTAGAGGATCTGACGACAGCAGCAGAGATTTTTGTGGTATGTGTCAAACTGGCAAGTATTGAGAAAATCTTAGAAGAAAAATAATAGATTGGATTACACACGCTGCGGTAGACTTATTATTCAAAATACAGGAATTACCGCAGCAAAGAAGTTTGTAAGTAAAAAAATGGGGCTGTGAAAAAAGAATAGTC
>DMYD01000044.1:140199-140338 GCA_003483745.1 Roseburia sp. | reverse complement strand
GCACCCCCAAGCTTGTAAAATGAGTTCCCCGACGAAGGGTGGTTCACAGCCTTACGGCTGGCAAATCGCATCAAGCCGGGATTGCTTTTGTGACTTTGGGAGAAAATTAGAAACTCTTAGGACGCACACGTCACTCCGC
>DMYD01000044.1:106670-139823 GCA_003483745.1 Roseburia sp. | reverse complement strand
GGAAGTCATATCCCAACAAACCAGCATTTGGTAAGTAGCTTATGATATAGTATAGCCTATCCCACAAAAGAAAAGAAGTCATATTTGTATATTTTGTATAAAATTAATGAAAAATCGACCAGAAAATTGCATATAGTGAAAAATTTAACAAACACAGAATAAAGTCGAGAAAAAGGCTTGAACTTTCAAAAGAAATTGGTTAAAATAAAGGAAGCTTGGGACGGGCATAAGTCCCATCAAGTTATCACATTTACAAATTCTAGGAGGAATTAAAAATGGCAGTAAGAGTAGCAATCAATGGTTTTGGCCGTATTGGTCGTCTTGCTTTCAGACAGATGTTTGGAGCAGAAGGATATGAAGTAGTAGCAATCAATGATTTAACAAGTCCTAAAATGTTAGCACACTTGTTAAAATATGATTCATCTCAGGGTAAATATGAGCATGCTGATGAAGTTTCTTCCACAGATGATTCTATCATCGTTTGCGGTAAAGAGATTAAAATCTACGCATTCCCAGATGCAAACAACTGCCCATGGGGAGATTTAAAAGTTGACGTTGTATTAGAGTGCTCCGGTTTCTATACAAGCAAAGAAAAAGCACAGGCTCACATCAATGCAGGTGCTAGAAAAGTTGTTATCTCTGCTCCAGCAGGAAATGACCTTCCTACTATCGTTTACAATACAAACCACGAGACATTAAAAGCTTCTGATACAATCATTTCAGCAGCTTCCTGTACAACAAACTGCTTAGCACCAATGGCAGATGCATTAAACAAATATGCTCCGATCCAGTCTGGTATCATGGTAACAATCCATGCTTACACAGGTGATCAGATGACTCTTGATGGACCTCAGAGAAAAGGTGATTTAAGAAGATCACGTGCAGCAGCAGTTAACATCGTTCCTAACAGCACAGGTGCTGCAAAAGCAATCGGTCTTGTTATTCCTGAGTTAAACGGTAAATTAATCGGATCTGCTCAGCGTGTACCGACCCCAACAGGTTCTACAACAATCTTAACAGCAGTTGTTAAGAAAGCTGGCGTAACAAAAGAAGATATCAATGCAGCTATGAAAGCAGCAGCTAACGAGTCTTTCGGTTACAACGAGGATGAGATCGTTTCTTCCGATATCGTAGGAATGAGATTTGGTTCATTATTCGATGCAACTCAGACAATGGTTAACCAGGTATCTGATGACCAGTACGAAGTTCAGGTTGTTTCATGGTATGACAATGAGAACTCTTACACATCTCAGATGGTTCGTACAATCAAATACTTCAGCGAGTTAAAATAATCGAGAAGTTACGATAACTATATGAGACTTATAACAGGTCCGGTCCTATTGGACCGGGCCTGTTTTTATGTAACAGAAAATAATAAGGAGGACATATTTTATGTCATTAAACAAAAAATCTGTAGACGACATTAATGTAAAAGGAAGAAGAGTACTTGTAAGATGTGATTTCAACGTTCCGTTAAAAGAAGGAAAGATCACAGATGAGACCCGTATCAACGCAGCACTTCCTACAATCAAAAAATTAATCAACGATGGCGGAAAGGTTATCCTTTGCTCTCATCTTGGAAAAGTTAAAAATGGACCAAACGAAGGTGAGTCATTAGCTCCTGTAGCTGTAAAACTTTCTGAAAAACTTGGCAAAGCTGTAAAATTCATCTCTGATTATCATGTAACAGGTGAGGAAGCTACCAAAGCTGTTGCTGAGATGAAAGAGGGAGATGTAATCTTATTACAGAATACACGTTTCCGTGGTGCTGAGGAGACAAAGAACGGCGAAGAGTTCAGCAAAGAGTTAGCTGATCTTGCAGACGATTATGTATGTGATGCATTCGGTTCTTCCCACAGAGCACATGCTTCTGTTGCAGGTGTTACCAAATTCATCTCTGCAAAAGGTGGCTCTAACGTAGTTGGTTACTTAATGCAGAAAGAGATCGATTTCCTTGGAAATGCTGTAGAGAATCCGGTAAGACCGTTTGTAGCAATCCTTGGCGGTGCAAAAGTTGCAGATAAATTAAATGTTATCTCTAACTTATTAGAGAAATGCGATACATTAATCATCGGTGGTGGTATGGCATATACTTTCTTAAAAGCACAGGGATATGAGATCGGTAAATCTTTAGTAGATGATACCAAGATCGATTACTGTAAAGAGATGATGGCAAAAGCTGAGAAACTTGGAAAGAAATTACTCCTTCCGGTAGATGCTGTAACCATCGCAGATTTCCCGAACCCGATCGACGCTCCGGTAGAAGTTACTGTATGTGACGTAAAAGATATGCCGGCTGACAGAGAGGGATGCGATATCGGACCAAAGACTCAGGAGTTATATGCTGATGCAGTTAAGACAGCAAAGACTGTTGTATGGAACGGACCGATGGGCGTATTCGAGAACCCAACATTAGCAGCTGGTACAATCGCAGTTGCAAAAGCACTTGCTGATACAGATGCAACAACAATCATCGGTGGTGGTGATTCTGCAGCAGCTGTTAACCAGTTAGGCTTTGGCGACAAGATGAGCCATATCTCTACTGGTGGTGGAGCTTCCCTTGAATTCTTAGAGGGTAAGGAGTTACCAGGTGTCATGGCAGCCGATGATAAGTAAAAATAGTTGCAATGTAAAGTTGGCTGCCATGACACCTTAGTTATGGCAGCCGATGATAAGTAAAAATAGTTGCAATGTAAAGTTGGCTGCCATAACGCCTTATGGTGGCAGCCGACGATAAATAAGTCAACAAACTTTAAAATGAGAAAAAGAGGATAAGATCATGGCAAGAAAGAAAATCGTAGCCGGCAACTGGAAAATGAACATGACTCCAAGCCAGGCTGTTAAATTAGTAGAGGAATTAAAACCGTTAGTAGTAAGCGATGATGTAGAAGTTGTTTACTGTGTACCTGCAATCGACATCGTACCTGTTGTTGAGGCTGTAAAAGGAACCAACGTAGCAGTAGGTGCTGAGAACATGTACTATGAAGAGAAAGGCGCTTACACCGGAGAGATCGCTCCTGAGATGTTAGTTGACGCTGGCGTAAAATACGTTATCATCGGTCATTCCGAGAGACGTGACTACTTCAAAGAGTGCGACTGCATGTTAAATAAGAAAGTGAAAAAAGCTTTCGAGCATAACTTAACTCCAATCCTTTGCTGTGGTGAGACATTAGAGCAGAGAGAGATGGGAATCACTTTAGACTGGATCCGTATGCAGATCAAATCTGACTTAAAAGACGTTACTGCAGAGCAGGTTGCTTCTATGGTAATCGCATATGAGCCGATCTGGGCTATCGGAACAGGAAAAACAGCAACAACTGAGCAGGCAGAGGAAGTCTGCAAGGCAATCCGTGACTGCATCAAAGAAGTATATGGTGCTGACACAGCAGAGAAAGTTCGTATTCAGTACGGCGGATCTGTAAATGCAGGTAATGCAGCAGAGCTGTTTGCACAGCCTGACATTGATGGTGGTTTAGTTGGTGGAGCTTCCTTAAAAGCTGATTTCGGTAAAATCGTAAACTATAAATAAATCATAATCAGGTTAAGGGGATTCTCTCTGGGAGTGAAAACAGAAAGGATCCCCTTTTCCCTTGATAAGTACAGAAAATGTGGAAAATATGAAGAAGAAAATAACGCGGATCCTGGTGTGCATTCTAATTGTAGTGTGTGTCTGGAATGTGTCTGCAAGAGTATTTAACCAGACAGGAAAAATGGATTCGGAATATAAAGAAAATAATGCAAATGCAAGAGCACAGAGGTCTGACGGACAGAATGTAACATTAGAAGATGTTTTGCCGGAAACAGAGGCATCCATGCAGTCCGGGGGCTCAGATATTGGACTAAAAAATGAGAATATAGCAGTTAATTCAGGAAATTTATCGGATCAAAATGAAAAAAACGATGAAAAAATGGATGCTGATGAAAAGATAGAAACGGAGCAGGCAAATCAGAGATCAGAAAGTACGGATGATAATGATGGTGCGGATAGCCTGATCACAGATGATAAGACTGCAGCAGACGAAAATACAGAAGATCCCTGTGAATATGAAACGGGATATATTTTCCTGGGAGATTCCAGATTTTACCTGATGAATGAGGAATGCAAAATAGAAGATGTACCGAATTTTTTTGTAGTATCCTGTCCGGGAATGGGATATGCATGGCTGGCGGATACGGCATTTCCGAAAGTACAGTCGCTGCAGAGACAGCATACGGAAATCAAAAACTGGGTAGTTATCTGCGGACTTGGGGTTAATGACCTGACATCCATAAGATCATATCTGAATAAATACCGGAAATGGCCGGCGAGTTCCAAACTTTATTTATTATCAGTCAATCCGACAAAATCCGGAGCACCGGCAAGATGCAATAACCAGAGAATCGAGGCATTCAACAGCCGTCTTAAAAAGGTTAAAAATGCTACATATATAGATAGCTATCGGTATCTGACAAGGCTTGGATACGGTACAAAGGGTGATGGCATACATTATGATTCCTCTACAAATTGGGCAGTCTATTCCTATGTATTAGAACAGCTTAACAGAAATACAGGTGGAGAGCCGGTGACAGAAAGCGACTGCAAGGAAAGGGCAAAGAAACTGGAGGATCAGTTGAGCCAGAAAAACTATTGAAAACAAATGAGGTTATCAGTATAATGGTTCTGGATTAGGAGAACCGTATACTTTTGATAAATGGAAAGAGAATAGAAAGTGAGGAAACAAAAAATGAGTAAGAAACCTACCGTATTAATGATTTTAGACGGATTTGGACTGAATGAGAAAACAGAGGGAAATGCAGTAGCACAGGCAAAGACACCGGTAATCGACGGACTTATGAAAGATTATCCATTTGTAAAAGGAAATGCAAGTGGTCTTGCAGTTGGACTTCCGGACGGACAGATGGGTAACTCAGAAGTAGGACATTTAAATATGGGTGCTGGAAGAATCGTATACCAGGAGCTGACAAGAATCACAAAAGAGATCAATGATGGTGATTTCTTCAAAAATCAGGCATTATTAGATGGTATGGAAAATGTAAAGAAAAACGGTTCTGATCTTCATTTATACGGACTGTTGTCCAACGGTGGTGTACACAGCCACATCACACACCTTTTCGGCCTGCTTGAAATGGCCAAAAAAGAGGGTGTCGAGAATGTATATGTTCACTGTTTCTTAGACGGACGTGACACAGCTCCGACTTCCGGCAAAGAATTTATCGAAGAGTTAGAAGCTAAGATGAAAGAGATTGGTGTTGGTAAGATTGCATCCATTTCCGGACGTTATTATGCAATGGATCGTGATAACAGATGGGATCGTGTGGAGAAAGCATACAAAGTGCTGACCACAGGTGAAGGAGAGACAGCAGAGAGCGCAGTGACAGCAATGGAAGCATCTTATGCAAAAGATGTAACAGATGAGTTCTTTCTTCCGACTGCAATCACGGAGAATGGTAAGCCAATCGCAACGATCAAAGATAACGATACAGTTATTTTCTTTAACTTCCGTCCTGACCGTGCGCGTGAGATCACAAGAACGTTCTGTATGGATGATTTCGATGGATTTGACCGCGGTGCAAGAAAGAACGTAAAATATATCTGCTTTACAGAGTACGATGTGACGATCCCGAACAAAGAAGTTGCATTTAAGAAAGTAGAACTGAAAAATACATTTGGTGAATATTTAGCAGCACATGATATGACTCAGGCAAGAATTGCCGAGACAGAGAAATATGCACATGTTACCTTCTTCTTCAACGGTGGTGTGGAGGAACCAAACAAAGGTGAGGACCGTATCCTTGTAAAATCTCCAAAAGTAGCAACCTACGATTTACAGCCGGAGATGAGTGCACCGGAAGTATGTGATAAATTATGTGCAGCAATCCGTTCTGAGAAATATGATGTCATCATCATCAACTTCGCAAACCCGGATATGGTTGGACATACCGGAATCTTAGATGCTGCGATCAAAGCAGTTGAGACCGTGGATACCTGTGTTGGAAAAGCAGTTGAGGCATTAAAAGAAGTAAACGGACAGATGTTCATCTGTGCTGACCACGGAAATGCAGAGCAGCTTGTAAACTACGAGACAGGTGAGCCGTTAACTTCCCACACAACCAACCCGGTTCCATTTATTCTGGTAAATGCAGATCCTTCCTACACATTAAAAGAGGATGGATGTCTTGCTGATATCATTCCGACTCTGATCGAGCTGATGGGAATGGAGCAGCCGGCAGAGATGACAGGAAAATCTTTACTGATCAGAAAATAACAGAGCAATATAAAATAGCCGGATAAAAAGATGCCACAGACTGGTATATTTATTTTGGACAGACAGGTAATTGTCGTTTAAAAAAATATCAGTTTGTGGCATTTTTCGTAAAATTTCATGTCAGAAAGAAATGGAAAAATCGAGAATAAGAGTATATAAACAAAAATATAAGTGTTGCTTATAATATAATAAAAACTATACAAAAATACTAATAAAAAGAACTGATTTTTCTATATCGTGGATTTAGGTGCATATGGGCAAAATCATTGACTTTCCAAAAGACTATGTATTATAATTTTTGAGTAACATCAGAAAATGATATGGTGTTCATAACACCGGAAAAGAGGACAAAGAGGATGAGTAGCAAAGTATTTCAGCCAATTAAAGAGGGAAAAGTACGTGAAGTGTATGATAACGGCGACAGCCTGATCATTGTAGCGACAGACAGAATTTCTGCTTTTGATCATATTTTGAAAAATAAAGTCACAAAAAAGGGTGCAATTCTGACTCAGATGTCTAAATTCTGGTTTGATTTGACAAAAGACATCGTGCCAAATCATATGATTTCTGTTGACGTAAAAGATATGCCGGAATTTTTCCGGGAAGATAGATTTGACGGCAACAGCATGATGTGCAAAAAATTAGAGATGCTTCCAATCGAGTGCATTGTCCGTGGATACATCACAGGAAGTGGATGGGAGAGCTACAAAGAAAACGGTACAGTATGTGGTATCAAGCTGCCGGAGGGATTACAGGAGTCTGATAAACTGCCTGAACCGATTTTTACACCGAGTACGAAAGCTGAGATTGGTCTGCATGATGAGAATATCTCATTTGAGCGCTGCAGAGAGATCTTAGAGAAAGAGTATCCGGGAAAAGGTGCTTCCTATGCAGATCAGATCAAAGATTATACGATCGCTTTATATAAAAAGTGTGCAGAATATGCATTGACGAAGGGGATCATCATTGCAGATACCAAATTTGAGTTTGGTTTAGATGAAAACGGAAATGTTGTATTAGGAGATGAGATGCTCACACCGGACAGTTCCAGATTCTGGCCGTTAGAGGGTTACAAACCGGGACAGGGACAGCCGTCTTTTGATAAACAGTTTGTAAGAGACTGGTTAAAAGCCAATCCGGACAGCGACTATCTGTTACCGGATGATGTCATCGAGAAGACAGTAGATAAATACAAAGAGGCATATGAGCTTTTGACAGGTAAGAAATTTGCATAGTGGAAAAATCCTCTGCTCACTAATGGGCAAATTTTACAAAGTAAAATTGCATTTTTCTTTGAAAAACAAGGAGGAAAATCCTCTCCTCGCCATGGAGTTCGGATTTTGCTTCGCAGAACAAGGAGGATTTTATGGATAATAACAGAACCATGAAAAATGCACCATGGCAGACAAATGGCGAGAGCGGTCTGCATGAAGAGTGTGGTGTGTTCGGAATGTACGACTTTGATGGCGGAGACGTTGCGTCTACGATTTATTATGGTCTTTTCGCATTGCAGCACCGTGGACAGGAGAGTTGTGGTATTGCAGTCAGCGAGACAAACGGACCAAAGGGAAAAGTGACCTCATACAAAGGCATGGGACTGGTCAATGAGGTATTCACACAGGATAATTTAGAGCCTATGCATGGCGATATCGGTGTCGGACATGTCCGTTATTCGACGGCAGGAGCTTCTACCCGCGAGAATGCACAGCCTTTGGTTCTTAATTATGTAAAAGGAACACTTGCACTCGCACACAATGGAAATCTGATCAATGCGATGGAGCTACGTAAGGATTTAGAGTATACCGGAGCGATTTTCCAGACGACGATCGATTCTGAGGTCATTGCATATCATATTGCGCGTGAGCGTTTAAATTCAAAAAGTGTGGAAGAGGCAGTGGGACGGGCATGCCAGAAGATCAAAGGTGCATTTGCACTGGTTGTGATGAGTCCGAGAAAATTAGTTGGAGCGCGCGATCCATACGGTTTTAAACCACTTTGTATTGGAAAACGTGACAATGCCTATATTTTAGCATCTGAGACTTGTGCATTAGATACGATCGGTGCAGAGTATGTCCGTGATGTTTTGCCGGGAGAAATTGTTACGATCACACCGGAGGGTGGTATCCAGTCTGATCTTTCGTTAGCATTGCCAAAAGAAAAAGAGGCGCGCTGTATTTTTGAATATATTTATTTTGCAAGACCGGACAGCCATATTGATGGAGTGAGCGTCTATGCATCCAGAATCAAGGCGGGACGTTTCCTTGCCATGGATTCACCGGTAGATGCGGATCTTGTCGTAGGCGTTCCGGAGTCAGGTAATGCGGCAGCACTCGGTTATTCCTTACAGTCGGGGATTCCGTATGGTACTGCATTTGTGAAGAATGGTTATGTCGGAAGAACATTTATCAAGCCAAAACAAAGCAGCAGAGAGTCTAGTGTGCGTGTGAAGTTAAATGTTTTAAAAGAAGCGGTGGACGGAAAACGTATCATTATGATTGATGATTCCATCGTCCGTGGTACAACGTCAGACCGTATCGTAAAAATGCTGCGCGATGCCGGAGCAACAGAGGTACATGTAAGAATCAGTTCCCCACCATTTTTATGGCCGTGTTACTTTGGAACAGACATTCCGGAGAGAGAGCAGCTTATTGCATACAACCGTTCCATCGAAGATATCCGTAAGATCATCGGCGCAGATTCTCTGGGATATCTTGGAATTGAGCGCTTAGAGGAGATGGTTGGTGGATTAAATATCTGTAAGGGCTGCTTTACAGGTACCTATCCGATGGAGCCGCCAAAAGAGGATATCCGCGGCGATTTTGAGCGATAGATAATTATCTGACGATAAAACAATATTAAGGAGAATAGAAATGAGTACAGACAGATATACAAGTCCGTTATCTGAGCGTTATGCCAGCAAGGAGATGCAGTATATTTTTTCACAGGATAAAAAATTCCGTACCTGGAGAAAGTTATGGATCGCATTAGCTGAGACAGAGATGGAGTTAGGACTTTCCGAGAATGGAAAGCCGGTCATTACAAAAGAACAGATCGACGAGTTAAAGGCACATGCTGAGGACATCAATTATGATGTCGCAAGAGAGCGCGAAAAACTGGTCCGTCATGATGTTATGAGTCATGTGTATGCGTATGGACAGCAGTGTCCGAAAGCTGCAGGAATCATTCATCTTGGAGCAACCTCCTGCTATGTTGGAGATAATACCGATATTATTTTAATGCGGGAAGCATTGGAACTGGTTCACAAAAAACTGGTCAATGTTATCGCAGAGCTTGCGAAATTTGCAGATACTTACAAAAATCTGCCGACACTTGCATTTACTCATTTCCAGCCGGCACAGCCGACGACTGTTGGAAAACGTGCAACATTGTGGGCACAGGAATTTATCATGGATCTTGAGGACTTAGAGTATGTCATGGGATCTTTAAAACTGCTTGGTTCAAAGGGAACAACCGGAACACAGGCAAGCTTCTTAGAGTTATTTGACGGAGATCAGGAGACGATTGATAAGATTGATCCGCTGATTGCAGCAAAGATGGGATTTAAAGAATGTTATGCAGTTTCCGGACAGACTTATTCCAGAAAAGTAGATACACGCGTTGCTAATATTCTTGCAGGAATCGCTGCAAGTGCACATAAGATGTCAAATGATATCCGGTTATTACAGCATTTAAAAGAAGTGGAAGAACCATTTGAAAAGAATCAGATCGGATCTTCTGCCATGGCATATAAACGCAATCCGATGCGTTCCGAGCGTATCGCGTCCTTATCACGTTATGTCATGATTGACGCCTTAAATCCGGCAATCACTTCTGCAACACAGTGGTTTGAGCGTACTTTAGACGATTCTGCAAACAAGAGACTTTCCATTCCGGAAGGATTTCTTGCAATTGATGGTATCTTAGACCTGTGCTTAAACGTAGTGGATGGATTGGTTGTATATGATAAAGTCATTACCAAACATTTAATGGCAGAGCTTCCATTTATGGCAACGGAGAACATTATGATGGATGCTGTAAAGAATGGCGGCAACCGTCAGGAATTACACGAGAAGATCCGTACCTTATCCATGCAGGCAGGAAAAACTGTCAAAGAGGAAGGAAAAGACAACAATCTGCTTGAACTGATCGCTGCAGATCCTGAGTTTAATCTGACATTAGAGGCACTTCAGGCAACTATGGATCCATCGAAATATGTTGGACGTGCACCGATTCAGGTAGATAAATTCATTGCAAATGTGGTTAAACCGATCTTAGATGCCAATGAGGCAGAACTTGGTGTGAAAGCTGAGATCAATGTATAATAACAGATCATAACATGACCTGTATCAGCAATTTGCTGATACAGGTTTTTTTTGTTACAATTTTGCTGTTTTGTCACTTACGAAAACGATAGAATCCTGTTACAATCAAAGTATCATAAGTATTGGAAAAGGAGAAGGTTATTATGGCAAACAGAATTATGTTAAACGAAACATCTTACCACGGAGCAGGAGCGATCGAAGAGATCGCAACGGAGGCAAAGGCGCGTGCTTTCAAAAAAGCATTTGTATGTTCTGATCCGGATCTGATCAAATTTGGTGTTACAAAGAAGGTAACGGATATTCTTGACAAAAATGGACTTGCTTATGAAATTTATTCAGATATCAAGGCAAACCCTACGATCCAGAATGTACAGCATGGTGTTGAGGCATTTAAAAAAGCGGGAGCTGATTACCTGATCGCAATCGGTGGAGGATCTTCCATGGATACCTCAAAAGCGATCGGAATCATTATTGCTAATCCGGAATTTGAAGATGTCAGAAGTCTTGAGGGGGTTGCACCTACGAAAAAACCATGTGTACCGATCATTGCAGTACCTACGACCGCCGGTACGGCGGCAGAGGTTACGATCAATTATGTTATCACGGATGTGGAGAGAAAGAGAAAATTCGTCTGCGTCGATCCACATGATATGCCTGTCATTGCGATCGTGGATCCGGATATGATGTCTTCTATGCCAAAAGGACTGACAGCTTCCACCGGTATGGATGCCCTGACACATGCGATCGAGGGATATACAACCAAAGCTGCATGGGAAATGACAGATATGTTCCATCTGAAAGCGATTGAAATTATTTCCAGATCCCTGCGTGATGCAGTTGACAACAAGAAAGAGGGACGTGAGGGAATGGCACTTGGACAGTATATTGCCGGAATGGGATTTTCTAATGTAGGTCTTGGAATCGCTCATTCCATGGCTCATACCTTAGGTGCTGTTTATGATACACCACATGGCGTTGCATGTGCCATGATGCTTCCAATCGTTATGGAGTACAATGCGGACTGTACCGGAGAGAAATACCGTGAGATCGCCCGTGCAATGGGAGTCAAAGGTGTGGACGATATGTCTGTGGAGGAATATCGTAAAGCAGCAGTTGATGCCGTACAGAAACTTTCTGTTGATGTGGGAATCCCGACAAAACTTGAGGCATTAAAAGAAGAAGATCTCGATTTCCTTGCAGAATCTGCTCATGCAGATGCATGTGCTCCGGGTAACCCGAAAGATGCAAGTGTAGAAGATCTGAAGAATCTTTTCCGCAAACTGATGTAATTGCAGCGGTGAAATAAAAGAAAACCTTTCAGGCATAATTGTTTTGCCTGGAAGGTTTTTTTGTAACAAAAATGTTTATGAATGTAACATTTCCTTGCATTAAACCAACCCGTATTTATGAAATACAGTCTGCAGTTCTTCCGGCATGGCAGAGGCAAGGGCATGTGCGAGTTCTTCGGCAGAACATTTGCGATAGCCAAGCACCCATTGTACGGTCATATAAATGGAACCCTGGCAGTACATTTCTAACTGAAACTGCAGCTGACGGGAAAGTCTGCACGCCATGCGTGTCTCAAGCTGTTCGGTGTAAAATGCACAGATTAGTTGAAAATCATGATCTCTCAGACAATTCTGATCGTCATTTTTAAAAGCTGCTTTAAAAAAGAGCTTTTCCTGCTGGATATAATGAAATTTATTTACCAGTCCTTCATATACAGTTTTCCCTTCACCCATATGTTCGAAAGATTCCAGTAAAATTTTATCAAAATACCAGTTGATAAGGTCGTACTTATCCTTAAAATTCCGGTAAAAGGTCTGACGTGTCACGCCGCAGGTGTCTACGATCTCCGTGACAGTGATCTTTTCTACGGAGGCTGATCTCATGCATTCTTTCATTGCGGCAGCAAGTTTGTATTTGATGGTTTCGTTAGTTTTGTGTTCTGATGGCATGGGAAAATCGCTTTCTTTTGGAGGTGTGATTAGTTGGTGTTGGTCTGTATTTTATTTGGCACTGCTCATAGCTTAATACATTATACCATACATGCTTAAGAACAAAGCAAATTTATAGAGATTTTATAAAGTGGTATTTTAAGAAAAAACAACTTGTTAACACATGCATACAAGTTGTATGCTGAAAGTATAGAAAACGTGGTTAACATTTGAAAGGAGAAGGGATAATGAGTAACGCAAAGCAGACGATTGAAACCGGAAAAGCGGTACTTGGTATTGAATTCGGTTCAACCAGGATCAAGGCAGTTCTCGTAAATGAGACAGGGGAGCCGATCGCATCCGGTGCGCATGACTGGGAAAACCGCCTGGAGGATGGCATCTGGACATACAGTCTGGATGATATCTGGACGGGACTTACCGACTGTTATGGAAAATTAGCAGAGGATGTAAAGAAAAAATACGATACGGTGATCACATCACTTGCAGCGATCGGATTTTCCGGAATGATGCACGGCTATATGGCATTTGACAAAGATGGGGAGTTACTTGTACCGTTCCGCACCTGGCGTAATACGATCACGGGAGAGGCTGCGGCAGCACTTACAAAGGAGTTTTCCTTTAATATTCCGCAACGCTGGAGCATTGCACATTTATACCAGGCAATCTTAAACGGGGAGGAACATGTAGGAAATATTTCATATTTTACAACCTTAGCAGGATACATTCACTGGAAGCTGACCGGAGAGAAAGTACTCGGTGTCGGAGAGGCATCCGGTATGTTCCCGATCAACGCGAAGACGAGAGATTACAATCAGACAATGATCGATAAATTTGACGCACTTGTGGCACCGAAGGGATATCCGTGGAAGCTGCGTGAAATCCTGCCAAAGGTTCTGGTTGCAGGAGAGACTGCAGGAACATTGTCTGCTGAGGGAGCAAAATTGTTAGATAAGAGCGGTAATCTTTCCGCAGGCATTCCGCTCTGCCCGCCGGAGGGAGATGCAGGAACCGGTATGGCTGCGACAAATTCCGTTGCAGTCCGCACAGGAAATGTATCTGCGGGAACATCCGTATTTGCAATGGTTGTTCTTGAGGAAGATTTAAAGAATGTACACGAGGAACTCGACATGGTAACAACACCGTCCGGTGATACTGTTGCGATGGTTCACTGTAATAACTGTACTTCTGATCTGAATGCGTGGGTTGGATTATTCAAAGAATTTGCAGAAGTCTCTGGTATGAAACCGGATATGAATGAGTTGTTTGGAACACTCTACCGGAAAGCATTAGAGGGAGACAAAGACTGTGGCGGTCTGCTTGCCTACAATTATTTCTCCGGTGAGCCGGTAACAGGTTTAAATGAAGGACGTCCGCTTTTTGTGCGCAGACCGGATGCACATTTTACACTGGCAAACTTTATGAGAAGTCATCTTTATGCATCACTTGCCACGTTAAAGATTGGTCTTGATATCCTGTTAAAAGAGGAAAAAGTAAAAGTAGACCGTATTTACGGACATGGAGGACTGTTTAAGACAAAAGGAGTCGGGCAGGGAATCCTTGCAGCGGCGATGGATGCACCGGTAGCAGTCATGGAGACTGCAGGCGAGGGCGGACCATGGGGCATGGCACTGCTTGCTTCTTACATGGTACACAAAGCAGAAGGCGAAACATTAGAGCAGTATTTATCCGGTAAGATCTTTGGCAAAGAAACAGGAACTGTCATGGAGCCGGATCCGGCGGATGTAGCAGGATTTGATGCTTATATTGACAGCTATAAAAAAGCGTTAGAAGCAGAAAAGGCAGCGGTAGAGACGATGCCAATCTTATAAAAATAAAACATATCAGGAGGGAATTTACACATGTTAAAAACAAAAAATTACAAATTCTGGTTTTGCACCGGATCACAGGATCTTTACGGGGATGAGTGCTTAGAGCACGTGGCAGAGCATGCAAAGATCATTGTTGCGAAGTTAAATGAATCAGGGGTACTTCCTTATGAAGTCATCTGGAAACCGACACTCATCACTAACGAGCTGATCCGTAAAACATTTAATGAGGCAAATATGGATGAGGAATGTGCGGGTGTCATCACATGGATGCATACATTTTCACCGGCAAAATCCTGGATCTTAGGCTTACAGGAGTACAGAAAACCATTATTACATTTACATACACAGTTCAATGAAGAGATCCCATATGATACCATCGACATGGATTTCATGAATGAAAATCAGTCAGCACATGGTGACAGAGAGTACGGTCATATCGTAACCCGTATGAGAATTGAGCGTAAGGTAGTTGTCGGACACTGGTCTGATCCGGTGGTACAGGAAAAGATCGCTTCCTGGATGCGAACCGCAGTCGGCGTGATCGAGAGCAGTCATATCCGTGTGATGCGTGTTGCTGACAATATGAGAAATGTAGCGGTAACCGAGGGCGATAAGGTAGAGGCACAGTTGAAATTCGGCTGGGAAGTGGATGCATATCCGGTCAACGAGATCGCAGAGTCTGTTGCAGCAGTATCGGAATCTGATACCAATGCTCTTGTTGATGAATATTACGAGAAATATGACATTTTGTTAGAGGGACGCGATCCGGAAGAATTCCGTCGTCATGTTGCGGTTCAGGCACAGATCGAACTTGGTTTTGAGCGCTTCTTAGATGAAAAGAATTATCAGGCAATCGTAACCCACTTTGGCGATCTGGGTGCATTAAAACAGCTTCCGGGACTTGCAATCCAGCGCCTGATGGAAAAAGGTTATGGTTTTGGTGCAGAGGGTGACTGGAAAGTTGCAGCCATGGTCCGTTTGATGAAGATTATGACCGAGGGCAAAAAAGATGCAAAGGGAACTTCCATGTTGGAGGATTACACCTACAATTTTGTCAAAGGTAAAGAAGGAATCTTAGAGGCACATATGTTGGAAATCTGTCCGTCCATCGCAGATGGCCCGATCAGCATCAAGTGCCAGCCACTTTCCATGGGTGACAGAGAAGATCCTGCAAGGCTGGTGTTTACATCCAAAGAAGGAAAAGGTATCGCAACTTCACTGATTGATCTTGGCAATCGTTTCCGTCTGATCATCAATGATGTCGATTGCAAGAAAGTGGAAAAACCAATGCCGAAACTTCCGGTGGCAACCAATTTCTGGACACCACAGCCGGATCTCTACACAGGTGCAGAGGCATGGATTCTTGCAGGCGGTGCGCATCATACCGCATTTACCTACGATCTGACTGCAGAGCAGATGGGTGACTGGGCAAATGCAATGGGTATCGAGGCTGTTTATATTGACAAAGATACGAAAATCCGCGATTTCAAACGTGACTTACAGATTGGGGAACTGTTTTATCGTTAAACATGGGAAAAGCATGTGCACATTTTAAAGCAAAAAACTGTTTTGTGAAAAGTGTGCACATGCACGCAAAAAAGTTGTGCAAAATCATGAAAACATAAAAACACGGTTGAAGTTTTAAATAAAAGAGACTATTATAAGTAAAACAAGTTGTGTGCACGGGCACACAAAGAAAAGGAGAGGTATAGTATGAAATTTTTTATTGACACAGCAAATGTAGAGGATATCCGCAAAGCAAATGATATGGGAGTGATCTGTGGAGTTACCACCAACCCATCCCTGATCGCAAAAGAGGGAAGAGATTTTAACGAAGTAATCAAAGAGATCACATCCATCGTAGACGGTCCGATCAGCGGCGAGGTAAAAGCGACAACTGTTGACGCTGAGGGCATGATCAAAGAGGGACGTGAGATTGCAGCAATTCATCCGAACATGGTTGTAAAAATTCCGATGACAGTAGAAGGCTTAAAGGCAGTAAAAGTTCTTTCCGCAGAGGGAATCAAAACGAATGTGACATTGATCTTTACTGCAAATCAGGCACTTCTTGCAGCAAGAGCAGGTGCAACCTATGTTTCTCCATTCCTCGGAAGATTAGACGACATCAGCACAGCAGGCATCGACCTGATCCAGGATATCGTTCAGATCTTTGATAACTACGGACTTGAGACTGAGATCATTGCAGCATCCATCCGTAATCCGATCCATGTAACAGACTGCGCATTAGCAGGTGCACATATCGCAACCGTACCGTACAACGTAATCGTCCAGATGACAAAACACCCGCTGACCGACGCAGGAATTGAGAAATTCCAGAAGGACTATAAAGCCGTCTTCGGAGAGTAAAAATAGCTTGGAAAACTATAAAGACGGCTTTGCGGTTTTCGGTGACTAAGGTTTTACAAAAAGACTATAGAAACCGCTCTGCCGTTTTTGGAGATTAATAAAAATCATTGCGAAACCCGTCAGCAGCTTAAGGCAGTTGGGGGTATGGACAGATTTATAAGAAGGTGCTGGGGAGCCGCCGGTACTTAGCGAGTGTATTTTACTCGCTTAGTATCCGTTGCGAGCGACACGCAGCGAAAGCGTGCCTTTGTTAAATCTGTCCATACTCCCAACGTGAGAAGAGTTTGAGGTGGGTTTCGCAAAGTTTAATAGACATTAAAGGAGGGTATCAATGACTATCACAGAACTGAAGCAGACTGCAGTCGAAGTGCGCAAGGGCATTGTGACTGCAACACATGCTGCAAAGTCGGGGCATCCGGGGGGATCGCTTTCGGCAACAGAGATTTTTACATATTTGTATTTTGAAGAGATGAATATTGATCCAAAGAATCCGAAAATGGAGGATCGTGACCGTTTTGTCTTATCGAAAGGACATACGGCACCGGGACTTTATGCGGCACTGGCAAACCGGGGATATTTTCCGGTGAAAGATTTAGAGACACTGCGCCATATCGGTTCTTATTTGCAGGGACATCCGGATATGAAACATATTCCGGGTGTGGATATGTCATCCGGTTCTTTAGGACAGGGGATTTCCTGTGCAGTTGGAATGGCACTTGCAGGAAAAATGGATCAAAAAGATTACCGTGTCTATACACTTTTAGGTGATGGAGAAATCGAAGAAGGTCAGGTATGGGAGGCGGCAATGTTTGCCGGCCACCGCAAACTTGATAATCTGGTAGTGATCGTTGACAACAATAACATGCAGATTGATGGAACTTTAGAGGAAGTCTGTTCGCCGGATCCAATCGATAAAAAATTTGAGTCTTTCAACTTCCATGTGATCAATGTTGCAGATGGAAATGATTTTGAACAGCTTGCAGCAGCTTTTAAGGAGGCAAGGGAGACAAAGGGTATGCCGACTGCAATCATCGCACACACCATAAAAGGCAAAGGAGTCTCTTATATGGAAGGCCAGGTGGGCTGGCATGGAAAAGCACCGAACGACGAGGAATATGCGGTTGCAATGGAAGAACTGGGAAAGGCGGGTGAAGCATTATGTCAGAAGTAAAAATGATCGCGACCAGAGAGAGTTATGGCAATGCATTGGCTGAACTGGGAAAAGAAAAAGAAAATCTGGTTGTACTTGATGCAGATCTCGCAGCGGCAACAAAAACAGGTATTTTTAAGAAAGCATTTCCGGAGCGCCATATTGATTGTGGGATTGCAGAGGCGAATATGACAGGAATTGCAGCAGGACTTTCCACCTGTGGAAAAGTACCGTTCGTCAGCACATTTGCCATGTTTGCGGCGGGACGTGCCTATGAGCAGGTACGCAATTCAATCGGTTATCCACATCTGAACGTAAAGATCGGAGCAACACATGCAGGCATTTCTGTCGGCGAAGATGGAGCAACACATCAGTGCAATGAAGATATCGGACTGATGCGTGAAATTCCGGGCATGGTCATCATTAATCCGAGTGATGATGTGGAAGCGAAGGCTGCTGTGCGTGCGGCTTACGAGTATGTGGGTCCGGTTTATCTGCGTTTTGGACGTCTGGCGGTTCCGGTCATCAATGATAATCCGGAATATAAGTTTGAAATCGGTAAAGGTGTGGAACTGCGAAAAGGAAAAGATATCACGATCTTTGCGACAGGTCTTTGCGTTTCGGAAACGTTAAAAGCAGCAGAAACTCTGGCTGCAAATGGTATCGACGCACAGGTCATCAATATTCATACGATCAAACCGTTGGATGAGGAACTGGTGTTAAAAGCAGCAAAGCAGACCGGTCGTGTGTATACGGTGGAGGAGCATTCGATTATTGGAGGACTTGGCAGTGCAGTGGCAGAGCTCCTCGGTGAAAAATGTCCGACAAAAATCACAAGAATCGGTGTAAAAGATGTGTTTGGAGAGTCCGGCCCGGCAAAAGAATTGCTTCATAAATATGAACTGGATGCAGAGGGCATTGCAAAACGTATTATGGAGGAACAAAAATCATGTTAGAGGAATTAAAAAAACAGGTCTATGAGGCAAATATGGAACTGCCACGCCGCGGACTGATCACCTATACATGGGGAAATGTCAGTGGGATTGACAGAGAGAGCGGATATTTCGTGATCAAGCCAAGTGGTGTGGATTACGATGCATTATCCCCGGATGATATGGTTGTCATGGATTTAGAGGGAAATAAGATTGAGGGAAGATACAAACCGTCATCCGACACGGCAACACATATCGAACTTTATAAAAAGTATGACGAGATCGGTGGAATCGTGCACACCCATTCCCCGGAGGCAGTCGCATGGGCGCAGGCGGGAAGAGATATTCCTCTTTACGGAACCACACATGCAGACTACTTTTTCGGTCCGATCCCTTGTGCAAGAAATCTGACACCGGAGGAGATCGAGGAAGCCTACGAGAAAAATACCGGATTAGTCATCATCGAGACTTTTGAGACAAGAGGAATCAAACCGATGTATACACCGGCGGTACTCTGCAAGAATCATGGACCGTTTACCTGGGGAAAAGATGCAGCAGAAGCAGTCCACAATGCGGTTGTGTTAGAGGAAGTCGCTAAAATGGCAAAGAACACAGAACTTTTGAACCCGAAAGTACTTCCAGCGCCGGACTGCATCAAAGAAAAGCATTTTTACCGTAAACACGGCGCAAATGCGTACTATGGTCAAAATTAAAAAGCGAAGGAAACAGTGCCACGCGGAAGTGAGGATTAAGATGAGTAGTATAGAGTTTGGTAAGACAAAAGAGGGAAAAACGGTCACAAAATATCTGCTGAAAAACAAAAATGGTATGGAAGTTTCCGTGATGGATCTTGGAGCAACCATCGTATCCGTGCTTGTGCCGGATCGAAACGGTGTAAAACGTGATGTTGTGCTGGGATATGATACACCACAGGAATATCAGGATCATACCTGTTATTTTGGAGCGGTGATCGGACGGAATGCAAACAGGATCGGCGGTGCGAAAATAGTTTTAGGTGACAGGGAGTACCAGCTTGAAAAAAACGATAACGGGAACAATCTGCACAGTGGAAAAAATGGTTTTCATGCTGTCATATGGAGTGTGGAACAGCAGAAGGAAGATGAGATTACATTTTCTTATCTGAGTAAGGATTTAGAGCAGGATTTTCCGGGAAATATGACAGCAAAGGTTACTTATACGGTGACAGATGACAATGAGCTTTCGATTGCTTATGAGGCAGTTTCCGATCAGACTACAGTTGCTAATTTTACGAACCACGCTTATTTTAATCTGAATGGTCATGATTCCGGATGTATGGAAAATCAGGAGCTTGAGATTTTAGCATCTTATTATACGCCGGTAAAAGATAGCGAAGCAATTCCTACTGGTAATGTGGAAAAGGTTTCCGGAACACCGATGGATTTCCGCAAAATGAAAAAGATCGGTCAGGATATCGGTGCCGATTTCAGGCAGCTTGCATTTGTCGGTGGGTATGATCACAATTTTGTGCTCGATAAAGCTGACGGGACAATGCAGCTCGCAGCCCGCGCAAAATCAGAGGAGTCCGGTATCTGTATGGATGTCTATACGGATTGTGTCGGTATTCAGTTATATGCCGGAAACTTTATTGGGAAGCAGACCGGAAAAGGCGGAGCATCTTATGATTCCCGCCATGCATTCTGCCTGGAGACACAATATTTCCCAAATGCAGTGAATGAACCGAATTTTAAATCACCGGTTTTAGAGGTGGGAGATACATACCGGTCACAGACGAAATACAGTTTCTATGTTAAATAAGAAGAAATATGAAAGGCGGTGCCACATCTATTATTGAGGTGTGGCACCGTTTTTGCGTTTGAAACAAATTAGTGTTTTGCCACAAGATACTTTTCACTGTTTTTGCAATATGTTACAATGAGCATAATTAGAGTTCGTGGTTTACCAGAGGAAAATTTAGCATATGAGATTACAAAAGAAGAAAACTGAGAAAAAAACATACGAAAAAAAGAAAATATACCGACATACATTCGTTGTATTTATTGTGTAATTTATTATTATCAATGGTTTTGTGCACTGGGAACTTCTGTCCCAGAAGAATGCAGAAAAAGAGAAGGCTGCCTATACGGCCGAAACTACGGTACGTCGTATGGAGGCTTATTTAAATCAGTATATTTCCACATCGGATCTGCTCAAGCAAATCATAGAAACAGATAATGTAATGAATAATACGCAGTTTAATATATTAGCAGAATTTATGATGAAGGGAAATGATGCACTGTTAGGAATCGAACTGGCGAAGGATGGTATTGTCACCTAGGTATACCCAAAGGAACAGAATGGGGCTGCGATTGGGTTAAATCTGCTGACGCATCCGGAGAGAAAAGAATGGACAACACTGGCAAAAGAAACAGGTAATTGTAGAGTATCCCAAAGTTATTCGACGCTGCCCGTTCGGTAAGATTTAAACAAACCTTCATCTGTTCTTAATACATCGCATTAGTTACAAATGTTATAATGTGAGGCAGGGATACATTATTCCATTTTAA
The DNA here is from genome assembly GCA_003483745.1 of Roseburia sp. Taxonomy (GTDB): domain Bacteria; phylum Bacillota; class Clostridia; order Lachnospirales; family Lachnospiraceae; genus Roseburia. The sequence continues at coordinate 118,453 of DMYD01000044.1, read as the reverse complement.
AGTGGCATTGTACAATGTCATATAAACTTGCTGTTTCAGGAGAAAAAGATGTATAGAATATACAGTATGCTTATCGAAATTATGGCGGCTGCCATTTTTATAGTTCCTATTTGGTGCATGTATAACAAGTTGTGTTTTCATAGCTGGAAACGAACCATTGCCTATATGGTATTTGGATTTTATCTTACTGCAGTTTTAGCACTTGTAGGTTTTCCGGACATAATATCTCTGAAAATTAATTTTACAGTGAATATCATTCCTTTTATTGATATGGTATCGGATTTTAGTAATGCCTGTTTAAATATTCTTTTATTTGTTCCATTCGGTTTCCTTTTGCCAATATTATGGGAAAATTTTAGAAACGTGAAAAGGGTTGCATTCATGGGATTGATAACAACATTTTTTATTGAAATCTCGCAGATTTTTACCTTTCGGACCACAGACATCAACGATATTATTACAAATACGGTTGGGACTATGATCGGATATTATATTGCACGCCGGATAACAGGCAGCTTTACAAAAAGAGTATTGCTAAATTCAAAAATGAGTGATTTTTACGTAATATGCAGTTCTGTCGGAGTTATTATGTTCTTGTTTCAACCTTTTGTTTCATCATTATTATGGGAAATGGTAGTGTAACTTCAAGTTTGGTTAAATATAGAGAAAACTGGAAAGAACATCCAATGAATCCATGTGGCGCTTTGAAGTATCGATTTTGCTGGTAGCGCTTGTAATGCCGTTGTATTGGATCACACTGCGGGTGCTCCGCTGTCTGGTAGCAGAAACATGCACAGAAGATACGCAGGGACATGCAGGAGTTATGAATCGGGTGTTTCAGGTCAGTTCGGCAGCATTTCTTTTATTACAGAAAAAGGAAAATAAATATGCCTGAAAGTACCAATAACCATGATGTAACTGTAAAGGTGATAACACTGTCGTCGGTGTAGAAAGATAATTACAAGGCTGTCTGCTGGAATGTGCGGGCAGCCATTTTTAAATTCATAGGATTCGGGTGTCAAAAGGTGGCCCACAACTTAGTGGCTGGCAATTTGCCAATCAAGAAGTTTAAATGCACTATTTGACTCAAACTCGCAGGATAACATTTTTCAAAAGAAATAATGTGTGATACAATATTTTAAGATTGAAATTTCAGGAGAAAAACAGATGTCCCTACAATTTATATTTGGCAATTCAGGCAGCGGAAAATCGGATTTCCTGTATGATTCCGTGCTGAAACAGGCAAAAGAGAATAAAGAGCAGCAGTTTCTTTTCATTGTGCCGGAGCAGTTTACCATGCAGACACAGCGGGAGCTGGTCGAGAGACAGGCGCAGCATGCGATCATGAACGTGGATGTACTCAGTTTTGCAAGACTTGCTTACCGCGTATTTGACGACCTTGGAAAACAAAATGTGGTCGTGTTGGAAGAGACCGGAAAAAATCTTGTTCTGCGCAAGGTGGCAGAACAGAAAAAAGCAGAACTGAAAGTACTTGGCGCAAACATGAATAAAATGGGATATGTCGGTGAGATAAAATCCCTGATCTCGGAGCTGATGCAGTACAATATCCGTCCGGATGCGTTGTCGGAATTTCTGCAAAAGGAGCCGCTTGGGGAGGGACTGCGCTTAAAAATGCAGGATGTCCTTACGATGTATCAGGGATTTACAGAGTATTTAAAGGGCAGATATATTACGGCGGAGGAAGTGTTAGAACTTCTTTATGATGTGGCAGAAGAGTCCGAACTGCTTCGTAATAGTGTGATCGTGTTGGACGAGTTTACCGGATTTACACCGATCCAGAATCGTCTGATGGAAAAATTGCTTGTGCTGGCAAAAAAGGTCAGTGTGTCTGTCACGATGGATGTCAGGGAAGATTTTTACCGGTGCAGAGGGGTGCATGAGCTTTTTTCCATGAGTAAAAAAACGGTGGCGTCGTTGCTTAAAGTTGCAGAGACATGCAAGGTTTTAGTGGAGGAGCCGCTTGTACTGCCAACCGGGGAAAAGAGACGTTATGCCAATGCCGCCGATCTTTATTTTATGGAGCAGAATCTTTTCCGGCCGGGAGCAGGAAGCTACAGATACAAAGCACCGGAACAATCTATGCAGCATATCCGCATCACTTCCCTAAAAAATCCGAGGGAGGAATTAAAGTTTGCCGCCCGCGAGATCGTGCGCCTGACGAGGGAGAGTGGCTACCGTTACCGTGATATCGCTGTCGTGACAGGGGATGTGCAGCAGTATGGCAATTATGTGCCGGAAATTTTTGAACAGTATCATATCCCGTACTTTATCGATCAGACAAAAAATATTTTGTTCCACCCGTTTATCGAGTGCATCCGTGCAATTTTAGAGATGGTTGAGTATGACTTTTCCTATGAAAGTGTGTTCCGGTTTTTGCGGTGTGGGCTTGCAGAAAGAATTGAGACCGGGAGGAAAAGTTCGGACAAGGAATCAGATACGATGGACTGCACAGCAGAAAATCTGCTACATCAGAGTGAAACAGGAGTTCATGGACTCACAGAGCAGGAGATCGACCGCCTGGAAAATTATGTCCTTGCACGTGGAATCCGCGGTGCATCCCGCTGGAGCAGACCGTGGACGTTTGTGATGCCGGATGGAACGTTAGAGGATATGGAGCAGTTGAATAAGATCCGTGAGGCTGTTTATGAGAATTTCAAGCCGCTGATTGAAGCGTTTCATGGAAAAGATAATACGGTCAGCACACAGACCTATGAGTTATACAGCCTGATAAAACGGCTTGATATGGAGCAGCTGCTAAGGGAGCGCAGCCGCTTTTTTGAGGAACATGGCAATCAGGCAAGGGCAAAGGAATATGACCAGATTTATAAGATTGTGATGGATCTGCTCGATAAAGTGACATCCCTGCTCGGTGATGAGACGATGACGATCCGGGAATACAGCGATATTTTAGACGCAGGATTTGAGGCGGCAAAAGTCGGCATTATCCCGCCGGGCAATGATACAGTGACGGTTGGAGATATTGAGCGGACCCGTCTCAATCATGTAAAGATATTATTTTTTGTCGGTGTCAATGACGGGGTTGTGCCAAAAGCCGGTAATCAGGGCGGCATAATTTCGCAGTTTGAGCGTGAAAAGATGGCAGAGTATCACTTAGAACTGGCACCGGGCGCAAGGGAAAAAGTATTTATTCAGAAATTTTATCTGTATTTGAATATGACAAAGCCGTCCGAGAAGCTGTATGTGACGTTCTGTCGTGTCAATTCCGATGGAAAAGCACTGCGGCGTTCGTATCTGATCGGAACGCTTTTAAAGCTGTTCCCACAGCTTGCGGTGGAAGAACCGTCTGAGGAGGAGACACTAGACGGTGCCCTGACCGCGGAGAGTGCCCTGCCGTTTCTGATGGAAGGACTCACAAAACCGGTGGAGGATGAAGATGCATGGACGGCGCTTTTAGCATGGTATTTATCGGACGAGGGGGACAGGGAAAAGGCATTGCAGCTTTTTGATGCGGCATTTGGTGTGCATAAGGATGACGCAATCAGCAAGGCTGTCACGAAGGCTTTGTATGGAAATACCTTAGAAAACAGTGTGACAAGACTCGAACAGTTTGCAGCCTGTGCATTTGCGCATTATCTGAGTTACGGGCTGAGACTGCGGGAGCGTGAACTGCAGCAGTTTGCAAGCGTGGATATGGGAAACATTTATCATGATGTGTTAGAGCGATTTGCAAAAGGCATAGAGATGTCGGATTATACCTGGTTTGATATCCCGGAGGAAGCGCAGGAAACATTGCTTTCCCAGAGCATGGAAGACGCGATCGCAGGCAGCGGGATCGGTGATGTGTTTGAGGATGCAAGGAACAGTTATCTGTTAAAACGGATGGAGACAACGGCAAAACGGACGATCTGGGCACTGATGTTACAGGTACGGAAAGGAAAATTTGTACCGAGCGGGTTTGAGGTGTCGTTTTCGCGTGCCGAACGGTTAGATGCGGTGCAGTTTCAATTAGGTGAAGATGAAAAAATGCGCCTGCGCGGCAGAATTGACCGTATTGATACTTATGAGACAGACGATAAGGTCTATGTAAAGATTATTGATTATAAATCCGGCAACACCAGTTTTTCGCTTTTGAATTTTTATTATGGACTGCAGCTTCAGCTTGTCGTCTATATGAATGCGGCCCTGGAGCTTACAAAGAAAAAATATAAGGGAAAAGACACCGAGCCTGCAGGTATTTTCTACTATCATATCACGGATCCGATGGTGGACGCAGATGGTCAGGAATCTGAGGAGGAGATAAGGAGAAGCATTTTAGAACAGCTTAAAGTGGGTGGTCTGGTCAATGAAGATCCTGAGATTTACGGTGCAATGGATACCGATTTTACAGGAACATCGCCAGTGATCCCGGTTGCATTAAAAGCGGATGGTTCCTTAAAGGCGACATCTAAGACGGCAAGCACATATGAATTTGGACTGATGTCTGATTATGTGCGAAAAAAAATCGAGCATGCGGGAAAAGAGATCTTTGCCGGAAATGTGGCGGTAAAACCGTACCTGTTGGGAGACAGGAGTGGATGCGATTACTGTCCGTATCACACAATCTGCGGATTTGACGTGCGGATGCCGGGATTTTCGTATCAGCAGTTTGAAAAGTTTGACAGCAGTGAGGAGATCCTTGCACATATCCGGGAAGAAATTGGAGAGCCGGGAAAAAATCCTGACAGTGAATAAAAATGATGCGACAGGTGTAAAACAAAAAGTCAGAAACGGAGCAAAACATGGGAATGACATGGACAGATGACCAGAGAAAGGTCATTGAACTCAGAGACAGAAATATATTAGTTTCCGCGGCGGCAGGTTCCGGTAAGACGGCGGTGCTCGTGGAACGTATCATAAAGATTATTACGGATAAAGAGCATCCGGTCGATATTGACCGTCTTTTGATCGTGACATTTACGAATGCGGCAGCTGCGGAGATGCGCGAGCGAATCGGGAATGCGTTGGAAAATGCTCTGAAAGAAAATCCGGATGATGAGCATTTACAGCGGCAGCTCTCCCTGTTGCACAATGCCCAGATCACGACGATCGACAGCTTCTGTCTGTATGTGATCCGCAATCATTTTCATGAGATCGATCTCGAACCGAATTTCAGGATCGGGGACGAGGGTGAACTGAAACTGTTGAAAGAAGACGTGCTCGCAAAGGTATTGCTAAAAAATTATGAGGAGGCTGCACCGGAATTTTTAGCATTTGTGGATGGATATGCGTCGGGCAGAAATGATGCGGCGCTCTCCGGCATGATCTTACAGCTCTATGAGTTTTCAAGGAGTTATCCATGGCCAAAGAAGTGGCTGCTTGCGGCGGCAGAAAACTATGGCATAGAGGATGAGACATCTTTGGAAAATGCAGCGTTTATGCAGTCACTTTTTCAAAACTTAAAACGGGTGTCAGAGGATCTTGTGGCACTTTCCGGGCGTGCATATAAACTGACACAGGAGGATGACGGGCCGGATATGTACGCAAAAGCATTAGAGAGCGACCTGAAAAAATATAAGGAGATCGCAGCAAGTGAAAGTTTTGCGTCATTTTATCAGAGTTACCGCAATTTGTCTTATGACAGGCTTGCGTCCTCCCGGGGATTTGACGGAAAGGAAGAAAAATTAGAGTTAGTCAAAAAGCTGCGTGAGATGGGAAAGGATGCAGTCAAGAAAATGAACCGCCAGTATTTCTTCACATCACCGGAGATTCTGGTGGAGCAGATGAAAAAAACAGCGCCTTTTGCAGTAGAGTTGGTGCGTCTGACATTGGAATTTGATGAGGCATTTACGGCGGAGAAACGCCGCAAGAATCTGGTGGATTTTCATGATCTTGAGCACTTTGCGTTAAATATTTTTGTGGATGAGGAAACCGGAAAGGTCAAAAAGACAGCCGAAGAATTCCGGGATAACTTCAAGGAGATCATGATTGATGAGTACCAGGACAGCAATGAGGTGCAGGAGACGATCTTACGTGCGATTTCACGGGAGGAGCGCGGGGAGTATAATCTTTTTATGGTTGGAGATGTTAAGCAGAGTATCTACCGTTTCCGTCTTGCGAGACCGGAGCTTTTTATGGAAAAATATGATACTTACAGCCTGACGGATGCGAAAATGCAGCGCATTGATCTGCATAAAAATTTCCGTAGCAGAAATGAAGTGCTCGATTTTTCGAATGATATTTTCTTCCGTATTATGAAACGGGATCTTGGAAATGTGGAATATGATGCGGACGCTGCACTTTATCCGGGAGCCTCTTATAAAGAAGAAACAGATATGTTCACACCGGAAATTTTACTGGCAGACGGGGATGATGAACTGTTAGAGGATGCGGCAGCGGATGATAAGAAACTGTTAGAAGCGCGGATGATCGCAAAGAGGATCAAGGAGCTTATGGGAACGCAGATGGTGACGGATAAAGCAACCGGGGAACTGCGCCATGTGAAGTATTCGGATATGGTTATTCTGCTGCGCAGCTTAAGCGGATATGCAGATCGTTTTGCCGCTGTGTTAAATGATGCGGGCATTCCGGCACATACTGTTTCGGCGACAGGATATTTTAGTACGGTGGAGGTGCAGACCGTGCTTTCTATGCTTCGGATCCTGGATAATCCGAGACAGGATATCCCACTGACTGCAGTGCTCCGTTCGCCGATCGCAGGGCTTTCGGATGAAGAACTTGCCAAATTACGATTGAAAGACAATGACGTCAGATTTTACGAGTGTGTTTTGGAGGAATGTGAACGCCTGAAACAGGAAGCGGAGGAAGATCCGGGACAGATCAGGGATGATTCGGAAGAAAAATTGTACCGGTTTTATGCCACTTATGAAAAACTGCGGCAGCTTGTGCCGGATACACCGATCCATGAGCTGATCGAATTGTTGTTAAAGGAGACCGGCTACGGTGATTATGCCGCCGCAATGCCTGCCGGAGACAGGCGTCACGCAAACCTGTTAATGTTGGTGGAAAAGGCAATCGCTTATGAAAATACAAGTTACAGGGGACTGTTTCATTTTGTGCGCTATATTGATGAACTGCAGAAATATGATGTGGATTTCGGCGAGGCGGATCTGATCGGAGAAAATGAAAATGTGGTGCGCATTATGAGCATTCACAAAAGTAAAGGTCTGGAATTCCCGGTTGTATTTGTTGCCGGAATGGGAAAAAATTTTAACCGTCAGGATACGAGAAGCCGCCTGGTTTTACATCCGGAACTTGGCATTGGTTTAGACTATATGGACGGAAAGCGACGTGTAAAATCGGTGACGATCGCAAAACGCGCCATCGCAAAGCAGATTGATATGGAAAACTTAGGGGAGGAACTGCGTGTCCTTTATGTGGCGCTGACCAGGGCAAAAGAAAAGTTGATCTTAACCGGAAGTTTAAAAAAGGCAGAGGAGACACTTTCCTATGTCAGGGCGTTTCCGGAGGAACTGTTATCTTATCTGGGACGTGAGAGTGCAGCGGGTTATTTAGACTGGATCTTACCGGCGGTTTTCTCTTATAAAGATAAATATCAGATACGTCTGATGCGTGCGGCGGAACTGGTGCAGGAAGAATTGGAAACACAGATCAAAGATGACTGGAACCGGTCAGCCTGTATGGAAAAAGCTGCACGGGCAGATGTAGAAAAAGTGCGGCAGTTTTCCGAGCGTTTTCACAGACGCTATGCATATGAATGCGATGTGCAGAGAAAAAATAAGTATTCCGTGTCGGAGTTAAAGCATCGTGCCATGAGAGAGGCATTTGAAAAAGAAGAAGAGACGGTACCTGTTTTTAAATCCGAGGAGGTCGTACCGTATGTGCCTGCATTTGCAAGAGGGATAAAGCAGAACAGTGAGGATGTCAATCTTGGAGCACTGCGCGGAACGGCAATGCACCGCATTATGGAGTGTTATCGGTTTTCCTCCGACGTGTCTGCAAAAGAACAGATTGCAGGGATGTTAGAAAAAGAGCAGATCACACCGGAAATGCATGAACTTATCCGTATTCCACAGGTGACATATTTTGTAAATTCAAATGTTGGAAAACGTATGGGGGCAGCAGAACAAAGTGGAAAATTGTACCGTGAGAAACCGTTTGTCATGGGATTTACAGATGGGCAGTTAGAGGAGTTTGGTTTTGCGGAAAATGAAGTAAAAAAAGAAAATGCAGCAGTCGCAGTGGAAAAAATATCCGAAGAATTGACAATGATCCAGGGAATCATTGATGTATTCTGGATTGAAGAAGACGGCATTGTCCTTCTCGACTATAAAACAGACCGTGTGGATACAGAAAAAGAACTGTCTGAGCGTTATGCAGCACAGTTAAAACTTTATGAAGAGGCATTAAACCGTGTCTATGAAAATGAGACCGACGCGGCCGGAAATCCGCTAAAAGTCAAGGAAAAACTGCTGTATTCTTTCCGGCTTGGAAAAGTGATCCCAGTATAAACAGGGTAAAAATAAGTTTATTTCAGAAAGGAAATTTGAATATGTCACAGATCATTCTGGCATCTGCGTCCCCAAGACGACGCGAACTTTTAGAACAGATCGGCATTAATTTTGAGGTATGTCCGGCAAAAGGCGAGGAGATTATCACCCAAAAAGAACCAAAAGATGTAGTCATGGAACTTGCGGCAGGGAAGGCGAGGGAAGTTGCATCCATGTTAAAGACGTATGGGGATGAGCACCAGACATTGATGACGCCGCAGGATACTTTAGTCATTGGTGCGGACACCATTGTTGCTGCCGGAAGTGAAATTTTAGGAAAACCAAAGGACGAGGAGGATGCATTCCGGATGCTCTCTTTATTGTCCGGGAAAAGTCATTCGGTGTACACAGGAGTTGCTTTTGTATTTATCGACCGGACAGGCAGGGCAGGGGAACATATTTTTTATGAAAAGACTGACGTTTTTGTCAGAGAGTTAAAGAAAAGTGAAATTTTGCGTTATATTGCGACAGGGGAGCCGTCGGACAAAGCCGGGGCATATGGAATCCAGGGAAAATTTGCAATTTATATTGACAAAATCGACGGCGACTATAATAATGTGGTAGGACTTCCGGTTGCAGCAATTTACAGAGAGCTCGACCGGCTTGGAATTGACCCCTATACATGGTAAATGAGCGGAGGTATGAAGTATGTACGATGAAGCGGTAATACAATATTTTTTGGAAAACCAGATGCAGCTTTTTAAAGAAAATGTTGCAGAATCGCCGGAGGAGGCAGAAGAATTTTTAGAGGACTGCATGGCAGTTGTCTGCAAAAATATCAAAGAAGTCCGCGCTTATTTTGAAGATGAGGGCGCTGATATTAACGGAATGAGTAATGCAGAATTAGCAGAGGCAGAAGAAGTATTTGCGATCCCGGACGGCAGATATTTGATCGTCGAAGCGTAGGAAAGATGTTTTTGGAAAATCAGATGTGCAGAAATGCAGATGAGCACAAAAAACGATAAAATAACAGACAGGTACGAGGTAATTAGTGTGAAACAATATGATGTAATTATTATAGGAGCCGGACCATCCGGTATCTTTTGTGCATATGAACTGATCCATGCGAAAAAGGATCTGAAAATTTTAATGATCGAGAAGGGCAGACCAATCGAAAAGAGAGAATGCCCGAAACGTAAGACAAAGGTCTGCGTGGGATGTAAACCATGCTCAATCACGACCGGATTTGCCGGGGCAGGAGCATTTTCTGACGGTAAGCTGTCACTTTCTCCGGATGTCGGAGGAAATCTGCCGGAAATTTTAGGTTATGATAAAACTGTGGAATTATTAAAGGAATCGGATGATATTTATTTAAAATTCGGTGCGGACACAAAAGTGTACGGTGTAGATAAAGAAAAAGAAATCCGTGAGATCCGCAGAAAAGCGATCAATGCGAACTTAAAACTGATCGAGTGCCCGATCCGCCATCTTGGAACGGAGGAAGGATACAAGATTTATTCCAGACTGCAGGAGCATCTGTTAGAGCAGGGCGTTGAGATGGAATTTAACACCATGGTCAGAGATATCATCATTGAAGATAATAAGGTCAAAGGAGTCATTACAGAAAAAGACGAAGAATATCTGGCAACAGAGGTTATTTCCGCAGTTGGACGAGAGGGTGCTGACTGGTTTTCACATATCTGTGGACAGCATGGTATTGAAACAAAAGTAGGTACCGTAGATATCGGTGTGCGTGTGGAAGTACGTGACGAGGTCATGGATTTTTTGAATCAGAATCTCTATGAGGCAAAACTGGTTTACCATACGCCGACATTTGATGATAAAGTGCGTACATTTTGTACCAACCCATCCGGCGAAGTTGCAACAGAGTACTACGATAACGGACTTGCGGTTGTAAATGGTCACGCATATAAATCAAAGGATTTAAAGACCAACAATACGAACTTTGCGATTTTAGTCTCCAAAAATTTTACGAAACCGTTCAAGACACCGATCGAGTATGGCAAACAGATTGCGCAGCTTTCTAACATGCTCTGCGATGGAAAGATTTTAGTGCAGACATTTGGTGATTTTAAGAGAGGAAGAAGAACAACAGAGGAACGTCTTTGCCGCAATAACCTGATTCCGACCTTAAAGGATGCAGTACCGGGTGATCTTTCACTGGTATTCCCGCATCGTATTATGGTTGATATTGAAGAAATGATTATGGCACTCGATAAGGTAACACCGGGTATCGCCAGTGATGAGACATTACTTTACGGTGTGGAGGTGAAGTTCTATTCCAATAAGGTAGTGGTCAACTCTGATTTTGAGACAAGTGTGAAGGGACTGCGTGCAATCGGGGATGGTGCATCTGTGACAAGAGGATTGCAGCAGGCATCTGCAAACGGAATTTCTGTTGCAAGAAGTATCTTAAAATCAATGGAACAGTAAGATTTTTTTATAAAATTGGGTAAAAAGGATGAAGAGAAAATTTACAAGGGTTGCGGCTGTGCTGTGTGGTATGTCGTTGTTATTGACCGGATGCCGGATCGGAAATAAAAATATTGTGGTTTCGAATATATTAAATGACCGTCAGGTATTTAAGATTGAGGGAACTGTCTGCAGTTTAAAAGAGGCCAGGGTTTATCTGACAAATTACCAGAATATCTACGGAACAGCATATGGTGTGGATCTCTGGAAACATGATTTCGGGGATGATTCCTTAGTGAAGTATATAAAAGCGATCACAATGGAAGAACTTACACAGGTAGTCAGCATGGATCTGCTTGCACAGTCAAGGGAAGTTGCGCTTTCAGAGGACGAACTTTCTGATATAGCAGAGGCGGCGGCAGAGTATTATGCAACGCTGTCGAAAGAGGAAAATGCTTATCTTGATGTGACTGAGAGCGACATCAGTGAATATTACCAGCACTATGCGTTAGCGCAGAAACTTTATAATTCATTGACCAACAGTGTGAATGAAGAAGTCAGTGATGATGAGGCGCGTGTGATCGAGATCATGCAGATCTTTGTCGCAGACAGCACAAAGGCAAATGATGTGGCTGCAAAGTTAGAGCGTGGAGATGATTTTGCATCTGTGGCAAATAATTATAATGAACTTTCTTCCATACAGACCACAGTAGCGCGGGATGAATTGCCAAAAGAGGTTGAAGCGGTTGCATTCAATCTCGATAATGGTCAGACTTCTTCTATGATCCAGGCAGACAAAGGTTTTTATTTTATCAAATGCCTGAATAAATATAATGAGGAACTGACAGAGGCAAACAAATCTAATATCGTGGAAAAAAGAGAAAAAGAGGCATTTGATGATGTCTATAACCAGTTTGTGGC
>DMYD01000044.1:59947-106364 GCA_003483745.1 Roseburia sp. | reverse complement strand
ATTTTTGAAAAACATTGTGGGGAAATATAAGGGAAAAGAGGATGAAATATGACAAAAGATATGACGAATGGTTCTCCGATGAAGCTGATTTTAGGTTTCTCCATTCCACTTTTGTTTGGATATCTGTTTCAGCAGTTTTATAATCTGGTGGATACACTGATCGTCGGACGGTTTCTTGGTGTGGATGCACTTGCAGCAGTAGGTTCCACCGGATCATTAAACTTTTTGATCATTGGATTCTGCATGGGTGTCTGCAACGGTTTTGCAATTCCTCTGGCGCATAAATTTGGTGCCGGGGATTACCGGGGACTGCGTGCATTTATGGTAAACGCTATTTATCTGTCCGCAATTTTTGCAGTGGTCATGACGGCGGTCACGGTGGTATTCTGCCGTCCGATCTTAGAGTTGATGCGCACACCGGATAACATTATTGATGGGGCATATCTGTATATCGTGATCATTTTTGCCGGAATACCGGCAACGTATTTATATAATCTTATTTCTGCGATCATCCGGTCGATGGGAGACAGTAAGACACCGGTCGTGTTTTTAGTGATCTCATCTGTGATGAATATTGTGTTGGATCTTGTATTTATCATAAATCTTCATCTGGGTGTAGCAGGTGCATCGCTTGCAACAGTGATCTCACAGGCAGTGTCCGGAATCGGATGTCTGATCTACAGCTGGAAAAAATTTGAGATCCTGCATCCGGATGCAGAGGAACGCCGGTGGAACAGTTCTTATATGAAAACACTCTGTGGGATGGGTGTGCCGATGGGACTGCAGTATTCCATTACGGCGATCGGAAGCGTTATTTTACAGAGTGCAGTCAATACGCTCGGTTCAAATGCGGTTGCATCCATGACCGCCGGAAGCAAGATCGGAATGTTTTTCTGCTGCCCGTTTGATGCGATGGGATCGACGATGGCGACTTATGGCGGACAGAATGTCGGTGCAAAGAAAATGGATCGTATCTCAAAGGGATTAAAGGCATGTTCCCTGCTTGGAATCGGATACGCGATTCTTGCATTTGGTATTCTTGCGCTGACCGGAAGAAATTTAGCATTATTCTTCGTGGAACGTGCGGAGGTGGAAGTCATTGAGAATGTATACCTGTTTTTATTGATCAACAGTGCATTTTATATTCCACTTGCATTTGTCAATATCGTCCGTTTCCTGATCCAGGGTATGGGATACAGCAAGTTTGCAATCTTAGCAGGTGTCTGTGAGATGGTGGCGAGAACACTCGTCGGGTTCGCATTAGTACCGCTGTTTGGATTCCCGGCAGCATGTTTTGCAAGTCCGGTGGCGTGGATCTTCGCGGACGCATTTTTGTTCCCGGCGTACCGGCATGTGTACCGGAAAACGGAAAAGATGCTGAGTGTGAGCATGTAATAATGGTTTTGCCGGAACAAAACGTGAGCACCATATAGATGATAACAGAAAGCAAAGAGGATAAATATGAGTATATTAAATGTTGAACATCTGACCCATGGCTTTGGCGACCGTGCAATTTTTGAGGATGTTTCGTTCCGCCTGCTTGCGGGGGAACATATCGGATTAGTTGGAGCCAATGGCGAGGGAAAGTCCACATTTATGAACATTGTGACCGGAAAACTGATGCCGGATGAAGGAAAAGTTGAGTGGGCAAAAAATGTGCGGACCGGATATCTGGATCAGAATTCCACGCTGCAGAAGGGGATGACGATCGAGAGCGTTTTAAAATCAGCGTTTGCGTGGCTGTTTGAGCAGGAAGAACGCATGAATGAGATCTGTGATCAGTTAGGCAGCGCCGATCCGGATCAGATGGATGCCATGATGGAGGAACTCGGTGTAATTCAGGATATGCTGACAATGCATGATTTTTATGTCATCGACAGCAAAGTGGAAGAAGTGGCAAGAGCGCTTGGTTTATTAGACCTTGGGCTTGACCATGATGTCTCGGATTTAAGCGGCGGGCAGCGCATGAAAGTATTGCTTGCAAAGCTGCTTTTAGAAAAACCGGACATCCTTCTTTTAGATGAGCCGACGAACTATCTGGATGCAGAGCACATTGCATGGCTGACGCGCTATCTGCAGGAATATGAGAATGCGTTTATCCTGATCTCACACGATATCCCATTTTTAAATGATGTGGTAAATATCATTTATCATATGGAAAACCAGAGACTTGACCGCTATGTAGGGAATTATGATAAGTTCCAGGAAGTTTATGCAGTGAAAAAATCACAGCTTGAGGCTGCCTATCGCAAACAGCAGCAGGAGATCAGTGAGTTAAAAGATTTTGTGGCGCGCAACAAGGCCCGTGTCGCTACGAGAAATATGGCGATGTCCCGTCAGAAAAAACTTGACAAAATGGACGTGATCGAGCTTGCCGCAGAACGTCCAAAGCCGGAGTTTGATTTCAAACTCGGAAGGACACCGGGAAAATATATCTTTGAGACAAAAGATCTTGTCATCGGCTATGAGGAACCTCTGTCAAAGCCATTAAATATTTCTATGGAACGCGGTCAGAAGATTGCCTTAGTCGGTGCAAATGGTATCGGAAAGACAACGTTACTGCGCAGTATTTTAGGGTTGGTTCCGGCGTTATCCGGGGAAGTCACTCTGGGTGAAAACTTAGAGATCGGCTATTTTGAGCAGGAGATCAAAGGGGAAAATAAAAACACCTGTATCGAGGAAATCTGGGAGGAATTCCCAGCATTTTCCCAGTACGAAGTGCGTTCAGCGCTTGCAAAATGCGGGCTGACCACAAAGCATATTGAAAGTCAGGTGCGTGTGTTAAGCGGTGGCGAGCAGGCGAAAGTACGCCTGTGCAAACTGATGAACCGCACGACTAACATCCTGCTTTTGGACGAGCCGACGAACCATCTGGATGTGGATGCAAAAGACGAATTAAAACGTGCTCTAAACGAATACCGGGGAGCAGTACTTTTGATCTGCCATGAACCGGATTTCTATCAGGATGTGGTGAATGCTGTGTGGGACTGCTCAAAGTGGACGACGAAGATATTATAAAAAATATGGGGCTGGATTTCAAAAGGTGATACAGGATGCCGTTCGTTAGATTTTGGAAAACCTTTTGAAAACAGCCCTATATTTATTCATGAGCTAGGAGAGAAAAATGAAGCCGGATTATTATGAAGATTTTACCTGTATTGCGGATCGGTGCAGTTTTACATGCTGCAGGGAGTGGAAGATCGGTGTGGATGAGGATACTTATGCAAAGTGGAAACACACGCTGACGCCGGAAGAAATGTGTGTTGCAGATAGAGGGCAGCAGACAAAAAAAGAAAAGCTGAGTGGATATGTAACGAAGAAGGATGGCGGCAGAGTCATTGGATTAAATGCCAAGAAAGACTGTCCATTTCTGAATGACAAAAAACTATGCAGATTAGTTCTTACTTATGGGGATGAGATACTTTCGCAGACATGTCAGCTTTTTCCAAGAGAGATTCATAAATTTAATGAGAATGTCACGGAATATTTCCTGATGCCGTCCTGTCCGGCGGTCATTGATCTGTTGTGGGAGAGGGATCATGTCTCTTTTTCCGGGGAACCGGATGTATCTGCTTATCAGGAACTGGCACCATATGTGAAACTACGCGCATTTTTAGCTGAGTTGCTGGAAGATGATGCGCATACGCCGGAGCATAATCTGATGAAGATTTTTTATGTGCTGCTCGACGTGTATGAGCGTGTGGAAGATGAGCGTATGGAAAATAAACAGGTAAATGATGAGGCAAAAGATGCGCTGGGACTGGATTTAACAGACGTGGCAAAATTGTATCCGGATGGATTTCTTAAAGAATTGTCAAAAACCATCGATGGAATCGAAAAGACACTGCAGTATTCCATTGAGGAGTGTAACGAACTCTTGCTCGACCTTGCAGAGAATTATCGCAGGGAAGGTTTGTATGAAAAATACTTAGAACCGGTTGCACAGCTTGCAGAACAGTTGTCCGAACAGGGAATCAATGAGGAAGTCGTAAAAGAATGGCAGGAGTTTGAAGTGCAGTTTTTGAAATACCAGCCGTTGATGCGGCGGTTCCTTTTGACAGAGTTGTATGCAGATTCTTTAAAGCCGGAGGGAAATTTAGAGGAGATGGTCGTACAGGTGCAGTGGATCGCGATGGAATATGCCGCGATACGGCATGTTGTTTTTTTACACTGGCTGTTAAGTCAGGGGGAGGGAAGCTTCTGCGAAGAAGGAATTTCAACTTCCTGCCGAAAAGAAATTCCCTATGAAGATGTGCGTGATTGTATGGTTGTGATCTCCCGCATGACGGGTTATGAGGAAGATGATATTTACGAATATTTAGAAAATAGTTTTGAACATATCATCTGGGACTGGGGATATTTTGCATTGATTTGTGGTTGACATATGTTGTTAAATGTATTATTGTATTAATCAGATAATACACAAGGGAGGAAAAAGGTATGAAAAAGGAACATCGAAATAAAATGATTGCTCCGATTATCATTGCAGCAATTCTGGTCGTGTATTATGTGGCAATTGCTGCAGCATTTATGCTGATCCCGGATCTGACTGTCATCATAAAATTGTTGATGGTGATCATTCCGCTGGCACTGGCAGGAGTAGCATTTGCAGTAACCGTAGAACGTGTGCAGGAGATAAGGAGTGGAGAAGAAGATGATCTTAGTAAATACTGATTATATCAGCGGCAAAAATTTAGAGATGCTTGGTCTGGTAAAGGGAAGCACGATCCAGAGTAAAAATATCGGAAAAGATATTACACAGGGGTTCAAGACATTAGTTGGCGGAGAGTTAAAGGCGTACAACGAAATGATGAATGAGGCGAGAGCACTTGCAACAAAGCGTATGGTGGAAGAGGCAGAGAGCTTAGGTGCGGATGCGGTTGTAAATATCCGTTATGCATCTTCTGCAATTATGCAGGGTGCAGCAGAAGTTATTGCATATGGTACGGCTGTAAAATTTACGAATTAGTAAAGGGAATCATTTATAAGTACTTCCGATGGGGAAGCAGATGATAGAAACAGAACGTATTTGGAACAGGAGCGGAGAATACAGGATTTGCACAGCAGGCGAGGGATGGTATCAGGAAGAATAAAAAGAGGTATGTGAAAAATGATTTTTCATCTTTTCACATGCCTCTTTTTGGATCACGGATATGATTATAAGGTGTAAAAGATATGGCTGCTATAGAGGTTAGCGGTGATCCCCCATGTAAAACAGTGCAACCGTACCCGGACCGGAATGCGCGCCGATCGTGGCACCGATATATCCAATCATAAAATTTTCATATCCAAAACGTTCTTTAATCAGATCAGCAACAAACTGTGCATCTTCCGGGCAGTCGCCATGACTGATAAAGATGATGTCATTTTTATCTTTCCAGTCACCGAGCTGTTTTTCCATGCAGTCGACAAGTCCGATCAATGATTTCTTGCGACCGCGCACTTTGCTTAACATGACAAGATGTCCCTCATCGTCAACATGGAGTACCGGTTTTAAATTGATCATTGTACCGACAATCGCAGCTGTCTTAGAGAGACGCCCGCCGCGATGCAGATGAAAAAGATCATCCACGGTAAAATTATGTACGAGATGGTATTTATTTTCTTCAACCCAGGCAGTAATTTCATCTAAACTTTTTCCGGATTCTTTTAGCTGAACCGCTTTATAGACAAGCAGACCCTGACCTAATGTTGCGGCAAGGGAATCTACAACTACGATTCGGTGATCCGGATATTTTTCACATACGTCTGCAGCGGCGATCCGGCAGCTGTTAAAACTTCCACTGAGACCGGAAGAAAATGCAATATGAAGAATATCCACATCATTTTCCTGCAGAATAGATTCATACAGCAAGGCGGCTTCTTCGGGGTTTGCCTGTGAAGTTGTCGGCAGTGATCCGGCACGCATTTTATCATAAAATTCTTTGACAGGCATTGGGTTTTCCCAGGTGTAGGATGTACCTTCTAAGGTGTACGGAAGGGACATCATGTATAAGTGATGTTTTTGTACATAGTCTCTTGGTAAATCAGTGGTTGTATCGGTTACAATTACAAACTCTTTCATGAAACTCCTCCAGATTATATGGAAAATATTTGGGAATAGTGCCAGCAAGATATCAGCTGTTTCCCATGCACAATTATAAATGATATATTATTAAAAGAAAAGAAAAAATTAAAATCAGGTATTTACAAATATAATAAAATGCAGTAATATATGTCTATCTTTTTATCGGGTTTGCGTGAAGCATCAAAGATCGTTCTATGCATTGAGGAGATTGGAGCGGTTTTGAAAAAGGATGAACGAAACAGCAGACATTTTTACGGTTTTATAATGAACCGTATCGCTGGAAACCAGACAGGTGTTTCCATCTTTTTTAAATCAGTAATTATCAGTTTATTTCACAGGGTAAATTTTCATAACAGAGGTTGTGGGAAAGATATTTTGCGTCTTTTTTGTTTACAAAAAGGAGTGTCAGTATGTCTGTAAAAATAGCATTCTGGGGCATGGAAAAATCATTTCACACGACAGCGTCCATGATCGTAATGGCAGAATTATTAGCAAAGAGCAGGCCGGCATACGATATTTTCGTACAGTATAAGAATGGCTGGCAGTGCATCTTTTCCGGTGGAAAGGAAAAGATTTTATTTGCGGATTGTGGGTATGGAAGAGACAAAAAGATACAAAACAGTTTGAAAAAAGCAGATATCATTGTGGCGGGCGCCCATTCATATCCGGATGGATGTGGGGATATGATTTGCAGTTTGACGAGAAGGCAAAAGAAAGTCCTTTATCTGATCGAAGGTTACGTTCCGCATGTAAGGCAGATGAAGACGGATCTGGTACATATGTATCGCATTGCACCGGAGCAGATTGGGTGTATCCCGCAAAATGGAGAACTGGAGTGGGTATCTGACCAGGAAAAAATTGATAACTTTATCAGATTGTGGAAACAGAAATCAGAAACAGAGCGCAATAAAATTTTTTTTGAGGAAATGGAAGAGAATCTGTTTCTTCTCATGAAACAAATTGAACAGATTGAAAATGGAGGATTTAACTATGGAACAGGTAATGAAACATTATGGAAATGCAATTCTTGCAGTGATCGTATTATTGGCATTAGGAGCAATTATTGTGGCAGCGCTGTCCTCGGACGGATACGTTGCGACGGAATTTAAAAATACGCTTACAGGCTTTTTTAATAATATGAATGCACTTCGCCCTTAGTTAGGGAGAAAATGTAAAGCAATAGAAATCATAGAGGGCTTTTCGGTATGGAAAAGCCCTCTGGAATAAATTTTGGAGGGAAAAATGAGTGAAAAAATTATTTTTGAACCAACACCGGAACAGTTTGGAATATTCTGGAAATATCTGAACAGACCAGAAGTGACGGATGTGGATTATAATGGACAAAAATTATGGATTACAGACTTAAAGCGGGGAAGGTATTGTGCAAAGGAGGAGATACCGGAAGCTTTTATCAGTACGTTTACACACAGTATTTCAAATTGTATCAATAAGCAATTTAATAATGCAAACAAAATATTAGAAGCTGATACAAAAGAGTTGAGAATCAGCATTATTCACGAGTCTGCAGCAATATCAGGAATCAGTATCTGTATCCGTAAATCACCGTGTTTTGTGAGAAATACTTTAAAGAATCTGTTAGAGCAGAGGTATTGTGAGAAGGAAGTGCTGCATTTGCTGTTAAATTGTGTACAGGCGAAAATGAATCTTGTATTTGGCGGGGAACCGGGGGCAGGCAAGACAGAATGTGCAAAATTTTTTATGCAGTTTATCAGAAAGGAAGAGCGTGTTATCACCATAGAAGATTCACTTGAGATCCATTACGCAAACATCAATCCAGGGGCAGATGCGGTGGAACTCCGCGTGGGAACAGGATTTGATTATACAGATGCAATCAAGGCTTCGCTGCGTCAGAATCCGAGCTGGCTGATGCTCTCAGAGGCGCGTTCTGTGGAGGTTACATCATTGCTGGAGCAGTGGAGTACCGGCGTTCATGGATTTACGACAATTCATCTGGATGATGTGAGAAAACTGCCGGATCGGATATTAAACATGATGAACAATGTCAATGATGCGCAGCGTATGGAAAATCGGATATACCGTTATGTGAATGCAGCGGTTCTGATCCGGAAAACGGAATCTTTGGATGGACAGGTGGATCGCTATATAGACCAGCTTTGTTTTTTCTCACGGGAAGAAGGGAAAAACAGGATATACATGATTGTTGAGGATGGGGCATTGGTATCTAAAGAATTACCGCCGGATATTCAAAAAAGGTTCCGGGAAACAGGTGTGGATGATCCGTTTGTATGCAGAGAGTTTGAAACATATCTTGAAGAGGGAAGATAAGGGGGAGGATGTATGATTGGGTGGCTGACTTTTTGGAATCCGAAAAATCTACAGAAGAAAGTAGATATGTATGGTTATCATTTTTCATGGAAAACGCATGCGGTGATGATATTTATGGCGTTGACGGGTGTGCTTGGCATCGGAGCACTGTTTCGGCTAAAGACGGTTGGCGTTGTGATCGTTCTAGGCGCAGTTGCGGCAATGCTGCCCGTTTTGGTGCTGGATATGTACCATAAGATGTACGAGCAGAAGCGGTTTACAGATGCCACAGAATATATGGAGCAGATGTTATATGCATTTCAGAAGACGGGAAAAATTTTAAGTGCACTGAAGGAAACCAGAGAAATATTTGAAGAAGGAAAGATGCGTTCCTGTATTGAGCAGGTAATCCTGAAACTGGAGTTTGGAAAATTCCCTGCAGGGGAAAATATCTTTGAGAAGGCACTAGAACCGATTGAGAGGCAATATCAGTGCCCGAAATTAAAAATGGTTCATGAGCTTCTTATTAATGCTGAGGAACACGGGGGAGAAATGAATGAATCTGCGCTGATTCTGTTAGAGGATATTGAATTGTGGAAACGCAGAGGTTACCAGCTGCAGGCTGAAAAGAAAAAAAGTCATATGGACAATATTGTATCTGTGATCGTAGCGGTTATTTTGTGTGCGACGGCATTATATGTGTTAGACTCCATGAAAGATCTGTTTGTGGTGAAAACAGATTTTAATATTTTTGGAGTAGGAATCATTCAGATTTCGTCACTGGTATTTCTTCTTTTTTTGTTGTGGGTGTTTGTAAAGAGTTCTAAAAATCTGACGAATGACTGGCTGGTCACTGAGGAAACAGAGAAAGAACAGGAAATCAGTTCAAGCTGTGAAATGGTGTATCATTACGATGAAAAAAAGGAAAAAAGAAAAAGTATGTTGTGGACATTGCCGGTGGCCGGTGTCATGCTGGCTGCTGCTTTGAGTGGGAAATATCTGCTCGCAGGAATTTTATTTCCGGTAACACTCTTTTTGGCTATGCAGCATAAGGTGGGATACCAGGTCGCAAAAAAAGATGTGACCGAGGCTGTATATCTGGCACTTCCGGGATGGTTTATGGAACTTGCACTGTTATTACAGAATAATAATGTGCAGGTTTCGATTGAAAAGTCGAAAAAAAGTGCACCACAGGTACTCAGATATGAGATTGAGCGTCTGGAAGAAAGATTAAACAAAACACCGGAAAAACTGAGCGCATATACAGATTTTTGCAAAGAATTTGATGTGCCGGAAGCCCAGAATTGTATGAAAATGCTTCATGCTGTTGCGGAGATGGGAACCGGGGACGCAGTGACACAGATGAATCATCTGATCATGCATGTGAATGAAATGCAAAACCGGGCGGAAGAAATCAGAAACGGGAAAATTGCATTTAGACAGAAAATGATATTTTCTTATCCGGTTATAGCTGCAACGATAAAGCTGTTGATTGATCTTACGGTTGGGATGACAATGATGTTTCATATGCTTGGAAGGATGGGAGGTACGCTGCAATGAGGCAGATAATCGGAGCATTTGGTATTTTATTTATATTACTGGCAAATATTTTTGTATGTACAGGCCTGATTGGAGCGAGTGGTCAGGTAGCTGCTGCAAAAGAATATAAATCACAGGTGGTTGCAGAACTGGAAAATAGTAATTTTAATCCGGCTGTTATCGAGGCATGTAAAAAGAAGGCGGTGGAAGATGGATATGAATTAAAGATTTCGGACTGCATTTATGATGCATGGCAGAATATGAGAATTGCACAGGTGGCATTAAAGTATCATTATCGCATACCGGTACTTGGAATTTCTGAAGAGAATATTACATACGCGATTGCGAGGTGATGGATTTGAGTCTGATGATGATTGTGGAAAAATTCGGAGGGACTTTTTTGGCTATTTTGGCTGGCGGTGCAATGATACGGATGTTTTATGAAGTTTTAATTTATGTATCATCTTTCTAAACGTACAGGAAAGGAAAAGACGATGGAAGATATTATAGAGGAATTTGGAAGTGGATTTTTAGCGGTTGTCGTAACACTTTTTTTTATTGGTTTCTGGTATGAAAACATGAAACAGGGTGGGATTGTTTATGGATCTGTGCAGCAGTTTTTGAATTGCATCTGCGGCAGTTAGAGAGGTGGATATGCATGAAGTGATTAAAATGTATGGGAAAACAATTTTTCAGGCAGTAGTCCTGACAGGTCTGATGTGGATGATTTTAAAGGGTGTGATGGATGAAAAGGGAAATACGGGGATCGTGGAGATCGTATCAGATCAGATGGAGCAGCAGACGGAAAATCCGGCAGATTTTGAAACATTTTATGCGGAATCACAAAAATTGCCACCCTATTTTGCAACGGTTGTAACAGGATATTTGAAAACCGGAAAATATCAGATGGAGGATGTTGTAAAGGCGTGGGATCATGCAGGAAATGAATTGCAGGTACATTTGATGAAAGTTGTTTCGCCCGACGGAAACATGCTGCAAAATGAACTGGATTTTCAGGTGCCGGGGGTGTATGAATTAAATGTGATGGCAGTAGATTGTGATAACAGAGTCAGATATGCCGCAGTAAAGCTGCCGGTAAATAACTGATGAGGGTAAATTACCCGCAAAAAGCGTGTGTAATAGTTTGCAAAATACAGAATGAATGACAGATAAAGGGTGGGAAAAGTGAAAAATATGATAACTATGATGATTGGCATCGTAATTGGTGCAATAACAATCCTGATAATATTAACGGTAATCGGTCGCATGAATTATGCGACAGAATTAGAAAGTCAGCTGCCAATGGTTGTAGAAGATACGCTTGGTAATATAAAGATAAAGCAGTCATATCCTGTGGCAGAGAATAAGGAATTCACTGCAGATGTGACAGAACAGCTTGCAAAGGAACTGGATGCCCAGACTGGCATTGTAATGCGTATTATGGGAGCTGATATGGAAAAAGGAATAATTTCTATGGGCGTAGACAGAGAGTTTATACATCCGGATGGAAAAAATGGGACAGTGAAATGCAGCCGGACAGCAGTATGGAACAAATTAGAAAATATGGTGGAACAGAAGTATTATGTCCAATTTTATAAGGATGCAGATACAAGTGACTGTTATAAGCGGTATTGTGTGATGGAAGGCGATACGATTGGTGCACCTGCAGTGCCGGTAGAAAAAGACAGAGAGTTTGCCGGCTGGCAGGACGACAATGGATATGAGGCAGATTTTTCGCAGCCGGTAGAACAGAACCGCAATTATTATGCAGTCTGGAAATAATCGAAAAAACAGCCGCACAAAAGGGCGGCTGTAAGAACTTATAAAGATTGTTTTGCAAGATTTTTATTTGCAGTGGAAAGCATCAGTTTGATACGGTTCAACTGGTTAACTTCACTTGCACCCGGATCGTAGTCAATGGCAACAATATTTGATTCCGGGAAACGGTGGCGAAGCTCTTTGATAACACCTTTTCCGACAACATGGTTCGGCAGGCAGGCAAACGGCTGTGTACAGACGATGTTTGGTGTACCGCTGTGGATCAGCTCCATCATCTCGCCGGTTAAGAACCAGCCTTCACCGGTCTGGTTACCTTCGGATACGATATCTCTTGCATAATTTGCAAGATCATCGATATGTGCAGGCGGATCAAAATGCTTACTTTTTTCAAATTCATCTCTGGCGGCACTTCTTAACCATTCAAAGAAGTTGATGCCAAGACGTCCGATACGTTTGGACTTTTTGCTGAATCCAAGGTTGTCAGCTTTAAATCCGGTGTTATAGAAGCAGTAGAGCAGGAAGTCAGTCAGATCCGGCACAACAGCTTCTGCACCTTCGGATTCTAACAGTCCGACTAAATCGTTGTTTGCAGCAGGATGGAATTTTACTAAAATCTCACCGACAACGCCGACGCGGGGTTTTTTTACATCTATGCGGTCAAGATTGTCAAAATCACGGATGATCTGGCGGCACATCTGCTTGAATTTTCGGTGGGATAACAGTTTATCCTGTGTAATAAAGGAGATAACTTCTTTTTTCCATTTTTCATGCAGTGCATTTGCGGAGCCTTTTACCGCTTCGTAAGGGCGTGTGCGGTAGAGGCAGCGAAGGAAAATATCACCGAACTCTAACGCATACAGACCGTGCTGGATCAGTGAAGGTGTCAGTTTAAATCCTGGATTGCTCTCAAGACCACTTAAGTTGATGGAGATAACCGGTACATTCGGATATCCTGCTTTTTCAAGCGCACGGCGGATGAAACCGATATAGTTGCTGGCACGGCAGCCACCGCCGGTCTGGGAGATCAGGATCGCTGTTTTATTCATGTCATAATTGCCAGACATGACAGCACTCATAAGCTGTCCTACTACGATCAGAGACGGATAGCAGGCGTCATTGTTTACATATTTTAATCCGACATCCACAGAGGTTCGGCTTGGAACATCCGGTACGACCAGATTATAACCGGCTGCGCAGAATGCAGGCTCTAACAGTTCAAAGTGGATCGGTGACATCTGCGGACAGAGGATCGTATAATTTTTACGCATCTCTTCCGTGAAAACAACTCTGTTGTAGTTGGAAGGAACGATGGTCCGTTTGGTCTGTTTCTTCTCACGTACACGGATAGCGGAGAGTAAAGAACGGATACGGATCCTTGCGGCACCTAAGTTGTTAACCTCATCAATCTTTAAGCAGGTGTAAATTTTACCTGATTTTGTCAGAATGTCATTGACTGCATCGGTGGTAACGGCATCTAAGCCACAGCCGAAAGAGTTTAACTGGATCAGGTCGAGATCATCTCTGGTTTTTACAAAGTTGGCAGCTGCATACAGACGGGAATGATACATCCATTGATCCATAACGATGAGTGGACGCTCCACCTGATGCAGATGGGAAACGGAATCCTCTGTCAGCACGGCAATACCGTAGGAATTGATCAGTTCCGGAATACCGTGGTTGATCTCAGGGTCAACGTGGTATGGACGTCCTGCTAATACGATACCGCGTTTCCCGGTCTTTTCCATATAATCTAAGACTTCCTCACCTTTTTTTTGCATTTCCATACGGACAACGGCAAGTTCTTTGTATCCTTCGGAAACGGCATCGCGGATCTCAGACTCTGGGATGGCAAATTCTGGTGCAGTAAAAGCTTTTACAAGCTGTGAGGATAAAGTTTCTTCACTGGTAAATGCCATGAATGGATTATAAAAACGTACTTTGCCGGAAGTAATATCTTCCACGTTATTTTTGATATTTTCCGCATAGGAAGTTACGATCGGGCAGTTGTAATGGTTGTTGGAATCCGGGAATTCATTGCGTTCATAAGGAACACATGGGTAGAAAATAAAGTCCACATTCTGATGGATCAGCCAGGTCACATGTCCATGTGCAAGTTTTGCCGGATAACACTCGGATTCACTCGGAATCGAGTCAATGCCAAGTTCGTAGATCTTTCTGGTTGACTGTGGGGACAGCACAACGGAAAAACCAAGTTTTTTGAAAAAGGTAGCCCAAAACGGGAAATTTTCGTACATATTTAAAACTCTTGGGATACCTACCGTGCCGCGCGGGGCCTCTTCCGGTTTTAAGGAAGGGTAGTCGAATAAACGTTTATTTTTATATTCAAATAAGTTTGGAATATTTTCTTTGTTTTTCACACCGCCGACACCGCGCTCACAGCGGTTTCCGGTGATATACTGGCGGTTTCCGGAGAAACGGTTGATCGTCAGCAGACAGTGGTTGGTACAGCCCTGACATCTTGCAAGTTTGGTATCGAAAGTCAGTGCATTGATCTCGTCGATGGAGAGCATTGTTGTCTGATAGTCCGCTTCATGGCGCTCTCTTGCGATGAGAGCAGCACCGAAAGCACCCATGATACCTGCGATATCCGGGCGGACACATTCACAGCCGGAGATCTTTTCAAAGCTGCGGAGCACGGCATCATTGTAAAAAGTACCACCCTGTACCACGATGTTTTTTCCAAGTTCGCTTGCGTCAGAGAGCTTGATAACTTTAAATAATGCATTTTTAATGACGGAGTAGGCAAGCCCGGCAGAGATATCAGCGACGGAAGCGCCTTCTTTCTGTGCCTGTTTTACTTTGGAGTTCATGAATACGGTACAGCGGGTCCCAAGATCGATCGGGTTTTTTGCAAAAAGCGCCTCTTTTGCGAAATCCTGTACAGAAAAGTTTAAGGATTTTGCAAATGTTTCGATGAAAGAACCACAGCCGGAGGAACAGGCTTCATTTAACTGCACACTGTCCACGGTCTGATTTTTGATCTTGATGCATTTCATATCCTGACCGCCGATGTCTAAGATACAGTCTACCTCAGGGTCGAAAAATGCTGCCGCATAATAGTGGGCGACGGTTTCTACCTCGCCGTCATCTAACATTAACGCAGCTTTTAAAAGCGCTTCGCCGTAACCGGTAGAGCAGGAGTGTACGATATGTGCATTTGCCGGAAGCTTTTCATAAATCTCCTTGATAGAACGGATTGCAGTGGAGAGAGGACTTCCGTTGTTGTTACTGTAAAATGAATACAATAAAGAACCGTCTTCACCAACCAGAGCAATTTTTGTTGTGGTGGAACCGGCGTCGATACCGAGATAACAGTTTCCTTCGTAAGTGGAAAGATCGCCTGTTTTCACATTGTGTCCGTCGTGGCGGGCACGGAAAGTATCATATTCTTCCTGATCTTTAAATAATGGATCAAGACGTGCTACCTCAAATTCCATATGTATATCAGAGTTTAGTTTTTCAAGCATGGAAGAAAGGGTTGTGTTCTGTTCCGGTTTGCAGTTTAAAGCAGAACCGATCGCCGCATAAAGGTGTGAATTGTCCGGGGTGATCGCATGCTCATCATCCAAGTTCAAGGTGCGGATAAATGCAGCCTTTAATTCGGATAAAAAGTGGAGTGGACCGCCTAAGAATGCGACGTGGCCGCGGATCGGTTTACCACAGGCAAGACCACTGATCGTCTGATTAACGACCGCCTGAAAAATAGATGCAGAAAGATCTTCTCTTGTAGCACCTTCATTGATCAGAGGTTGGATATCTGTTTTGGCAAAAACACCGCAGCGGGCAGCAATCGGGTAGATTGCTTTGTAATTCTTTGCATATTCGTTCAGACCGGAGGCATCTGTCTGGATCAGGGAAGCCATCTGGTCAATAAAAGAACCGGTACCGCCTGCACAGATACCATTCATACGCTGTTCTACATTACCGCCTTCAAAATAAATAATTTTTGCATCTTCACCGCCAAGTTCAATGGCAACATCCGTCTGTGGAGCATAGTGCTGTAAGGCAGTAGATACAGAGATAACTTCCTGTACAAAAGGAACATCTAAGTGCTTTGCAAGCGTAAGTCCGCCGGAACCGGTGATCATTGGTGCGACCTTTTTGTCGCCAAGCTGATCGAATGCTTTCTGGATCAGAGAAGAAAGCGTTTCCCGTATGTTGGCAAAGTGTCTTTCATAATCGGAAAAGAGCAGATTGTCCTGTTCGTCGAGCACGGCAACCTTTACGGTGGTAGAACCGATATCAATTCCAAGTTTGTGAAGCGTATTATTTTCCATAATTTCCTCCAGTCAGTAACTCCGGAAAATCCGGATAAAATATATAAATAAAGTGGCTGTTTCTTCTTATTAAAAAGAATGCCGGGCAAAAGCCAAGCAAAGTACATTATACGACATGATTTTACAAAAGACAATGTGCAAATCGGGGAAAAGTATAAACTTTTTATGAATAAAATCAGCCCGGATTGACAAAGCACATGCATACGGATATACTGAAAAAAGTGATGTTCTGGTTACAATTTACATGATCGGTGTATGTGACCGGCAGCGTGTTTTCAAAGAAAGGTTAAGGTTTTATCTGATGAACTGGTTAAATAAATTAGAACGTAAAATTGGTCGTTATGCAGTTCCAAACCTTATTATATGGCTGATCGGAGCATATACGATCGGCTATGTATTCGGAACCGTATCACCTGGCATTTTAAGCTATCTAACACTCAGTCCTTATCATATTTTACATGGACAGATCTGGAGACTGGTGACATGGGTGTTTATGCCGACCGAGTCAAATCTGATTTTCCTTTTAATCATGGCATTGTTTTATTATCAGCTTGGTATGGCTCTTGAACGTACCTGGGGAACTTTCCGTTTCAATGTCTATATTTTCGGCGGAATGATATTTACTGTGATCGGTGCATTTGTTTTGTACGGTATTTATTATGCGATGAATGCATCTGTAATATCACAGATGCCTGCACTGGCGGCACAGTTATCTTATTCGATTGCGTCGGGATTTTCCACAAACTATATTAATATGTCCATTTTTCTTGCATTTGCCTTGATGTATCCGGATATGCAGGTGATGCTGTACTTCATTATCCCGATCAAGATGAAATGGATGGCGATTGTTTATGCAGTGCTGACGCTCTATGAGTTTGTGATCAGCGGCTGGGCTGGAAGAGTGGCAATTTTTATGTCACTGCTCAATTTTATTATTTTCTTCTTTTCAACGAGAGATTTCAAGCGTTATTCACCGCATGAGATACACAGGAGACAGCAGTTCAAGACACAGATGCGTCAACCCAGACCGGGCTCCGGCATTACAAAGCACAAATGTGCCATCTGTGGCAGAACAGAGCTGGATGATCCGAATTTAGAGTTCCGTTTCTGTTCAAAATGTGACGGTAATTATGAATATTGCCAGGATCATCTGTTTACACATAAGCATATTAAAAAAGGTTAAATAATATGACAGGCCGGATGGTATTTCAGAATGAAATATCATCCGTTTTTTGAATGATGGCATAAAGGGATGTAAAATCCCGTGTGTGATCTGTGGTTCTGTCAGAATAAATGAGAATAAAGGAAAATAAAGGAGAAAATACAATGATCCAGGATATATTTCCGATGCACCTTAGCAATGAATATCACAAAAAAACACCGCAAGATAAAAGTTTTCTGATGATTTTCAATGAAAATCGCATTTTGGTAAAAAATGATGGGCAGATGTGTTATCTGACGTACGGAGAACTAAAGATAATCTGTCGCAAAATGGAAAGGAAGATGCCAGCATGTGTTTATCTTTTTTCAATCGGCAGTGACGATTATTTTTTGATGAATCCGGGAGTTGGGTTAGAGGTGCCGGGATTTGCATATTATAAAATGTTTGAAACGCGTACTATGCAGCCGAAAGAGCAGGTACTTGCAGCGGCGACTGCCTGGCATTTATACGTCTGGTACCGTGATAATGTCTATTGCGGCAGATGTGGACACAGACTGGTGCATAGTGAAAAACTCAGGATGCTTTCATGCCCACACTGCAATAATATGGTTTTCCCGAAAATTGCGCCGGCAGTGATCGTAGGTGTGACAAATGGCAGAAAGATTCTTATGACGAAGTATGCAAACCGTGAATACAAACGGTATGCGTTGATTGCAGGATTTACGGAAATTGGTGAAACTGCCGAGGAGACAGTAGCACGGGAAGTGAAAGAAGAGGTTGGACTTTCCGTAAAAAATATCCGCTATTACAAGAGCCAGCCATGGGGATTTGACAGCAATCTGCTGCTGGGTTATTTTTGTGAGCTGGATGATGAGGGAGATGCGATTCGGCTGGATCATGAGGAACTTGCCTGTGCAGAGTGGGTTGATTTTGAGGATGTCCCGGATGATCCGGAG
Organism: Roseburia sp.; assembly: GCA_003483745.1. Taxonomy (GTDB): domain Bacteria; phylum Bacillota; class Clostridia; order Lachnospirales; family Lachnospiraceae; genus Roseburia. The sequence goes on along the minus strand of DMYD01000044.1, from coordinate 88,277 downwards.
GGACTCAGCCTGACGCGGGAAATGATGTTATATTTTCGTGATATGATGAGCGCAAGAGAGTCAACATGCTTGCATGATTGACGAACGGCGAATTGGAACACGGCAGATTCTAAAAGCCTGACGAAACTGGTATATAAAATCATACCAAATACAAAAAATGTCTTGACACTCCAAAGAAACCACTGTATTATTACAGTAATACAAAAAGTGAAAGATTTGCGGATGGAAAACTTAAGAATTCTTAATATTTACTTAAGTGCCTTTTTTTGACAGATAGATAATGATACAATCACCGTAAATCGAATTAAGAAAAGGGAGAAATAAAAATGGGTGACAAGACAAAACCAAAAAATGGAAAGAAAAAAATAGTAATTATTGTGCTTGTAGTTGTGATTGTTATAGCTGCAATTATTGGAAATGCAGTAAAGAAAATGACAAGTCAGGTGGCAACGGCGGTCAATACAGTAGAGGTTGAGCCGGTACAGAAAAGAGATTTATCGGATACGATCTCTTTAAAAGGTACTGTATCAGGTATCACGAAGAACAATGCAACTTCAAAAGCATTGGCAGAGGTTACAGCAGTTAATGTTCAGGTCGGAGATATCGTAAAAGAAGGCGATGTGTTATGCACACTTGATTCTTCTACGATCAAGGATCAGATCGCAGATCTCGAAAAAAATATGTCTGACACCAATGCGACAGACAGTATCAATTCCAGACAGACAGCAGAGGCAGTCAGCCGTGCGAAAGAGGATCAGCAGACACAGCTTGCTGATGCGCAGAAGACAATTGACGATGCAAAAGAGGCTTACCGTGTACAGAATATCATGTGGGATAAGAGCGAGGATAAGTCAGATGCGGATTATCAGGCTTTATTAGCTGCACAGAAAGCGGTCACAAATGCAGAGGAAGCATATCAGAAAACATTAGAGACAACGAACCGTGCGGTTGCAGATGCACAGCTTGCGGTAGAACTTGACCAATATAAGGCAACAGATTCTACGTCCAAAGATAAACTGACAGATTTAAAAGAACAGTTAAATGACTGTAACATCACAGCACCTTGCGGAGGCGTTGTAACGGCAGTCAATGTTTCTGTCGGAGATATCAATGCAGATTCCAAAACACCACTTGTAACGATTGAAGATACCAGTTCTTTAAAGATGGTTGCAACTGTGGAAGAAGCCGATATTTTAAAGATCGAAGAGGGAATGAAAGCAACTGTAACAGCAGATGCAATGGGAGATGAAACGATTAACGGAACCGTAACGAGAGTTGTCCGTGTCAAAGGACAGTCTACAGGATCTGATGGACAGACAACAACATCGGGAGGATATTCCGTTGAGATTTCTTTGGATAACACAGAACTTCTTGTTGGCATGGAAGCAAAAGCAAAAGTAATGATCAAAGAAAGAGGTGAGGTTTTAGCAGTTCCATATGATCTGGTCAAAACAGATGATGATGGTAATTCTTATGTACTTGTAGCGGAGGCAAATGCAGATGGTTCTGCTACGGCAGTGAAAAAGAATATCACAGTCGGTGAGGAGGTTGATTATTATACTGAGGTAACCGGTGGAGATCTGTCAGAAGGGGATAAGCTGATTTATGATTATTCTGGAACTGTGATGGAAGGACAGCAGTTTACACCAGAACAGATGTATTCCGAACAGGATATGGGAACTGGAGCAGCTACGGATGACAGCTCAGATGCAGAAGGTATGAGCAACGACGTGGAGGGAAATGAGTAGTGAGTGAACCAGTAATCCGAATGGAAAATATCGTAAAGACATATTATTTGGGAAAACCAAATGAACTTGAAATATTACATGGGATCAATCTTACCGTAAATAAAGGAGAATTTGTTTCCATTGTCGGTGAATCCGGTTCCGGTAAGAGTACATTGATGAATATTATTGGAGTCCTCGACCGTCAGACACAGGGAAATTATTATCTGGAGGGACAGGATGTCAATGGAATGTCAGATGAGGTGCGAAGTGCGATCAGAAACCGCAGGATCGGTTTTGTATTTCAGAACTTCAATCTTCTTCCGAGGGCCAATGCGTTAAAAAATGTTATGGTACCGTTATTATATGGAGAAGATCATTCCAAAAATAGAAAAGAACATGCCATGGAAATGCTTAAAATGGTGGGAATGGAGGAACGTGCGGATCACAGACCAAACGAACTTTCCGGTGGTCAGAAACAACGTGTTGCGATTGCAAGGGCAATGATCAATGATCCGGCAATCATCCTTGCGGATGAGCCGACCGGAGCGCTGGATTCTAAGACAGGTCATATGGTCATGGATCTGTTCCACAAGCTTCATGAAGAACAGGGGAAAACGATTGTCCTGATCACACACTCCCAGGAACTTGCACAGGAGACAGAGCGTATCGTTACTCTGTTAGACGGACAGATCGTGGCGGATAACGGAGGTGAACATTAATGTTTTGGGAAAATATCAAAGAGGCGGTCACGAGTATTTCCAGCAACAAGATGCGTTCTCTTCTGACGATGCTTGGAATCATCATCGGTATCAGTTCGGTGATCATTATCACGACGATCGGTGGTTCCATCCAGAGTACGCTGACGGCAACCATGAATTCACTTGGTGGAAATATGGTACAGGCGTATGTCGAGGCACGTTATCCGGAAAATGATGAAGACTGGGCTACCTGGGAACAGCCGGATATGACAGACAGCGATTATGTCACACAGGATATGATCGATGGATTGATTGAAAAATATCCGGATGAGGTAACAGGTGTTGCAGCTCAGACTTATCTTGGATCAGGAACTATTAAAGATGAAAAAGATTCCAGTAATTATGCAAACGTCAGTCTGGATGGTATTACGCCGGAATATTTAGAGTTCATGAAACTGGAGATGCATGCCGGAAGAAATCTGACAAAGGAAGATAATAATGGCAAAAAGAAAGTTTGTGTGATCGCAGATACGATGGCAGAGAGATACTTTAACGGAAAAGATCCCATCGGTGAAACCATTTCCGTTGCAACATCGGATGGCGGAATTTATGATTTTGTTGTAGTTGGTGTTTACGTATATAATCAGGCATTATTTGGAAAAGTGGACACATCCATTCCGGAAAAAGACCGAAGTACAGATGTAATGATCCCGCTTCAGACCTGCTTTAAACTTCAGGGTGCTGACCGTACCGGCTATGATTATTTTAATCTTATGATCGACCCGCTTGCGGATGTCAACCAGGCAACCGCTGATGTCTTATCATATTTTGATGAGGTATATGCGAACAATAAAAACTTCCATGTCAGTGCATACAACATGGCATCCGACCTTGGTATGATCAATACGGTACTTAACGTGATCACGATTGCGGTTTCCGGTATTGCGGCGATTTCACTGATCGTAGGTGGTGTCGGCGTTATGAATATCATGCTCGTGTCCATCACGGAGCGTACCAGAGAGATTGGTGTCCGTATGGCACTTGGTGCAAAACGGCGTACGATTCGTATGCAGTTCGTAATTGAGGCGATCATGCTCTGTCTGATCGGTGGTATTATCGGTATCCTGATCGGCGTAGGAATCGGAGCATTGCTTGGAAAAGTGGCTGGATTTGTTATTCAGAGTATGTATGCACAGTATGCAAATTACATTATCATGTCGGTGCATCCTTCTGTAACGGCGATCATGCTTTCCCTGTTCTTCTCTATGCTGACCGGTGTATTTTTCGGATATTATCCGGCAAACAAGGCATCAAAGATGGAAGTCATCGATGCACTGCGTTATGAATAAAGAAAAATTTATTATTTAGATGAATTTACCGGAGGGTCTGGCAGAAATGTCAGCCCCTTTTTTGTTCCTTCGTTTTCCGAAATCCTGCAAATAAAATTTTTCGGGCATGGTACATGCGTCTTTTCACATAGAATATAAAAAGGAATATTGTAGCAATATTTGGCAGCAATGCATTGTTGCTATGCAATCATCAGAAAGTGAGATGGAAAGGAAACGTATGAGCCATAAGAAAAAGAAAATTTTAAAAGTAACGGCATTGTTTGTTTTTATGTTTATTCTGGGCTGGGGCGTGGGCATGGTGCAGAAACAGCAGGTAAAAAAGACGGTGCAGACAGTGTCTGTCCAGAATCAGGCAGATAACTGGGGATTGGGGTTTGGTGCAGAAGGAACTCAGCCGACAGGCAATGTGACGGCGGATGAATTGAAAGAATACAACGCATGGTATGTGGGGGATAAAAACAAAAAGGTTATTTATCTTACGTTTGACTGTGGATATGAAAACGGAAATACAGAACCGATTTTGGATGCATTAAAAAAACATAATGCAAAAGCTACATTTTTTGTTGTGGGGCACTTCCTTGAATCTGCGCCGGATATCGTAAAGCGGATGACAGAAGAAGGGCATGCCGTCGGTAACCATACTTATCATCATCCGGATATGTCATCCATATCGGATATGGCTTCGTTTCAAAAGGAAATTGATGATGTTGCATCGTTGTACCAGTCGATCACGGGAAAAGAAATGATCAAATATTACCGTCCACCGCAGGGAAAATACAGCACAGCAAATCTTAAAATGGCAAAAGAACTTGGATACAATACGTTTTTCTGGAGCCTTGCCTATGTGGACTGGAATGTGGATGATCAGCCGACGAAGGAAGAGGCATTTGATAAATTGCTGACGAGAATCCATCCGGGAGCGATCGTTTTATTGCACAGCACTTCAAAGACGAATGGAGAGATTTTAGATGAGCTGCTGACAAAATGGGAAGAAATGGGATACACATTTGCGCCGCTTTCGGAGTTGATCGAAGAATCCTGACAGAAAAGATTGTGGAAAAATACAAAAGATACAAGGGATAAGACTTGTTTGATGACGGAGAGGAAGGTATAATGAACGTGGAGTGCCAGTGAGAAAGAAGCGGTTTTTAGTCTGGGTAAAATGCTGCATGATAAACTGGGACGGTATGAAAACAATATTTGATACGAGTAAGAATAGGGATGCACATGAAAAGAACAAAATTTAAAACAGGAATATTGGCGGTGGTTTTTTGCAGTCTGACATTTTTGTTTTCCGGGGATGGTAACAGCATTTATGCGGATGAAATTCTGACAGATACAGAATTACCGGTCGGTCGTTTTTCGTTTGAAGAAAAAACAGAAGAAGCAGATGATGAGGATTATGAGTCTGTAGAGGAAGATGACGCTGCGGAACAGTCATTGTTTCGGATGACAGGTATATCTGCCGATGACTGGGAAAAGTATGGAAGTGATTATTTTTATGAACAGTTATCGGATGAGGAAAAAAAATACTGGGATGATCTGGATGCCATATGTGCAAAATATCTGACAACAGAAACGGATGCAGTGACAACGAATACGGGAACGTACCGGATGAAGGCGATATCGGGAAGCACTCTTGAAAAAGAAAAGCAAAAAAAGGTATTGCGGATGTTTCGGTATTCAAAACCACAATATTATTTTTTAAATGCGACGATTTATACAATTACATACTCAAACAAAAAAGTTTCTATGATATTTGGTATTTATCCTGCGTTTGGCAAGGGTGCAGACCGGATGGAGGAAACTGAAAAAGTAAAAGCGCAGGTTGACACCTGGCAGAAACAGATTGATGAATGCAGCACAGAGGACGAAAAAGTACAAACCATACATGATCTGATCATTCAAAAGGTTGAATATAATCATGATCTTGTAAATAGCGATTTTGCAACAGAAAATACAGAATATTCACAGTCCGTATACAGTGTTTTATGTACGAATAAGACGGTATGTGCAGGATATGCCCAGACATTTGAGATGATGTGCAATGGAACCGGTATTGATACCGTGGCAGTGACTAGTTTTGATCATGAGTGGAATAAGATAAAGTTGGAAAATAACTGGTATAATGTCGACTGTACCTGGGATGATAACGGAAGCGATAACGTTGGATATACCTATTTTCTGCGGAATGATGATTATTATGACACATCCAGCAGTTATTCTAAAAACCATCATGCGGAGGAAAGCTATTGGGAAGGATATCTGCCTGCAACAGAAATAGATAGTGTTGGCAGCCCATGGATATCTGTGAACGAAAATGCAAGTGGATCAAAGATAGGAATGTCCTGTTATAATGAGGAGGCAGAAATCTATTATACCACGGATAAAAGTAATCCGGTGACATCCGGTACGCGGATGTTATATCAATCGGATTTTTTATGGAACAGCTCCGAATATCCGGTGATAAAAGCAGTTGCCATGGAAGATGGCAAACATAACAGTGCTGTGGTCACAAAATGTCTGCATAATTACAATGCAAGTATACTTGCAGATGCAGCCTGTGAAAAAGCCGGAACAAGAGAGTATACCTGTACGATCTGCGGAAATAGTTATATGGAAGAAATCCCAGCCACAGGACATACAGTTGTGATAGATCCTGAGGTGGCAGCTGCTTGTGAAACCGCCGGTATTACGGAAGGAAGCCATTGCCGTGTCTGCGGAAAAGTACTGGTTGAGCAGACTGTCATCCCAGCCACAGGACATACACCGGTTACAGATGACGCGGTAGCGGCAGCTTGTGAGACAACCGGACTGACAGAAGGAAGTCATTGCAGTGTCTGTGAAAAAGTACTGACAGAACAGACTGTCATCCCGGCTGCAGGACATGTAACGGTTACGGATGCTGCAGTGGAGGCAGCTTGTGAGACAACCGGACTGACAGAGGGAAATCACTGTAGTGTTTGTGGAAAAGTGCTGACGGCACAGAATGTGATCCCCGCAACCGGGCATCAATGGAACGAGTACAAAGAAAGTGGAAAAATAAAACGTAAATGCAGTGTCTGTGGAAAGACGGAAACGGTGGGCACTTATTTGGACGTAAAGAAAATCCAGCTTTCAAAAACCACATATGCTTATGATGGAAAGGCACATATGCCGACTATAAAAGTGACAAATACTGCTGGCAAGAAATTAAAAAAAGGAACGGATTATAAGGTAAAGAAACCGTCTGGACGAAAAAATGCCGGTATTTATACCGTCACCATTGTGATGAAAGGCAAGTATAGTGGAAAATATCAAAAGACATTCCAGATCGTTCCTAAAGGTACTGTGATTTCCGGGGTGAAAGCAAAGAAAAAAGCGTTTACCGTGTCATGGAATAAGCAGACAAATCAGACAAGCGGTTATCAGATCCAGTATGCGTTAGATGCTAAATTTAAAAAGTCAGTTGTGACAAAGAGCATCAATAATACCAAAAAGACAAAACTGGATGTTTCAAAATTAAAATCAAAAAAGAAATATTATATACGCATCCGCTCTTATAAGACAGTAAAAGTGAACGGAAAATCACAAAAGGTATATTCGGACTGGTCTAAGACAAAGGCAGTTACGACAAAAAAATAAAAAGATATACACATTCATAAAAAAATATACTATAAGTATAAATAAAAAAATGGGAGAAAGAGAAAATGGCAGACAACAGTTTAAAAATCAGTTACAAAATATATTTAGAGGCAGAGGATATTTCACAGTCAAGGATTTCTTCTACGGCATCCTATGTAAGTAATCTGTTTAAAAATTGCACCAATTTCTATTTGCAGAAGGCAGAAGTAGACAATGAGAGTGATATGGATGATTTTACACTTCGCCTGTATATTGATGAAAGGATTGAGGAAGAAGAGTGCAGCTCGCCGGAATGTGCAGAAGGTTTTTTGGAAAACATCGCAGAGTTTTTAGACGCGATTGCGGCTGCACAGTCATATCTGGATATGGAGGGAAGTTTTTCTATTTCTTATCATGGAGTAGAGGACACATTTCAGTTCCGTTCGGAAGCAGGAAGAGATCTGTGTGATATTGAATAAGATTATAGAACATAATTTCCTATGAATGAAAAAACCGGTCTTTCAAATCAGTTAAATCTGATAAGAAAAGACCGTTTTTTTTATGGTAAGAAATTATTGTTTTTCCGTCTCATCCGGTGGAAAATCCGGTTTTTTTATGTAGACTTTCTCAATCCGGTTTTTGTCCATCTGTTCGACACGGAGAAGGACATTGTCATCGGTGATGATGATTTCGTTTTTCTCTGGCAGATGATCTAAAAGACCGAGCAGATATCCACCGATCGTATCATAATCTTCAGAGCTGAAATTAAGATCTAACTCATCGCAGAGATCCTGCAGATTTGTGGAACCGGAAACGATAAATTCGCGGTCGTTAAGAGGCAGGATCGGATCTTCCTCATCAGTGTCATATTCATCACGAATCTCACCTACGATCTCCTCTAAGAGATCCTCAAGTGTGATAAGACCTGCAGTTGCACCGTATTCATCGAGGACGATTGCGAGAGAAATGGAAGATTTACGCATCTCCATAAATAATTCTGCTGTATTCTTGTGCTCAAAAGTGAAATAAGGTTCACGCATGATATCCCGTACAGAAAAATGTTCTTTGTCCTTACAGAGAAGCAGATCTTTCATATTCAGGATACCGATGACATTGTCGGTCGTGTCTTCATAGACAGGGAGTCTGGTAAATTTGTCTTCCTGAAAAATATCGATCAGCTCGTCATAAGTGTTATTAACATTTGCAAAAGTCATATCTGGTCTTGGAACCATGACTTCCTTTGCCTGTGCATCGCCGAAATCAAACAGATTGTTGATCATTTCATGTTCTTCTGATTCAATGACACCGTTCTCTTTGCTGACATCCACGATCGTGCGGAGTTCTTCTTCTGTCATCTGGTTGTTGGCTGCCTTTGGATCCACATGCAGTAAAAATAAAAAGCCCATGGAAAACTGATTTACCAGAAAGATGACAGGAGTCAGTATTTTCATAAGAAAACCAATGATACCGGAATAGGCAATGGAAATCTGATCTGCATAAAATGTAGCAAAGGTTTTTGGGGAAATCTCACCAAAGACAAGGATCAGAAGCGTAAGGATACCGGTTGCAATACCTGCGCCGACGCTGCCCCAGAGCTTGATTGCGAGCGTGGTTGCCAGCGAGGAGGCAGAGAGGTTGACGATATTGTTGCCGATCAGGATGGCACTGAGCATCTTGTGGGAATCGTCTGTAATGCGAAGTACACGTTCAGCGCGTTTGTTTCCGTCATCTGAGAGAGTACGCATCCGGATTTTATTTACGGTCGTAAGAGCTGTCTCTGCGGAAGAAAAGAATGCAGAGAGAATCAATAAAATAATTAGAAAAATAATCTGTGATATGGCACTTGCGTCCACGAATTTTCACCTCATCAAAATATAAAATTTTCCGGCACTATAGCAAAAATAGCGCCGGAATGATTAAAATTTACCATATATTATATCGGAAAGAAGATTATTCGTCAATACTGTAATTCGGAGCTTCTTTGGTAATGTGAATGTCATGTGGATGACTCTCACGGAGAGCAGCTGCAGAAATCTTAACGAATTTGCTCTTTTCTTTTAAGTCTTCGATGGTCGGGCAGCCACAGTAACCCATACCAGAACGGATACCGCCAACCAACTGGAATACAGTGTCTTCCACGGATCCCTTATAGGCAACACGTCCTTCCACACCTTCCGGAACCAGTTTTTTTGCACCCTCCTGGAAGTAACGGTCTTTACTGCCGTTTTCCATGGCTGCAAGAGATCCCATACCACGGTATACCTTGTACTTTCTTCCCTGATACAGTTCGAAGGTACCAGGAGCTTCATCACATCCGGCAAACATACTACCCATCATACATACATTAGCGCCGGCAGCAAGAGCTTTAGTCATATCTCCGGAATATTTGATACCACCGTCTGCAATGATCGGTACACCAAATTCTTTTGCTGCATTGTAACAGTCCATGATAGCAGAAACCTGAGGAACACCGATACCTGCAACGATACGGGTGGTACAGATAGAACCAGGTCCGATACCAACCTTGACAGCATCAGCACCGGCCTTGATCAGATCACGTGTGGCATCACCGGTAGCAACATTTCCTGCGATAACCTGCAGATCCGGGTAGGTTGCTTTGATCTTTTTTACTGCCTCTAAGATATTTTTGGAATGTCCGTGTGCGGAATCGACAACAATCACATCAACGTGAGCTTTTACCAAAGCTTCTACACGCTCCATCATGTTACCTGTGATACCGACACCGGCACCGCAGAGCAGACGTCCTAATTCATCTTTTGCGGAGAGTGGATATTTGATCTGTTTCTCAATATCTTTGATGGTAATAAGTCCTTTTAAGTGGAAGTCTTTATCTACGATCGGAAGTTTTTCTTTTCTTGCTTTTGCAAGAATCTTTTTTGCTTCCTCTAAAGTGATACCCTCCGGAGCAGTGATCAGATTTTCGGAAGTCATGCTTTCACTGATTTTTTTCGTGAAATCTGTTTCAAATTTTAAATCACGGTTTGTGATGATACCGACTAATTTGCCACCCTCGCAGATCGGCACACCGGAGATGCGGAATTTGCGCATCAGATCTTCAGCATCCTGTAATGTATGATCCGGGGAAAGGTAAAATGGATCTGTGATAACGCCGTTCTCAGAACGCTTTACTTTATCTACCTCGTCTGCCTGTGCCTGAATTGACATGTTTTTATGGATGATACCGATACCGCCCTGTCTTGCCATTGCAATGGCCATTCTGTGTTCTGTAACGGTATCCATGGCAGCACTCATCATAGGAATATTTAAAACGACCTTTTTGGTAAGATGCGTTGTCAGATCAATCATGTTTGGTGTAACTTCTGAATACTGCGGAACTAATAACACATCATCAAAAGTAATACCTTCACCAATAATTGTTCCCATTTTATTTTCCTCACTTTCTTCTTATTGAATTGTATGAAAAAGATATATTAGTTTCTGTATCATAGCAAAAAAAAAATACTCTGTCAATGAGATATAAGCGTGAATTTATAAAAAATAGATATATATTAGTAAAAATAATAAAATGCGTAAAAAAACCTTATAGAAATTATGGTTCACAAATGATTTGATGTGTGTTATGATAATTTTAGGCGACGGAGCCAGAGCATAGGCGTACGTCGCCCATTTTGTACCTAAATATAAAACAATAAGGGGGAAAAGATATGGAGTTTCGTCCCTGTATCGATATCCACAACGGAAAAGTAAAACAGATCATTGGTGGAAGTTTAAAAGATGCCGGAGATCAGGCGACAGAGAATTTTGTGGCCAAACAGGATGCAGCATATTTTGCAAACCTGTACCGGAAGGAAGGTATACGAGGCGGACATATTATTTTACTGAATCCGGCAGACAGTATATATTATAAGGAAACAAGAGCGCAGGCAGAACTTGCACTCCGTGCTTATCCTGGCGGATTTCAGGTTGGTGGCGGCATCACAGCAGAGAATGCGAAAGAATTTTTAGATGCCGGAGCGAGTCATGTGATCGTTACTTCGTATGTATTCCGTGATGGAAAAATCAATTATGAAAATTTAAAGCATTTAAAAGAAACAGTGGGGCGAAATCACCTGGTACTTGATCTGAGCTGTAGAAAAAAGGATAATATCTATTATATTGTGACAGACCGCTGGCAGAAGTTTACAGATGAAGAAGTCAGCATCCGGTTGTTAGACGAGCTTTCCACTTATTGTGATGAATTTCTGATCCATGCTGTGGATGTCGAAGGAAAAGCAAAAGGGATTGAAAAGGAACTGGTAAAGATGCTCGGCGAATGGGGAAAGATACCGGTCACTTATGCCGGGGGCGTTGGCAGTTTTGAAGACCTTTTGGAACTGAAGAAACTGGGGAATAACAGATTGAATGTGACCATTGGAAGCGCACTCGATTTATTTGGAGGGCCGATGGCTTACGATAAAGTGTTGCAGTATATGAAGAAGGAGTGATTTTTGATGAGCAGGTATACGAAACAGGATATTTTTAATATGGTAGAAGAGGAGGATGTGGAATTTATCCGTCTGCAGTTTACGGATATGTTTGGAACCTTAAAAAATGTGGCGATCACATCCAGTCAGTTAGAAAAGGCATTGAATAATGAATGCATGTTTGATGGATCGTCCATCGAGGGATTCGTCCGGATCGAGGAGTCGGATATGTATCTGTATCCGGATCTTGATACATTCGTGATTTTCCCATGGCGTCCACAGCAGGGAAAGGTTGCAAGGATCATCTGTGATGTTTATACATCGGACAGAAAACCTTTTGAGGGTGATCCTCGTTATATCTTAAAGAAAGCGGTGGAAGATGCAACACAGATGGGGTATCGCTTTGATGTCGGACCGGAATGTGAATTTTTCCTGTTTAATCAGGACGAGGATGGACAGCCGACAACGATCAGCACGGAGAGGGCAGGATATTTTGACCTTGGACCGATCGATCTTGGTGAAAACGCGAGACGTGATATGGTGCTGACGTTAGAGGATATGGGATATGAGATTGAGGCTTCTCATCACGAAGTGGCTCCTGCACAGCATGAGATTGATTTTCGATATGATGAGGCGGTTAAAACGGCAGATAATATCATGACATTTAAACTGGCAGTCAAAACAATCGCTAAACGTCATGGAATGTTTGCAAGTTTTATGCCAAAGCCAAAGTTTGGAATCAATGGCTCCGGCATGCATGTCAATATGTCACTCTGCAAGGATGGAAAAAATATTTTTGATAATCCGGACGGGGAGTTAGGACTCAGCAAAGAAGCATACTGGTTTATCGGTGGATTGATGAAACATATGAAAGGAATGGCAGCGATCACCAACCCGCTTGTCAATTCCTATAAGCGTCTGGTTCCGGGATATGAGGCACCTATTTATATTGCATGGTCAGTGACAAACCGCAGTCCGCTTATCCGTATTCCGGTTACAAGAGGCGAGGGTACAAGAGTGGAATTAAGATGTCCGGATTCTGCAGCTAATCCATACCTGACACTTGCAGTATGTTTGCAGGCAGGTCTTGATGGTATCCGGAATCAGATCGAGCCGCCGGCAGCAGTGACGGAAAATGTATTTGAGATGCGGATGTCCCAAAAAAATAAACTTGGAATTGAAGAACTTCCGGCTGACCTTGGAGAGGCTCTTGCAGAATTTGAAAAGGACGAATATTTACAGAACGTGCTGGGCAGACACGCGACGGAAAAATATATCGAGGCCAAAAAATCGGAATGGGCAGATTACCGTGCACAGGTATCCGATTGGGAGATTAATAATTACCTGTATAAAATCTGATATAGGAATGAAGGGGAAAAGATTTGACAAACATTATCGTTGCATTTCCAAAACAGGATACTGCACGTAATATCAAAAAGATCCTGATGCAGAATGGGCATCATGTGGGTGCTGTCTGCATGACAGGTGCCCAGGCTTTGCAGAATGCAAATGAATTAGATGGCGGGATCATGGTATGCGGTTATCGTTTTGTGGATATGATGTATACGGAATTACATGAATATCTCCCTCCTCAGTTTGAAATGCTGCTCGTGGCATCACCTGGAAACTGTGGTGAACGTGATGTGGAAAATTTAGTCTGTCTGTCGACACCACTGAAAGTCAATGAATTGCTTCAGACTGTTGAAATGATGGAATACACGATCACGCGAAGGCGAAAAAAGGCAAAACAAAAGCCAAAAGAACGGTCGGAAGAAGAAATGAATCTGATCAATGAAGCAAAGGCACTTTTAATGGAACGTAACAACCTGACAGAGGAGGAAGCGCATCGCTACATGCAAAAGAGAAGTATGGATAACGGGACGGGGCTGACAGAGACTGCCCAGATGATACTCAGTTTACTTACATAAGAAAAAAATGCCAACCAGAATTGGTCGGCATTTTTTTGTTAAGATTTTGGGGACAAAAAGCGGATTTTAGTGTTGATAAAACATTTCAAGAGAATCCATCTTTGCGCTCATGTTTGCAAAAAGGGCATCCACAAGCGTCACGGCAGCCATGGATTCGACAACGACCACGGCGCGCGGTACGATGATCGGATCATGGCGTCCTTTGATGCTCACATCAATTTCTTCCCCGGCTTTATTGACAGTCTGCTGGGTGGAAGCGATAGATGGCGTAGGTTTGATCGCAGTGCGCAGTATAATGTCACTTCCGTCACTCATTCCGCCTAAGATACCGCCGGCATGGTTGGTTGTTTTGACCGGCCTGCCGTCAGTGCCGATGCGGAAAGCATCGTTGTTATTTTTTCCGGTTGCCTTTGCAACGTCAAATCCGTCACCAATCTCAAATCCTTTTACCGCACCGATCGACATGACTGCTTTTGCGAGATTTGCATTTAACTTTTCAAAGACCGGATCGCCAAGCCCGGCAGGAACGCCTTTGATGATACATTCCACGATACCGCCGGAGGAATTCTGTTCTGCAATGCAGGCATTTAAGTAGTTTTCTGCATTTTCTGCAGCGTCTGCATCTGGCATATAGAGCGGATTTTCATTGATCTGTGCGGCGTCAAAATTCTGTGATGAGATACTGATCGGTCCGATGGAACGGGTGTAGGTCAAAAATGTGATGCCGAGCTGATTTAATATTTTGACAGCAATCGCGCCGGCCGCCACACGTCCAATCGTTTCACGTCCGGAGGAACGTCCGCCACCGCGGTAGTCACGGAAACCGTATTTCTGATCAAAGGTATAGTCTGCGTGTCCCGGACGGTAATAGGAAGCAATCTCGCTGTAATCTTTGGATTTCTGATTCTGGTTGTATACGACAAGAGAGATCGGTGTACCGGTCGTTTTTCCCTCGAACACACCGGATAAAATCTCGACAGCATCATCTTCTTTACGTGGGGTGGTAAACTTTGACTGTCCCGGTTTCCTGCGGTTTAAAAACTTCTGGATATCATTTTCATCAAGAGGCAGTCCTGCAGGACATCCATCTACCACAACGCCGAGTCCCTTCCCGTGGGATTCGCCCCATGTTGTAATTTTAAAAATTGTACCGAATGATGAACCTGCCATGAAATAATCCTCCTGAAAATGTGTATTGTTTCATTGTTTTATACCTTTAATCATTATAAAAGATTTCTCTTTTCGTGACAACAGGAATATGTTAAAATGGGAAAAGCGTTTAGAGACAGGAAAAGATAGCAGGGATGAAAATATATGAAGGAACAATATGAGGTAAAAAGATTAGACAAACCGGTGGACTGGACGGTGGAGGTGCCGGGGTCGAAGAGCATGACGAACCGTGCGCTTTTGATGGCAGCTTTATCGGATGGGCAGGTAAAATTAGAGGGTGTGCTGTTTTCTGACGATTCAAGGCATTTTTTGGAGAGCCTGGTGTCGTTGGGATTTACGGTAGATATCAATGAGCCGGAAAAGACGGTTACTGTTTTAGGCTGTGGCGGAAATATTCCAAAGAAACAGGCAGTGATCAATGTCGGAAGTGCCGGGACAGCCGCCCGTTTTCTGACGGCCATGCTTGGATTTTCGGATGGGGAATATACGATCGAGGCATCGGAGCAGATGAAAAAGAGACCGATGCAGGAATTATTTACACTGCTCACGGGAGTTGGTGCGAAGATTACTTATCTGGAAATGGAAGGGCATCTGCCGGTGCAGATCTGTGGAAGGAGAAATCCAAAAGCAGACAGCGATCAGACGCAGACAGATGGAAAGCCACTGCAGTTATCGCTGGATATCAGCAAAAGCACCCAGTTTTTAAGTGCACTTTTACTGATCTCTCCGATGATACAACAGGGATTAGACATCCACATCACAAGTGAAAAGACGGATGGTTCCTATATCCGCATTACAAGAAAGATGTTAGCAGATGCGGGTGTGGAAGTAAAATATGACAGAAAAAACTATAGGGTTGCTCCGAAAGCCGTCTATCAGAAAAATCATTACCAGATTGAACCGGATGTGTCCGCAGCATGTTATTTTTATGCAGCAGCTGCAATTACAGGTGGTAGAGCACTTGTCGGACATGTGCAAAAAGATAACAGCCAGGGCGATATGAAGTTTTTGGATGTGCTTGCACAGATGGGCTGTACTGTTACAGAAAAAGCAGATGGAATCGAAGTGGCCGGACCGGCAGAAGGAGCGTTAAAGGGAATTTCGGTAGATATGAACGACTTTTCAGACCAGGCACTGACACTTGCCGCAATCGCACCGTTTTGTAATTCCGATGTGCATATAACCCACATCGGACATATCCGGGGACAGGAATGCGACCGCCTTCATGCCATGGCAGAGGAATTGACAAAACGCGGGATCACATGTACCGAAGAACCGGATGCCATCACAATAAAACCAGGTATTCCGTCACCCGGCATTGTGTCAACCTATGAAGACCACCGTGTCGCCATGTCGTTTGCCCTCTTGGGTTTAAAAACAGACGGCATCATTATAGATAACCCGTCCTGTTGCCGTAAAACCTTCGAGAACTACTTTGATTTATTGGATAAATTATCCTGAAATTTGATCATCCTATATGTAAAAACAGACAAAGCGAAACTCTCCAAAATCGCAAATTCGCAAGGAAAGCTTTCCTTGCGTTCACAACCTAAATCAGAGTTTCGCCCCCGCTTTATATTTATAGAAAGAACCAAAAAGGAGATAAAAACAATGTACGAACTACTAAAACAGGAAGGCCGCGCTAAACGCGGAATCCTCCACACCGTCCACGGTGACATACAGACCCCGGTATTCATGAACGTCGGCACCGTTGCTGCCATCAAAGGCGCTGTGTCTACCGAAGACTTAGAGCAGATCAAATGTCAGGTAGAACTGTCAAACACCTATCATCTGCATGTCCGTACTGGGGATAAATTGATCCGCGAAGTCGGCGGACTCCACAAATTTATGTCCTGGAATCGTCCAATCCTCACTGATTCCGGCGGATTTCAGGTGTTCTCCCTTGCCGGACTGCGCAAAATCAAAGAGGAGGGAGTTTATTTCCATTCCCATATTGACGGTGCAAAAATCTTCATGGGACCGGAAGAGAGCATGCAGATCCAGTCAAATCTTGGTTCCACAATTGCAATGGCATTTGATGAATGTGCTCCGGCACTTGCAGACCGCAGCTATGTGGAGGCTTCTGTGGCGCGGACAACCAGATGGTTAGAGCGATGCAAAACCAAAATGCAGCAGTTGAATGCCGAGGAGGGAACAGTCAACCGTCATCAGATGTTGTTCGGAATCAATCAGGGAGCGATTTATTCTGATATCCGTATTGATCATGCAAAACGTATTTCAGAACTGGATTTAGACGGTTATGCGGTCGGTGGACTTGCAGTCGGAGAGACGCATGAAGAGATGTATCACATTTTAGATGAGACGGTTCCTTATCTGCCGCTTCACAAACCGACTTACCTGATGGGAGTCGGTACTCCGGCCAACATTTTAGAGGGTGTAGAGCGAGGAGTTGATTTCTTTGACTGTGTATATCCGACCAGAAACGGACGTCACGGTCATGTGTACACCAATCAGGGCAAGATCAATCTTTTTAACCAGAAATATGAAAAAGATATGCGCCCGATCGAGGAGGGCTGCGGCTGTCCGACCTGCCGCCGTTACAGCAGGGCATATGTGCGGCATCTGTTAAAGGCAAAAGAGATGCTTGGCATGAGACTCTGCGTGCTTCACAACCTGTATTTTTACAATACGATGATGGAAGAAATCCGTGATGCCATCGACGAGGGCAGATTTCATTCTTATAAGGAAGAAAAACTGTACGGCATGGGACAGATCAACCGCGAAAAAGAAAAACAGAATGGCTAAAAATAAATTAATCATAAAATTTGGCAAAGTGCTTGTCTAAAAAGCCTATTTTGTGTATTATGTATTGTAATGTCTATTAAAATTAGGAGGAATTGAGAAGATGTCAATTTTAGCATCCACTTCATCCGCATCCACAGCAGCAGGCTGGGGCGGTATGATTATCTGGTTAGTCGTTTTATTTGGTTTCATGTATTTTTTCATGATCCGTCCGCAGCAGAAAGAAGCAAAGAAGAAAAATGCAATGCTGTCCGAACTTGCAGTCGGTGATACCGTACTGACAACAAGCGGGTTTTACGGCACCGTGATCGATATCGCAGATGATACTGTGATCGTTGAATTCGGTAATAACAAGAACTGCCGTATCCCGATGCAGAAAGCTGCGATTTCCGCAGTGGAGAAACCGGAAGAAGCAATGGAGAAATAAGTGTGGTACCAGAAAGCCTGTTATGGATTTGTCAGACATAACAGGCTTTTTTCGTGATAATAGAATGTTTGTGGAGCGTGCATTTTATTGTTTGACAGAAAAGGTTCTGGAGGGGACAGAAGATGAAATTAAATACGATAGGAATTGTGTTGTCGTATTATCGTGAAAAGTATGGATTGTCCATGGCACAGGTCTGTGAGGGAATCTGTTCGCCTGCAACGATGTTTCGGATAGAAGAGGGATTTCGTGAGGTTGACTCGTTAGTCAGCGGGACATTGCTGTCAAGAATTGGAAAGCAGGTGTTAGAATTTGAGCTGCTTTTGAATGAGGAAGATTATAATCTGTTCCGGCTGCGAAAAGAGATCGACCGTAGCATAGCAGAAAGAAATATGGATGCTGCAGATAAACTGTTACAGAAATATCAAAGTGTAATGCCAAAAAAACAGGTGATTCATGAACAATATTATCTCTGGGGAAAGGCAGAACTGTTACAGAAACGTGGTGCATCAAAAGAAGAAATCAAGGCTGTATTAAATGAGGCGATACTTTTGACAAAACCTTTTTTTGGAAAGAGGAAAAATACTTCTGATTTATACAGTGAAATGGAGATAAAACTTTTTTTGGGGCTGATTCAGTTTTCGGAAGATATTTCATGGAAAGAGGCAGAATTGAAAAGAATGCTGCTTTTTACAAGAAAGTATGATTCGAAAAAAATCAAGGAACAGGCTGAAATGTCCATTCTGAAAGAACTTGCCAGCATACAGGAAGAAAAAGGAGATGCACAAAAGGAACTGGAATACATTGAACAGGCGTTAACACTTGTAAAAGAAAGCAGAACGATGCGTGGGCTGGCAGAATTGCATTTTAAGAAGGCAGGACTGTTAAAAGAGCTGATGCAGAGAAACAAGGACATGCAGCAGAAATATCAAAAACAATGTCAGGTGGAACTTACGATGGCTTATTATACGGCACTTGTCATGGACAATGTGGAACTGGTGCAAAAAATAAAAACGACGGGTGACAGAGTGTAGAAAGAGGTGCCATATGGGAAATTATAATGTTGGTGATATGATACGGCTTTCAAGAATTGCAAAGAAAATGACACAGGAAGAATTAAGTGAGGGTGTCTGTTCTGTAGAAACACTTTCCAGAATTGAAAACGGAAAACATAAAGTGAAAAGTGATACATATCGGCAACTTATGGAGAAAATGTATCAGATCACAGAAAAAAATTATGCTGTGTGCGTCAGCAGGGATATGGAACTGATAGAGGAGCGGGAATATTTTGAGGATGCTATGGCAAAGCATGATTTTGAAAAAGCAGACTTTTATATGGAACAGATGAAAAAACTTGTTGGAAAAGACGCATCTACACAAAGATATATCCGCCGGGAAAGTACTTTTTTGGATTATTATATGCAGCGCATTACAGCAAAACAGCTTGTGGAAGCATTAGAAGAGCTTGCAGAAGAAGTTGTACCACAGTATAAAAAATTTCTTGACAGTGATGTGATATATCCTTTCCGGGAACAGGAGATTACACTTTTAAAGCGGCTGGCTGTGGCATATGGCAGAATAGATGAGTATCCTAAAAGTATAAAAATCTGTGAAATGCTGCTGCGCAGCCTGCGGGAAGGATATATGGCAGAATGGGAGATCGAAGAACTTAGTATTGCTGCAAATCTTTCAAAGTATTATGGGGCAGTTGGAAACTATCGGTATTCCATGGAATTGTGTGAATATATTTTGCCAAAAGTGAGAAAATATGCAAATGCACCGATAATGACATTTGTTTTAGGGGAAATGGCATGGAATATGAATGAGATGATTGAAAGTGGAATGGAGGGAGAAGAAAAGGCAGAATATTGCCGTAAAAAGTATAAGCAGGCATATTTTGTAAGCGCCGCAGCAAGTGGTGAATTAGATAAAAAGGTGTTTTCTGATCTTTATGAAACAATGTTTGGGGAGAAGATAGAATAATCCAAGCTATAGGTATCGATGATAGGGTAGCTCTTGTCAGCGATAAGCGTGTAGGAATTAACAATCAAAGAAAAAGAATGATTGGTATTTATTGTGAAGAGACATAATATTAAGAGAAAGGAATGTAATATTTTTTTCATATGTATGTACCTCATATCTGAGATTTTAAATATATTATGTTATAGATATTATAAAAAGACCATGTCAAAACCAGAAAAAATTTTTCCGGTTTTGACATGGTCTTTTTGCAACAGGTGATTTACAGTGAAAAAAGTTATTAGCACTTATTAAGTGTTGATATATAAAATATGAAAGGAAGGAATGCCATGAGAGATTTAGAAAAGGTAATGGAAAGATTAGGACTTGATGAATATGTTTCTGTATCAGAATTTAATCAATTGCAGAGCAAGGCAGCAGCGTCAGGTTATGCTGTTGATTATGGTGTATGCAGATCTGCGCAGAATGAACAACAAAAAAATATGTAAATATTTGTACAGAAATAGTGTGTAAAAATGCCTGAGCGTAGAAGAAAAGGTTCTATGCTCAGACATTTTTTATATAAAAAAATAAGGAGAATGTGAAATGGAAAATAGTAGAATAGAATATCAATTAGAATATGCTGTTTGGGAAATGACACATGGTTGTAATATGAGATGTCAACATTGTGGTTCTTCATGTGCGCAACCGTATTTGGATGAAATGACGACGAAGGAATGTTTACATGTTTGTGATGAGTTGATCAATATGGGAGTAAAATTTGTTACACTTACAGGAGGAGAACCAACTACAAAAAAAGATTGGTATGTGATTGCGGAAAAATTAAGTAAAGCTGGAATTTACACAAACATAATTTCTAATGGGTGGTTTGTGGAGGATGATTTAGTAGAAAAAATAAAACAGGCTGGAATTGCAATTTGTGCAATAAGTATTGATGGTGTAAAAGAGACTCATGATAAAATAAGAAAAGAGGGATCTTTTGAAAAAGATTTATTGGCGTTAAAAAAATTAAAATATCATGGTGTACAGACAATGGTAGCCACTACTATCAACAATGAAAATATTGAAGAATTAGACGAAATGTATGATATCTTTTCGGAGATAGGGGTTGATTTCTGGCAGCTACAGATCACACTTCCAATGGGTAATTTCCTTAAACAACAAACATTATTTGTTGAACCAGGGATGATTGAACAAATTAAAAGAGATGATTTGAAAGGGCTGTGTCGTGAGTGCAAGTATGGGGATATGTGTTTGGGTGGATGCTCAAATTCGCGGTTCACATTAAATGGAACGATAGAGTCTGAGAATATTTTATGTTCATATAACTATAAGTTAGTACAAGCAAGAAAATACATTAATAAATTGGATGAGGAGCAGCTTCTTCAATTATTTACAATATTAATTGAAAAAAATGAATACCAAATAGCAAAAATGGTCTATGATAGAATAAAAAATATTAATGGAAATCAGGTTATAGAGATGTGCGAAAAATATTTGCAAGTAAATACGGACTGCAAGGAGAATAACAATGAATGAATATTTCAAAAAGCACAAAGTACACCTTATGGCGTGGGTATTTTTCGCTGTCCTAAAAACCATAGCCGCAGTTTTATTTGCACTCTATATGCAGAAAATGATCGACGCAGTGTCCGCCATGGATGCACAAAAAATGTTACATACGAGCATTGCAGGGGTGGTGATCGTTGTCTGTTATGCAGCATTCGGCTATGTCGGCTCCTATTTTGAGATGAAGTTTTCACAGAAAGTCTTAGTGGATGTGAGACAAGACATCTGTAAAAGTATTGTGAGCACGGATCTCGACAGTTACCGTCTGCACAAGAGCGCGGAGTATACATCGATCTTAAACAATGATATCGGTATGCTCGATGAAAAATATTTTCTGTGTCTGCCAAACATTGTGATCCAGATCCTCACATTTCTGATCGCGACGGTCACGTTGTACCAGATGGAACCGTGGCTGGCATTTTCGGCGATTCTGCTCTGTGCGGTGCCGTTAATCGTGCCGTTTTTGTTTGGAAAACAGATTTCAGCGCGCCAGAAATCATACATCCATGTGCTTGACTGGTACAACGGAAAACTGAAAAACATCTGGAACGGCTATGAGGTCATCAAGAGCTATCATGTGGAGCGGGAGATCCTTACCGATTATGAAAAATGTAACTGGGAAGTGGAAAGGACGCATTTTTCCGTTCGCAATACGCAGAACATGTCAAGAAGCATCTCCGGCGGGATCGGTTTCCTGATCGATGTGTGCATGATGGGAATTGCCGGGATTTTAGTTTTAAAAGGTTACGTTACGGTCGGTATCCTGATCGCAACCATACAGCTTATGAACTATATCCAGACACCGATCCAGTGGATCTCAAAACTGCTTGCAGACTATAAGACAAGCCAGCCGGTTTTAAAGCGGGTGACGGATATCTTAAACCTGCCGAAAGATGCAGACCATGGGGAAAAGTTAAAAACAGCACTGCCAATCTCAGTGGAAAATCTACGTTTTTCCTACGAGGAGGGCGAAGAGGTCTTACATAATTTAAGCGTAACTTTTGAACCTGGCAAAAAATATGCGATCGTCGGAAACAGCGGAAGTGGAAAGAGTACCTTTATGTATGTGCTGATGCATTATTATAACCATTTTGAAGGAGAGATCCGTTTTGGCAGCCAGAGCATCAGCGATATCCAGAAGAAAGAACTCTACCGCAGCATTGCACTCATTCATCAGAATGTCGTCGTGTTAGACGGCACACTGCGGGACAATGTTTCCCTTTATGAAAGCTATTCGGATGAGAACATCAAACAGGCATTAATCCGTGCCGGTATGGGAGACTACCTGAACGAAAAGGGACTTGATTTTACCATACAGGAATCCGGTTCCAATCTCTCCGGCGGAGAAAAACAGCGCATTGCCATAGCCAGGGCATTCCTCCGCAATACTCCTGTCATGATCTTAGACGAAGCGACATCCAGTCTTGACAGCCTCATGGCAGCAAAAATCGAACAGACCGTCCTGCAGTCAGACACGACCATCTTAAATATCGTACACCAGTTAAAAGCAGACAGCTTAAAACAATATGATGAAATTCTGGTATTTTCCAAAGGCGCCATCATCGAACGCGGCAATTATGATGAACTGATCCAGAAAGATGGAATCTTCCGCAGTCTGTTATCCGTAATGAGCGCTTAAGCTATACCATGGTATACAACCAGGTAATGAAAAGAAAGCACTTTCATAATACCAGGTTATAAATATTATAAAAAAGAAAAATAGAATCAGAGGTTGCAATGTTTCCCAAATTACATTATTATAGACATTATACATACTGTCTGTTATTAATGTGATAAAGTGCGGGCGCACAGCAGCCGCTGATTTTCTTTTTATTCATAACAAAGCAGGAGGTTCGCAGAGTATGCATTCTATGGTGCAGAAAAGCAGGATACTTTCTGGCAGGCGAAAAAAATCAGTTACACATATCTGACAGAGGAAAAGAAAGAGGGATTAGAGCATGGAATGTAAGATTGGCGTGATTTCCGGTGACGGAATCGGACCGGAGATCGTGGCAGAGGCAAAAAAAGTATTAGACAAGATCGGAACAAAGTATGGTCACAGTTTTTTGTATGAAGCGATTTTGATGGGCGGATGTTCGATTGATGCGACAGGCGTGCCGTTAACAGATGAGGCGATCGCAGCAGCAAAAGCGTCCGATGCAGTGCTTATGGGTTCCATCGGCGGTAATACAGCGACCTCTCCGTGGTATAAATTAGCACCGGAATTGAGACCGGAGGCAGGATTATTAAAGTTGAGAAAGTCTTTGAATTTATTTGCAAATTTAAGACCGGCATATTTATATGAAGAATTAAAAGAGGCATGTCCGCTCCGCGATGATATTATTGGGGATGGATTTGATATGATGATCATGCGTGAGCTGACCGGAGGATTATACTTCGGTGCGCGAAAAACCGAGGAAGTTGA
Organism: Roseburia sp.; assembly: GCA_003483745.1. Classification (GTDB taxonomy): domain Bacteria; phylum Bacillota; class Clostridia; order Lachnospirales; family Lachnospiraceae; genus Roseburia. The sequence continues at coordinate 64,196 of DMYD01000044.1, read as the reverse complement.
CGGTGTGATGACTGCGACAGATACCCTGACATACAGCGAGACAGAGATCCGAAGGATCGCAAAGAGAGGATTTGACATTGCCATGAAACGCCGTAAAAAAGTGACGAGCGTGGACAAGGCAAACGTGCTGGATTCCTCAAGACTTTGGCGTAAAGTGGTCGAGGAAGTGGCAAAGGATTACCCGGAAGTTACCTACGAGCATATGCTGGTTGACAACTGTGCAATGCAGTTAGTCAAAGATCCGAAACAGTTTGATGTTATTTTAACGGAAAATATGTTTGGTGATATCTTATCCGATGAGGCGAGCATGGTGACAGGTTCCATCGGAATGTTGTCAAGCGCCAGCTTAAACGACACGAAGTTCGGTCTCTATGAGCCGAGCGGCGGTTCCGCACCGGATATCGCAGGAAAAGGTATCGCAAACCCGATCGCGACGATCTTAAGCGCAGCAATGATGCTCCGTTACACATTTGATCTTGATAAGGAAGCAGATGCCATCGAGGCAGCCGTAAAACAGGTATTAAAAGACGGTTACCGCACCATCGACATCATGCCGCAGGAAGAAGATAAACGAAACGCCGTGACACAGGTCGGTACCGCACAGATGGGAGATCTGATCTGCGAGCGTATTTAATATAGGGAGCAAAACAAGGAGGATTACATGAAAAGCGATAATGTAAAAAAAGGGATGCAGCAGGCACCTCACAGAAGTCTTTTTAATGCATTAGGCTTCACGGAAGAAGAAATGAATAAACCGATGGTCGGTATCGTAAGCTCCTACAATGAGATCGTACCGGGCCATATGAATCTTGATAAAATCGTAAATGCTGTAAAATTAGGTGTTGCAGAGGCAGGCGGAGTTCCGGTCGTATTTCCGGCGATCGCAGTCTGTGATGGAATTGCAATGGGACACATCGGAATGAAATATTCCCTTGTAACCAGAGACCTGATTGCAGATTCCACCGAGTGTATGGCACTTGCACATCAGTTTGATGCACTTGTCATGGTGCCAAACTGTGATAAAAATGTTCCGGGACTTCTGATGGCAGCAGCACGTATCAATGTCCCGACCGTATTTGTATCCGGTGGACCGATGCTTGCCGGACATGTTCAGGGCAAAAAGAGAAGTTTGTCTTCCATGTTTGAGGCAGTCGGTTCCTATGCAGCAGGAACTATGACCGAGGATGATGTGAGAGAATACGAAGAAAAAGTATGTCCGACCTGCGGATCCTGTTCCGGTATGTACACCGCAAACTCCATGAACTGTCTGACAGAGGCACTTGGTATGGGACTTCGCGGAAACGGAACGATCCCGGCAGTTTATTCGGAGAGAATCAAGCTTGCAAAACACGCAGGTATGGCAGTTATGGATATGTATCGTAAGAATATCCGTCCGAGAGACATTATGACAAAAGATGCCATCTTAAACGCACTGACCGTAGATATGGCACTGGGCTGTTCCACAAACAGTATGTTACATCTTCCGGCAATCGCGCATGAGATCGGGTTTGACTTTGATATCGCATTTGCAAACCCGATCAGTGAGAAGACGCCGAATCTGTGCCACCTTGCGCCGGCAGGTCCTACTTATATGGAAGATTTAAATGAGGCAGGCGGTGTCTATGCCGTGATGAAAGAATTGGCAGATATCGGACTGCTCAATACAGACTGCATGACTGTGACAGGAAAAACAGTCGGAGAAAATATCGCCAATGCAGTGAATAAGAATCCGGAAGTAATAAGACCGGTTGACAATCCGTACAGTAAAACAGGTGGTCTTGCTGTATTAAAAGGAAACCTTGCACCGGACGGAAGCGTTGTCAAACGTTCCGCAGTCTGTGACGAGATGATGGTTCATGAAGGACCGGCGAGAGTCTTTGACTGTGAGGAAGATGCAATCGTAGCAATCAAAGGTGGTAAGATCGTTGCCGGTGATGTGGTTGTGATCCGTTACGAGGGACCAAAAGGCGGACCTGGTATGCGTGAAATGTTAAATCCTACTTCCGCAATCGCAGGTATGGGACTTGGTTCATCTGTAGCACTGATCACAGACGGACGTTTTTCAGGTGCCAGCCGTGGAGCTTCCATCGGACATGTATCACCGGAGGCAGCAGTCGGTGGACCGATCGCACTCGTGGAAGAGGGAGATATCATCCGTATTAATATCCCGGAGATGAAACTGGAAATCGCAGTTTCCGATGAAGAAATGGCGGAAAGAAAAGCAAAATGGCAGCCGAGAGAGCCAAAGGTAACGACAGGTTATCTGAAACGCTATGCATCGTTAGTAACTTCCGGCAACAGAGGTGCTATTTTAGCATTGCCGGAAGAACAGAAATAAATTTGATATAAAAGCATAATTACCATTCACAGGATGCTTTGAAATATTCGTTTGGTGCAGCAGGTGAGGTTGAACCGGTGAAAAGCCAGACAGGTGTGAATGGTAATAAAACGGAATGGAGGAATAATATGCAGTTAACAGGTGCCCAGATCGTGATCGAATGCCTGAAAGAACAGGGGGTCGATACAGTTTTTGGTTATCCGGGCGGTGCCATTTTAAATGTATATGATGAATTATATAAACATCAGGGGGAGATCCGCCATGTGCTTACCTCCCATGAGCAGGGAGCATCCCATGCAGCAGACGGCTATGCGAGAAGTACCGGAAAAGTTGGTGTGTGTTTCGCAACATCAGGACCAGGCGCAACGAACCTTGTAACCGGAATTGCAACCGCTTACATGGATTCAGTTCCAGTTGTTGCAATTACCTGCAATGTTACGGTACCGCTTCTTGGAAAGGACAGTTTTCAGGAGATCGATATCGCAGGAATCACAATGCCGATCACAAAGCATAACTTTATTGTAAAGGATGTAACAAAGCTTGCAGACACAATAAGACGTGCATTTAAGATCGCACAGACAGGACGTCCGGGACCGGTTTTAGTGGATATCCCAAAAGATATCACGGCGGCAAAGACGGAATACACTTCGGTGGAGCCAAAACCGATCGCAAGAGTTACAAATACAATCTGTGAAAAAGATATCGAGACCGCAGTTTCTATGATCAAAGCGGCGAAGAAACCATATATCTTTGTCGGTGGTGGTGCAGTAATCTCAGGAGCATCGAAAGAGTTAAAAGAATTTGCCGGAAAAGTAAATGCTCCGGTCTGTGATACACTGATGGGAAAAGGGGCATATGACGGAACAGACGATCTCTATACCGGAATGCTCGGCATGCATGGAACAAAAACATCCAACCTTGGTGTCAGCGAGTGTGATCTTCTGATCGCAGTCGGTGTCCGCTTTTCAGACCGTGTTCTTGGAAATGCAAAGAAGTTTGCATCACAGGCAAAAATATTGCAGTTTGATGTGGATGCGGCAGAAATCAATAAAAATATTCAGGTGGACGCCAGTGTGATCGGGGATTTAAAAGAAATTTTAATCCGTGTCAATAAAAAACTAGAGGCACAGAGCCATGAGGAATGGATCAAAGAGGTCATGGATCTGAAAGAAAAATATCCGCTGACCTATCCGAAAGAGGGACTTAGTGGTCCGTATCTGATGGAGGAGATCTATCGTGCAACAAAAGGTGATGCGGTCATCGTGACAGAAGTCGGACAGCATCAGATGTGGGCGGCACAGTATTATAAATACAAAAATCCGCGTACTTTCTTGTCATCCGGTGGACTTGGAACGATGGGGTATGGACTTGGCGCAGCGATCGGCGCACAGATCGGCAATCCGGATAAACAGGTGATCAATATTGCAGGTGACGGATGTTTCCGTATGAATATGAATGAGATCGCAACCGCAGCGCGCGAAAAACTGCCGTTAATTGAAGTGATCGTCAACAACCATGTTCTTGGAATGGTACGCCAGTGGCAGGATCTTTTCTATGAAAAACGTTATTCCGCAACAGTCCTTGATGACGGTGTGGATTTTGTAAAATTAGCAGAGGCGATGGGCGCGAAAGGATACCGCGTAACCAGCCAGGAAGAATTCAAAGAGGCTTTCAAAGAAGCACTTGAATCAGAAATACCGGTTTTGATTGACTGTATCATCAACTGTGATGACAAAGTGTGGCCGATGGTCGCACCGGGAGAGGCAATCAGTTCTTCATTTACCGGCGAGGATTTAGCAAAAAAATAACAATTATAAATCAGAGGAGGAAGTTTAAGATGAGCAGAGTGTATAATTTTTCTGCAGGACCGGCTGTATTACCGGAGGAAGTATTAAAAGAGGCAGCAGATGA
>DMYD01000044.1:8960-59643 GCA_003483745.1 Roseburia sp. | reverse complement strand
AAAGTATATGACAATATCATCAAAGAGGCAGAGCAGGATTTAAGAGACCTGATGAATATTCCGGACAATTACAAAGTCCTGTTTTTACAGGGTGGAGCATCCCAGCAGTTTGCCATGATCCCGATGAACCTGATGAAAAATAAAAAAGCAGGTTATATCGTAACTGGTCAGTGGGCAAAGAAAGCATATCAGGAGGCATCCATTTACGGTGAGGCAGTAAAACTTGCATCTTCTGAGGATAAGACGTTCTCTTACATACCGGATTGTTCCGATCTTGATATCCCGGATGATCTCGATTATGTATATATTTGTGAGAACAATACCATTTATGGAACCAAATACAAAAAACTCCCGAATACCAAAGGACATACATTAGTCGCTGATGTATCTTCCTGCTTTTTATCAGAGCCTGTAGATGTAACCAAATACGGTGTGATCTACGGCGGTGTCCAGAAAAATGTCGGACCGGCAGGCGTTGTCATCGTGATCATCCGTGAAGATCTGATCACAGAGGATACCTTACCTGGAACACCTACCATGTTAAAATACAAAACACATGCAGATGCAGATTCTCTTTACAATACACCGCCATGCTACGGTATTTATATCTGTGGAAAAGTATTCAAATGGTTAAAGAAGATGGGCGGACTTTCCGTGATGAAAGAGCGCAACGAAGAAAAAGCTAAGATCCTTTATGATTTCTTAGACCAGAGCAAATTATTCAAGGGAACTGTTGTACCGGAGGACCGTTCCTTAATGAATGTTCCGTTTGTAACCGGAGATGCGGATCTTGATGCAAAATTCGTAAAAGAGGCAACAGAAGCCGGATTTGTAAACTTAAAAGGACATCGTACCGTTGGCGGTATGAGAGCATCCATCTACAACGCTATGCCAAAAGAGGGCGTTGAGAAGTTAGTAGAGTTCATGAAAAAATTCGAGGAGGAGAATGCATAATGTTTAAGTATAATTGCTTAAATCCGATCGCTGCAGTCGGTCTGGATCTGTTTTCAGATCAGTATGAAAAAGTAGATGAGTTAAAAGATGCGCATGCTGCTTTAGTCAGAAGTGCTGCAATGCATGATTTAGAACTGCCGGATACATTAGAGGCAATTGCAAGGGCCGGTGCCGGAGTTAACAATATTCCGTTAGGCAAATGTGCAGAAAAAGGTATTGTTGTATTCAATACACCTGGTGCAAATGCAAATGGTGTAAAAGAGCTGGTATTTGCAGGTATGCTTTATGCGTCCCGTGATATCGTGGGTGGTATCGACTGGTGCTTAGAGAACCAGAATGATGAGAATATTGCAAAGACCGCTGAGAAGCAGAAAAAAAACTTTGCAGGAACTGAGATCTCCGGAAAGAAATTGGGTGTTATCGGACTTGGTGCAATCGGTGTGTTAGTTGCCAATGCAGCAATCCATATGGGAATGGAAGTATATGGATATGATCCGTATATCTCCGTTGCAGCAGCATGGAACTTATCGAGAAGTGTCAAACACATCAGCAATGTAGAGGATATCTACCGTGAATGTGATTACATCACGATCCATGTACCGCTTTTAGATTCCACAAAGAAAATGATCAGTGCAGATGCGATTGCTATGATGAAACCAACCGCAATCGTATTAAACTTTGCAAGAGATCTGCTTGTAGATGAAGAAGCAATGGTAGATGCACTTGCAGCAGGCAAAGTACACAAATATGTATCTGATTTCCCGAACACAACAACCGTTGGTGCAAAGGGCTGTATCGTAACTCCACATCTTGGAGCTTCCACAGCAGAGTCAGAGGATAACTGTGCGATCATGGCAGTGCGCGAGATCCGCGACTACTTAGAGAATGGTAACATCGTTCACTCTGTAAACTTCCCGGACTGCAGCATGGGGGCATGTACAACTGCAGGACGTATCGGAATCTTACACCGCAATGTCAAAGGTATGTTAAGTTTATATACAACGATCCTTGGCGATGCAGGAATCAACATTGATGGAATGGCTAACAAATCAAAAGGCGATTATGCATATGCGCTTTTGGATTTAGATACTTCTATTCCGGAAGATGTACTTGAAAAATTAAAGAATACAGAAGGTGTCTTAAAAGTTCGCAAGATCTGCTAGAAAAATCAGGCAGAGATTCATAACAATCGTTTCATATAATCGGCATATGAGAGAACTTTAAAAATGATAATTATAGCATAAGATTAAAATGAGGTGCAGCAAAAATGGCAGATATCAGACCGTTTATGAGCATCAGACCAGAAAAAGGGAAGGCAGCTAAAATTGCTGCCCTCCCTTATGATGTTTATAACAGAAAAGAAGCAACTGTGGAAGTGGAAAAGAATCCGGAATCTTTTTTAAAGATCGACCGCGCGGAGACAGGCTATCCGTTTTCTGTGGACATGTATGATGAAAAAGTGTATAAAAGAGCACACGATCTGTTGTGGGGAATGGTAGAGGATGGTACTTTTATCCGTGATCAGAAGAATTGCTATTATGTTTATGAACTTACGATGAATGGGCGCATACAGACCGGTATTACCGCATGCGCATCGATCGATGATTATTTAAACGGTGTCATCAAAAAACATGAGAATACCAGAGCGGAAAAAGAGGCTGACCGTATCCATCATGTGGACACATGTAATGCGCAGACAGGACCGATCTTTTTGGCGTACCGTTCCAATCCTGTAATTAATGAGATCGTAGCACAGGTCAAAGAAGGAGAGCCGGAGTATGATTTTATATCGGAAGATGGAATCAGACACCGTGTATTTGTAATTGACGAGGATGAGAAAATAGCTGCGATTTCACAGGCATTTGAGAATATGGCAGATATTTATATTGCAGACGGCCACCATCGTGCAGCTTCTGCGGTAAAGGTGGGATTAAAACGAAGAGAAGAACATCCGGGCTATGATGGAACGGAAGAATTTAATTATTTTCTGTCTGTATTATTCCCGGATGACCAGTTGATGATCATGGATTATAACCGTGTGGTTAAGGATTTAAACGGATACTCATTCCAGGGTTTTTACAAGGAAATGAAAAAACGTTTTGACGTGAAAGAGATCGCAGATCGGGAAGAAAGAAAACCGCAGGAAAAAGGCAGCTTTACCATGTATATGGAAGGACACTGGTTCCTCTGTAAAATCAGAGAGAAAGATATTGCTGCAGTAGCAGATGATCCGGTGAAAAGTCTGGATGTGTCTCTGTTACAGGATCTTTTGTTACATCCGGTACTTGGCATCGGGGATCCAAAAACAGATGGAAGAATTGATTTCGTTGGAGGAATCCGTGGCACGGACGAACTTGTCAGACGCTGTGAGGAAGACTGCTCTGTCGCATTTGCCATGTATCCGACTTCAATCACAGAACTTTTCTCCGTCGCGGATGCAGGAAAACTTATGCCTCCAAAATCCACCTGGTTTGAGCCAAAACTCCGCAGCGGTCTGTTCATTCATTCCTTAGAATAAGGCGTTGCCTTAGAGTAAGATAGAATGAGAAATGGAATTTTGAAAAACTTATAAAGAATTGAGAAAGTTGTGAATCTGATGTTCACAACAGTCACGGCTTTATGAGTTTTTCAAGAATTCAAATTCGAATAAAAATGAAGGGAGTCAAATATGCTGGCAGAAAATGTAGAAGGAATCGCAAACGCAACCGAGACAGTTGAAATGCTCAACCAGGCGCAGGAAAGCCTGCAGGAAGTTGCGAAGAACCCGGGAATTGTGGGAACCTGGCTGCAGGGTCTGATCCCGGATCTTTTAAACTTTGCATTTCAGGTCGTGGTTGCACTTATTATCTATATTGTTGGAAGCAGGATCATAAATCTTGTTATAAAAATGTTCCGCAAATCCATGGAGCGCAGAGAAGTAGATACCGGTGTCAGACAGTTTGTACTGCCATTGATCAAATATGCTTTATATCTTGTATTGATCTTTATTATCATGGGGCTGTTTGGAATTGCAACCACTTCGGCAGTAGCGGTACTTGGTTCGGCTGGTGTGGCAGTTGGTCTGGCATTGCAGGGCAGCCTTTCAAACTTCGCAGGTGGCGTGCTGATTTTGTTATTAAAGCCTTTCCGTGTCGGGGACTATATTGTGGAACATTCCGGCGGAAAAGAGGGAACCGTAAAAGAAATCTCGATTTTCTATACGAAGCTGCTTACCATTGATAATAAAGTGGTCATGGTGCCAAATGGTATACTCTCTAACAGCAGCATCACGAATGTTTCTACCATGGAAAAACGCCGTGTGGATCTGATAGTAGGTATTGCCTATGAAGCAGATATCAAAACCGCAAAAGAGGTATTATATTCCGTAGCGGAGGCAGACGAAGCGAGACTGCCGGAAGAAGATGCGGTTGTATTTGTGGATGAACTTGCAGATTCGTCCGTAAACATGGGCGTGCGTATCTGGGTAAAAACAGAAGATTACTGGACTACAAAGTGGCGTCTGACCGAGAATATCAAGTATGCACTTGACAGCCATAATATTTCAATTCCGTATCCGCAGATGGATGTGCAGATCAAACAGTGATTTATGAGTGTGCATATTTCACAATAATAATAAAATGAGATTGACAAAATAGGTAATATATGCTAAATTCGAACTATGGTGTTGTAATTACTTTCATCGTTTGGGCAGCACTGTACACACGGATTAACCCGATGTGGAAGAAACAAGAGTTATGCATGTATTAGGAGGTTTTAAAGAGTTATGCAGCAGGGAACTGTAAAATGGTTTAATGCCAAAAAAGGTTATGGATTTATCTCAGACGAGCAGGGAAATGACGTATTTGTACATTTTTCGGCACTGAACATGGATGGATTTAAGGAGTTAAAAGACGGCGAGCGTGTTGAGTTCGAGGTTACTGAGGGAGAAAAAGGACCTCAGGCAGCTAATGTAACCCGTATCGCATAATTGCGTATTATTCCATAAGTATCAAAAAGGGAGTGTAAATATTACATTCCCTTTTTAAGTTGTGTAAAATATGATATAATGAGCGCAAGTGAGTCAACATGCTTGCTTGATTGACGAACGGCGAATTGGATTATGTGCTGTTTTTTGCACATAATATACTAGACATAAGACCATATTTTGGAGGATGATGATGAAACTGACTGATTTGGAAGCATACGAGATTTTAGAACAGTGCCCTTTGCGTGATTTGAAATCCGAAGGGTTTATTTTACGTCATAAAAAAAGCGGTGCAAGAGTTGCTGTAATTTCAAATGATGATGATAATAAAGTGTTTTATATCGGATTCCGTACTCCGGCAGAGGATTCCACGGGTGTACCACATATCATAGAACACACGGTGTTGTGTGGCTCTGACAAATATCCGGTCAAGGATCCGTTTGTAGAACTGGTCAAGGGATCTTTGAACACTTTTTTAAATGCGATCACCTATCCGGAGAAAACGATCTATCCGGTGGCAAGCTGTAATGACACAGATTTTCAGAATCTGATGAGCGTTTATATGGATGCTGTATTTCATCCGAATATCTATAAACATCAGGAAATCTTTAAACAGGAAGGCTGGCATTATGAGTTAGAGAGCGAAGATGCGCCAATTACCATCAATGGTGTTGTTTATAATGAAATGAAAGGTGCTTTTTCTTCAGCAGATGATGTATTGCAGCGGGAAATTTTAAATTCCCTGTTTCCTGATACCACCTACAGTAACGAATCCGGCGGAGATCCGGAATGTATCCCGGACCTGACCTATGAAGATTATCTTGATTTTCACTGCAAATATTATCATCCATGCAATTCATACATCTTTCTGTATGGAAATATGGATGTAGCAGAAAAACTTCGCTGGATGGACGAGGAATATTTAAGCCATTATGAAGCAATCGAGCTTGACTCTACGGTAAAGCCACAAAAACCATTCAAAAAACCGGTGGAGATCACGAAGAAATACCCGATATCTTCTGCAGAACCGGAGGAAGATAACACCTATCTTTCCTATAATCTGGTTGTGGGAGATATTTTAGATAAGAAACTTTATCTGGCATTTGATGTGCTTGATTATGCACTGCTCGGTGCACCGGGTGCTCCGTTAAAACAGGCATTGATCGATGCGGGAATCGGCAAAGATGTCGTTGGCGGTTATGACAGCAGTACCATGCAGCCGGTATTTTCTATTATTGCTAAAAATGCAAACAGCGCAGACAAAGAAAAATTCCTTGTGACAATACAGGAAGTATTAAACCGTCAGGTAAAAGATGGTGTGGATAAGAAAGCTCTGCTTGCCGGGATCAGTGCATCAGAGTTCCGCTATCGTGAGGCAGATTTCGGACAGTTCCCGAAGGGACTTTTATACGGCATCCAGTGTTTAGACAGCTGGCTTTACGATGATATGCAGCCGTTTATGCATGTGGAGGCATTAGATACCTACCACTTTTTGCGGGAGCAGGTGGAAACAGGATATTTTGAAGAGTTAATCGAAAAATATCTGCTTTACAATCCACATGCGTCAGTGGTTGTGATCGAGCCGGAGCGTGGACTGGGTGTAAAAAGAGAAGAGGCACTGGCAGAGAAGCTTGCCGCATATAAGGACAGCCTGAGCAAAGAGGAGATAAGGCAGCTTATCGCAGACACAAAACATTTAAAACAGTATCAGGAAGAACCTTCACCGAAGGAAGATTTGGCAAAAATTCCGATGTTAAAACGTGGGGATATGAAACGCGAGGCTGCACCGCTTTACAATACGATGAAGAAATGTGGTGATACGACGATCGTACACCATGAGATGTTTTCGAATGGCATCGATTATCTGCGAATCCTTTTTGATATTCGTGATATGGAAATCAAAGATTTGCCTTATGTTGGAATTTTAAAATATATCCTTGGCTATATGGATACAGAGCGGTACGGATTTTCAGAACTGGCAAATGAGATCAACATCCATACCGGTGGAATATCCGCAAGCTGTGGTGTTTATCCACATGTGAAAAAGCCGGATGATATGCAGTTTATGTTTGAACTGCGTGTGAAAACACTTGCATCTGAGCTGCCACAGGCAATGGAACTTTTACGTGAGATCCTGATGACAACAAAGATTTCTGATGAAAAACGTCTGCGTGAGATTATTGCACAGCTTCGTTCCAGAGTGGAGGCGGCTTTTGACGGTTCCGGTCACTCAGTGGCTTCTGCGCGTGCACTGTCATATTTTTCAAGGGCGGCATATTATCAGGAGGCGACAGCGGGTATTTCCTTCTACGAACTGGTCGCAGACTTAGATGAACATTTTGATGAGAAAAAAGAAGAACTGATCGCGCAGCTAAAAAAACTGGTGCAGATGATATTTGTGCCGGAGCGTATGTTAGTCAGTGTTGTCTGTGAAGAGGAAGATTATCAGGCGGTAAAAGAGCAGATTGCTTCCCTGTTAAAGAATTTGTATCCGTCGAAAGGGAAAATGGCAGAGCGCAGATTGCCGGAACTTCATTTCGAAAAGAAAAATGAGGGATTTATGGATGCTTCCCAGGTGCAGTATGTGGCAAGAGCCGGCAACTATGTGCGCCACGGATTTTCTTATCATGGGGCATTGCGTATTTTAAAGGTCATTATGGGATATGATTATCTCTGGATCAATGTCCGTGTCAAGGGTGGAGCCTATGGCTGCATGAACAGCTATATGCGAAACGGAGATACTTACTTTGTTTCCTACCGCGATCCGAATTTAAAAAAGACGGATGAGATCTATGATGGCATTCCGCAGTATCTTGCGGATTTTAAGGCGGATGAGCGTGAGATGACAAAATATATCATTGGTACGATCAGTGATATGGATACACCGATGAATCCGAGTGCAAAGGGAGCACGGTCAATGACCGCATATTTACAGGGACTGGATTTTGAAGATATCCAGAAAGAGCGGGATCAGGTGATCGGTGCGACAGAGGATGATATCCGTGCATTAAAGGATCTGATTGCATCCGTGCTGGATGAAAGAAATATCTGTGTCATCGGAAATGAGGAGAATTTAAAGAGCCAGAGTGATATGTTTATGCAGCTGAAAAATTTATATCAATGATTTTGGAATGGAGTACGAATGAAAGAAAATTTTAAATCAGGATTTGTTACAATTATCGGCAGACCAAACGTTGGAAAATCAACATTAATGAATCATCTGATCGGGCAGAAGATCGCAATTACGTCTAATAAACCGCAGACCACCAGAAACCGTATTCAGACAGTCTATACGGATATGGAGCGTGGACAGATTGTATTTTTGGACACACCCGGAATCCATAAGGCAAAAAATAAACTGGGTGAATATATGGTCAATACGGCGGAACATACTTTAAATGAAGTGGATGTGATCCTCTGGTTAGTGGAGCCGTCAAACTTTATCGGGGCCGGTGAGCAGCATATTATAGAGCAGTTAAAAAAGACCAAGACGCCGGTAATCCTTGTTATCAATAAGGTGGATACGGTAAGCCGTGATAAAATATTAGAATTTATTGATACTTACCGCAAGGCATATGATTTTGCTGAGATCGTTCCGGCGTCTGCCCTGCGTGCAGTAAATCTTGATACTGTACTTGATATGATCTTTAAATATCTGCCGTACGGACCACAGTTTTATGATGAGGATACGATCACAGACCAGCCGGAACGTGCCATTGTTGCAGAGATTATCCGTGAAAAGGCACTTCACGCATTAGATGATGAGATCCCGCATGGAATAGCAGTCTGCATTGACCGCATGAAACAGCGGAAAGGACAAAACATCATGGACATTGAGGCAACTATCGTCTGTGAGCGGGATTCCCATAAGGGCATCGTGATTGGAAAAGGCGGGGCAATGTTAAAAAAGATCGGTTCAAACGCGCGCTATGAGATTGAACATCTGCTAGAGGAACAGGTCAATTTAAAACTCTGGGTAAAAGTCAAAAAAGACTGGCGTGACAGTGATTCCATGATGAAGAATTTCGGTTATAACAAGGATGAAATTTAAACTTACCATTTTTTTGCTGGTATAAGAGGAGCTGCCTGCGGAAATCCTAACACTATCAAGCGATCGATGATGGGAGGATGAGACCATGGATGAAGCCTGGAGCAACTTTATGACAACAGGAAGAGTAACCGATTATTTAAAATACAAAGAGTCGCACGAGAGCAGCTTTGATACCACAGGGAGAGGATGGGAGAACAGACCGGATGGGACAGAATATCGTAGTGACCGGGATGGTCTTAAAGGTAATGCCGATTGGCGATTATGACAGAAGAATCACACTGCTGACAAAGGAACGGGGCAAGATCACCGCATTTGCAAAAGGTGCAAGAAGACCAAACAGTGCACTGGTTGCTGCGGCAACTCCGTTTTCCTTTGGCGAATTTGAAATGTTTGAGGGGAGAAGTTCCTACACGGTTGTCAGGGCTTCCATTCAGAATTATTTCAGAGAAGTTCAGGAAGAACTTGAAGCTACATATTATGGATGTTATTTTCTGGAATTTGCCGATTATTACTGTCAGGAAAACAATGATGAAAGGGAAATGTTAAAGCTGCTTTATCAGTCGCTTCGTGCATTGACCAGTGCTGCCTATGACAAGAGACTGGTCCGTTTTATCTTTGAGTTAAAGGCGATGGCAGTTAACGGAGAGGCACCCAATGTTTTTTCCTGTTTAAAATGTGGAAAAAAAGAAGAATTGCACTGGTTTGTGACAAAGCGCGGCGGCTGTGTCTGTGAATCCTGTGAAAAAAAGGAGCCTTCACCAGGGAAAGAAGGTAGATTTTTGTTGGAGGAGTCAACGCTCTATACAATGCAGTATATTATTTCGTCAAGCGTGGAAAAGCTTTATACTTTTTCTGTCAGTGACAGTGTGTTAAGACAGCTGCTGGCGATTATGAAAAGCTACCGTGCAATTTATTTAGACCATACCTTTCAATCCCTGAAAATGTTAGAGGGGCTATTTACTGGTTGAAATCGGGAATGGGAAATAGTATAATGTAAAACATTGGATAGGTAAGACGAATGGAGACTTAAAAATGAGAAAAGCATGTATGGCAGGTATTAGCGTACTGATTGGCATTTTGATGCTGGCTGGATGTGGAAAATCTCTGGATGCAGATACCGATACGGTATATGTAAGAAAAAACGGAACCGTACTCTCGGTAGATGTTGAGGCATTGGACAAAGATTATTATGATGAGACGGAGTTAAAAGATTATGTGACGGATGCCGTTTCCACATATGCGCAGGAACATGGAAAGAACGCAGTCAGACTGGAAGATCTTTCTGTGAAGGATGGGACTGCAACACTTAAGATGAAATATAAGACACCGGAAGATTATACAGGATTTAACGGCATTGAACTCTATGAGGGAAAGGTCGTTAAGGCATTGGCAGCAGGATATGATTTCAATACGGATTTTGTCAGTGTGGAAGACGGAAAGGTGAAAGGAACAGCGACGAAGGAAGAAATCTATTCCGGAGATGATTTAAAAGCTGTGATCATCAAGGCAAACAGAGATGTCAAAGTGGATGGTACGATCTGCTATGTTTCAAGTGAAAATGTCAAACTGACCGGAACAGACAGTGTTTCCATACGGAGCGGTTACAGTTTAAACAGTGATAACGTTTCAGAGGAAAATGTCTCTGGTGAAACAGAAAATGTTGGCGGTTCCACAGAGGTATCTGACACGGACGTCAATGAAGACACAACTTATGTAAAAGATGATGGGGCATTTGAAACAGATGTCTACACATACATTATTTATAAGTAAGTATACAAAAGAGGCAGTCCGCTGCCATTTTATAGAAAGGTGAGGAATTATTTATGGAAAAATCAATGGACAAAATCGTAGCACTGGCAAAATCAAGAGGATTCGTGTATCCGGGATCTGAGATTTATGGTGGTCTTGCAAATACATGGGATTATGGTAATCTTGGCGTTGAGTTAAAAAATAATGTAAAAAAAGCATGGTGGCAGAAATTTATTCAGGAGAATCCATATAATGTTGGTGTGGATTGTGCAATCTTAATGAACCCGCAGACGTGGGTGGCATCTGGACATCTCGGCGGATTTTCCGATCCTCTGATGGATTGTAAGGAATGTCATGAGCGTTTTCGTGCAGACAAGATCATTGAGGATTTTGCAGAGGAGAAAAAAATCGAATTAAAGAGCTCCGTAGACGGATGGACACAGGAAGAGATGCGTGATTTCATCGAGGAAAATCAGGTTCCATGTCCGACCTGTGGAAAACATAATTTTACAGATATCCGTCAGTTCAACCTGATGTTTAAGACTTTCCAGGGTGTTACCGAGGATGCAAAAAATACCGTATATTTAAGACCTGAGACAGCACAGGGTATTTTCGTAAACTTCAAAAATGTACAGAGAACATCCCGTAAAAAGATTCCGTTTGGTATCGGACAGGTCGGAAAATCTTTCCGTAACGAAATCACACCGGGTAACTTTACATTCCGTACCAGAGAGTTTGAGCAGATGGAGCTTGAGTTTTTCTGTGAGCCTGGCACTGATTTAGAGTGGTTTCAGTACTGGAGAGGCTTCTGCCGTGACTGGCTGATCTCCCTTGGAATCAAAGAGGATGAGATGCGTCTGCGTGACCATGATCCGGCTGAACTTGCATTTTACAGCAAGGGAACAACGGATATCGAGTTTTTGTTCCCGTTCGGATGGGGCGAACTCTGGGGTATCGCGGACAGAACAGATTATGACCTTGGACGTCATCAGGAGACTTCCGGTCAGGATCTCACTTACTTTGATGATGAGAAGAATGAGAGATATCTTCCGTATGTCATTGAGCCTTCACTCGGTGCAGACCGTGTTGTTTTGGCATTCTTATGTGCTGCTTACGATGAGGAAAATATCGGAACAGAAGAAAAACCGGATATGAGAACTGTTCTTCATTTCCATCCGGCTTTAGCACCTGTTAAGATCGGCGTGCTTCCATTATCCAAGAAGTTAAATGAGGGTGCAGAAAAAGTATTTGCACAGCTTTCACACAAATATAACTGTGAATTTGATGACAGAGGGAATATCGGAAAACGTTACAGAAGACAGGATGAGATCGGTACTCCGTTCTGCGTGACCTATGATTTTGAATCTGAAAACGACGGTGCGGTAACGGTTCGTGACCGTGATACCATGGAGCAGGAGCGTATTAAGATCGAGGATCTGGATACTTACTTTGCAGAGAAGTTTAACTGGTAAGAAATGATGAAAACAGTTACAATTGGAAAAAAAGAAATTGTGCTCAAAGAGGAATGGATCATTGGGTTTGTGACAACCTGGATCGTCGGGCTTTTGGCACATGCCTACCGTTTCTTTAATTTCCTTCCTATCTGGGACAGTATTTATAATTTTACAGGAGTTGGCTCTACTTATACCCTGGGACGTTGGTTTTTAGGGTATGCGGGGCTGATTACTTCGATGTTTGATCTTCCATGGATTAACGGTGCATTTTCTCTATTTTATATCAGTATTGTGGTGATATTAGTAACAGAGATCTTTGAGATAAAAAATAAAGGAATGATTGCGCTTTGCGCGGCGCTGTTTGTATCATTTCCAACCGTTGTCTCATCATTTGCATATATGTATACAGCGGACGCATATCTGCTTGCTTTTTTATTATCTACAGTTGCAATTTATCTGACATGGCGTGTCAGAAAGTGGGGAATGATAGCTGGAATGGTCTGTCTGGCATTTGCGATGGGAATCTATCAGGCATATGCGACAGTGGCGATTGTTCTGGTACTGCTTTATATTATCCGTCAGTTTGTTATTGAAAAACTGGACTTTTTAGAAGCTGTGCGAAGTGATTTAAAATATCTTGGGACACTAGTCGGCGGGGCAGTACTTTATGTGGTTATTTTAAAGATCACATTGATCCGCTTTAATATTACACTGCCAAGTTATCAGGGCATTGGTTCTATGGGGATTATGTCGTCAGGGCAGTACAAGGCGGCGTTGCAAAAGACATTGTATCATTTCAGACTGATCCTTGGAATGGAACATGGTGTGGAGAAGCGTGTTTATTCTCTGCTAAATGCAGCAGTACTGCTTTTGATCGTACTGATTTTAATTTATCTTTTGATCCGCAATCAGGTTTATCAGAAAAAGCTGTCCATGATAGCTTCCCTAGCTGCGGTCTGTCTGATACCGGTTGGGGCGTTCTTTATAAATTTTACATCGCCGGATGTGCAGTATTATACGCTAATGGAGATGGCAGTCTGTCTGATCTATCTGCTTTTGATTGTGATGTTGTTACAGTTAGACTGGAAAACGTGGATTTCAAAGATTTTAAAAGGCTGCGGTATTTTTGTACTTTGCGGTTTGGTCTATTATAATGTGATCAACAGTAACATTGCATATTTTAATCTGAATCTGAGTTATCATAAGTCTATTTCTATTGCGGAAGATGTGTTGCAGCGCATCGAGCAGATGGATGAGTTTCAGAACCAGCATGATAAGGTTGTTATCATGGGGGATTATAATTGCGCGACAGAAAACCTGCAGATCATGATGCCTAGCATCATGGGAATCAGCAATGACTCATTTTTAAATGATTCGTATCATTATACAATCCTGTGGAATTACTGTTTTGGAATCCAGATGGAACAGGCATCTTATGATGAGATGATGGAGATTGTGGATACAGATGAATATAAAAATATGCCTGTTTATCCACGAAAGGGGTGCGTCGATTACATTAATGAGGTAATTGTGGTTAAGATGCAGGAATAAACACATAAAAAGTAAAAAAGAGGGGGACTGAAGACAATGGGCTTTGGTCCTTTTGTATGTGAGGATAAATAATGAGATTTTTACATAATAAGGAAATTCATGTCAGTAAAAAAATCTGTTTTTTTCTGGCATATACCTTATGTTTTGCAATCATTGCGGGGGCAGTTTTCTCCGTATTTATGATAAATAAAAAAAGTTTTATATGGGTTCCGGACGGATTGCAGCAGCATTTTAATGCACTGCTTTATTATCGTTCGTGGTTATTGTCGATCATACAGACGGCTGTCACGGAGCACAGGATTGAAGTTCCTCTCTGGGATATGCATATCGGGTTAGGTTCCGATGTGTTGACAACACTTCATTATTATGTCATTGGCGATCCGCTCAATCTTTTATCGGTGTTCGTGCCGGATGAAAAATATATGGAACTCTTTTACAATACGATGGTTCTGGTAAGAATATATCTTTCCGGTCTCGCGTTTTCTGCATACTGCAGATATCACGGTCAGAAACCATATTCCACACTGCTTGGAGCGATGGTCTATGATTTCTGCTTCTGGGTTATCATTGCAGTCAGACATCCATATTTTTTAAATCCGATGATTTATCTGCCGCTGATTTTAATTGGTGTGGATAAAATATATAAAAAACAGAAACCATGGCTATATATGGGGATGCTTGCGATTGCAACCGTCAGCAGCTTTTATTTTACTTATATGATCTGTATTTTTGTTGCTATTTACGCGCTCATCCGTTATCTGATGCTGTTTGGAAAACCTGTTTTAAAGACAGTGTGGTACTGGATATGGAGATTTCTGGCTTATTCACTGGTCACGCTGATGTCCGTTGCAATTATTTTGCTTCCGGTCGTTGCTATGACTCTGTCTACGGGAAGGGCGGGGGCGGAACATGAATTTTCACTGTTTTATCCGCTGTCGTACTACCGGAAACTGATCGCCGGATTTCTGATCGGAGGATCTACTTACTGGAGTGAATTAGGGTATACAGGAATAGTCCTTTTAGCGGTGATTTTGCTTTTGTGTACCCGTAAAAAAAACAGAGGGCTGCGTCTGGGATTTGTACTGATGACGATGCTGCTTTTATTTCCGTTTGCAGGAAGAATGTTAAACGGCGGAAGTTATGTAGTCAACCGTTATATGTGGGCATATTCCATGCTGGTGTCTTTTATCGCAGTAAAAATGTATCCACAGATGTTAGAAATGCATTTTAAGAAAAAAGTCATTTTATTCTGGGCTGGAATTACATATATCTGTCTGTGCCTCGAAGTATTGACAAAACATCAGGAAAAATATGTGCTAGCAGCATTGCTTTTGTTTTCTGTTTTGCTTGTTCTGATCGTAGGTGTCAGTAACCGGGTAAAAGAAAAGTTTATTTTTAAAGCTGTGCTTTTGGTTGTTGTAATGTCAGAGCTGATCTATCAGGGATGGATTGAGTATTCTCCGAAAGTCAGTGCGTATGTGGAGCAGTTTGCTGCACAGGGGGAGGCCCTTTCTATGCTGACAAATGATGCGGCAGGAAGTCTTGTGAAAAATCATGCAAAAAATACGACATACAGGTATGAATCCCTGCAGTCAGAAGAGTGGAAAAATACTGCCATGCAGCTTGGATTAAACGGGACATCTTATTATTTCAGCCTTGCGAATCCGGATATCAACCAGTTCCAGAGGGAAATGTATATCAACCAGACCAGGGATTTTTGTTATTCCGGTTTTGATGCGCGTACCATGCTAGAGATACTATCTGGTGTGCGTTATTATGTGGTGCCGTCTGGAAACAAAGGGCTGCGCCCATATGGCTATAATGTCTGTATCAATCGTGGAACGCTCGGTGCAGGGGGACAGTATGAGATAAAATGCGATGCCTATGAAAATGATTCTGTGCTGCCGCTTGGATTTGCAAGTGACGCCGTAATTCCAAGAAGTACCTATGAAAAACTGGATGTGACGAGAAAACAGCAGTCGCTTTTGCAGGGGATTGTCGTGGAAGATGATAAGATCCCGACCGCGTTAACTGGGAAAAAAACGGAAACTGAATTCACGGACAAAGATATTTCCTATGAAATCACGGATATGCAGAATGTGGAACTTACAGATCAGGGATTTACCGCGACAGAAAAGAAAGCGTCGGTAACATTATCTTTCGATGGAATGCCGGAGAGTGAAACCTACTTTATATTAAGGGGACTTCAGTTTACGGAAGAGGGAAAAACATTAACGCAGTCGAAGAGTCGTCTGCATATCGATGTGACTTGTGGAAAAATCACAAAAATGATTACATTTCTCACCAGAAAAAATAACTTTTACAGTGGTGTGGATGACTATCTGATCAATACCGGATATCGCGATGAGAAGGCAGATGAGATCACACTGACATTTCATGAAAAAGGAAGTTATCAATTTGATGAGATGCAGATCGTCTGCCAGCCGGTGGAACAGATTGCTGACTGGACGAAAAGTCTGAGACAGAATGTTTTAAAAGATGTCGTCATGGATACGAACCGCATATCCGGTAATCTGACGGTGGATCAGGAAAAACTGCTCTGCATGACAATTCCGTACAGCAGCGGCTGGCGGGCGTATATCGATGGTGTGGAAACGGAAATTTTAAAGGCAGATACAATGTATATGGCAATTGACATCCCAGAGGGAGCACATCAGATTGAGTTTTGTTATTGTACACCATATTTAAAGACGGGTGCGTTTTTGAGCGGTCTTGGAATCCTGTCGGTGATCGGGATCGCTGTATTCAGGCATAGAAGAAATAAGGGACAAAAAGAAAAGGAATAAAGCAGGACAGGGAAGGAATTTTAGATGTCTACGATATATTTATCGGAAAAAAAAGAGTACAGGGCACTTGATTTTCTGAAATTTGTGGCAGCATTTTTGGTTGTTGCCATTCACATTCCTCCGTTTGAGGAGATTGCTCCGGTATTTTCACATGAATTTCAGCAGGTGATCTGCCGTATGGCAGTTCCGTTCTTTTTTGTGTGTACCGGCTATTTTATCGGGAAAAAAATAACAGACAAAGACAGAGTAAAAAAATATCTTTTCCATATTATAAAGATGTATGTGTGGTGGAGTCTGTTATATCTGATCCCGATCATTGACCGCTTCTGGGAGAAAAAGAGAAGTGCTGCCGGAAATCTGTCAGAACTGGCAAGAAGATTTTTCCTGATCGGCTCCTACATACAGCTCTGGTATCTGCTGGCAACGGTTGTGGCGGTGCTGCTTTTGTATCTGCTTGTAACACGATTTCGGTGGAATGTGAAAGGAATTATATCGGTTGCGGTGCTTTTATATCTGATTGGAGTCTGCCATAATACTTACCGTCATGTATTCGATAACGTTTTGCCGGCCGCAAGTGAAATCAAATGGTATCTTTCTGTATTTGCGACTGCAAGAAATGGTATCTTCTTTGGATTCCCGTTTGTGACAATGGGATATCTGTTCTGGGCAAAGTCTGATCATATCAGAAAAATGACTTACGGATGGCACACGGTATATTTTCTCGTGCTGATGATGTTAGAGGAGTGGATTGTTACTCAGAAGATCGGCGAATCATCGCATGATATGTATCTTTTGACACCGCTTGTCACTGCAAATCTTTTTCTGGCTGCAGCCTTTTTACCGGTAGGCGAGAGAATGGGGAGAACAGCAAAAGTCATGCGTGCTCTCTCGACGGAGATTTTTCTTTTGCATATGCTGGTATATTTCTGGTATAAGAAGATCCTGGGGGCTATGGAATTTGATATGGGAAATCATCTGGTACGTTATCTGGTGGTTGTTTCTGTTAGTGTTCTGATTGGTTTAATGCTTATATATAGGAAGAAAAGGACGAAAACAGAGAAATTATAAAAAAAATATAAAACCGCACAAATTATAAAAATTAGTGTTGACAAAAGAATATGATGGTGCTATTTTAAGTACATAGATGTTAGCACTCCACAATAATGAGTGCTAACAGATAAAAAAAGGTAACTGAGATCAGAGGCAGATGCCGGATTTTTACAGAAAGTTACAGAGTATGGAGATGGAGAAGAGAATGGACGAGGAATTCGAATTAGACGAACGAAAAACGAAAATTCTTGATGCAATCATCCGCAACTATTTAGAGACAGGCGAACCGGTTGGATCACGAACAATATCCAAGTATACCGATTTGAATCTGAGCTCTGCGACGATCCGTAATGAGATGGCTGATCTGGAAGAACTTGGATACATTTTACAGCCGCATACTTCAGCCGGCAGGATCCCTTCCGACAAAGGATACCGCTTTTATGTGGATCATCTGATGGAAGAGAAAGACCGTGAAGTGAATGAGATGAAGAGTTTCGTCATCGAACACACGGAGAAGATGGAACAGGTGCTGCAGCAGGTGGCAAAGATACTGGCAAACAATACCAATTATGCGACGATGGTTACAGCACCGACGTTTCATAAGAATAAAGTAAAGTTCATCCAGTTATCGAATATGAATGAAGAACAGATTTTAGCAACGATTGTTACCGAAGGCAATCTGGTCAAGAATAAAATTATTCCGGTCAGTGAACCAATCGATAATGAGACGATGTTAAAACTGAATTTCCTGTTAAATGCGAATTTAAACGGTCTTGCATTACAGGAGATCAACCTTGGAACCATCGCAAAGTTAAAAGAGCAGGCGGGCATCCACAGTGATATCATCAGTGATGTGCTTGATACCGTGGCAGAGACGATGGGACAGGATGAAGATATCCGCATTTATACAAGTGGAGCAACCAATTTCTTTAAATATCCGGAGTTAAGTGACTCGGAGAAAGCAAGTGAGCTGATCTCCACATTTGAGGAGAAACAGCAGTTAGCAAGCCTTGTAACTGAAAACCTGTTAGATGATGATAATACAGGAATTCAGGTTTATATAGGAAATGAAAGCCCGATACAGACCATGAAGGACTGCAGTGTTGTGACAGCAACATACGAATTGGGCGAAGGTGTTCGGGGAACGATAGGGATTGTCGGACCGAAACGAATGGATTATGAGAAAGTAATGGATAACCTGAAAACCTTGAAGAATTCTTTAGACGGAATTTTAAACAAGGATAAGGAACAGACATAGAAAGGTGGTTCATAGATGTCAGAGATGGATGAAAAGGTATTAGACGAAGCAATGGAATCTTCCACAGAGGAAAATGCTTCCGAGACCAAAGAGGATGAAACCGTGACATCCACGGAAGAAACAGCCGAAACAGCAGAGAACGCTGATGCAGAAGCTTCCGAAGCGGATTCCGAAGATCCTGATAAAAAGAAATCTTTTTTCAAAAAGAAGAAAGACAAAAAGGATGAGCAGATCGAGGAGCTTACCGATAAGGTAAAAAGACAGATGGCAGAGTTTGATAACTTCCGTAAGCGTACAGAGAAAGAAAAATCACAGATGTACGATATGGGAGCAAAAACAATCGTAGAAAAGATCCTGCCGGTCATTGATAACTTTGAGCGTGGTCTTGCAGCAGTTCCGGAAGATAACAAAGAAGATGCTTTTGTTGTCGGAATGGATAAGATCTACCGCCAGATGCTTACCGTATTAGAGGAAGCAGGCGTAAAACCGATCGAGGCGGTCGGTGCTGAATTTGATCCGAATTTCCACAATGCAGTCATGCATGTGGAGGATGAAACCTTAGGAGAGAACGTAGTAGCAGAAGAACTCCAGAAGGGATATATGTACAGAGATACTGTGGTAAGACACAGTATGGTAAAAGTAGCAAACTAATTATTCCATAGATATTAGATGAGGAGGAAATCATTATGAGTAAAATCATTGGTATTGACTTAGGTACGACAAACAGCTGTGTAGCTGTTATGGAAGGTGGAAAACCTACCGTTATCGCAAATCAGGAAGGTGCAAGAACAACACCATCTATCGTTGCATTTACAAAAACAGGTGAGAGATTAGTTGGTGAGCCTGCAAAACGTCAGGCTGTTACAAACGCAGAAAAAACCATATCTTCTATCAAGAGACATATGGGTACTGATTATAAAGTAGCAATCGATGACAAACAGTATTCTCCACAGCAGATTTCTGCAATGATCTTACAGAAGTTAAAAGCAGATGCAGAAGGATACTTAGGAGAGAAAGTAACAGAGGCTGTTATTACAGTTCCGGCTTACTTCAACGATGCACAGCGTCAGGCAACCAAAGATGCAGGTAAAATCGCAGGCCTTGATGTAAAACGTATCATCAACGAGCCGACAGCAGCAGCTTTAGCTTATGGTCTTGACAACGAGAAAGAGCAGAAGATCATGGTATATGACCTTGGTGGTGGTACATTCGATGTTTCCATCATTGAGATCGGTGACGGTGTCATCGAGGTATTATCTACAAATGGTGATACACATCTTGGTGGTGATGATTTCGATAACAGAATCACACAGTGGATGATCGATGAGTTCAAGAAAGCAGAAGGCGTAGATCTTTCTACCGATAAGATGGCTCTTCAGAGATTAAAAGAAGCAGCTGAGAAAGCAAAGAAAGAACTTTCTTCCGCAACAACCACAAATATCAACCTTCCGTTCATCACAGCAACTGCTGAGGGACCGAAACACTTTGATATGAACTTAACCAGAGCAAAATTCGACGAACTGACACATGATCTCGTTGAAAAAACAGCTATTCCGGTTCAGAACGCCATGAGAGATGCAGGACTTACCAATGCTGATCTTGGTCAGGTATTATTAGTTGGTGGTTCTACACGTATCCCGGCTGTTCAGGATAAAGTAAAACAGTTGACAGGCAAAGAGCCAAGTAAGACATTGAACCCGGATGAGTGTGTTGCCATCGGTGCATCTATCCAGGGTGGTAAACTTGCAGGAGATGCAGGTGCAGGTGAGATCTTACTTCTGGATGTAACACCACTTTCACTTTCCATCGAGACAATGGGTGGTATCGCAACAAGACTGATCGAGAGAAATACAACGATTCCTACCAAGAAGAGCCAGATCTTCTCAACGGCAGCAGATAACCAGACAGCAGTAGATATCAACGTTGTACAGGGTGAGAGACAGTTTGCAAGAGATAACAAATCCCTTGGACAGTTCCGTCTCGATGGTATCCCGCCAGCACGTCGTGGTGTTCCGCAGATTGAGGTTACATTCGATATCGATGCAAACGGTATCGTAAATGTATCTGCAAAAGATTTAGGAACCGGAAAAGAGCAGCACATCACAATCACAGCAGGTTCTAATATGTCTGATGATGAGATCGATAAGGCTGTCAAAGAAGCTGCTGAGTTCGAAGCACAGGATAAGAAGAGAAAAGAGGCAATCGATGCAAGAAATGATGCTGATTCCTTCGTATTCCAGACACAGCAGGCATTAGATCAGGTTGGAGCAAACCTTGATCCGGCTGATAAATCAGCAGTAGAGACTGATATGAACGCAGTAAAAGCATTCTTAGACGCACACCAGAATGCAGAAGAGATGACAGACGCTGATGTAACAGAACTGAAATCCCTTCAGGAAAAACTGACAGAGAGTGCGCAGAAGGTATTTGCAAAGATGTATGAGCAGACTCAGGCAGCGCAGGGAGCAGCTGGTGCAGGTCCTGATATGAGCGGTATGGGCGGCAACGCACAGGCAGGTGCATCTTCCGCAGATGATGATGTCGTAGACGCAGACTTCAAGGAAGTTTAATCATCGCAAAATAGTAAAAATACAACGGGGTTTCCGGGGGTTTTCCCGGAAACCCTGTATGCAGTTTGAGAGAGGAAAACGTTATGGCAGATAAGAGAGATTATTATGAAGTCTTAGGCGTGAGTAAAACGGCAACAGATGCTGAGATCAAAAAAGCGTTCCGTGTGCTTGCCAAAAAGTATCACCCGGATATGAACCCTGGAGATAAGGAAGCGGAGGCAAAGTTCAAGGAAGCACAGGAAGCATATGCTGTGCTCAGTGATGCAGAAAAGAGAAAACAGTACGATCAGTTTGGTCATGCAGCATTTGATGGTGGTGCTGGCGGAGCAGGCGGATTTGATTTCTCCGGTATGGATATGGGAGATATCTTTGGAGATATTTTTGGAGATTTCTTTGGCGGCGGATCCAGAAGACGTGGCAACGATGGTCCGATGAAAGGACAGAATCTGCGCACCAGTGTCCGTATTACATTTGAGGAAGCTGTATTTGGCTGTGAGAAAGAGATCGAGATGGTCTTAAAGGATGAGTGCCAGAAGTGTCATGGTACCGGTGCAAAACCGGGAACCACACCAGAGACCTGTCCGAAATGTGGTGGTAAAGGTAAAGTCGTATTTACCCAGCAGTCCTTCTTTGGAACCGTACAGAATGTACAGACCTGTCCGGACTGCGGTGGTTCCGGAAAGATGATCAAGGATAAATGTCCGGATTGCCGTGGAACAGGATACATTTCAAGTAAAAAGAAAATTCAGGTATCGATACCTGCCGGAATTGACAATGGACAGAGTGTCAGAATCCGTGAAAAAGGTGAACCTGGCATCAATGGCGGACCGCGTGGGGATCTGCTAGTAGAGGTAGTTGTATCACGTCATCCTATCTTCCAGCGTCAGGATATGAACATTTATTCTACCGTGCCGATTTCCTTTGCTCAGGCGGCATTAGGCGGTGAGGTGCGTATCAACACCGTGGATGGAGACGTCTTATACGAGGTAAAAGCAGGAACACAGACAGACACAAGGATTCGTCTGAAAGGAAAAGGTGTACCGTCTCTGCGCAACAAGGCAGTGCGTGGTGACCATTATGTTACTCTGGTTGTTCAGGTTCCTACTTCCTTAAATTCGGAGGCAAAAGAAGCACTTCGCAAGTTTGATGAAGCTACCGGCAATACATTAAAGAAGTCAGCAGAGGGCACTGGTACAGCAGAAAAGCCGAAAAAGAAAAAAGGATTCATGGATAAGATAAAAGAATCTTTAGATGATATCTAAAATTTATTAATATGGATGAAAAACAGGGGCAGAGCATGGAGCTTGCCTCTATTTTTTTGATTCATAGGAAATTACATCCTATGAATCAAAATCTCTTTCGGGAAAAGCTTGACATTCTGATATTTCTGCGTATAATAAAAATGCAAACAAGTTGCAAATACAAACTGATTGCAAATACGAATTGGTCGCAAATGTAAGAAATCGACATACATGTCATGTAGGAAATGGGGCGCAATATGTTAGATATTATTTTAGATACTTTATTAGATAGTGTAAAATTACTTCCGTTTTTGTTTATCACATACCTTTTGATGGAAGAGTTAGAGCATAAGACTGGAGGAAAGGCAAAGAACCGTATCAGGAGCGCTGGAAAAAGCGGCCCTGTTTGGGGTGCATTGCTTGGAGTGATCCCACAGTGTGGCTTTTCTGCAGCGGCGTCAAGCCTCTATGCGGGACATGTGATCACAGTCGGAACACTGCTTGCGATTTTCTTATCGACCTCCGATGAGATGCTTCCGATCATGATCTCAGAGGCGGTTGCACCTGTCGTGATCGTTAAGATCCTTGCAGCTAAGGTCATCATTGGTATGATTTCCGGACTTGTTGTGGAGTTTTTATATGTGGGTGTGATGAAAAAGCATGAAAAAGAAATGGACATCCATGTGGTATGTGAGGAAGAACACTGCAGCTGCGAGGACGGCATTTTCCGGTCTGCATTCAAACATACCTTAAAGATTTTTGCGTATATTCTGATCATTTCTTTCCTTTTAAATGTAGTGATCGGGTTCATCGGGGAAGATACACTTGCAGGCTTTTTTACTGCAATGCCGCTTGTGGGTGAGGCAGTAGCAGCACTTGTCGGACTGATCCCAAACTGTGCATCCTCAGTTGTGATCACAGAACTTTATTTAGGCGGTATCATCGGAGCGGGCGCCATGATGTCTGGACTGCTTGTGAATGCCGGCGTCGGACTGTTAGTTTTGTTCCGTCTGAACCGTGACTGGAAGCAGAATGCCGGAATTGTTGCGGCTTTGTATGGACTTGGCGTGTTCTGGGGTGTTATCATAAGAGTGTGTGGAATTGTGTTTTAAATAAAGGAAACAGGAAGGTACGAGGAATATGCCGGGAAGTGGTTATGCGACGATCAGCCGTAAAAAGATTTTGGAATTTTTAAAGAAGAACAGTGACCGGACAGTCGCTGTGGCGGATATCGACCATTATCTGAAAGCGCAGGACTGTGAGGTCAATATCACGACGATCTACCGTTATTTAGATAAGCTGGCAAAGGATGGCACGGTAATCAAATACGTTGCCGAAAAGGGCAATCAGGCGGTGTATCAGTATGTGGAGTTAGGACACCACTGTGAGGAGCATCTGCATCTGCAGTGTGTGAAATGCGGAAAGATCATTCATTTAGAATGTGAGTTTATGGATGAGATTTCAGAGCATATTTTAAAGGATCACGGATTTAAGCTGCAGTGTAAAAATTCGATTTTGTATGGAATGTGCAGTGCATGTCAGGGAAAAGAAATATGAATATGAAAAGATGATAGATTCAATAAATGCCAATGCAGCAGCGTAAAGAGAAGAAAAATTATGATTATTTTTATCCCTGTCTCATATAATAAAAAGAATGGCAGGGGAGGATATCATCATGAACACGCTATCAACTGGCAGGAAAACCTGGTGTCAGCGCATCAAAGCAGCCATCATTTTAGAGGGAGCCATCCTTCTTGTGGCTGCTTTTATTTTATGGGAAAATACGGCAGGTGCAGGAGAAAAAGCAGTTGCTGCAACATCGGACGGGACGATCCGGTGGGTAGATTTTAATGTGTCCTACGAGGCATTGTGCAAAGCATATGAATGTGATGTGGAAAGTTATGGGGAGACAATGCATATCGACTGGATCGATCTGCTTTCTTATGTGGCGGCAAGAAATGGCGGTGAGTTTGGCGCAACGGCTGTGTCAGAACTGAATGAGGCAGCGGAAAAAGTAAAAAACGGGGAACTGACATTTGATGAGGCAGCAAAAAATCTCAAATATTTTTCTTATTATAAGGAGGCATATTCTGCGGTGCTTGGCGGCTTAGTCGGTGAGTATGAGATACAGGAAAGTGAAGGCGGTCCCTATGTGAAAAAGTATGGACTGAAAGCATTTTCCCC
Source organism: Roseburia sp. (assembly GCA_003483745.1). Lineage (GTDB taxonomy): Bacteria > Bacillota > Clostridia > Lachnospirales > Lachnospiraceae > Roseburia. The sequence goes on along the minus strand of DMYD01000044.1, from coordinate 34,810 downwards.
GATTGCAAAAGGATTTCCATATAGCGATTATGACGATTTTGGCGTGTCGAGAAGCTATGGATATAAAAGGCAGCATTTGGGACATGACATGATGGGGCAGATCGGTACGCCTGTGATCTGCATTGAAACAGGATATGTGGAGGCTCTGGGCTGGAATCAGTACGGAGGCTGGCGTGTTGGAATCCGCAGTCCGGATAAAAAGCGATATTATTATTATGCGCATCTGCGTCAGGATTACCCATATCAGGCAAAATTAAAAGAGGGAGATCTTGTGACGGCAGGGGATGTGATCGGCTATATGGGGCACACCGGTTACAGTACAAAAGAAAATGTCAACAATATAGATACTGTACATCTTCATTACGGACTCGAACTGATCTTTGATGAGGAGTGGAGGGAGAGTGGGCATGAGATTTGGGTGGACTGTTATAATCTGACACGGTTTTTATATAAAAACCGTTCCGAAGTGCACAAAGTGAAAGGAACGAAAGAGTGGAAGAGGACTTTTGATATGAAGGAAAATTATTTACAGTGGGAAAAAAAACAAAAAGAAAAATTGGAAAAAAGTGATGAAAAACAATAAATTATGTTGACTTTTTATACAATTGGGTGGAAAATTTAGATTATAGTTTGAAAAATAAAGAGCAAAAATAAAAATACAAAATCAATGTTATGCTACATAAAAATCGGGGGACACATATGAAAAAACATAAAGTAGAGAAAGGCTGTATGTTGGCAGCGTTTCTTTTTGTACTGCTATGGATAGGGGGAAGTTTTCCGGTCAATGCAAAAGAAGCAGAAAGAGGGCGTGTGCTGTTCATCAGTTCCTATTCCTATGCATGGGAGACGATTCCACAGCAGATTGAGGGAATCAGAAAATCACTGGGGGATGATGTGACCATAGACTATAAGTTTATGGATACTAAGAATGTCGATACAGCGGAAAATGTACATTTATTTTACAAGAGCCTGAGTTATTATTTAAGCCAGGTACCAGCTTATGACGTGGTCATAGTGGGAGATGATGCGGCGTATAATTTTGTGCTTGTATATCGGAAAATTTTTGGGAATACGCCGATTGTTTTTGAAGGGGTCAATAATGTTTCAAAAGCGCTGGCGATGGATTACAATCCCAATGTAACAGGAATCATAGAAAATCAGACTTATGGAAATACCATAGCACTTGCCAAAAAGATATATCCGGAAGCAGCACATATTGTTGCAATTGTTGACAATACGGTAACCGGGCTTAGTGCAAGAAAGGAATTTTATTCTTACAAAGATGAATTTCCGGATCTGGAGTTTAGTGATATCAATGCATCAGAATTTTCACAGAAAGATCTGATTAAGAGCGTAGAATCTTTCGATGAGAGTACGATTCTTTTATATATTTTATGCAGTAATGATAAGGATGGAAATGTTTATGCATCGGCAGAGTCTGTCCAGATGCTGAGCAGCCGGGCACATATTCCCATGTTTTCCGGTATGTCGATAGGTATGGGGAAAGGACTGCTTGGAGGTGAGATCGTTTCCCATGAAGAGATGGGCGAGATCGCCGGGGAGATGGCTCTTAAAATTTTAAATGGTGAACCATGTGAGAATATGGATGTCATAACAGATTCACCGATGACATATTGCTTTGATGAGACGGTTATGAAGCGTTTTGGAATTTCGCGCAGCATGTTACCGGATGATGCAAAGATCATCAATCACGAAGAAACTTTTATGGAGCAGTATGGAAAAGTGATCCGTATCACATCTGTGATCGGTGGGATCATGGTTTTGTTTATCATCTGGCTTGTCCGGGATAATATGCATAAAAGAAAAGTAAACGATACGATCAGCTCGCTCAATAAAAAATTAAATTTTATGGCGCGCTATGATGCGCTGACCGCGCTTTTGAACCGGCGCGTGTTTATGGAAGATTTACAGTACCGGATCAGGGAGAAAGAACCGTTTGGGCTGATCATGTTCGATATGGATAATTTTAAGCGGGTCAATGATGTCTATGGACACAACGAAGGAGATGCGGTGCTTAAGGAAATGGCTGCGCGTGCCGGAGCACTGGTGGATGACATATTCGAGGTTTACCGGCTGGCGGGGGATGAATTTGTTGCAATTGTGCAAAGCGGCCAGGCAGAAGTGATAGATTCCTATGCAATGAAGATTTTAGATACATTTAAAATACCATATCAGATTGCCGGTGGGGAGCAGTATCTGGCATCGAGTATTGGAATCGCGATGTATCCGAAAGATGGAAAGAATAGTACAGAAGTGATCGCGGCGGCGGATCATGCAATGTATGAGGTAAAGAAAAACGGAAAGAACAGCCGTGCATTTTACGATGCTGATATGGAAGAACAGTCGTGAGAAAATAATAGATATTACAGATTGTGAGAAAAAATGCTGCCATAAATAAAAAGATGATTTGTACCTGCAGGAGTACAAATCATCTTTTTTGTTAGTGAAAAATTATTTTTTCATATTAGCACGTTTACGTAAGGTTGGATCTAAGATACGCTTACGAATACGAAGACTTTCCGGTGTTACCTCAAGAAGCTCGTCGACATCGATAAAGTCAAGCGCCTGCTCTAAGCTTAAGATTTTTGGCGGAACCAGTGTCAATGCCTCATCGGCGGAAGAGGAACGTGTATTGGTAAGATGTTTTTTCTTACATACGTTTAACTCGATATCCTCAGCTCTTGCGCAGGAACCGATGACCATTCCTGCATAAACCTTTTCGCCAGGTCCGATAAATAAGGTACCGCGGTCCTGGGCGGAGAACAGACCGTAAGTTACGGATTCGCCGGATTCGAATGCGATCAGGGAACCAAGTTTACGATAAGCGATTTCTCCACGGTAAGGAGCATAGCCGTTGAAAATGGTATTGATGATACCGTTTCCCTTGGTGTCGGTCATGAAATCTCCACGGTAACCGATGAGACCACGGGATGGAATATTAAACTCCAGACGGGTGTAACCGCCGGTGATCGGTTTCATATTGACAAGCTCACCTTTACGCTGGCTTAACTTATCGATAACTGTACCGGTAAACTCATCCGGGACATCGACGTAAGCGATCTCCATAGGCTCTGTCTTTTTGCCGTTCTCGTCTGTGTGGTATAAAACCTCAGCTTTGCTGACTGCAAACTCATAACCTTCACGGCGCATGTTCTCAACTAAAACGGATAAGTGAAGTTCACCACGACCGGATACTTTGTAGCAGTCCGGGCTTTCGGTTTCTTCTACACGCAGGGAAACGTCGGTATTTAATTCTTTGAACAGACGGTCTCTTAAATGGCGGGAAGTGATGAATTTACCTTCCTGTCCGGCGAGTGGGCTGTCGTTTACCATGAAGTTCATGGAAAGCGTAGGCTCAGAAATCTTCTGGAACGGGATTGCAACCGGATTTTCCGGTGCACAGATCGTATCTCCGATGTGGATATCTGCGATACCGGAGATTGCTACGATCGATCCGATCTTTGCTTCTTCGACATCTACTTTATTTAAGCCGTCAAATTCATATAATTTGCTGATGCGGACTTTTTTCTGTTTGTCCGGTTCATGATGGTTTACCACAACAGCATCCTGATTTACTTTTAAGCATCCGTTGTCGACTTTACCGATACCGATACGTCCGACATATTCATTGTAATCGATGGTACTGATGAGCACCTGTGTGTTTGCATCCGGATCACCTTCCGGAGCCGGAATGTAATCGATGATCGTTTCAAACAGAGGTGTCATATCTTTTTTGTTATTTACAAGATCTCCGATCTCGCGAACGGCATAACCGTCTCTTGCAGATGCAAACAGGAATGGGCAGTCTAACTGTTCATCAGATGCGTCTAAGTCCATGAATAACTCAAGTACTTCATCGACAACTTCGTTCGGGCGGGCTTCCGGACGGTCTACTTTATTTAAACATACGATAACCGGAAGAGAAAGTTCTAATGCTTTCATCAGTACGAATTTGGTCTGAGGCATAACACCTTCGAATGCGTCAACAACAAGGATAACACCGTTTACCATTTTGAGGACACGCTCAACCTCACCACCGAAGTCTGCGTGACCAGGAGTATCAATGACATTGATCTTTACACCCTTATAGGTAATGGCTGTGTTTTTTGAAAGGATCGTGATACCACGTTCTCTCTCAATATCATTGGAGTCCATGACACGTTCCTGGACTTCCTGATTCGCGCGGAATACGCCGCTCTGCTTTAACAGCTCATCGACCAGTGTTGTTTTACCGTGGTCAACGTGTGCGATAATGGCAATATTACGGACATCTTCACGTTTCATTTTCATATACAAAATCTCTCTTTCCTGTGTGAAATGTATTAACTGTAACATAAGGTTAAAAAACCAACCTATATATTTTATCATATTTGTGGGATTCTGCAATATTTTTTTATTCAAAAACCTGACAAAAGTTGTCATTACATTCGTTTTCTTATCGACATGTTCCATGAAAATTTGAATGTGATACATGGTAAAAATATTATGTCAGGCAGGTCATACCGGGCAGAAACGGTTCGAAAAGAAAAAACGCACAAAAAAATATAGGTGTATGACCGCAAGGAAGGGAGAAAATTCATGGCAGATAAAATGTTTGAAAACAACCAGGTGTCAATCGTGGGGGAGATTGTATCGGATTTCCGCTTTAGCCACGAAGTGTACGGAGAGGGATTTTATATGGTCGACGTGGCAGTTAATCGTCTCAGCAATTATATGGATTACATACCATTGATGGTTTCAGAGAGACTGATTGATGTCAATGAGGATATGGTCGGGCAGAATATTTATGTGACGGGACAATTCCGTTCATTTAACCGGCATGAGGAAAAGAAAAACAGGCTGGTGCTTTCCGTTTTCGTTCGGGAACTGGAATTTTTAGACGAGATTGATGATGAGGTAAAGAGCAACCAGATCTTTTTAGATGGCTATGTATGCAAGGAGCCGATTTACCGGAAAACTCCGCTTGGAAGAGAAATTGCGGATCTTTTGATCGCAGTCAATCGTTCTTATGGAAAATCAGATTATATTCCATGTATCTGCTGGGGCAGAAATGCGAGATTTGCGTCCGGCTTTGAAGTGGGCGGACACGTGCAGATCTGGGGACGTATCCAGAGCAGGGAATATGTCAAAAAGCTGTCGGAGACGCAGACAGAAAAGAGAGTTGCCTATGAGGTGTCTGTCAGCAAAATTGATTTTTTAGAGGAATTGGATTGACAGTAGGAATAGATGGTGCTATGATTGCTAAAAGATACATATTGCTTGATAGAGGTTGCGTGATTTAAGAGTAGTTTTTCGGATGCGGCAGAGGCAGAGGATGGAAAATGAAAGGAAAGAACGCCGAAGGAGTGTATTTGCTGCAGATATATTCCTGGGCATAAGGTAAAGAATCTTATGACTGTCATCTTAAGAAAGATGGGGCGCTATCGGATTCGACATATACCGAGTAATACATATGATTAGAATTTACGAACCGGCTCATCAGAGTCGGTTTTTTTAGTTCGTAGGAAATTATGTCCTATGAATAAATAAAATCCCATGTGCACAAAGCAGTGTATCCTAACGTATCATAATACAGGAAGCAGGAGGATTGTTAGTATGTCTATTTTTAAAGGAGCCGGTGTGGCAATCGTAACACCAATGAAAAACAATGAGGAAGTAAATTATGACAGATTAGAGGAGATGATCGAGTATCAGATCAATCAGGGAACGGACTGTATCATTATTGCAGGAACAACAGGCGAGAGTTCTACGCTGACGACAGAGGAACATTCAGAAGTAATTAAAGCTGCTGTTAAATTTGCAAAACACCGTATCCCGGTTGTTGCCGGAACCGGTTCAAACTGCACCAGAGAGGCAATCCACCTTTCGGAAGAAGCGGAAAAAGCAGGCGTAGACGGACTGCTCTGCGTGACTCCATATTATAATAAGGCAACACAGGGAGGTCTGATCCGCTACTACACAGAGATCGCAAATTCTGTAAAAATTCCTATTATCATGTACAATGTTCCGAGCCGTACCGGATGTAATATCCTGCCGGAGACAGCAGCAACACTGTATCGTGATGTGGAGAATATCGTTGCGATCAAAGAGGCAACCGGAAATGTTGCCCAGGCAGCGAAAGCGATGTATTTGACCGATGGCAAACTTGATCTGTACTCCGGTGAGGATGGAATCGTAGTGCCGTTAATGTCGATTGGAGCAATCGGTGTGATTTCTGTATGGTCAAATGTGGCTCCGAAAGACGTACATGATATGTGTATGGCATTTTTTGACGGCGATACGAAAAAAGCAATGGAAATCCAGCTGAAGGCACAGCCGCTTATCGAGGCACTGTTTTCTGAAGTGAATCCGATCCCGGTTAAGAAAGCACTGAATCTTATGGGTATGGAGGCAGGACCGCTTCGTTCCCCGCTCACAGAGATGACGGATGCGAATGCTGCAAAACTTGCGGAAGCAATGAAAAATTATGGAATTAAGCTGGCATAAGGGATTGTGAACCCAAAACCAGTTTTGAAAAAGAACACCGGAAATGTTGGATTGGCAGCGTTTCCGGTGTTGCTTTCAATAACGAAAAGAGAGGATAAACAAAATGATAAGAGCAATTATGAGTGGATGTAATGGAAAAATGGGACAGGTGATCACAGGAATCTGTAAAGAGGATGCAGAGATTGAGATCGTGGCAGGAATTGACCTCTACGATGGCATCAAGAATGATTATCCTGTATTCCCAAACATCTCTGTGTGCGATGTGGCAGCAGATGTGATCATTGATTTTTCCAATGCGAAAGCAGTGGATGATCTTTTAGTATACAGTGTGGACAAACAGATTCCGGTAGTACTTTGTACGACAGGACTTTCCGAGGAACAGTTAAAAAAGGTGGACGAGGCATCAAAAAAAGTTGCAGTATTAAAGTCAGCTAACATGTCTCTTGGAATCAATATGTTGATGGAACTGTTAAAACAGGCTGCAACCATTTTGGCACCGGCCGGTTTTGATATGGAGATCGTTGAAAAACACCATAATCAGAAACTGGATGCACCGAGTGGTACGGCACTTGCACTTGCAGATTCCATGAATGAAGCACTTGACAATGCATATACTTATACTTATGACCGCAGCAAAGAGCGCAAAAAGAGAGAAAAAACGGAGATCGGTATTTCTGCAGTGCGCGGCGGCAGCATCGTAGGCGAACATGAGGTAATCTTTGCAGGACTTGATGAAGTGATTGAATTTAAGCATACCGCATATTCCAGAAGTGTATTTGCAAAGGGAGCTGTGCAGGCTGCAAAATTCTTAGCAAAGAAACCGGCAGGATTCTATGATATGGGAGATGTGATCAAGGCTACGATCGCGTAATGAAAAGAAAGGAAGTTATCATATGCTGATCGGAAATCATTTATCCGCATCGAAAGGATATGCGGCAATGGGAAAGGCAGCGTTGGCGTTAGATGCCAATACATTTGCTTTTTTTACCAGAAATCCACGTGGTGGAAAGGCAAAAGAAATCGATGAGAAGGACGTGGAAAAGTTTCTAAATTTTGCGAAGGAGCATGAATTTGGAAAGATTGTTGCGCATGCGCCATATACGATGAACCTCTGTGCTGCCAAAGAGGACATCCGTTCTTTTTCAAAGGAAATGTTACTTGATGACTTAAAACGCATGGAGTATACACCGTACAATTATTATAATTTTCATCCGGGTTCCCATGTGGGACAGGGTGCAGAAACCGGGATTGCGCTGATCGCGGAAGCATTAAATGAAGCACTCAAGCCGGAACAGACAACGACGGTTTTACTTGAGACGATGGCGGGAAAAGGAACTGAGGTCGGAAGGACGTTTGAGGAGTTAAGGGAGATTTTAGACCGCATAGAATTAAACGATAAAATGGGAGTCTGCCTTGATACCTGTCATGTCTGGGATGGAGGTTATGATATCGTCAATGATTTGGATGGTGTATTAAATGAGTTTGACCGTGTGATCGGGTTAGAGCGGTTAAAGGCAGTTCATTTTAATGACAGCCTGAACGACTGCGGCTCCCACAAGGACCGTCATGCGAAGATCGGCGAAGGAAAGATCGGTGCAGAGGCGATGCGGCGCGTGGTATTACATCCGCTATTAGAGGGAAGACCGTTTATCTTAGAGACACCGAATGATGATGAGGGATACAGACGGGAAATTCAGATGATCCGGGAGTGGACGCAATAGAATTTTTGCAAAGCCGGACAGAAAACAAAAATATCCTAAAACGAAATAAAAAAGAAAATTATATAAAAAAACAATAAAAAGTGCTACCATCGCACATTGCATTTCAAGACTGTCACATTTGAATATCGTGAGATTTACCGCCGGATCAGTTTATTATTATTTTTCCCTGATCATCAATATTTTAGGATTGCTCGTAGGTATTATGATGTTGTTCCAGCCTGTCGTAGCGATGCTTTCGGCAGATATGATGATCGGAATCTATATGATCATGCTTGGAATTGACAGTATTATGATCGCGGTCAGCAAGATCGGGGAAAACTGGTAAGAATATTTTATCAGAATTTTACAAGATACGTTATTGCATTTGCCATGCGTGTATGCTATACTTCAAATCACATGAATGCGAAAATTGTTTTCATGCAAATATTCGTTACAATAGATAGGAAAAGGATCTATTGTTTGCCCACCAAGAGATTGGTTAAGCCCATACGGACAGGCGGGGCAACTGCCGATTGCGGTGTAAGCCGCGTTATTGATTGAGTTAGAAGCTCAAATTTTATAAGTTGATTACGGGATGACACCCGGAATCCAATATCACTTGTGAAACGGTCAATAAGAGTAGTATACGCAAATATTTGCTGGCGATGGTGCCAACGCGGACTCTGGAGAAAATAGTTTTTGCAGAATGTAGACGGATTACATAAAGTATGACTATGATGATAACGACGATAGAAGAACAGGTGATGGATGCCTGTTCTTTTTTTTGTGTTTTTGGTTCGACGGTAATGTCGCGGAAAACAGTTATGTGAAAAAAGAGCATGCAGATTTTTATGGAAGTCAAGGGGGATTTTTAAAGTCATGGACAAAGAGAAGCAGATGCATGCGCCGGTTTATGAGGCACTGGAAAAGTTAAAAAAGCGGAGAGTGGTGCCGTTTGATGTGCCGGGACATAAGAGAGGAAGGGGAAATCCGGAGCTGGTAGAGCTGTTGGGAGAAAAATGTGTGAGTCTGGATGTCAATTCCATGAAGCCGCTTGATAATCTCTGTCATCCGGTCTCGGTAATCAAGGAGGCAGAGGAACTTGCAGCGGAAGCATTTCGGGCGGAACATGCATTTTTTATGGTTGGTGGAACCACTTCTTCTGTTCAGGGAATGGTGCTTTCCTGCTGTAAGGCGGGAGATAAGATCATTTTGCCACGAAATGTGCACAAGAGTGTGATCAATGCATTGGTGCTCTGTGGAGCAATTCCGGTTTATGTCAATCCGGAGGTGGATGTGAAACTTGGTATTTCACTTGGGATGCAGGTGTCAGAGGTGGAACGTGCGATTTTAGAGAATCCGGATGCAGTAGCAGTTTTAGTCAACAATCCGACTTATTATGGAATCTGTTCGGATTTGCGGTCTATCGTGAGAGTGGCACATGAACATCATATGCTGGTGCTTGTGGATGAGGCACACGGAACGCATCTGTATTTTGGTGAGAATCTTCCGGTGTGTGCCATGGATGCCGGGGCGGATATGGCGTCTGTTTCCATGCACAAGTCGGGGGGAAGCCTGACGCAGAGTTCCATTCTTCTGACCGGAAAGGGTGTGAACTGGGAATATGTCAGTCAGATCATCAATCTGACACAGACGACGAGTGCATCGTATCTTCTGATGTCAAGCCTTGATATTTCGCGGAGAAATCTTGCTCTGCGCGGAAAGGAATCCTTTGCGAAAGTGGCACAGATGGCGGAATATGCCAGGGATGAGATCAATTCCATCGGTGGATTTTATGCGTACGGAAAAGATATGATCAATGGTGGCAGTGTTTACGATTTTGATGTGACAAAACTTTCTGTATATACGCGGGATATCGGACTTGCAGGTATTGAAGTATATGATCTGCTGCGGGACGAGTATGATATTCAGATCGAGCTTGGCGATATTGCTAATATCCTCGCCTATATTTCTATCGGTGACCGGATACAGGATATTGAGCGGCTTGTGGGAGCACTTGCGGATATCAAGCGGCTGTATTCGAAAGATCCAGCTAAAATGCTGAACACGGAATACATCAATCCGAAGGTTTTGGTATCGCCGCAGGTGGCATTTTATTCGAAAAAGGAATCTCTGCCGGTTCGTGAGACGGCGGGAAGAATCTGTGGTGAATTTGTCATGTGTTATCCGCCAGGAATTCCGATTTTAGCACCGGGAGAGATGATCACACCAGAAATCATTGAGTATATTGTCTATGCAAAAGAAAAAGGGTGTTCAATGCAGGGAACGGAGGACCCGGAAGTTGAAAATCTAAATGTACTTGCAAAAAAATAACGTATAGATAAGCAAAAATACTGATTTGTGTGAAAATAGAATTTTTGCAAAAGAAGGGAGAAAATCATGGAACTTTGGTTTTCGGATTACCACACGGAAAAAGTAAAGGTATCAGTCAAGGTGCAGAAACAGTTGTTTGGGTTACAGACGGAGTTTCAGCGGATTGATGTATTTGATTCGGATGAGTTTGGGCGGTTTTTAAGTTCGGACGGAAGTATTGTTTTTTCGGAAAAAGATGAATTTGTCTATGATGAAATGATCGTACATGTTCCGATGGCGGTACATCCGCATGTGAAAAAGGTTTTGGTCATTGGCGGCGGTGATGGTGGAGTGGCGCGTGAACTGGGGTACTACGATGAGATAGAACAGATTGATGTCGTAGAGCCGGATCGCGTGTTTGTGGAGGTCTGTAAAGAATTTTTCCCGGACAATGCGTGCGGTCTGTCCGATGAGCGCGTGACGGTATATTATGAGGATGGATTGAAATTTTTACGGATGAAGCATGATGAGTATGATCTGATCATCAACGATGCAATCGATCCGCTTGGGCATACCGCGGGATTGTTTACCAAGGAATTTTATGGAAATTGTTTCCGTGCCCTAAAGGATGACGGTATTATGGTATATCAGCATGGAAGTCCATTTTACGATGAAGATGAGGAATCATGTCGTGGCATGCACAGAAAGGCAAGCCACAGCTTTCCAATCAGCCGTGTGTATCAGGCACACATTCCGACGTGTTCTTCCGGCTACTGGCTGTTTGGATTTGCATCAAAGAAATATCATCCATTGGATGATCTGGATGCAAAACGCTGGAAAGAGCGGAAGATAAAGACCTGGTATTACACCACAAATCTGCACAAGGGAGCATTCATGCTGCCACGGTATGTGGAGGATATGTTAGAGGAAGAAGAAGGTCGTAAGAAATAGCAGAAAAAATTAAATAAAAATATAATTTTTCACACGCAAGATTTGTGCCCCGGCACAAACTTGAGATGCGCAAAAAGACAGCGCAGGAAAGGAGATAAAATGGGAAGATTATTAATTATCGGATGTGGCGGAGTTGCAGGAGTTGCGATTCACAAATGCTGTCAGAACAGCAAAACTTTTACGGAGATCTGCATTGCGAGCAGAACAAAATCGAAATGTGATGCATTAAAGGAAAAGCTGGAGAAAACGACAGATACTGTCATCACAACAGCACAGGTGGATGCAGACAACACGGAGGAACTGATTGCCCTGATCAAAAAATATCAACCGGATGCTGTGTTAAATGTTGCTTTACCATATCAGGATTTAACAATTATGGATGCCTGCCTTGCCTGTAAAGTGGACTATATTGATACCGCAAACTATGAACCGGAAGATACCGATGATAAGGAATGGCGGGCTATCTATGAAAAACGTTGTAAAGAAGAGGGATTTACGGCATATTTTGATTATTCCTGGCAGTGGGCATACCGTGAAAAGTTTAAAGAAGCAGGAATTACAGCACTGCTCGGAAGTGGTTTTGATCCGGGTGTAACAAGCGTATTTACTGCCTATGCCCTGAAACATTACTTTGATGAGATTGAGACAATCGATATTTTAGACTGTAATGGCGGCGACCACGGTTATCCGTTTGCAACCAATTTCAACCCGGAGATCAATCTGCGTGAGGTTTCTGCAAACGGCTCTTACTGGGAGAATGGTCACTGGGTAGAAACAAAACCAATGGAAATTAAAAGAGAATATAATTTTCCACAGGTTGGCGAGAAAGATATGTATCTGCTGCATCACGAAGAGATAGAGTCCCTTGCAAAAAATGTGCCTGGAGTAAAGAGAATCCGTTTCTTTATGACTTTTGGACAGAGCTATCTGACACATATGAAATGTTTAGAGAATGTCGGAATGCTTTCAACATCACCGATTGAGTATGAGGGCAGGGAGATCGTACCGATCCAGTTCTTAAAGGCACTGCTTCCGGATCCTGCGTCGTTGGGACCACGTACAGTTGGAAAAACAAATATCGGCTGTATTTTTACCGGAAAGAAAGATGGAAAAGAAAAGACAATCTATATCTATAATGTCTGCGACCATCAGGAATGCTATAAGGAAGTCGGTTCCCAGGCAATTTCCTACACGACCGGCGTTCCGGCTATGATCGGGGCAGCGTTAGTTGTCGATAAAGTCTGGGATAAAGATGGTGTGTTTAATATTGAAGAATTTGATCCGGATCCGTTTATGGATATGTTAAACCAGTATGGTCTGCCTTGGATTGTAGATGAAAATCCGCAGACAGTGGAATAAGGAGATTATTATGAAATGGCAGGAGATTCCTACCCCATGTTATGTGGTAGATGAAAAGAAATTAAAACAAAATTTAAAAATATTACAAAACCTGGAGCAGGAAACCGGCTGCCATGTGCTTTTAGCGCAGAAGGCATTTTCCATGTTTTCGCTGTATCCACTGATCGGACAGTATATCAGTGGAACGACAGCGAGCGGAATCTTTGAGGCGCGTCTCGGCAAAGAAGAAATGGGAAAAGAAAATCATGTGTTTGCACCGGCCTATAAGGAGAAAGACATGGAAGAACTGGTGAAAATCTGTGACCACATTATCTTTAATTCCATTGCGCAGTATAAGAAATATCAGCATTATTTTTTGCAGCAGGAGTGTACCGCAAGTGCCGGGATCCGCGTGAATCCGGAGTGCTCTACACAGGAGGGGCATGAGATTTATGATCCGTGTGGACCGGGCTCTAGGCTTGGTGTGGTGAAAAGTGAATTTCCGGAGCAGCTGCCGGATGGAATCGAAGGGCTGCATTTTCATACACTTTGTGAGCAGAATGCCGACGATCTGATCACAACGTGGCATGCGTTTGAGGAGAAGTTTGGCAATTATTTAAAACAGGTAAAATGGCTGAATTTGGGTGGTGGTCATCATATTACAAGAGCAGACTATCAGTTGGATGAACTAAAGAAGCTAATTTGTGAAATCAGGCGAAAATATAATGTTCAGGTCTATTTAGAACCGGGTGAGGCGATCGCGTTAAATGCGGGTTATCTCGTCACGGAGGTTATGGATATCGTACACAATGGCATGGATATCCTGATCTTAGATGCATCGGCAGCATGCCACATGCCGGATGTGCTTGAAATGCCATACAGACCGCCGCTAAAAGACGGTTATCTGCCGGGCGAAAAGCCGCATACTTACCGGCTTTCTTCTATGACCTGTCTTGCCGGAGATGTGATCGGTGATTACAGCTTTGAACAAAAAAAACAGGTGGGTGACCGCCTGGTGTTTGAGGATATGGCGATCTATTCCATGGTCAAAAATAACACATTTAATGGGATGCCGCTGCCCGGAATTGCAGTCTTGCGGGAAGATGGAAACGTGGAAATGATAAAGGAGTTTGGTTATGAAGATTTCAAAGGCAGATTGTCCTAAGATGATAAATGCGGCAAAGCCGGTGCAGGACGGTTATTTTATGCCGGGAGAGTTTGAACCTCATCAGGGATGTATCATGATCTGGCCGGAACGTCCCGGTTCCTGGAGAAATGAAGCCAGGGAGGCAGAAGCAGCATTTTCGGCTGTGATCCGTGCAATCGCGGAAAGTGAGACAGTGTATGTTGCTGCTGGGAAAAAGGGGATTGACCATGCAAAGGCATTTGCGGAAAGTCTGAAAAAAGAAGAAAACTTACATCCTGTGATTGTTTATGAGATGGAAACCGATGATTCCTGGGCGCGGGATGTCGCTCCGACTTTTCTGGTAAAAAGAATGGATGAAAAAATTTCTGACCTGACGGCAGCAGAAAAAAGTACGGTGCAGACAGGCGATGATGTAAAAAACTCACAGGTGTGTGGTGTAAATTGGTCTTTTAATGCCTGGGGCGGCGAAGTTGACGGACTATATGCTTTTTATAAAAAAGACGATGCATTTGCATGGAATTTCTGTAAAAAATTTGGTTTTTCCTGTTACGACGCTGCACCTTTTGTGCTGGAGGGCGGTTCTATCCACAGTGACGGAGAGGGAACTTTGCTTGTCACGGAATCCTGTCTGCTCAGTGCGGGGAGAAATCCATCGCTTACAAAAGAGCAGATTGAAGAACAGTTAAAGTGTTACCTTGGTGTGGAGAAAGTTTTATGGCTGCCGCGTGGAATCTATCAGGATGAGACGAATGAGCATGTGGACAATGTCTGTGCATTCTTAAGGCCGGGGGAGGTTGTGCTGGCATGGACAGACAATCAGAATGATCCGCAGTATGCTCTGTCAAAAGCAAGTTTTGATTACCTGAGTTCGGTTCGGGATGCCAAAGGAAGAAAAATAACGATCCACAAACTTCCAATCCCGGATATTCCGGTATGTATCACAAAAGAAGAACTTGAAGGATACGAATTTGAGGAAGGCGAGGATGTCAGGGAAGAGGGGGAGCGGTTAGCAGCCTCTTATGTGAATTTTTATTTTTCCAATAATGCTGTGGTCATGCCGGCATTTGGCGGAGAAAATGAAAAAAGTGACCGGCGCGCACAGCAGATCATGGAAGAACTCTGTCCGGACAGAAAAATTATACCGGTGTACGCAAGAGACATACTGACAGGTGGTGGAAATATTCACTGTATTACGCAGCAAATTCCCTTATAGGGAATTTATTGTGCAAAAAATAAAAACAACAGAAAGGATACACGCATGAGACAGGTAAAAGTTGCTGCGATTCAGATGAAATGCGAAACGGAGCAGAAGAAAAATTTACAGAAAGCAGAAGAAATGATCCGCAGGGCTGCTGCGGAGGGCGCAAATATCATTTTGCTGCCGGAACTTTTTGAAAGAGAATATTTCTGTCAGCAGCGCAGATATGATTTTTACAGTTATGCAAGAACCGTGGAGGAGAGTGAAGCAGTGGCGATGGGAGTTCGACTTGCGAAAGAATTAGGCGTGGTGCTTCCAATCAGCTTTTATGAGCGGGATGTCAATAACCTCTATAATTCGATTGCCTGCATTGATGCAGATGGAACAATCCTCGGTGTGTATCGGAAAACCCATATCCCGGATGATCATTATTATCAGGAAAAGTTTTATTTTACACCGGGAGATACCGGATTTAAAGTGTTTGATACAAAATACGGCTGTATCGGGATTGGAATCTGCTGGGATCAGTGGTTCCCGGAGACAGCACGCGCGATGGCGCTGCTCGGTGCAGAATTATTATTTTATCCGACGGCAATCGGTTCTGAGCCGATCTTAGAGTGTGACAGCATGCCTCACTGGAGACGCTGCATGCAGGGGCATGCGGCTGCAAATCTGATGCCTGTCATTGCAGCAAACCGTATTGGCAGAGAAGAAGTAGAGCCATGTGACGAAAATGGCGGACAGAAATCAGCCTTGGAATTTTATGGATCTTCATTTGTGACAGATGAAACTGGCGAGGTTCTTTTGAACGCTTCTAGAGATCGCGAAGAAATCCTAAGTCAGACATATGAATTGGATGAACTTCGGACAAAACGATTGGAATGGGGACTTTTCCGGGATAGAAGACCGGAATATTACGGGATCATTGCGGGACAGAAAAATTAAAAGAGTGCAGGAACCAGACAGGACTGAGAAAGCGGAAAAGTGAAAAAACAGGTATGTTTTTGTCGCCATGGAGCAGGGAACGCTCATTGCTGACATTGAAACATACCTGTTTTTTATTAGGCATCATTGCTGATAACAGGATATTTGCGGAGCATGTGCCCGTTCCTGTTATAAAAGCTGAATACCGTTCTTTTCACATTCTTTTGTAATATCTTCCGGCCACAGGGAAGACTGAACTTCTCCGATGTGTGCCTTGCGGAGGAAGAACATACAGATACGGGACTGTCCGATTCCGCCGCCGATCGTATATGGAAGCTCTTCATTGATGATCGCTTTCTGAAATGGAAGTTTTGCACGTTCTTCACAGCCTGCTTTTTTGAGCTGGGAGAGAAGTGCTTTCTTGTCAACGCGGATACCCATGGAGGAAATCTCAAGTGCAATGTCAAGTACCGGATAGTAGACAACGATATCTGCATTTAAAGACCAGTCATCATAGTCCGGGGCACGTCCGTCATGAGGCTCTCCGTTTTCTAAGGTATCACCGATCTTCATGATACATACGGCACCCTTGGTTTTGGTGATGTAATATTCACGTTCCTTCGGTGTATTGTCCGGGAACATCTCCTCTAATTCCTGGGTTGTGATAAAGAAGATATCATGTGGAAGGATCTCTTCTATATAATCATACTGGATTGCCATGTATTTTTCCGTCTTGCGCAGGCAGTTGTATACAGTGGTGACGGTTTCTTTTAATGTCTCAATATTACGTTCTTCTTTATGGATGATCTTTTCCCAGTCCCACTGATCTACAAAAATAGAGTGGATGTTGTCGGTATCCTCATCTCTGCGGATAGCATTCATATCGGTATACAGTCCTTCACCGTAATCGAAACCGTATTTTTTTAATGCGTAACGTTTCCATTTAGCGAGAGACTGTACGACTTCTGCCTCTTTTCCATTCTGTTCTTTGATATCAAAAGTAACAGGGCGTTCAATACCGTTTAAGTTGTCGTTGAGACCGGATAACGGATCAACGAAAAGCGGAGCAGAAACGCGGGATAAATTCAGGCGAAGTGCAAGCAGGTTCTGGAAAAAATCTTTTACTGTTTTGATTGCAATCTGCGTATCGTGCAGATTTAGTTCTGAATGATAATCTTTTGGAATAATTAAATGTTCCATCTAAGGTTCTCCTCTCTGGTATAAACCACATATTGCGGCATAATACCAATCCCATGTGCCTTGTATATGTATGAAAATGAAATTGACACACTAAGTTATTATAGCACAGCAGACCTCATTTTCAAGAAAAGATCATGTAATTTCTTGAAAAATACATGTATACAATGTAAAAATTAGCGGAAACAATATATGATACATATTGACGAAAAAAAGCAATGATTTTATAATTTATATTGTAAAATTTATGTAAAAAGAGAGGGCAGTTTATGAAAAAGCAAAAGACGGTGTCGATTAAGGCAAAGTTACTTGGTGTCATTATACCGGTCGTAATTGCAATCGTTGTGGTACTTGTTGTGGTTGCTTATCAGATATCTGCAGGAATTATCAAGAAATATTCACAGAATTTACTGCAGTCTTCGGTAGAGAATCAGGCGTCCCAGATTGAAGCGTGGCTGAATGAGAATCTTGCTTCTTTTCAGATGGCGAAGACTACGATCGAGAATTTAAAACCGGATGATGAGGAACTAAAGACCATATTGGACAGTTACTATGGATATAACAGCAATTATCCGGATGGACTTTATGTGGCAGATTCTACAGGACAGCTTATAACGGCATCCGAATCGACAAAAAAGGAATCCGATGTAACAAACAGTACATGGTATAAAGAAGGGCTTTCCAGAGTCAATATGGCAGTCGGTTCTGCCTATCAGAATGCAGATGGTGTGGACGTGATCAGTGCTTCTGGCATTTTAAATGACGGATCTGATAAAGTACGTGTCATTTCAGCAGACATGACATTAGACCGAATTGCAATTATTGTAAACTCTTTTATTGAGATGAATGACGCGGAAGCATTTCTGGTTGACAAAACCAGTGGAGTGATTCTGGCAAATCGTGATTCTTCTCTGATTTCCCAGACGCTTGGCGCAGAGGGACAGAGTCATTTTTACCAGCTTACAGCAGAAAAAGTTGCGGATAAAGATTATAATTTTGTAACACTCGATGGAAATATGACGGTATTTCAGGAGGTAGAAGGAACAAACTGGCTTCTGGTATCGTATATTCCTACCAGCACAGTATTAGCGGATCTGACACAGCTTCGTAATATTATGATCGTGATCAGTGTGATCTGTATCGCACTGCTCTGTGTTCTGATCGAACGTGTGACACATGTTGTAATTAAACCGGTCAAGGAAATGACAAGAGTTATTACGGCAATGACTTCCGGTGACTTCACAGTTTCCATCAAGACAAAAGGAAATGATGAAATTGCTGTCATGAGTCATAGTGTGGAGAAATTTATCGTTTCCATGAAAAAGATGCTCTCAGAAATGGGTGATGTTTCCGGCAAGTTGAAGAATCAGGCAGATTCCAGCAAGGGTGTTTCCGGTGAAATGAGTTCAGCAGCAGGAATCCAGTCACAGTCCATGAGTGAGCTGAATGCGACGGTAGACCAGTTATCGGTATCTGTAAATGAGATCGCACAGAATGCGACACAGCTTGCAGGTGTAGCAGCAGATACAAAGAGCGACAGTGATATGGTTGAAAGTAAGATGCAGGAGACAGTGGCTGTTTCTGAAAAAGGACGTAAGGATATGGAGCGTGTCGGTGAGGCACTTTCTAACATTGAGGTTTCCATCCATAATCTAGAGGAAGCGGTTAATAAGGTAGGAACAGCTTCCGGTGAGATCGTACAGATCATCAAGCTGATCGGTGATATAGCCGACGAGACGAACCTGTTATCTTTGAATGCTTCGATCGAGGCTGCACGCGCGGGTGAAGCAGGAAGAGGATTTGCAGTTGTTGCAACTGAGATCGGCACGCTTGCAAAGAACAGTGCAGATTCTGTGGCGCATATCACAGAACTGATCACGGAGATCAATAATCTGGTGGAAGATGCCGTCAGACAGGCAGGAAACAGTGCACAGGATATTTCCGGCAGTGCAGAACTGATCCATACGGCAGTTGATACATTTGATACGATCTTTAAGAATATCCAGGATACAAGCGCACTGATCGGTAATGTGGTAGATAAGATCAATCAGGTAGATCAGGTTGCTACGAACGTTGCAGCTATTTCGGAAGAACAGGCGGCAAGTTCGGATGAGATTCTTGCAACATCGGAATCCATGCTGCAGCAGGCAAAGAATATTTCAAAGAATAGTGATCAGGTAGAGCAGGAAGCTGACAATCTTGCTGTCTCTGCGGATCAGCTTGCAGACCAGGTAAAACAGTTCCGGATATAGAGAGGAGATCGTGCGATGAAGAAAATAATAAGTACTATCATGTGTCTGGTATTGCTCGTAGGATGCCTTACCGGATGTGGTGGAAATACACAGACAGGAGCAGCAGATGGCAAAGGTTTAAAAATACTGCTGTCGTTATCACAGGCGGATACTTTCCGAAATGTACTTGTGGCGCAGGCGCAGCAGACAGCAGAAGAGTGCGGGGCACAGTTGGATGTGCTTGATGCGGATAATTCCATTGAAAACCAGGTGGAACACATCAAAAAGGCGGTCAGTGAGAATTATGATGTGATTTTATGCGGACCGGTTGATGCGGATACGACACTCGAATTAGAAGCGCTTGCAGGTGATATACCGATCGTATTTTTTAACAGCTGTCCGGATGAATCCAGGCTTCAGGCTGGGAAATATATTTATGTCGGATCGGATGAATATGTGGCAGGACAGTATCAGGCAGAGTATATTTTAGATAAATTTGCTTCTGCGGACGAGATCAACGTGGTGCTGTTAAAAGGGCCGAAAAAACATTCCGCGACGAAAGGAAGATCTGAGTCTTTGAAGGATACGTTAAATGCATCAGGGAAAAAGATAAACTATGTATTTGAAGATAACGCTGACTGGGAACAGGACCGTGCACATGAGATGTTTGATGTATTTTTAAAGACGGGACAGAAAGTTGATGTTGCAGTCTGCAACAATGACTCCATGGCACTTGGTATCATTGATGCCTGTGACGCAGCTGGAATTAGTGATGTTACGGTACTTGGAATTGATGCTACTGCAGATGGATGTAAAGCGATTGAGAATGGAAAGATGGACTTTACCGTATACCAGTCCGCAGTTGGGCAGGGTAAAAGCGCTGTCTATGCGGCAATCGCACTTGCAAATGGAAAAGATGTGACGACCTTAGATGGTGCTACGGAAGATGGTTTATATGTCTGGGTACCATTTGAAAAAGTAGACAGTTCCAATGTCAAAAATTATGAATAGAGAGTGTGCATAGGAATGGAATATACACATGTAAAACACACGTTTTCACCTGTATACAATGAGGAATCCAGGATATTGATCCTGGGTTCCTTTCCGTCTGTAAAGTCGCGGGAAAACCAGTTTTATTACGGGCATCCGCAAAACCGGTTCTGGAAGGTGATTGCAGGGATTTTCAAGGAACCTCTGCCACAGACGATTGATGAAAAGAAGAATCTTCTGCTAAGACATCACATTGCAGTATGGGATGTGATCGACTCCTGCGACATCGTTGGATCTTCCGACAGCTCTATCAGAAATGTGGTGCCAAATGATATGAATCTGATCTTATCAAATGCAAAAATACAGGGAATTTTTGCAAATGGTGGAAAAGCGTATCAGCTTTTTGTAAAATACTGTAGTAAAGAGGGAATGCCGCCTCTAGGCAAACTGCCATCCACAAGCCCTGCAAATGCGGCATGGAGTCTCGAACATCTGACGGCGGAATGGAAAGCGGCATTTGGAATGTATTTAGAAATAACAGAATAGAAGGTGAAGAACAGCACAGGAAGGGGATAAATTTGAAAAAAGAAGAAATGACAAATATGGATTTCCTGCTTGAGGCAGTGGGAATCGTAGCTGCAATGATTTATCTGGGACTGCAGATTTACTATGGAATCGTATATGGAGTTGCATTTACCGGAATTATTTTAAATGCGGCAATCCTGATCCTTGTATATGTTGGACTGACGCTGCTTGCACGTTATCCGGAAAGGGTAAATAACCTGCCGAAAGAAATATGTAGTGGGAAAATAAGAAAATATACGATCCATATGGTGCGTGCGGTCAAGCTGATCTTCGTGCTCAGTCTTTTATTTACCAGTATCTGTGATGCTGCCGGGGTGCAGATCAATAAAGGGTATAGTCTGGTGACGGTTGCATTGATCGTTATTGTGACAGTGGTGTATGAGGGGAAGATCATAAAACTGCTGCGAAAATAGAACAATATTTACAGTTAAACAGAAAATAAACATACATTATAAGGCAAAAAGACGATTCTGGCCAAAGGAATCGTCTTTTTCTTGTAATCTGAATCCTCTGTGTTATAATACAAACAAAAGTTAGCCTACGCTAACAAAAGTAAGAAAAGACTTTAAGACCATTCAGGACGGGAAAACAAGGAAATTCTGCAATGGGAAAGGGGAGAGTATGTCAGAAGAAGAAAGAAAATTTTTGGAAATTGTTGATCTGAAAAAGGGATTTGGAAGCGGGGAGACGCGTCAGGAGGTATTGCGCGGAATGAATTTTTCCGTGGCAAAAGGTGAATTTTGTGTACTGCTGGGACCGTCCGGTTCCGGAAAGTCGACGCTTCTCAATATTATCGGTGGCATTGACAGTGCAGATTCCGGCTATATCTCCATCAATGGTGATAAGTTAGAAGAACTTGGGGAAAAGAAACTGACGCAGTACCGCAGAAAACATTTGGGTTATGTGTTTCAGATGTATAATCTTATCGCAAATCTGAATGTCAAGGAAAACATTGAAGTCGGTGCATATTTATCAGACAGTCCGCTTGATATTGATGATCTTTTACATACACTGGGGCTTTATGAGCACAGATACAAACTGCCGAACCAGCTTTCCGGTGGTCAGCAGCAGAGAGTTTCCATTGGCCGTGCCATTGTGAAAAATCCGGATATCCTGCTCTGCGATGAGCCGACGGGAGCACTTGATTACAATACTTCTAAGGAAATCTTAAAACTGATCGAGGATGTCAATGTCAAATATGGAAATACCGTTATCATGGTCACACATAACGAGGCAATCCGGCATATGGCAGACCATGTCATCAAACTCCGTGATGGGGCAGTGCGTCATAACGATATCAATGAACATAAAATTTCAGCAGCAGATCTGGAGTGGTAGGGAGCTGTACTGGCGCACAAACTTGTGATGCGCTTAAAAACAGCGCAAGAATGGAGATTAGTATGAAAAAGAAAAAAATCAAAAATCCGCTTATCAGACGAATACCGAGAGAACTGACAGGAGACTGGAAAAAATATCTTGTGGTAAGTCTGTTCCTGATTCTGATGATCGGTTTTGTGTCAGGCATGTATGTTGCAAACGAGAGTATGATGACAGCGGCTGGTGAGGGTGTTGGCAGATACAAGCTGGAAGACGGACACTTTGAATTAAAAAAGAAAGCAGACGAAACACTGCTTGATGCAATTAAGACAGGCGATAAAGCAGATGTCAGACAGTATTATATTGATGAGGCAAAAAAGAAGCTGGATAAAAAGTTCGATAGTGAATTTGAAGAAAAGTTCAAAAAAGAATTTGATGAGAAGTTTGAAACAGAATTTAGGGAAAAATTTGATGCAGAGTTCCAGTCAGAATTTGATGTTTCTTTTAATGCACAGATAAAGCAGATGCTGATGGCGCAGGGACTTGATGAAACAACTGCGGGAGTTATGCTTGATACAGCAGTGGCACAGGCAAAACAGTCCGGGCAGTACAACAAAGCCTATGATACAGCATATGAAAAAGCATATCCTAAGGCACATGACGAGGCGTATGAGAAAGCGTTTGATGAGGCACATGACGAGGCATATGAGAAAGCATACGACGAAGCCTGGAACAAGGTTTTAGATGAGATCAACGAGAAATATGCGGATGCAGAAGAAAAATATGAATTGAACGATCCTGATTTTAAGGAAACTCCGGTTCATCTGTATGAAAATTTTTACAGGGATGAAGAGGAAGATCATGACAACGACGGAACTTCGGATGGAACAGTCCGTGTTTTTGCAAAGACAGATGATATCAATTTTGCATGCCTGATGGACGGAAGTTTCCCGGAAAAAGAGGATGAAATTGCCATTGACCGTATGCATGCTGACAATGTCGGGATAAAAGTCGGCGATGAGATCACAGTCGGAGAAGAAAAATATCAGGTCGTTGGTCTGATCGCATATGTCAACTATTCCACACTGCACGAAAAAAGCACGGATCTGATGTTTGATGCCTTAAAGTTTAACGTTGCAATGGTAACAGATGAGGGATTTGCAAAGTTACATAAGACGATTCATTACGATTATGCATGGAGGTATGAAAATGAGCCGTCAGATGAAAAAGAAGAGAAAAACCAGTCAGATGATTTTATGCGGGCGTTGCTCACACAGACCGTGGTAAATGACAATGAGATTGAAGATTATGTGCCAAAATATGCGAATCCGGCGATTCATTTTGCAACCGACGACATGGGCTCTGATGAGGCAATGGGAGGTGTGCTGCTTGATATTCTGATTGTCATCATCGCATTTATTTTTGCAGTTACGATCAGCAATACGATCACAAAAGAGTCATCTGCGATCGGAACATTGCGTGCGTCCGGCTATACGAAAGGGGAGCTGGTACGCCATTATCTGTCTATGCCGGTTATCGTTACCCTGATTTCCGCATTAGTCGGAAATGTGCTTGGCTATACGGTATTTAAAGATGTTGTGGTATCCATGTATTATAACAGTTACAGTCTTCCGACCTATGAGACGATCTGGAATCCGGATGCATTTTTTAAGACAACCCTGATACCGGTCGTGCTGATGTTTATTGTCAATCTGAGCGTCATTATTAAAATGATGCAGCATACACCGTTACAGTTTCTGAGGCATGATCTGAAAAAAACAAAACGCAAAAAAGCAATGCGGCTGCCACATTTTAAATTTTTTAACAGATTCCGTCTGCGCATCATGTTTCAGAATGTGGCAAATTATCTGATTCTGTTTGTGGGAATTTTCTTTATCATGGTGATGCTTGCAATGGCAGTGGGAATGCCGGATACGCTTTCTTATTACAAAGAAAATGCAAAAAATATGATGTTTGCAAAGTATCAGTATGTTCTGAAATCTTTTGAGGATGAAGATGGAAATGTACTGACGACGGACAATAAAGACGCAGAAAAATTCAGTATGTGTTCTTTGCAGAAAAAAAGCGATGTAATAGATGAGGAAGTCTCTGTTTACGGTATTTCAGCCAATAGTAAGTATGTAGAAATAAAAGGTATGCAGTCCCTGCAGGAAGATGAAGTTTATATTTCCAGATCATTTTCAGAAAAATATGAACTTAATGTCGGGGATACCGTTTCACTGGATGAAAAATATGAAAACAAACAGTATACGTTTACGATAGCCGGAATTTATGACCAGTGCGTAAACATTGCAGTATTTATGCCGATTGAAAATTACCGCATGGTATTTGAGCTGGATGAAGAGGCATTCAGTGGATATTTTTCAAATGAAGAGCTTGCAGATCTGTCGGAAGATGATATTGCAACGGTGATCACCGAGCGTGATATCACAAAGATGTGTGACCAGTTAGATCATTCCATGGGATCTTATATGGATTATTTCCAGATACTTTGTATCCTGCTTTCCGCAGTTTTGATCTATCTTCTGACAAAGCTGATCATTGAGAAAAATGAGAATGCAATTTCAATGACAAAGATTCTTGGATATGAGAATAAAGAAATCGCCAGCCTGTATCTGCTTTCCACAACGATCGTGGTTGTGATCGAAGATGCGGTCAATGTTGTACTTGGAGCGTTTGTTATGAATCTGGCATGGAAGGCAATCTTGTTTAGTTACAGTGGATGGTTTGCATTTGTGATCCAGCCAGCCGGATATGTGAAAATGTTTGCATTTGTGCTGATCGGATATCTGTTTGTAATGATACTGGACTTTATGCGTATCAAAAAGATCCCGATGGATCAGGCACTCAAAAATGTGGAGTAGAGATTGCTGCTGTGCATATTTATTGTGTGACCGGTAACGAAAGATTTTTCGTAAAAATTTTTGGTTGCATTAAAAATGGCATTGTGCTACTATTGCAATAGAAATTTAAAGGAGAGGAACCAATGCGGAGATAATTTACTTTTGAAACATGAAAGAAAACAGAGTCAGCAAGAGAATGTGTGTCATATATGCCATACGTTTGTCTGCTGATTCGGGATGATACATGGCATATATTGCACCGGTATAAGGAATAAAGTGCATGATATGTTGTGTAAATCTGAAGTTACAGCAGTATTGCAGAGGTGCAGTACTGCATATCATGTTGCCAAAAGTGGATTTGATTCTTGTATCCTCTCTTTTTTGTGTTAAAAAATGGCGGAAACGGACATTTGTTGTCCGGGACAATCGATTTTATCTTACAATGTGCAATCTATTGTCTGCCAGATGTGATCATAAAATATGTGAGGTGTAAGAAAAATCCCATGGCAGCATGGGATTTTTTGTATGGGAGGAAAATCCTCTGCTCCTGCAAGAGGCAAATGCTATAAGAGACATAGCATGCATTTT
>DMYD01000044.1:0-8862 GCA_003483745.1 Roseburia sp. | reverse complement strand
ACGGACTGGAAGTTAGGTCTGATTGGAAGAAATGGAAAAGGAAAAACGACTTTTTTAAATCTGTGCGGCAAAAAAGGGTTTATTCTGATATCGCATGACAGGGATATTTTAGATGCATTGATCATGTACTGGTTTTNNGCACAAACTTGAGATGCGCTTGAAAGCAGCGCAAGAATGGAGATTTTTATGTCACAGATTCAGGTAACAGATCTCACATATGGTTATGAGGGAAGTTTTGATACGGTTTTTGAAAACGTATCTTTTGGGATTGATACGGACTGGAAGTTAGGTCTGATCGGGAGAAATGGAAAAGGAAAAACAACTTTTTTAAATCTGCGCGGGAAAAAAGGGATTTATCCTGGTATCGCATGACAGAGATATTTTAGATGCATGCATTGATCATGTGCTGGTTTTAAACCGAAAGACGATCGAGGTACAGAGCGGCAATTTTTCAAGCTGGTGGGAAAACAAGACGCGGATGGATCATTTTGCGATGGAGGAAAATGAAAAACATTTGAAAGAAATCGCATCTTTAAAACAGGCGGCGGCAAGAAGCCGAAAGTGGGCAGATAAAAACGAGGCGACGAAAATAGGCTATGATCCCGTCAAAGAGCATGACCGCTCGGTTGCAACGAGAGCATATATCGGTGCGGTATGAAGGTGCAGAGGACTATGTATTGAAAAATCTGACCTTTGAACTGGTGCAGGGGGAGCGTGTCTTTTTACATGGAGAAAACGGATGTGGAAAATCGACGCTGATTAAGACGATTCTGCAGCAATCATGCAGCAGTCATGCAAAATTGCTTGTGACAGACGGAGAAAACCGAACAGCTTCTAATCTGGTGGTGTCATATATTAATCAGGATACCAGCTTTCTGCGTGGTGATATCAGAGATTTTTGCCGGGAAAGAAATTTAGAAGAAAGTTTATTTTTTGCATTACTGCGCCAGCTTGACATGGAACGGGCGCAATTTGAGAAAAGACTCGAAGAATTTTCGGAGGGGCAGAAGAGGAGGATAAAAATGTTAGAACGGATTGAAAATGTAAATGAACAGGTAATAAAAAAAATGTTTTTATTATATGCAGAATCCATGGCGGATATGGAGGGGGAATTTAAAAATCGTGATGAAATGGAGGCATCATATGCGGCGTTTTTAAAGGAGTTTATCGAAAATCCAAAGCAGATGGTTTTTGTTGAAACTGTAGAAAAACAGTGGGTATGCGGACTCAGGGCAGTTGAGTCAGAGCCGGGGAAATGGTTTTTTGAGGCAGTTGAGACGATGCCGGGGCAGAGAAACAGAGGATATGGTAAAAAACTGATACGTCATGTAACGGAGTTTTTGAAAGACACAGGCGCAAAAAAGATAGATTGCATTATAGGAAAAAGTAATTTATCATCAATAAAAATGCATTCGGATTGTGGATTTAAAGAAACGAAGGAGCCGCCGGTAAATTGTTGGGGAGAGCTTGAGGAGGGAAGAATTCTTTTCCGGCTTGAAATTTGATCATATGCCATTTTGCACATGGTATAATCAATGAATTTATCTGCCATATGCTCAATCGCTGATACAGGAGAGAAAAGAGGAACACAATGATAAATATTATAGAAATCAAAGATCTGGATGCCCCGGAGCTGCAGATTTATTACAATTTAAATGAAGCACAGCTTTTTCACTATTTTGAGCCGAAGCCGGGGATTTTCATTGCGGAAAGTCCGAAGGTGATCGAGCGTGCCTTAGATGCCGGCTGTGTGCCGATGTCATTTTTGATGGAAAAAAAACATGTGGAGACACAGGCAAAAGAAATCCTTGCGCGCTGTGATAAATTACAAAGCCGAGATCTTACACAGGAGTCTTTGGTTTATAGGGAGAATGAGCATGTAATTCCGGTTTATGTGGCAGAAGTTGAAATGCTTGCAAAAATCACAGGATATCAGCTGACACGCGGCATGCTCTGTGCCATGTACCGTCCGGCACTGTCTTCGGTGGAGCAGCTTTGCAAGAATGCAAGGCGTGTTGCAATTTTGGAAAATGTGGTAAATCCAACAAATGTCGGAGCAATTTTCCGTTCTGCGGCGGCACTTGGAATGGATGCAGTTCTTTTGACACCAGCCTGTGCAGATCCGCTGTACCGGAGAGCAAGCCGTGTCAGCATGGGAACAGTATTCCAGATACCGTGGACATATTTTGATAAAAATGCATGCTGGCCGGACGGTGCGATGGATGTGCTGCATAAGCTTGGATATAAAACGGCGGCAATGGCACTTCGGGATGACTCCGTGAGTATAGATGATGAAAAAATGATGGCGGAGGAAAAGTTAGCAATCGTTCTTGGAACGGAAGGGGACGGACTGGCAGACCATACGATCGCAGACTGTGACTATACGGTAAAAATCCCGATGACACATGGCGTGGATTCGTTAAACGTGGCGGCAGCAAGTGCGGTAGCGTTCTGGCAGCTTGGGATGAAGTGCGAACAGTAACAAACTGACTTCTTAGAATGACAGGCATAGATCGGATTATTGTTTCGTCTGACGATAAGGTGACGGCAGGGGAAGAGAATTTTACAGTGGAAGTCAGCCGGTATATTTATGACACAGGTGATTTTCACGGAAAGATGGGATTATATGAAAGTAGTAGCAGCAATCGATTCATTTAAGGGAAGCATGACGTCCATGGAGGCTGGAAATGCTGTAAAGAAAGGAATTCTGGCAGCAAAACCAGATGCAGAAGTATGGTTAAGTCCACTCGCAGATGGCGGTGAAGGAACCGTGGATGCACTGATCGAAGGCTTGGGAGCAGAAAAAATACCGGTTACCGTGGCAGGACCGCTTGGAGAAAAAGTGTCGTGTTATTACGGTTTTTTAGAAGAGACAAAAACGGCTGTCATGGAAATGGCATCTGCTGCGGGAATCACGCTTGTGATAAAGAAAGATCCGCTGCGTGCATCTACCTATGGAGTGGGGGAGATGATTGCAGATGCCCTGAAACGAGGATGTAAAAATTTCATGATTGGAATTGGTGGAAGTGCAACCAACGATGGCGGCATCGGAATGTTAAAGGCACTTGGATTTGAATTTTTTGATGAAGATGGAAATGATGTGGGAGAGGGCGCAGCAGCGCTTGCAAAGATAACAGAGATCCGGACAGAAAATAAAAATCCGCTGCTTTCCGGTGCAAAATTTCAGATTGCCTGTGATGTGAAAAATCCGCTTTGCGGCAAACAGGGTGCAACTTACATATTTGGACCACAAAAAGGTGTGACGGAAGAGCAGAAAGAGCAGGTCGATGAAGCAATGAGACATTATGCGGATGTGACCAAAGAAAGTTTGGATTGTGACTTTGCGGACTGTGAGGGCGCCGGTGCAGCGGGAGGACTCGGATATGCATTCCTTTCGTATCTTGCGGGAGAATTAATACCGGGTGTGGAACTGATTTTGCAGGCAACCGGCCTGGAAGAAAAAATGAAAAATGCGGATGTTGTGGTGACCGGAGAAGGACGTCTGGATGCGCAGACGGTCATGGGGAAAGCACCGGCCGGTGTTGCTGCTCTGGCAAAAAAATATAATGCGAAAGTCATTGCATTTGCAGGGAGCGTTGCACCGGAAGCGAAAGTCTGTAACCGGGCGGGAATCGATGCTTTTTTCCCGATCGTAAGAGGCGTGGCAACATTAGAAGAAGCAATGAAAAAAGAAAATGCAATGGAAAATATAGCCGCCACGGCAGAGCAGGTATTTCGGCTGCTGTGAGGGAAAAGAATGGAGATTCGTGTGAAAATAAAATTTTTCACACGCAAGAAAGAGGGTTAATATGATTCGTTTTGAAGAAATTACAACAAAAAATGTCTGGGATGTATGTAGATTAAAAGTGACAAAAGAGCAGGAGGATTTTGTCTCCGCAAATATTGAAAGTCTTGCGGAGGCATATGCTGTTAAGAATGAGGGATATTATGCAAAACCGCTCGCAGTTTATGATGATGGTCTTTTGATTGGTTTTGTGATGCTGGGCTATGGGAAGACCGGCGATGAAGATGATCCTGAAATAGCAGAGAATAACTACTGCCTGTGGCGTCTGATGATCGATGTTAAATATCAGCACAGAGGATATGCAAAGCACATTTTAGATCAGGTTGTGGCATTTGCAAAAGGTAAGAAAGCGGGAGAAGCAGAGTATATCTGGCTTTCCTATGAACCGGAAAACGAGCATGGAAGAAAGACATACAAGAAATATGGGTTTGTGGAAAATGGAGAATACTGTGGTGACGAGATCGTTGCTGTGTATAAATTAGACGAGCAATTTATGGCTGACATAGAGATTTGAAAAGGGGAAAGTTCTCTGTTTGAAAGCGAATATATTAAAATGAATGAAAACCGGGGGAGAGAAAGAGTATTATGAGTCATAAGAATTACAACATAGAAAGTTTCTTGCAGGATTTTTTTAAAGAAAAAGGCATGGATCCGAAAACAAAATATATAGATGTGTTTCACTTTGAATTGACGAAGTACTGGGCAAATGAATTACTTCGGCTGGTGTTAGAAGGTAGGTAGTCTATCAAAGATAGAGGAGTTAGTGTAAAAGTAAGATTTTACGCAGGAATGGAGATAAACATGAGATATAAGATCAGTCATGCCCTCGTGCAGTTTGGCGGAGATGTGATTTTACGTGATGTCAATTTTGAGGTGCATGATAAAGAAAAAATCGCCATTGTAGGACGAAACGGCTGTGGAAAGACCACGCTGCTGCGTCTGATCGCGGGCGATATTTCGATGAATAATTTAGACAGCGATGAAGAATGTGGTATTACGATGGCAGGAAAACAGGAGATTGGTTTCCTGCGTCAGGTTAATTTTACGGAAAAAGATGTGACCGTGGAAGAGGAAATCAAGAAAGTATTTGAGCCGGTGTTTGCGTGTGAAAAGCGGATGCGGGAACTTGAAAATGAGATGAAAACTTCCGCGGACAAACAGCTTTTGCGCGAATATGACAACTTACAAAGCCGTATGGAGGCAATGCGGGGATATTCGTGGCAGCAGGATATGGAGACTATGTTTCAGCGGTTCGGGTTTGCGTTAGAAGATCTGAAACGCCCGATCGGAAGTTTTTCCGGTGGACAGCAGACGAAAGTGGCATTTATCAAACTGCTGTTAAAACGTCCGGATATCATGCTGCTCGATGAGCCGACTAACCATCTGGATCTTCCGACGATCGAGTGGTTAGAAGGATATTTAAAGACTTATGATAAGGCGGTCATCATTGTTTCACATGACCGTATGTTTTTAGACAAAGTGATCGATGTGACCTACGAGATCGAATATCATGAGATCAAGCGTTATGCCGGCAATTACACGGCATTTATGAAGCAAAAAGAAGAGGCACTGATCAAACAGGAAAAAGACTATGAGGAGCAGCAAAAGGAGATCAAACGTCTGACGGACTGGATCGAAAAATGGAAAAATACGCCGACGAAAGTGGCGGCGACACGTTCAAAGCGCATGGCGATCGAACACATGGTAAAAATCGAAAAGCCGAGACATTTTGATACGAAAGCATTTCATGCGAGATATGTACCGCGCATGGAAAGCTACACGAATGTGATTCATGCCAAAAATCTTGAGATCGGTTACGATACCGTCTTAAGTAAAGTCTCATTTCTGCTTCAAAAGAAAGACAGACTTGCAATCATTGGGGAGAACGGTAAAGGAAAATCCACACTTTTGAAAACCTTAGTCGGCGAACTGCCTGCGTTAGGTGGTGAATTTTCATTTGGACAAAATGTAGAATGGAGTTATTTTGACCAGCAGAAAGCAGTGCAGGAGCATTTCCGGGAAGATCAGACCGTGCTTGAAAATTTCTGGGAGGAATATCCTTTCTATATGAGGGAGGAAGTCCGCAGTGCACTGGGGGGATTTTTATTTTCCGGAGAAGATGTAGAAAAGAAGATGGGACAGCTTTCCGGCGGAGAAAAAGTCCGTCTCGCACTCTGTAAAATGTTGCAGACCAAACCGAATCTTTTGATCTTAGATGAGCCGACGAACCATATGGATATTGTTGGAAAAGAGGCGTTAGAACAGATGTTAAGAGAGTACGAGGGAACAGTACTTTTCGTCTCACATGACCGTTATTTTATCAGCAGGATCGCAACCGGGATTTTGGAGTTTTCCGAGAGTGGTGTGAAACAATATGCCATGAGCTATGAGGAGTATCTTGCAGAAAAACAAAAAGAGATGGAGATTTCCGGAAAAGGGCGAGGAATGTCACAGAGTGCGAGGTATGTGTCAGGAAATGATACACAAAATTCTGTGGGGAATGAGAAACACAATCAGCATCAGAGTGGCATAAAAACAGACGCAGATGTTCCTACTTTAACGGATGTGTTTGACAAAAAAACTTATTACAATCCGGGCAAAATTCGTTCAAGACTGCAGCACCAGTTAGAAAAATATGAAAAAATGTTAGAGGAGAGCGAAGAAAAACTCGCTGAAATAAAAATGCAGTTCATGGATCCGGAGCTTGCCAGTGACTATCCGAAGCTGATGGAACTGCAGAATGCACTTGACGCAGAGGAAAAGAACCAGGAGAGTCTGTTAGAGCGGATGCTTGAGACGGAGACTGAACTTGCGGAATTTGAGGAGGAGTGAGTATGAAATAATTGGACCAAAAGTTCTTGGATGAACTTTTGGTCCTTGTTTATATCTATATCCGTTCAAACACTGGAATATGTTCGAACGGTGCGTCTGTTATGTTTACCCATTTTCCTGCAGGAAGATATACATCGCGTTTATTTATATCTGCGGAGAGAACCGGTGCTACAATGCTCATGTGCGGTAAAGTAACACACAGAGCTTGACAGACAGCAGCCCCCTATTCTGAGTGTCAGATACAACTATTTTTGATAACTGTATCTGGCAATTTTATTTTGAGGGTTGACTATGAGTTTATAGATGCTATAATGTAACTGTACATTAAGTACAATCAAAAAAACGAAGGCGGTGAGTTATGGAAATCATTATCAGTAATAACGCCAACAAGCCGATATATGAGCAAATCACATCGCAGATAAAAGCAATGATAATGAGTGGAGAACTGCAAGCCGGAGACGCTATTCCCTCAATGCGTTCACTGGCAAAATCTATTCATGTTAGTGTGATTACCGTCCAAAAAGCATATGAGGATCTGCAAAGGGACGGTTTTATTGAAACAACTGTCGGCAGGGGGAGTTTTGTATCGGCACAAAACAAAGAATTTTATCAAGAAGAACAACAACGTATTGCAGAGGAACATTTACAAGCCGCCGCAGAGATTGGACGGACAAGTAATATTTCCCTTGAAAAATTGACGGAGTTGTTGGCTTTATTCTATCAGGAGGACGAATGAGCATGGAAAATATTTTAGAATTACAACAGGTTTCCAAAACATTTTCTAAGTCAAATTTTGCGTTAGAAAATGTGACTTTTTCTCTGCCGTATGGTTCTATTTTGGGTTTTGTCGGGGAAAACGGAGCCGGAAAAACTACAACGATTGGCTGTATTCTAAATACAATCGCCAAAGACAGCGGAATGGTAAAGTTGTTTGGAAAAGAAATGACAGACGCAGATACAGATATGCGGGAAAGAATAGGTGTTGTTTATGACGGAGATAATTTTCCAGCTTATTGGACAGCAGCACAATTAGCGAAAGTTATGTCAGGATTTTATAAGCAATGGGACAATATTTTGTTTCAGAAATTGTTAAAAGAATACAAATTACCTGCAAATCAAAAAATTAAGCAATATTCCAGAGGGATGACAATGAAATTAGCGATTGCGGTTGCTTTATCACACCATCCACAACTGTTAATTCTGGATGAAGCTACTGGCGGACTTGACCCTGTTGTACGCGACGAGATGTTAGATACATTCCTTGATTTCGTACAGGAAGAAGACCACTCTATTTTACTTTCTTCCCATATTACAAGTGATTTAGAAAAAGTGGCAGACTATATTACATTCATTCATAACGGAAAACTGATTATGACCGTATCGAAAAATGATTTGGTTTATAATTATGCGGTTATGCGCTGCAAGAAAAATCAATTCCTTGCATTAGATCCGGCAGATATTATTGTTTATCGGAAACGTGATTTTCAAATTGATGTTCTGGTTTCAGATTGTAAAGCAATGCAGAGAAAGTACAAAGAAATCGTGATAGACCACGTTTCTGTTGATGAAATTTTTTTGCTTTTAGTAAGGGGGGATCATGTATGAAAGGTCTTTTTAAAAGCAATTTTCTTGCTGTATGGACAAATGCAAAAATTTTTTTGCTTTTTATGTTTGCAATGGGGATTGCCGTTATCATTATTCCAGACCAGACATGGCAAATGTATTTCATAATTATTGGAATTGTCGGATTAGCAGTAAATGCAGCTACCGTTATTGGAAATGAATTTTCCTCAAAATGGGGAAAATATAAACTTACTTTGCCAGTAAAGCGGATTGATATTGTAAAAAGTTTATATATAAATCAATTATTATGGATTATGATAGGAGTGCTTTTCGTTGGCATTATAATAGCCCTATCCTATCTGTTACATGGAATTACTTTTGAACAATTTGAGGGTATCTCAGGTGTACTTGTAATAGGAATTAGTATAAGTCTTACAATGGGAGCAATATTTATTCCTATGGTTTATTTAGCGGGGGAAGATAAAACCATTGTGTTTCTTATCATATCTTTGATTTGTGCATTGGGTATTGCCACAATGCTTTTTAATATACCGTTGTTCGGGTCGTTTATTTTAATTGGTTGTTCTATATTGTTATTTATCGTGTCCTTTCCTTTGACTGTAGGTATTTTCAAGAAAAAGGAATATTAGGTGATAAAGCAA
>DMYD01000060.1 GCA_003483745.1 Roseburia sp. | reverse complement strand
ACTAACCATGACAAAATCATGATTAAGAAGTCACTTAGAGCATATATCACCATCTGATAAGTCGTATTTTTTGTATGCAACGTGATCAGTTTCTGATCTTAATCTATCATGATTGCCATAATCCGTCCCCTTTCCGTACAGATCTTATTTCCGATAAAATACTTTTGCCTCGTATGGTCTTAAATGAATTCCATTTTCATTTCGAATAACATCTTTATAATTGCTGATCAGAACATCTTCTTCCCCGGTAAAACCGTCCTCCAGGGCAAAATCCATCTCCTGCTCCCTGAAATTGCAGACTACAAACAGTTTTTCATTTCCAAGTGTTCTGGTGTACGCAAACATATCCGGGTGTTCTAACGCTTTGCTCTCGTATACACCATACACAATGATTTCCATCTGATGACGCAGTTCAATGAGCTTTTTATAATAAGAAAATACGGAATCCGGATCGTTTATCTGCGCTGCCGCATTGATGTTTTTATAATTCTCATTGACAGAAATCCAAGGTGTACCCGTCGTAAATCCCGCATTGTCGCTGTCATCCCAGTGCATCGGAAATCTTGCATTATCACGGCCGATAGCATTGACAAATTTTAACATGGTTTCCGCATCTAAAATACCGCCACCAACAAAATCCCGATATGCATTCTTGATCTCAATATCACGAAATTCCGAAAAATCCTTACATTTACGGTTTGTCATTCCGAGCTCCTCACCCTGATAAATATAAGGTGTTCCCTTCATAAAATGCAGACAGGTTGCAAGCATTTTTGCAGAAATTTCACGATACTCTTCACTGTCATTTCCAAATCTTGACACGGCTCTCGGCTGATCGTGGTTATCCCAGTAAAGGCTGTTCCACGCCACACTTTCGAGTCCATCCTCCCATTTTTCAAATACCTTTTTGAGTTCCACCAGATCAAAACTGCCGTCACTCCATTTTCCATACTGTGTCTGTCCGAGATTGACATGCTCAAACGTAAAAATCATGTCGAGTTCGCCCCGGTCTGCCCCGGCATAGCGTTTTGCATCCTCGACACCTGCCCCTGCGCCCTCGCCAACCGTCATCCAGTCAAATTTGGAGATTACCTTTTGATTCATCTCCTTTAAATACTCGTGCACACGTGGGCCATTGTTGACATATGGGGAAGAATCCCCGTATTTTTCATTGCCATGCACGATTCCATCCGGGAAACGCTGATCTTTTGATATCATCGTAATGACATCCATACGGAATCCGTCAATTCCACGCTCGCCCCACCAGGTCATCATGTCATAGACTTCCTGTCTGAGTTTTGGATTTTCCCAGTTGAGGTCCGGCTGTTTTTTGGAAAACATGTGAAGATAATACATATCTGTCGTCTGATCATACTCCCAAGCTGATCCGCCAAAACAGGATCCCCAGTTATTCGGTTCTTTTCCGTCTTTTGCGTCGCGCCAGATATAATAATCACGATATGGATTATCTTTGCTCTTTCTGCTCTCCACAAACCACTGGTGCTCATCGGAACTGTGGTTGACAACCAGATCCATGACGATCTTAATTCCAAGTTTGTGTGCCTCGGCAAGCATTTCATCAAAATCTTTTAATGTACCAAACTCCGTCATGATATCCCTGTAATCACTGATATCATATCCATTATCATCATTTGGGGACTGATAGACCGGGGATAACCAGATCACATCAATTCCTAATAATTTTAAATAAGACAGCCGGCTCTTAATGCCGCGAAGATCGCCGACGCCATCACCATTGCTGTCCATAAAACTGCGCGGATAGATCTGATAGACTACCGCTTCTTTCCACCATTTTTTTTCTTCCATAGGATTTTCCCTCCTGCTATACATCTGGCTCATATACATATTAAATTAAGTTGTCTCCCTTACTACAAGTGATACCGGCAGAGTGGTACGGTTCGGCACAAGTTCCCCATTGCCGGAACGGACAAGCAGTTCCACTGCCATCTTTGCCATCTCTCTGATCGGCTGATGAATTGTTGTGATCGGCGGTGTCGTCAAAGAAGCAATATTGACATCATCAAAACCAACAATCTTCATCTGTGACGGGACATCAATATTTAACTTATGGCATACCTGAAGAAGCTGTGCAGCGATCAGGTCACTGCTGGCAAAAATTCCGTCTGTGTCCGGATTCTCCTTTAACAGTTTTTCCAGAATCTGATGGTATTCGAGACGATTATACTCAAACGCCGTGGTATCTGCGATCTTATAAGAAATATTCTGTTTTTCACACACCGCACGAAAACCAACCGCACGCTCATCTGCCGGCATGGCAGTCTCATGAACACCGCTGATATGGATCAGATGTTTACAGCCGCAGTCGATCAGATGCTGTGCAGCAAGGCGTCCCCCCTGCTCATTGTCACACTCCACCTCTGCTGTTCCATTTTCAAGATAACGCTCAATCGTGATCAACGGGACATTTAGTCCGGTAAATTTCTCAACGCCAACCGTTCCGCTGCAGAGAATGACTCCCGCCACACGGTTACTGGTACACATTTCCATGTACTCCCATTCTTTTTCATTTTTCTCCTGGGAGTTAAACAGCAAAATCTTGTGTCCGTGATGATATGCCTGACTCTCTAAATTGCTGATCAGTTCCGCAAAATATGGGTGTCTGATATGCGGCACGATCACACCGATGGTATTGGTCGTCTGCTTTGAGAGAGAACGCGCCACCTCATTCGGACGGTAATTGAGTTTCTTCATCGCCTCATATACTTTTTTTCTTGTTTCTTCGCTGATATATCCACGATTATTCAGTACGCGGGAAACAGTGCTTACCGTCAGTCCTGTCTCCTTCGCCACATCCTTTAAGGTTGCCATACTTCCTCCACGAAAACCTGTATCTTCTCCATGCTGCCCTTTTCCACACAAAATTTCTCTGCAACTTCAGGCAGTTCGAATATACCTATGATTGTACCACAATCCGCAGTCACTTCAAGAATCACGTCATCAAAAAGCAGAGAAAAATCACGGATTCCGGCACCTATCGAAACTGTTTCCTCATCGGCTTTTAACTCACCAGTTTTTGCATTGTATACAACATTAAATTTCTGGTTGATTCGGGCACTTAAAATGTCCTCTGACTGTGCACGGGTAATCTGAATTTCTGTTGCCGTGTCCTGCCCAAATTTCCACTGAAACGTATTTTCCGTACTGTCATACACCAGTTTTTTACTGTTTTCATACTCCCTGACCGGTTCCTGTCTCAGCACCTTTTCACCATTCTTATATGCAACAGAAAATTCTCTCGGCAATCCCATCGCCCCGGTATAATTTCTTCCCCGGTTTGGCAGCCTTAACCACGGAACCGAAATCACACGATCCCCTGTATTGCTGTAAGTCTGCGCCGCATAAGCCATCTTGTTGATGTATGCCGCATGACGCACGCCGTCGGTCTGAAACTTAAATCCATCAAAGTCACCCCAGAAGTAGTAACCATCTGCACTCCAGAACATCCAGGTTTCATTTCCTTTTTCATCTTTCAGACATACCAGATCCGGACATTCCCACGCTTCTTTGAATGTCAGCCGGTCGGTCTGCTCCCAGTTTAACAGATCCGTGGAACGGAAAATGCCAAAGTCGCTTTCCTCCAACCACAGTGTCATGATATAGGCGTTGCTCTTTTCATGCCAGAACACCTTCGGATCACGGTTTTCTTTACAGACAGTCGGCAACACACCTTTGTCAAGTTTATGGAGTGATTCTCCGCCATCGGTGCTGTATGCAACACGCTGGGTAAACTGCTTTCCTCTGCTCCATTTATTATTATTTCCGGCTGCCGTATAGAAAAATACCAGTGCATTTTCCGGCAGTCCAAGCATCTTACGATCGTTTACAATGCCGCTTCCGGAAAACATCGTTCCGGTCTCATCCGGGAAAAGCACGTCATCCTTCTGTTCCCAGTGCAGCAAATCTTTGCTCACGGCATGTCCCCAGCTCATATTTTCCCACTGTACATCGAATGGGTTATGCTGGAAATATAACTGATACACGCCATCTGCATACACAAGACCATTCGGATCATTCATCCATCCGGTCTGCGGTGTAAAATGGATCGAAGGGCGGCGGAAAGCCTCACCCTGACCATTGCAGAAATATTTCTTCTCCGCTGCAGGTACGTCCTCATTTCTGATTCCGTCAAAGAAAGCCCTCCCAAGATCCCCTCTTAGAATTAGTGTTTTATCGGTAAATTGCTTTACCGGAAAACGGGCATAATAACTGACAGGGTATGTTTCATCCTCTGTCTGCCCTGCCGGAATCTGAAATTCAAACAGCTTTGTTTCGCCGTTTTTCTCCCGGCAGAATATCTCAAGCATACGGTTGTTTTTTGCCCCGCCAAATGGTAACTCGCCATACACGGCACAGACTGGAATAAGCAGCCACCCTTTTTTAATGCATATTTCTTTTTCCATGTCCTACAACCTCCTACGGATATTTTTCCTTTTAAAATAGTACTTCAAAATCTTTAAAACGTGTGAACTTCTCCGTCCTCTGTATAAGTGATCTCAAATTTCTTCGCCTTAAAATCAGCGGAAAGCTTTGCCCATTCATTGCCTTTCTTTCGCACGATCACAAGTTTATCATCGTCACAGGTTTCCAGTTCAAACGTTCCGTTGAATGCCGGATGTGAATTACGAAATTCCATCATGCGCAGAAGTTCTGCCACAACCGGACGTTTTACTTCCGCATCGATTTCTTCTTTTGTGCGTTCAATTTCCTCATCCGGCAGCAGATCTTTTACATCTACCACACCGATTCCGTCATGCGTATCAAGTGTTGTAAACTGTTTGCGCGGACAGATTTCAAACCAGTGTTTCAAATACTGTGTCTGTCCATAGTATAAAGCATTGATGAGCAGCATTGGAAGTGCAAAATCGTATACATAGTAATCTTCTTTTGCAATCTTCTCCTGCATCGTATAATGTTCATGGATTTCCGGTAAAAGTATCACACCGTAAGGTTTTACGATATCCTCACACTCTTTTAAGAATTCCCATACATCCGGCTCAATGAAAAAGCAGCTTGTTCCGGCTTTTTTGGTCGCATAGGCAAATGCGTCGAGGCGGATCATTGCAGCGCCATGTTCACACAACGTCATTAAGTTATCGCGGATAAAGCGTTTTGCCGTCTCAGATTTACAGTTGATATCAATCTGTTCCTCATCAAACGTACACCATACTTTTTCAGATGTTCCGTCTGCAAAATGTGCCTCCACATACGGCGCACGCGGTTTTCTCTTGTAGATTGCATCCACCTGCTCCTCGGTCGGCTCCCCATTTTCCCAGAAATCTTTGTAGCGGATGAACAGGTCATGATACTCAAGACGCATCCTTTTTCTCCAGAAAGTCTTTGTAATATGGGCTCTGCGCTGAAATATGATTGATCATATAATCAAACATCAGGTAATATTTTTCTGCTAAATGTTCCACATCATTCCAGTCTCCGAATGCCGGATCGACTTTGTGGTAATCCATCGGTGCAAATCCCCGGTCTCCTGAAGAAGGGAAGAACGGAAGGATATGGATACCGCCTACTGCATCTTTAAAATATTTATCTAAGATCTCGTTTAAGTCTGCCAGATTATGTCCCATCGAATCCGAATAAGTAATCAGCATACATTTGTTTTCCAACTTTTTCATATCAATCTCCATTTCTACTTATGATTTCACCGCACCGGCTACCACGCCATCAATGATTTCTTTCTGCAGGAACAGATATAATACCAGAATCGGGGCAACAGTAAGTACCAGTGAAGGAAGCAGATAGTCGTTCCAGAATGCCAGTACATTTAAGATCACAAGGGTTGCTGTGGTCGGTTTCAACAGTGGAAATACAATCTTGAAAAATGTCTGTACATTGGTACATCCATCCAGATATGCCGCCTCCTCCAGTGAAAGCGGGATACCGCTCTTGATAAATCCCTGATAAATGAATACCGACATACTCATCGCAAATCCGGTATGCATAAAGATCAGTGTCAGTCTGTGGTTTAACATATGAAGTCCGGAACCGTAAATGGAAACTAACGGGATCATGATCGCCTGGAATGGAATGACCATGGACGCTGCCATTAATGCAAAGAATACTCTGGAAAATGTATTTTTTGCACGGGTAAAGTAATATGCCACCATGGATGCAAAAATGATGACCAGCAATGTGCTTAAGCCTGTAATAAACAGGGAGTTTCCAAACGCTTTCACAAACTCCATTTTTTCAAATGCTTTTGTATAGTTTGCAAGTGTATATCCTTTTTCCGTGATAAAGGAAAATGGATTTTTGATGATATCACGTTTCTGTTAAAGGAGTTTAACAACACCAGAATGAACGGTACCATATAAAGAAGGGGAGTATCCCAAAGTTTGTG
>DMYD01000007.1 GCA_003483745.1 Roseburia sp. | reverse complement strand
GGAATCTCAGGTTACAATTGACGTCTTTTCTCAATGGTCGCAAGCAGCTTGTTTTTATTGTATAGCCCTGTCATCTCATCCGTCGCTGCCTTCTCTTCCATCTTCATCGCATTTTTCAGTGATTTTCGGATTACCTGATTTACAATATTGGATACATAGACAAACGACATTGCCATCAGACAGCGCGGCAGCACATAATACAGTGCAAGCGTGACTCCCGGATTTTCATTTACCTGATTCAGTAAAAAAGTTCCATTTTCAACCAGATGATTCATGGAAATAGTTGTCAGAAGCACCATATTGGCATCGCACACACCATAATAATATCCTGCATAGGTACTGATAATAATGGAAAGCACTGTAAGTACAAACGTATATATGGACAGCTGCTTTGACGTGTACATACCGGCTATGATGATCGGCACCATAATAATAATGATCATATGATAGGTTAAGGACACACTCGCAGCCATGATGATAAAGCTGACCGCCGTAATACTGACATACTTCGTCAGCGGATGCTCCAGTCCAAGATGCAGTAAAATCAAAACATATACAGCTGCAAACAGACATCCTGTAACATACCCTCTTGTAAAAATCGTCTTGTCAACGATAAAAATATCAACACTGTTTAACAGCATCTCAAATGAGTAAACGATAATGCAAAACAGTATAAACCGGAATACATAAATATTTTGCGTCACATTCTCCTTTTCATCGTTTGGATCTTTACTGAATAACCTGTGTATGGTCATACTCCATTTTTCCACTGACTGCACCTTACCCTTTCGGCTGATACCTGATATCCGAAACATGATACACTGTAATAAATGCTTTCGGATCTTCATGATTCATATAATTCATCAGTTTCTGATACTCGTTCCTGTCCACGATAGTAATGATCTCATTGCGTTTCTGCATATTATAAGCACCGATAGATTCATAAATGGTTGCTCCGCTATGAAGATCATTAATAATAAAGTTGCGGAGTTCCTCTTCTTTTTCCGTAATAATACATACACGGCGTTTGATATTATAATCAAAAATAAAATGATCTAAAACGAGCCCATTAAAATAGGTTCCCAAAATACTGAGTACCACTGTTTTTTTATCATAAACGAAAGCTGCCGAAAGTGCAACACACATCCCCGATAAAGACATTGCACGTCCAAGATCCATATGCAGATATTTATTCATGATCTTCGCAACGATATCAAGTCCGCCGGAGGATGCATTGCGGTTAAATAAAATACTGAGTCCCACACTGACCACTAAAACATAACACAGCACATCTAACTCCTGGCTGTCTGTCAGTGATCCAAGATCCGGGAAAACCATTTCAAATATCCCTAAAAACACGGGGAGCATAATGCTGGTATAAACGGTCTTTACCCCAAATTCCCTTCCACAGGTAAAAAATCCGATGATCAAAAGCACTACATTTAAAATCATGGTGATTGCCGATAACGGCAGTGGAATAAAATTAGAAAGTACGATTCCAAGACCGGAAATACTGCTGACCGACGTATGGCTTGGCACCAAAAAGAAATACACTGCAGCCGCAATGACTGCCACCGCTGCCGTCAGTATCACGGTTTCTTTCGCAATCTCTATATAGTTCACTTGTTTTTTCATAATAATCTCCATTCTTGCGCTGTTTTTCAATGAAAACAACGTTTTCATTTGCATCTCAAGTTTGTGCGTAAGCACAATTCTTGCGTGTGAAAAATCTTATTTTTCACACTATTACTCGTTTCTGAGCAACTTGCTGCTGAGATATATTCCCATGCGAATTGCTGTTTTTTCGATTCTACTGATGTTTTCTAAGCTGTCTTCTTTTGGTGAAATACAGGATTTTTTATCAGCATGACAATTAACGGTATCACCATAATGATCCATGTAACAGGCTCCGTCCAGATGACGCCCCAGTAACCGAAATACCGGACGAATACCGCTGTGAACACGATCTTACATGCCAGTTCCAGAAAGCTTGAAAAGATCGGTGTCTTATAATCTCCGACTCCCTGCATCGTGTTGCGCAGGATCACGATCCACACACAGACCATCTCAAACAGCATATCAACCCGCAGATACGTTGTTCCCCAGTATAGAATTTCTGCATTTTGCGTACTCGCTATAAAGCCAACCAGACAGGCTGAAATCGTATATGCCATGATCATGACCATCACCGCCCAGCCACAGCCAAGCATCAGCGCCGCCTTTAATCCGGAAGTGATCCTGTCATATTTACCCGCACCATAATTCTGTCCGCTGTAGGTTGCCATGGTCGCTCCAAGCACCGTCACCGGCAGTCCCCATATTTCAAAAACCTTTCTTGCTGCAGTATGTGCCACGATCACGGAAGTTCCAAGTGTATTGATCCCGGTCTGTAAGATCAGTGTACCAAGATTTACAAGACTTGACATCATCCCCATGGAAAGCCCGCCGGACAACATCGTACGCACTTCTGATTTTTCCAGTTTAAAATGTCTGCGTTCCACCTGAAGGATCGGGAAATGTCTTTTGATATGGATCACACAGAGTACCACGGATACCACCTGTGAGATCACGGTTGCCACCGCGGCTCCGCCAACCCCCATGGAAAATGCCAGAATACATACATAATCCAGAATCACATTCAACACAGCTGCAAGAATCAGAAAAATAAGCGGCGTCATGGAATCTCCGATTGCCCGCAATACATTTGCACACATATTATAGGCAAGTGTCACAAACATCCCAAACACTAAGATACTGATATAGGTATACGCCATCTCTTTTTGCTCTGCCGGCACATGCATCACTGCAAGGAGCGGACGCAAAAATATAAATACACCTGTCACCAGTATTGCTGCCGTTATAAATCCTAAAAGAATTGTCCCCGCAACACTCTTTTTTAATTTTTCGTTATCTCCCGCTCCAAAATATCTTGCCGTCACGACCGAAAAACCAAGCGTTAAACCGTTAAAAAATCCCGTCAGCAGATTATAAAGAATTGAAACGGAACCAACCGCTGCAAGTGCACCCTCACCAAGAGTACTGCCTACAATTTTCGTGTCGATCAATCCATAGAAAAGCTGGAACAGATTTCCCAAAAATACCGGAATTGCAAACTGCAGGATCAGTTTTACCGGTTTCCCCTCTGTTAAATTTGCACCATTACGTTTCATTTTACTTTTATCTCCATTTCCCGTTTTCTGCTCTCAAAATAAATAAAATGATCGATCGCATCTAAAATAT
This sequence comes from Roseburia sp., assembly GCA_003483745.1. Taxonomy (GTDB): domain Bacteria; phylum Bacillota; class Clostridia; order Lachnospirales; family Lachnospiraceae; genus Roseburia. The sequence continues at coordinate 1,993 of DMYD01000007.1, read as the reverse complement.
CGAAAAAATCTTCCCGCGGTGCAAGATCGATATATCGTTTTAAGAGTTCTTCTTCCTGATCTTTGTATCTCCCATAGAAAATATCATACAGATTATGTCCGCGCAGATATATTTTTATCTCCTCCATATGAGCTTTGATATCAGAAATGCTCTGCATCTCAAATCCGAGCACCTCCGTCAGATGCTTTCCGCTGCTAAGACGATGTAAATACTCCTTCCATTTTTCAAACAGTGTCTCATAAAATGCTTCCTCAGATTTGACCACGCCAAGTTCGGTCATCACTTTGGGGTTGAAAAAATAGTTTTCAAATGAATAATACTTTAAAATCAGGACATTTTCCGGTCTGACCTTTGGCAGAGTGTCAACATCCTCCAAATTCCGCTGCTCATAGTAACGACAGAGCTGCCGCCCTAACTCCATACGGTCTTTTCCATCCCCATCACGTATCATCAGAAACTGATCCCGCAGATAGATTTGGTTCATATATTTTAAGTTTGCGTAGGTTTTGATATTCGTACAACTGTTTGTCGTGATGATCGCAATTCTTGAGAGTTTTCCGCTCTCATCATAAGTCTCCGAATAATATTTCCGGATTAGAAGCGGCAGACGGCTCTTGTCCTGCTTGCCCTCCACGATAAATACAAAGTTCACATTCATCAGATCATTTGCCGTGTAACCGAGATCTTCGAGGATCTCACTCACGTCTGTCTTTTCACACATCTTCGAATAGCCTTCGCCGTCTAAAACAATCTGTCTGATCTGTCTGCTGTTAAAGTTCGCCAATAGATTTGGCGAGTGCGTGGAAAAGATCACCTGGTTCTTTCTGGACAGGCGGTATAAAATCTCCCCGGAAACTTTCTGTAATTTCGGATGCAGGAAAATCTCCGGATCCTCGATCATAAGAATGCTCGGGATCCGCCCTTCCGTCCCCGTATAAGTTTCAAGCAGAGACAGCATGTAGATACTGCGCATACCTTTTCCCATCTTTGCCACCGGTCTGGTCAGATTCTGTGCCGGATTGTGGATCTCAGTCGTAACTTTTAACATCCGCTCCACATCCCGGTTCATCGAGTATAAGATCTCATCCTGCCCGCCGTTCTTTTTATAATTCCGATTTACTTTTCTTGCAAATTCATCCAGATTTAACTGGTATAGTTTGTAATCCAAAAGTTTCGCTGTCTCAAATGCATCCAGTTCTGCCGGTGTTTTCTTCTCGATCAGACCGATACATGAAAAACAGTGCCCACATTTTTTCGCCTGATTAAACATACAGGTGTCCGCTCGCATCCGTTTTAACAGCTCATCCTCCTGCAGCACTAAAAGATCTCCCTGCAGCTGGTTTAGATCACGCTCCGCATCCAGATAGTAGATCTTCGGGAACACCTGCGGGATGCAGGAATTATTCTTATGTTCCTTATCCTGATAACGCACCCAGCCATCCCTGTGTGCGATAAACGTAAACTGCAGTACGCCGCCTGTCTCTTCCTCGTTCAGAGAAAATGACGGCAGCTTTTTGCAGAAATCCTCAAGCCACGTCTCATATCTTTTATACTGGCTGACCCCCCCGTTCTGGTGCAGCCATTTTAAATCTTCAATGGAAAATTCTAATGACACATCCATCTCAATGTTGGCACAGTCACCGTCAAAATCTTCGGAAGATATGCGGTAATCCCCAAAAGCTGCACGGATTGCCTCTAAGATCGTTGTCTTTCCGGTATTATTCTGTCCTACCAGAATCAGCGCATTTTCAATGTTGTCAATCTTCATCTCATGGATCGCTTTAAAATTTTTGATATGGATACCGGTCAGCTTCATGGTGTTTCCTCCCACATTACTTTCATTCATATCATGTGCAAAATCGTCACATGATCCAATTCGCCGTTTGCTTACGCTCATGATACCTTTTATTCTATCACTGAAACGTCTGCCCGTCATCACTCTTTGCCAGAATCTGTTTTATCAGAAATATTGTTACTGTTCAGAGGTCAATGT
>DMYD01000020.1 GCA_003483745.1 Roseburia sp. | reverse complement strand
AAGCTGAGCCACACCCCGATATGAACTTTTAATATTGAAAAGCAAGTCATCTAAGTGCTTGTCTTTTCCGTCTCATCCGTGACGCAAGAGTTATTATATAGGACGCAAACATAAATGTCAACACTTTTTTTTATATTTTTTAAATTTTTTTAATTTAGGGATTTTTTTACTATAAATATTCAATTTCATAATGTGCCACGCCCTTTTTATCTATGTCCATAAGAATGTATGAAGGACGTTTTCCCTCCTGTCTCGGATAAGAAATACTCCCGGGATTCATGACAACAATCCCGTCTCCATACTCGATCATCGGCACATGTGTATGCCCGAACATTGCCACATCTGCTCCTCTTGCTAAAGCTTCACGCTTTAAATCTTCAATGCCGGAACCAACATAGTAATAATGCCCATGCGTCATAAACACACGGTAATTTCCTACCATGATTTCCTTTTCGCGCGGCAGGGAAGAAAAGAAATCATTATTTCCGGCAACAATTTCTAATGGACAGCCACAAAGCTCCCCAATATAATCTTCATACCCTTCAGCATCTCCGAGATGGATCACAAGATCCACCGGAGAAACTCTCTCTAAAACGACTTTTAAATTTTCATGTTTTTTATGCGTATCACTTATAACCAGTACTCTCATAAGGCTACCTGCCCCATCCTATGTATTTCCAATCCCCATTCCTGATACATCAGATTCCATACTGATTCAATTTTTCCTTCATCGCCCGCAGTGCTTTCCCTCTGTGGCTGATCTGATTTTTCTGTTCCTCTGTAAGTTCTGCAGTAGAACATCCAAATTCATCCACATAAAAAATCGGATCATATCCAAATCCATTACTTCCTGCAGGCTTTTCTCCAATATATCCTTCTATTGTCTCTCGCGTTACAAGTACATCGCCATTTGGCATTGCAGCTGCAATCGCGCAGACAAACCGTGCCGTGCGCTTTTCCTTCGGCACACCTTTTAACCGGTCTAATATCGCCTGATTTTTGATCGTGTAGGATGTATCTTCCCCCATATAGCGGGCAGAATACACCCCGGGTTCCTTGTTCAGATAATCCACTTCAAGCCCGGAATCATCCGCAAGAACAATATCTTTGGTAAACTGTGCAACTGCCCTGGCCTTAATTTGGGCATTTTCCTCAAATGTTGTTCCATCTTCTACGATATCTGTCTTAATTCCAGCCTCTTTCATAGACAAGATCTGGGCATCCATATCCCCTAAAATCTCTCTGATTTCTTTCATTTTACCGGCATTTCCGGTTGCAAAAATAATTCTGTTCATTCCGCTTCTCCATTTCCCTGTATGCCATTGCTTTTCACACTAATATCCTTCTTCAAATGCACGCAGTATCGCGTGATAGATACCAAGTGCTGCTTCTTTCTGATAATCCTCTGAGCGTAACCGGTCAAGTTCCTCCTGATTAGTCATAAAACCAACCTCGATCAATGCAACCGGAACCTTGCTCGTTCTTATAATATAAATACTGTCTCCCTCAACCAGTCCACGGTTTCTGCTCTGTAATTGTCCTGTTACTTCCTCTAAACAGATCTGTGCCAGACGCTTACTTCCAAGTTCACTCTCATCTGCCTCATTATACATGACTGCTGTACCATGCGCCGAAGACATTCTTCCGCTGTTTGTGGAATTATTATGTACACTGATAAAAAGATCTGCATCCGACTTATTTGCAAGCTGTACCCTCTGATCAAAAGTAGGGTTACTGTCGTCTGTTCTGGTATAATAAACACCAATATTGTGATCATCCTCATCAAGTATCTTTTTTAACTGCAGAACAATCTCAAGGTCAATTTCCTTTTCATTAATACCCTGTTTATTTGCTCCCGGTGCGCGTCCACCATGTCCCGCATCGATTACGACTACTTTATCATACACTTCCTGTGGTGTCAAAAAATCAAAATAATAATACGCACTGTCGTATTCTGTTTTTAATTCGTAAACATGATCCATTACAATCTCTATCACACCATCTGTTCCCTTGCTGGAATACGAAAGTGTTGCAATGTGATTGCTGCTTCCTGTAATCGGTCCGTTTTCAAAATAAGAGCGGTCTGTTCCCGGAATACTGATCCGTATCGTCTGTGTCACATAATCATTGGTAAATTGAATATCAGACCCCTGTATTCCTTCCGGCAGTTTCAACTGCAGCTGTCCGCCGTGAACCTGTTCTGATGTATCTGCAGCAACAATTTCAAGATCTTTCATCTCTGTCTGGTTTTCCGCATACTCCTGCTCCGCTAAACGTTCTTCCCTCGCCTCCACAGCCCATGTATGGATCTGTGGAAAAAATGGAAGTCCGATGCAGATTGCCACAGTAAGCACCGCGACAACTACTGCTGCAAATTTTAATACTTTATCTTCCATGTAATAACTGCTTTCTATCGATTATCGCTGAATGCCTTGATACAGAGATTTGATTTTTCTACAGTATCAACACTCACCCATTTTGAACCATTTGCACTGATATAACTCTCTCCATCATCTAAGTCTACATTTTCAGTCGCTTCATCCGCAGCATATTCGATTGCCATCGGATGCACGGATCCTGGGGTAATAATGTGCAGAACAACTGCATAACGCTCCCCTGCATCCACTTCGATTCCCTGATTAAAATCAACGGTATAATAACCGGCATTTCCGAGTTTACCGGACGCAACCGGAATCATCTTCTCTAAGGATGTCTCATCCTCAAACTGACGCACCACGTACAATTCATACTGTGAATCTTTTCCAGTTGCATAAAAAGATGCCGCCTTTAAAGTTTCGTTTCCTTCTGCGGTATATACATTCGCTCCATAAATGCTGTCTTTATTATAGCCAAGCTGTCCGACCCAGCCACACAGATCACTCTGATAAATATGATCATAATTATCCGTGTTTTCTATATCCGTATAAACAACATTATGTGTTCCAATGTTTGTATCATAATAGGAGATATAAAAAAATCCGTTTTCCCCGAAATTGTCTCCCCAGCTGTTCTGACAGATAAATGCTCCATCACCATCAAGATCCGTATTAAAATTATCCTTTGAATAGGAATCATCCCATCCAACGATCACAACATCGTGGTTTGGTTTTTCCGTACCAATATAACAGTATGCATTGTTATTTTTATTATAATACGGAGAGGACGACTGTGAACTTCGCAGTGCATTATAGATTGAAGTTTGTACCCCACCATATTTAAATACAGCTTCCTTGATCTTTTCGTAATCTTTACTTTCAATGATCTGCATTTCCTGCACATGTTTCACTGCCGTAAGATCCTCATTTGTCTTGTTATCACCATAAGGATCATCCTTTTCATAGACAGGACCCTTCCATGCTGCAAGATATGCCATCCCCATAGTGTATTCGCCACCATCATTCTGCGTCATATTAAATCCGTTACAGAGTGTCATATGATCCACAGAATACTGCTCGCTCTCCTCCGGCAGCAGCGATGACTCAAGTGCCCCTAATGCTGCAAACGACCAGCAGGTTCCATAACTTCCCTGGTTACGCACTTTTGACGTCCGGTCTCTGGTCCTTAGATCATAACTCGTCGGCACGATCGATGCATCTGAATTATCCGCAGCCTGCGCTTCATTTTCCTGCATATCCCAGCTATATGTATAATCCATATACTGTGAGAGATCATTGAGGCTGACATAATATTCATTGTCAATCATGGTAAACGGAGATGTGATCTTCTCAATGTCTCCATTCACATCCGCAGTCCCCTGATCCAGGGAAAATGATATATTACTGGAATGTTTTTCCACAACAAGCCTGTCCCCATCATAAATATGTGCACTGCAGTTTAAAGCATCCCGCAGGATAGAAACCGGCATCATAATGTCTAAATTATCATCCATATAAAATTTGTATTTCTCATTTGTATACTGTTTATTGTCAATGATCACAGACAGCAGATTATCATTCACACTTGATGCAATCAATGGATTCCACGTTTCTGCCTCTAAACTTGCTCCGCGGAAACTGCCAACCTGCTCATATTCTGCACCTGGTATATTATATTTTATCAAAAAAGCAATCGCCACAATTCCACCAAAGGCAATAAATCTTTTCGAATAATGCATGAATCAGAATCTCCTTAATGAAAATTATCCCTTTTTGGCGGTTTCGGTCCCATAAACTGATAGAAGTACGTCTTTAACATTCCGTTGTAGATCTTGCGGTTTTTATCCGCCTTCCGCCCTATGTAACACTCTGCATCCTCATAACTGGTGATCAGATACATGGACCATGCATCCAGTCTGCGGTATGCCTCCCCAATCTGGCTGTATAATTCCGGCAGATCTGCCTTGTCCTCTAAACGCTCTCCATATGGCGGGTTTGTCACTATAAAACCGTATTTCTTCGGATGGTGCAGCTCTGCCACAGGTCTCTGCTGGAAATGGATCAGATGGTCAACTCCTGCACGTTTTGCATTCTCTCTCGCCGCCTTAACCACATCACCGTCAATGTCATATCCCTGGATATCCACGGTAATATCATCATTTACCATATCCTGAGCCTCTTTCACGCACTCGTACCAGACTTTACGGTCAATGATGTTTGTCCACTGCTCTGCTGTAAATTCACGATTCATTCCAGGTGCAATATTTGCAGCGATCATTGCAGCCTCAATCGGAAACGTACCACTTCCACAAAACGGATCCACAAGGATACGGTCCGGTCTCCACGGTGTCAGCATCAGTAAAGATGCCGCAAGTGTCTCCGTCAGCGGAGCTTTGCTTGTTAAAGTACGATATCCTCTTTTGTGCAGGGAATCTCCTGATGTGTCAAGCGTTACCATCACCTCATCCTTCAACAGGAAAATACGCACCGGATACGGCGCCCCCTCCTCCGGAAACCACTCTTTATGATACTGCTGCTTCATACGCTCTACCATCGCTTTTTTTGCAATTGACTGGATATCAGACGGACTGAACAATTTACTTTTGATGGAGGATGCCTTTTTTACCCAGAATTTACCGTTTTCCGGAATATAATCTTCCCACGGAAGTGCCTTGATTCCCTGAAATAATTCCTCAAATGTTTCCGCATGAAAACGTCCTACCTGAATCAGGACACGTTCTGCCGTGCGCAGAAAGATATTCGCCCGGCAGATTGCCTCCTCATCTCCGGTAAATGTGATCCTTCCATCTTCTACTCTGTCTATCTCATAGCCAAGATCATAGATTTCTCTTTTCAATACCGCTTCTAATCCAAAATGGCACGGTACCACAAGCTCATATGTTTTCATGAATTCTCCTTAACTGTTTCTTTTACCTTAGTACTATATTATCCGTTCTAAAATACCCTGTCAATGTTAATCATAACCATTATATCGTCTGATTGCCTGCATTCCACCAACAACCGTATACACCTCATAACCACATTTTGAGAGCTGCCTTGCTGCCAAAAGGCTCGTACTGCCATATTCACAATAAACTACCAGCGTTCTGTTTCTGTTAAAATGCCGCATCCATCTGTTGATTTCCTCATATGGACAGCAATATGCGCCCTTATAATGCTCTTCCCGATAAGCTTCCCGTTCCCTGACATCCAATACCAGAGCATGCTTATTTAAAATAATCTGTTCCATCTCGCGTGGATGAATGGTAATAAAAGACATAGTTCCTCCGAAATAAAAACAGATTACAAAGCGCTGCCCTGTAATCTGTTCTTCTGCTAATGTTTTTTCCTTACATTATATGCAGTTTTCGGTATCCATGTTCTTATTTAGATACGTTAGAACCTGTGCTGTTCTGTCCGGACTTGTTCTGTCCGTTGTTGTTTGTTGTCTTATTGGAAGACTTGTTTTTTGAGCTGTTCTGCTCATAGCTATTCTCATAGCTGTCCTCATAACTGTTTCTGCAATTAGAACCACTGTTTGTATTGTCTGCGTTCTTTGCCATTTCTTCCTCCATTCCGGTGCAATTTTGCGCCTTGTTTACTACAATTTCGTTTACATGCAATTCTTGGTTCCATGCAATTTTAATTACATGGAACTTTTACTACATGAAACTTTTATTGCAAGAATATTATGGGAAGAAATTCTTTAAATTATACATACAATTACATCATATAATATTCTAAATTGTCTTTCAGTTCATCTGTGATCTTACCGCCAGCCTTCTGATATTTATCATAGACTCCATGGATGCGCTGAATCTTTTTCGTCATTAAAATATCATATCTCTGCCATGCATTCTGATACATCGGATTAGACTTTAACTCTTCTCTGATCTCTTTTGAAAACGGACAGTATGTCACAAGGATCTCTCTTGAAACCTTATTTAAACGAAAACTTCCTTTGGATTCATATTTGATCCAGTTCTGATAATCTTTTACAAACACCTCACGATAATTATTTTTTCCACGAAGCAATGCACTTTTTATTTTCTCTTTTGCCTCAGTCGAAAGATCATGATTTTTCTTATAAAACTGGATATAATCACAATACTCTGCTGTCAGGGATTTATCACGGATATCATTCCAATGTACACCCTGAATCTTACGACAGATCTCCCAGCGGTAACGTCCGGTCGTTTCAACCATCATATCATCGAGATCAACCGCTGTAAAAATAGGGAACATATATCTCGCCGGTGTATCACGTCTTACCCCCGCAGTCTCCTGCCACATCATGGCTCTTGTTCCGGCATTCGGCATCAGAATAATGTTCGGAAGTACTTCTTTCATGATCTCCTCGCGATTAATTCCCTTATCCGGATCAGAAAATACAACGCCCCTGTAAAATACGGAAAAATCAACCTTCCGTACTTTATTCATGGCATCTTCTATCTTCTGTGCGGTGACAAGCATCTTATCAACGGAATTGATCAGGTCATTCTCCCCAAGAATCGGACAGAATGTCGAAACCCTGCCATAAGTAACACGGTTTCCGGAAGTAAACATATTCTGTATTTCGAATTTGACCTTCATATCACGATTATTTGCATACTCACGCATCTGCTTTTCGTTTACTTTTCCGGTCTTTTTCAATTCGGCCAGATAACCTGTATAATCCAGATCAAATTCATTCTTTGACGGCTCGTTCTGACCATTATAAATCGTTTTTAACCACTCAAAAATAGTAAAAATATGATCCGAATTGCAAAGTTCTAAATGTTCTGTCAGATCGTATAAGATATTGGCATTGTCCTCCCCTACCATCTGTACATCCATAAAACCAAAATTCAAAAACATCTCTATGATCGGTGTCGGTTCGTCATCATCTTTCATCACGTTCATAAATACTTTATAATATGCATCATAAAATACCTGTGAAAGCTGCTTTCTAAGCTGGAATACTTCTGCATCCGTGGAAAGCATATCCGGAAGATCCCTGTACTTCTGAATCAGATTACGCATATCCCCGATCCGCTCCGGCGTATATCCGGCATAGGTTAAGATATGCTCTAAGCAGTCTTCTGATTCTTCTTCCTCCTCATCCCATTCATCATCGGAAGCATTATCGTCTTCTCCCGGTGTTGTAAACTCATCGATCGCATACTGGGTAAAGTCATGATTTTTGTACTCATTCAGACGATAAGATACCAGTTTATCATCATAAATATTTAATTTGCGGATAACTTCTGCAATTTTATCCATGCGTTCTTTTAATGGTGTGACATCATAATGATTCATTTCTGCCTGAATTACCAGTTCAAAATAAAGATGGAATAAATCATTTTCAGATTCCGACAACAGAATATCCTGGTTATATTTCAAATAATCAACCATCTCGATAATTCCCTGCATAACACGCCTTGTCTGATAGGAAGCTTCCATAATCGCTCCGATACAAAGACTGTCATCTTTTTGCATGAGTCTTATGTATTCATCAAGATATCCTTTTTTGGTAAGGCTCGTACTATTGTTGACTTCCCAGTTTTCTGCCATATGTACCATGTCAAGCGGTTTAAAGTTGTCCATCCTCGGAAAACTCTGTCCATCTATACGCATCTGACTGCAAAGCATTGTATAATCATTATATTCTGTTTCCACAAATGTATGGAACTGTCTTACCAGATTTTTAAAACCGGCATACATCTCAAGCAGCATCTGCCGCTGTTTTAATGCGGCGCGAAGGAGCGTACCTCTCATACTTTCCTGCCCATTTAATGCATTGATCAGATCATCTGCCGTATTATATGGAAAAACTGCAAGCACAGAATCTTCTCTCGCAATATAATCGCACAAAAATCTGTCTTTCTCCGAGACGCCGATCACGCTGTCTTTGTTCAAGACAATCCTCGCATAGGAATTTCTCTGTACAACCGAGCCCTCTAAAATTAAATACCATGCTTTTACTTTTTCTTTTTGTTTTGCAATTATCTGATTTTTCTGTACTTTAATTGTTTCCATATAGCCTGTCTCCTGTCAGCTTTTCATACTGCAACACTTTTTTATTTTATGCCATCATCATTTTTTGTGTTTTTTGATTTCTAACAATTCATCTAATAGACACTTCGCCGCTTCATCCTTACTCATAAGTGCCAGCTCCTTTTCCCAGCTTTCTGTGATCAGTGTCAGCACATTGGTATCACCGGCAAATCCAGCTCCCTGCTGTTTTAAGTTATTCGCAGCGATCATGTCCAGGTTCTTTTTTTTGCGTTTTGCCCTGGAATTTTCCAGCATATGCTCTGTCTCCATAGAAAATCCGCATAAAACCGTATTACCTTTATTTTTTCCAAGTTCTGCAAGAATATCTGTTGTCTTTTCCAGTGCAAGTGATAACTCGCCTTCTGATTTTTTGATCTTTTCATCTGCAGTATGTACCGGCGTATAATCTGCTACCGCCGCTGCCTTTACGATGATATCCTGTTCTTTTGCACGTTCTGTGACCGCCTGATACATATCCTTTGCAGATGTCACGGAAACCGTTTTTACAAACATTGGCGGTTCTAATGCAGTTTTTCCTGTCACAAGTGTCACATCTGCACCACGCAGCATTGCATTCTTTGCTATAGCATACCCCATCTTTCCAGTAGAATGATTTGATATAAAACGTACCGGATCGATTGCTTCCTGTGTCGGTCCTGCTGTTACCAGTACTTTCAGTCCCTGCATATCCTTCTCGAAAGCAAGTTCCCGCAAAATATACTCGACTAATGTTTCTTCGGACGGAAGTTTTCCATCCCCGGTATCGCCATTTGCAAGCATGCCACATACCGGATTTATAATTTCATATCCGTGCCGCTTCAGTTTTTCCAGATTCTCCTGCACGATCGAATTGTGATACATATTATGATTCATCGCCGGTGCAACCAAGACTTTACAAGTACATGCCATCACTGTCGTAGTCAGCATATCATCCGCAATCCCATTTGCAATCTTACCGATCACATTTGCAGTTGTGGGGGCAAGTAACACCAGATCTGCCTGTTTTGCCAACGCAACATGTTCCACTGAAAATTCAAAATTACGGTCAAATGTATCTATCAGACATTTATTGCCGGTCAATGTTTCAAATGTCGTTGCAGTAATAAAATTCGTTGCATTCTGTGTCATCAGGACATGCACATTACAATGCATTTTCTTTAACATCCGTGCCACATTCGGCATCTTGTATGCCGCAATCCCGCCGGTCACGCCAAGAAGTACTGTCTTTCCCTGAAGCATTCTATTTTCCTCCTGCTCTCGTTCTTTTACGATACGATGCTTTTTTAAATTATTTTATACTGTTTTTATATATTTCGCAACAAAAGATTGCATAATAAAGAGTTACAAGCAACTCTTTCACACTCGGGCAGTGCTGTTTAAGGCTAACTCATTTCTGCAGACGTAGTTTCTTATGAAGATTCGGGTGTCAAAAGGTGGATTTTAATTTAGTGGCTGGCAAATTGCACAAAGCAGAAACTGTTTTGTGACTTGGGGAGAAAATTAGAAAATCTTAGTTTGCCTGTCGATGCGCAGTGTTTTGTGCAATTTGCCAATCAAAAATTTAAGAGACACCTTTTGACACCCGAATCTTATGAATAAAAAAAGAGACACGATACTATCATGTCTCTTTCTATACGTGCGCGAGAGGATTCGAACCCCCGACACCTTGGTCCGTAGCCAAGTGCTCTATCCAGCTGAGCTACGCACACATATTTAATTTTTGTACCTGTATTCCAGATACAATGCCGGCGACCGGAATCGAACCGGTACTGTATTTCTACAACAGGATTTTAAGTCCTGCGCGTCTGCCAGTTCCGCCACGCCGGCATAATGAGATAAACTCATCAAATGGGACCTATAGGGCTCGAACCTATGACCCTCTGCTTGTAAGGCAGATGCTCTCCCAGCTGAGCTAAGATCTCCAAGCGTTTTGATATCCACAACGGTCTGCAGATCCTTCAGTGCCTG
>DMYD01000021.1 GCA_003483745.1 Roseburia sp. | reverse complement strand
CTCCGGCTTTGCGCAAGATGCCATTCACAAACCTACGACTCACCATTTGGACGGGCGATTTATTTCATAAACAAACCATCATTTGGCGGGATACTCGTATTTTAATGCCTGCAACAAACAGCGTCTTTTTAAATCATCATGTTCTTAATCGTTCCAACTGATATGTAATTCGAAAGAACCGCTCCCGCATCCGTTCCATCCGCTGCTTCCGTTTCCGGCAGCCCTGCCGCTGAAAAAATACAGCTTCCGTCCGGTCTGTCCGTTCTCTTGTAGTTATCCCGGTAATACTGGTTCTGATCCGGGATACGATCCCACAGGATTCCTTTGTATTCCTCTAAAGTGCATCCCGGGAAATTGACGTTCCAGATCTCATTTTGCGGTAATGTTTTGGAGATCAGTTCTTTTGCAACCGGTTCTAAATATGCATCCAAAACCTCACACTCATCTTCCTCTGCAACAGAGAATGCGATTGCCGGAACACCTCCACAGAGAGCCTCCATCGCCGCTCCGATCGTACCGGAATATAAGATATCCCGTCCAACGTTATAGCCTGCATTGATCCCGGAAAATACGATATCCGGTTTTTCTGTCATCAGACATCCAAGTGCCACTTTCACACAGTCTGCCGGGGTTCCCCCCACACTGTACGCCGTCACACCTGTGGTCGGAAAATCATACGGTTTTACCTCTAAATCGCCACGCACAGTGATCCGGTGTGACATGGCACTGCACTGTGCTGCCGGAGCCACCACCCATACTTCGCCAAGTCCTGCTGCCATCTGCACAAGACTCTTTATGCCCGGTGCTTTAATTCCATCATCGTTTACTACTAAAATCCGCATAAATTCTCTTATCTATTGTAATGTCAGTGTTACTGTCAGGGTACCGCCCGATGCAGATGCTTGAATCAGAAGCGGCTGTGAAAATGTATTGGTAAACTTAAGGTCTTTGCTCGTTCCTGCGATTGCTGCATCATATCCTGCCGGAAGATATGTTACAGGAAGGGAGTGTGGATAGCGCTGTGTTGCCGGAAGACCTGCGTGCAGCATTGCTGCGTAAAGTGTCGATGATACCTGGCACACACCTCCGCCGATTCCGGTTCCAACCGTTCCGCTGATATAGATTGGTGCAACCACATATCCGTTTGCCGCTGTACGTGGCAAAATAGAGGAACTAAAGGAAAAAGATTGTCCCGGCTGTACCACAACACCGTTGATCCGGGCTGCTGCCAGCTCTACGTTAACAGCTCTCGGAACTGTCGCATCATATTCTGTTGTACAGGTACCGATCACATTGCCCTGTACCGTGGCAGTATCCGTTGTAGCTGCATCAGTAACAGTAGCAGCGGATGCGCTTCCTGTTCCGCCTCCGTCTCTTCCCTCTGCCTTTCCGTAGGAAACATAGTGACGGCAATATGCTGCCATGTCATCACCAAACGCTTGCTGCAGATCTGCGTATTTTGCCCGGTATGCCTGCGGATTGAAATCTGCAGAACCGCTTCTTCCTTCCTTTACTCCATAATTTACAAAGTGGTTAAAGAGTGCTGCTTTGTTATTTCCAAATGCTGCTGCCACATCCGGATATGCACTGCGGTAATAATCTGCATCGAAAACTGCCTGATATGCATTGCGCTCTGCCGCTGTTGCTGCTTCGGCAGACACCGGGTTCGTCATCAAAAGCGCTGCACACATCATAACCGGCAGTACTTTTTTCGTCCAATATTTTCTTTTTATCATGGTATCCTCCCGCGATTGTACCTTATATCTGGTACTATAGTTATTGCATCATCATATCAGACATGGAAGAATTATACAATAGTGCACTTTCACGGCAGATCAAATTTCCTCTTCACAGCCTCCACCAGATAATCCGCTGTCCCTTCCGTTCCAAGCATACTGCTGTCGATCATGATCTCCTTAAACCGCTGGTCATTTGGTAAAAATCCTGCATAATGCATATGATAATGATCTCTTGCCTCATCGACCGCGCGGATCATTTTACGCGCCTCATCTTCATCCATGTTCAGATCGTTCACACAATTTGCAACCCTCGCCTCATAAGGCGCATAAATGTATACCCGTAGCAGATCCGGTTCATCCGCAAGAATAAAATCCGAACAGCGTCCGACAATAATACAGGATTCCCGTTCTGCAAGGAATTTAATAATATTCTGTTGTGCATCAAACAATTTGTTCTGAAGATCATCCGTCTGGGTCCCAAGCGGATACATCATACGTCTGAAACTGTTTGTTTTTACTCTTTTTTTTGCACTCTCTTCAATCTCATCAATCTTTGATACCGGAAGATTCAGCTTTTTCGCAGCCTCCTCCACAATATCGCGATCATAAAATTCCACACCTAATTTTTCACTCATCCTCATTGCAATTGGACGTCCAAGACTTCCAAACTGTCTGGCTATCGTGACAATATATTTTTTCTTTTCCATGATAATTCCTCCGTTCCGGCTCTGATTTTAAACAATAGAATATACGTTCCACAAACTTTTCTACACTGCCATTCACTTCTACATTACCACACCAAGGATCAGAAATCCCACGATGGAGACTGCAGCTCCGATCAAAACATATGGAAGCTGTGATCCCGCATGTTCAAGGTTGTCAATTCCTGCTCCGTTTGAAGCTAAAACTGTTGTATCGCAGTAAAAACATGCATGATTTCCAAATGCACATCCGGAGAGGATTGCTGCCATCACAAGCACGATGTCAGCCCCAACACTCGCGCCAAGAGGAAGTAAAACAGGTGCAACCAGCGTACATACGCCCCATGCATTTGCGATCATAAATGCAAGCAGTCCCACAATGATAAATGCGATCATCGGAAATACTGCCCCCGACATGATCGGCTTGCATAAGTCTACAAAAAACTCCGTCATCTCCATTTCACTGGCGATTTTCTGGAAAGTCAACGCTGAAATTAATAGGATAATGATTGGAAGCATATCTGCAAAACCTTTTACAAACGTATCCCAGAATTCGGAGAAGGTCATGATCTTTGCCCCTATATATAATACCATGCAGACTAAAATTGCAATAATTGCTGCTATGACAAGATCACCGGTTACAACTGCAATGCCGACTAATATTGCAAGTGGAATGATAAAAAACCAAACGCTTCTTCCTTCCTCCTCACCATATTCGGAACCAATGTTGTATTTTCTGCTGACATCGCTGTATGTTTTTCCGGTTGTGGAAACACGGTCATATGCTTTTTTCATTCCGCCAAGCTTTGGGAACCAACCCATACAGAAGAGAAATACAATGATCAGTGCCACGATCGGATATACACAATACGGAACCGCCATCAAGTAGGTTTTCATCAGGCTGCCGCCTGCAAGACTCTTAACACAGTCCTGCTGAAGGAAAATTGCTCCGAAATATGCTGCCCAGGAAGAAAACGGGATCAACACACAGACCGGGGCACCCGTGCTGTCCAAAAGATAGGCAAGTGCTTCCCTCGGCACTTTTTTCTTATCGTAAGAACCTTTCATTGCTGTTCCGATGGATAAAACATTTAAATAATCATCCACAAAGATCAGGATACCTAAAAGAAATGTGGTAAACAGCGTCTTTCTCTCTGTATTGCAGATTTTTGTAACGATCTTTGTGAAACCAAAGCTTCCTTTTGAAGCGGTAAGCAGTGCCACAAGACTGCCAAACAATCCGCATATCAGAATGACATATGCCTCATCGCTGATCACACCTTCCAATGTGGATACCCACTCAGATAGAAAATTTTGTTTCCATAATACAAGTGCACCAACCATAGAACCTGCGATCAGAAATGCCTCACATTTTTTTGTTGTGATCGCACCAATTACAATGACAAGTACAATCAATGTTGCAATCAATCCATAGCTCATAACCAATCATCCTTTCTTCTGTCAAAAAAAGACCGGAAGTTTCCCTTCCGGCCCCATTGCCATTTTTTCGTATGTAATAAAGTCCTTTATCGTTGTACTTATCTTAACGGGGTTTTCCTCACGAATCAATAAAGACCTGTATTTTCGTCTGTAACAGACAAACGGTTCTGTATACATTTGTTTCTGGAAAACAAACCCCGTCCTGTGACACCGTCATAATCAGCATCGTATCTTGTCTACTCAATATAATAATAGATCATCAGGGCATTATAAAGTTCCTGACTCTGAAACCGGTTATCAAAATCCCTTCCGGTAATCTGCTCAATCCGCGAAAGCCTGTATTTCACTGTGTTTTTATGTGAAAAAAGCCTGTCTGCCGCTCTCTGCAGATTGCAGTCACTTCCAAAATATGCCCACATGGTCTCGACCAGCTGGGTATGGTTCTTCTGATCATAGGCAAGGATCTCCCCCAACACCTCGTCCACATACCGCTTCATCGGTTCTGTATTCTCATAGGATATCAGCAACCGGTAAAATCCCATCTGGTCATAAAATACCACCTCATTTACCCTGCGGATATGCTCTAAAATAGAATTTGTCTTTGACGTTTCCTGAAAACTCTTCTGGAGTTTCGAAAGACTGCTGCATCTTTCTCCAATATTGAGGGTGTAACAGATCCCCTCATGCTCACTTTGTAAAAAGGAGGTAAATTCATCAAATATCTCTGTGATAAGCTCTCTCTGTCCGCTGCAATCTCTGATAAATCCTATCATACGATCCCCATAGCAGGATATGATCGCCGGATATTCTTTCTTCCCAAAAAGTCCTTTCAGCACCTCCGCATAAGAACGCACTTCATCATTGGAAAGATTGTCCGGATGAAGCACAAACACCTGCTCCATCACAGAAATATCCTGTCCCATCTGCTGGCACTTGCGTTCAATATTATGTACATTGATGCTGTTTCCAAAGATGATCTCTGCGAGCAGGCTGTCCTGTATATCCTTCCTGTCATCCAGATACGATATCGCATGGCCAAGTTCCTCAAAAAAGTCTAAAAGCGGCACATCCCATGGCATGGTAAAAAGCGGAAAATCATTTTTTTCCGCTAAATCTATTACCTGTTCATCGATCTGTGTCACATAGTTTTCTCCTACCAGAAGCAGGGCACATGACATTTTAAGTTCGATTGCCTTTTCAATTGTCCGGTACAGATCAAAATTTTTTCGCTGTGTCACCGGTCCACTGATGATCAAAAGTTCCTGACCATGAACCCATTTTTCAAAATTAATATTTTCTGCCTTATAGGACCAGCGTATTCCCCGCTCCATCCCTCCAGTTCCGGCAACTACCTTCGCCTGCGACATCGTCGTAAGTGAAAGCAGATCTTTGCATTGAAACATTTTGCCTGTCACATCCTTTTTCTATTTCAATAAATCAATCGCCCCTGTGACCTGTACAGGTGTCTTCTGAAACAGAAATTCTCCATTTCTCACAGACGCTGTAATTCCGGCTCTTTCACAGATCGCTTCAAATTCTGATTTTGCGTCTAATACGATAAAGTTTGCCGGCTTACCTTCCTCAATTCCATAATGATCCATGATATTCATGGTAACTGCTCCATTTTTTGTCACAAGATCAAGGTCATTGGTGATCTCCTCCAGCGACATCATCTGTGCAATATGGATCCCGTGATCTAATATCATCATCATGTTTCCATTTCCAAGCGGATACCACGGGTCTGACATGGAATCCTGTGCAAAGCAGACATTGATCCCATTATCATTCAGTTCTTTCACACGCGTAATGCCGCGGCGTTTCGGATATGTATCCTGTCTGCCCTCCAGATAGATATTTTCGGTCGGACACGAAATAAAATTGATCCCGGACTTTTGAAACAGCTTCATCATGCGGAATGCATAACTGTTGTCCGCAGAGCCAAAAGAACAGGTGTGGCTCGCCGTTGTCCTTGTCCCGATTCCTTCCATCAGTGCAAGCGCATTTAAAAGTTCTAAAAAGCGGCTCTGTGTGTCATCTGTCTCATCACAGTGGACATCGATCAGCTTATCGTACTTTGTCGCAAGCTCAATGACTTTGTGGATGGATTTCTCCCCAAACTCTCTCGCCAGTTCAAAATGTGGGATCGCTCCGACACAGTCAGCTCCCATTTTAAGGCCTTCTTCAACAAGTTCATCCCCGCCTTTATAAGCATACATGCCTTCCTGTGGAAATGCAACTATCTGGAGATCCAAAATATCCTTTACCTCCTCACGCACTTCAAGTGCTGCCTTTAGCCCGGTAAAAGTCGAATCCGTCACGTCAATATGCGTCCGGATTGCCTGAACTCCGTGAAGCATCTCTTTGCGGATTCCACTGTAAATACGCGCCTTCATCTGTTCCACAGTCATATTGCCCTTTGACTCACTCCATCTCTGGATGCCCTCAAACAGAGTTCCTGATCCGTTCTGTTCTCCCATATCTGCGGTGAACACATAATCCAGATGAAGATGTGGATCAACATATGGTGGAATTACAAGATTTCCACCAACATCAATGGTTTCACATTCCTCCGAAATCTGTTCTGCAATTTTTTTGATTTTTCCATCCTCTACAAGAATTGATACCAGTTCTTTTTTGCCTTTTAATCTCACATTCGTAAATTTTTTCATATTGTTGATCCCCTTTTCCATTTTATTGATGTCTCACACAACAGTCTGTACCTGTTTCCTGCAAATCTGCTATGGTTTGCCGGGCTTGTATCTGACTGAATTTGCGAAAAGGCGCTAAGGTACACACCTTAGCGCCTTTGCTAACTTATTTGTTCTTCCTGTACAAATCTTAGCACCCGTCTAAAATAACGTCAATAAAATGCAAAATCACAGGTTCCTTTTTATTCTGTGGGACCAATAAACCGGCATCTATTTGTTCCCTGAGGACAAATCTCCAGATTTACTTTACGCTTCCCCGCCCTCGTACACCACATTTCCATCAATGATCGTATACAAAATATGAGTATCCACGGCAAATGGATTTTCCCCCGTCAACACGAAATCCGCATCCTTTCCCGCCTCAATACTTCCGACACGGTCTTCGATTCCGATATGTTTCGCTGCATTGATCGTGATTGCCTTTAACGCATCAAATTCACTTAACCCGTTAAATACCGCCCTTCCTGCGCAAAGTGCCAGATAGCGCTCCTCAATCACCGGGGAATCCGTAATGATAGAAACCTGACATCCCGCTTTTGCAAGTGCCGCAGGGGTATGAAATCCTTTGTGGCGCAGTTCATATTTGGTTGCATGTCCAAAAGATGGGCCCACCGCAACCGGAAATCCTTCCTTTGCAAGATCATCTGCGATCAATGCTCCGTCCGTTGTATGATCAATCCGAAGATCCACATGAAATTCCTTTGCAATGCGGATTGCGGTGTAGATATCATCGGCGCGGTGCGCATGGGCTTTTAACGGCATCTCGCCGCGGATAACCGGAAGAAGCGCCTCCATTTTTGCATCGTAAGCAGGCATCTTTGAAAAATCCACCTTCCTATCCGCGTCTGTTTTCTGCGAATCGTCCATCACTTGTTCCTGTGCCTGTTCCATCTCAAGTTCATTCCAGCCCTCCGGACAGCCGGCAGCGTGTAATTTTGTGTCATATATTTTTGCCTTTGTGAGTGCCTCCCGCAGCTTCGCGGCAACAGACATTCTCGAATAAACACCTTTTTCCTTATAACAGTTTTTCGGATTTTCACCGAAAGCGATCTTCATGGCTGTTTTTTCTTTGACTAACATGTCATCCACACGCTTTCCGTAAGTCTTGATGGCGCAGAATGTTCCGCCAATGACATTTGAGCTTCCCGGTCCGGTACACACACAGGTCACACCGCCTTCGCGTGCCATCTGGAAAGTCTCATCCTGCGGATTGACTGCATCCACCGCGGAGAGCTGTGGTGTCACAGGATCCCCTAATTCGTTATAATCCTCGCCGGCAAATCCGGTCGCATACCCGTCTAATCCCATGTGACAGTGCGCATCCACAAATCCCGGATAAACATCGATCCCGGTTGCATCGATCACATCCGCGTCATTGATGATCTTCCCCTCTAAGACCGGTGCGATCTTTTTTATTTTTCCATTCTCCACTAAAATATCTGCCACAAATGGCTCTTCCTCTATGGCGTTGTGGATCGTTCCCTGTTTGATCAGTAAGTAATTGCTCATGTGTGTGTCTCCTGTTCCTGTTTTTTATACCTGATTATTCTTCTGTCTTACATAGTTAATTCCCAGGTCATAATCAGATTATACCATAATTACTGCATATGATCTGCACAACAAATGCTGGTTTGTTGGGATATGACTTCCCCAGCGAAGGGTGGTTTCGGGGGCTTTCGATTGGCAAATT
>DMYD01000034.1 GCA_003483745.1 Roseburia sp. | reverse complement strand
CTAATTTTCTCCCAAAGTCACAAAAACAGTCTCTGCTTTATGCAATTTGCCCCCAACATCATCTGCATAGAAAATTACGTCCTGTGAATGAAAAAGTCCTCCGGGCTGGAAGGCACATCTTGTGGAGAAGAAGCTAACTGTAAACATAAGAAAACAAAAGTATAAAAAGTTTGAAAATCAGGGAGGAAAATATTAGAATTATTAGGTAATAAGACCGTATGATAAGGTGAGTGCAGATCACGGTCAGAGAATGTTGCATCATAATAAAATAATAAAAAATGACAGGAGTATTTATGGATTTCAAATATAAAACAGCTACACAGGAAGATATAGATATTTTAGTTACAACAAGAATCGAAGTTTTAAGAGCTGCGAATAAGTTGGATGATCAGGCAGATATGACAGAAGTTGCGGTACAGTCAAGAGATTATTATGGAAAAGCCTTAAAAGATGGCAGTCATACTGCAATTTTAGTCTACGATAAAGATCAGATCGTTGGTGCGGGCGGTATCAGTTATTTTAAGGTTATGCCTACTTATCATAACCAGACAGGAAAGAAAGCGTATATTATGAATATGTATACAAATCCGGCGTATCGGAGAAAAGGGATTGCTTATCACACACTGGAAATTCTGGTGGCGGATGCAAAGAACAAAGGAATTGATGCGATTTCTTTGGAGGCTACCGAGATGGGACGTCCATTGTATGAAAAGTTCGGATTTGTGGGGATGAAAGATGAGATGGAGCTGAAGTGAGAATGGCATACAATAGATGTGAATATTGTGTTTAGGATTTGTTTATAAAACGCGCCTTTTGTATTTATATTTTAACGTTATCGTAAATTATGCGGTTACGGATTCAAAATTAAAGATTGCGGAAGATAAATCTGTGATTGCGCTGAATCTTCAGATTGATGAAAATATCTGTTCTATGTATGACTATTTTGAAATCTTTCTTGAGCGTATGATGTTTTGCAGAAAATCAGCGGAAATATTAGGTACGGCTTTTAAGCTGACAGCAAATGGACGTAAGGTTCTATAGAGAAATAATCTATGTATATATGATTAATTTTTCGCATATTCTGCCAGCAGTCCCTCAATCTGCAGATTGATATTTTCCGGGAATGTCCCTGCATTGTCATGGGGGATTTTTATCAGAAAGTCAAGATTTTTATATGTCCCGGCAGGGAGGTTCCTTTTTCTGTCCTGTGTGGCTGAAATTTCAATCTTTACCTGTGCGCGTTTCTGCTCAAACAGCGGAATGATAATATAATACAGACGGTCATCCCGAAACGATACATATCCGGCATTTTTGCCGGATTTTGTTGTTAAAAAGAGCCTGTGATTCCGGATACAGGATGGATATAAAGTCATGCCGGAGCGAAGCACAGGTGCATCCGCAGCGAGTTCTAACATCGAGGCGATAGAATAAATGTCAGCATCGGGGAGTACTTCCGGTGTTAAAAGCCGTTTGAGCGTCGATGTCGCATCGATAAACTGCTGGGCTAACAGATAGGAGAGCTCTGCCTGAAATTTGAGCTGTTTTGGACAGACGTTTTCCCGCCGGATCTGTGCGTCGACATGATCGAGCAGGCGTTTGCTGCACTCAAACATGCTTTTTAAAAACAGGGGAAAATCTTCTTCTAAGATCCAGAGATATTTTCCTGAGGCGGCAGGAAAACTGCCGATGATCTCACCGTCCGCATCTTCGGCGTAATGATAGACTGTGCGCGCGGTATACGCATTTTTATTAAGCGGAGCGTCCCATTTCATCTGCTTTGCTGTGGAGCCGGTTGTGGCATTTTCATCCCAGTAAGACTGGCGGTAAGCAGTTTTTCCGTGCTGTTTCCTGTTGGATGTAGTATTTTTATCAGCTTTTCCCAAACGTTCCTCAGGCATATTTTTGCGCAGAAAATCATAAGCCTCATTGATCTCCTGTGCAGTAAAATCATAGGTTCTGGTAGAAAATGCTTCCGTGTCAGGATGCACCCGGTGCATCAGCTGTCGGTATTTCTTTTTGATATCCGTAAGATCTGTTCCAGGGGTGATTCCCAGGATTTTGTACGCCATTGCTTTTGTCATAAATCGAGTATATCATAAAAGAGAAAAAGGTTGTGGGAAAAATTTAGACATATTTGGTGAAAAACTGCCAATCAAGAAATTAAAAACCACCTTTTGCCCCTAAATCTTCATGGAAAATCAGGAGGAACACACATGAGAATCATAATCGTAAGACATGGCGATCCAAATTACGAACTGGACACATTGACAAAAACCGGATGGAGGGAGGCAGAACTTGCAGCGGAATACCTGGCAAAACTGCAGATAAAGGCATTTTATGTATCACCATTGGGACGGGCACAGGATACCGCTGGGTGCACCTTAAAAAAAATGAACCGGACGGCAGAGACACTAGACTGGCTCCGTGAGTTTGAAGCACACATTGACAGGCCGGATGTGAAAAATGAAAAGTCGATCTGCTGGGACTGGCTTCCACAGGACATGGAAAAGGATCTGGATCTTTATGACAGGGAGCGCTGGAATAAGACAGACATCATGCGAAAAGGAAATGTGGAAGAAGCTTACCGGTGGGTCTGCGATGGTCTGGATGCATTACTGAAAAAGCATGGTTATGAGCGGGATGATATGTATTACCGCGTGAATGAGCCAAATCATGACACGATCGTTCTGTTCTGTCATTTCGGGGTGGAATGTGTGATGTTAAGTCATTTGTTAAACGTATCTCCGATGGTCTTGTGGCATGGACTGTGTGCGGCACCGAGTTCGATCACCAGTATTTACACGGAAGAGCGCAGAAAAGGGATCGCAGGTTTCCGTGTGAATGAATTTGGCAGCACGGCGCATCTGTATGTGGCAGGGGAAAAACCTTCCTTTGCAGCGCGGTTTTGTGAGTGTTATGGGGACGGGGACAGACAGGATTAAAATTTTGAATAGCTATTGACAAAACCTTCCCCTTGTCTTATTATCCACTTAACATATTGAAATAGTAGGAAATAAAATGGGGTGAGGTTTTGTCTATTAAGAAAATTGCAAAGGAAGCGGGAGTTTCCACAGCAACAGTCTCACGGGTGTTAAATAATCCCGGGTATAAATGTTCTTCGGAGGAACTGCGGGAGCGTATCTGGAAGATTGCCAGAGAACTCAATTATATGCCAAACGAAGCAGCGAGAAATCTAAAAAAGGGAATTACGGATACCAGTCAGAAAGTGTGGTATCTTGATGTGCTGATGACAAGAACGGGCAATCTTGAGACAGATCCGTTTTTCAGTGAGCTGCTGCGTGTCATTGAGAGTGAGATCCACAGGCAGGGATGCATACTGATGCATATTTTTCATCAGCCGTTGTTTTCGAATGACAGAAAATGCCGGACGGAAAATATTGATAAGGTCATTGCGCAGATGGAGCCGGATGGGGACATACGCAGTGATGGACTGATCATCATTGGAAAATGTAATGATAATGTACTCAAAAAGTTATCGGCAAAGTATAAAAGTATTGTTTCTGTCAACCGAAATTCAACCAATTATCTGGTGGATGAGGTCATCTGCGATGGAAAGCGGATCGCAGCGTTAGCGGTGGAATATCTGATCGGATTAGGACATCGGAAGATCGGTTATGTGGGGGACTGTCATAATGAATCGCGTTACAAAGGTTATCAGGATACTTTGTTTCATTATGGGATCGATATGGATATCAGTTATGTGATCGAGGCAGAGCATACGGAAGCGGAAGGGTATGCTGTGATGGAACGTCTGATTCAGCGGGGAGATGCGCCGACAGCCATTTACTGTGCGAATGATATGATCGCCATTGGCATGTTAAAATGTTTGAACAAATATAAGAACCGTTATTACGTTCCATCCATTATTTCTAGTGACGATATTGAGGAAGCACAGTATACAAAACCAATGCTTACTTCGGTGCGTCTTCCAAAGGAAGAGATGGGAAAATTTGCATTGTATATGTTAGTTGACCGCTTAAGTGGAGGACATAAAGGAATCGTCCGGACAGAACTGGAAGGTAAACTGATGATACGGGAAAGCTGTACATTAGTGGAGAACGCAAACCGGATGGAATATTATATTTAAGAGAAAAGTCAGGGACAAAGTGTTTCTGGCTTTTTTATGCAATAGGAAAATTCATTGAAATTGCCTATTACATAAAAAGCCATCCGGGCAAGATTCTTTCCTGTGATATTATCATAAAAAATGTAAACGATTGCATAATATATCCTGCTTTTACGGAAAAAAGTAGAAAAAAAGATAAAACAAATTATGAAAACATTTGAAAAACTATAATGTATACGTTTTCACAAAAACAGGAGAACTCTTTTAATATGGATTTGAAACCATGTTGGAAGAGTTCTTTTTTGTGCGACAAAAAGAGAAAAATACATTTGTATGCAAACGATTACAGATTTCGTAATTGAGAAAACAGAATCCGGCGGTTATGATTGAGAAAAGTTTTTCAAAAACATGCAAAAAGAAAAGGAGTAAAAGAGTATGGGAAAATTATTTACATCAGAATCAGTAACAGAAGGTCATCCGGATAAAATCGCAGATCAGATCTCAGATGCGATCTTAGATGCGTTGTTAGCACAGGATCCGAAATCCAGAGTTGCAGCAGAAACGACGGTGGCAACCGGGCTTGCACTGGTGGTAGGAGAGATCACTACAAAAGCATATGTGGACATATCAAAGGTAGTCAGGGATACGATCAGAGAGATCGGATATACAGGAAATGCAGGCGGCTTTGATGCGGATTCAATCGCAGTACTGACCTCGATCGATGAACAGTCAGCAGACATCGCACTGGGTGTGGATAAGGCTTTGGAATCAAAACAGAAAGATGCGAAGGAAGATTTTGGAACAGGAGCAGGAGATCAGGGAATTATATTTGGTTATGCGACAAATGAGACACCGGAGTATCTTCCACCGGCAATCTCCTATGCACATCGTCTGACCAGACAGCTTGCGAAAGTGCGCAAAGACGGAACACTTGATTATTTAAGACCGGATGGAAAGTCACAGGTAACGGTGGAATTTGATGACAATGGAACAGTAAAACGAATTGATACGGTCGTTATTTCCACACAGCACAGTGAGGATGTAACACAGGAACAAATCAGAAAAGACGTGATCGAGCGCGTGATAAAAGCAGTGCTTCCGGCTGAATTATTAGATGAAAATACAAAATATTATATCAATCCGACCGGAAGATTTGTCATTGGAGGACCGCAGGGAGATGCCGGACTGACCGGAAGAAAAATTATTGTGGATACTTACGGTGGAACCGGACGTCATGGCGGCGGAGCATTTTCCGGCAAAGATCCGACGAAGGTGGACCGTTCGGCAGCATATGCGGCAAGATGGGTGGCAAAAAATCTGGTTGCAGCAGGTGTGGCGGAAAAACTCGAAGTGGAGCTTGCCTACGCGATCGGTGTTGCAAAACCGGTTTCCATATCGGTAGATACCTTTGGTACCGGGAAATACGAGGATGAAAAGATCGAGGAAGTGATCGGAAAGGTATTTGATTTAAGGCCGGCGGCAATCATAGCGGCATTGGATCTTTTAAGACCGATCTATAAACAGACTGCTGCATATGGACATTTTGGCAGAACCGATGTCGATCTGCCGTGGGAGAGACTGGATAAAGTTGCAGAGATTAAGAAGCATTTATAAAAGAGGGGAGGGAAAACATTGGAAGCACCAAATTATAAAGACTGGAGAAAAAAAGAGGAAAACTTTTCTGAAATTGTAAAAAAATACCCGGATGTGTCACCGTTTGTCATTACACAGATAGATGTGCAGAGAAGAGGGATGAAATTTACAGATGCAGCACTGGAACTTGTAGATCCGGCAATTCATCAGACGAGGGACCAAAACGGAAAACTGGCTCCAGATTCCCTCCTTTTGCGCGATGGAACCAGTATCGTAACGCATATGTCATTTGCACCGGCAAAAAATCCGGTAGAGCAGAGAGAACCTTATATTGTTGATGTGGTTAATGGAAAACCTGCATTAGTGGATCAGGAGGAAGTAATTGAGGAAGAAGTTTTCTACTGGGAAAAACCGCATTATTTTGAAAAGAAAACCAGTAAAGGAACACCGATGGGGGATGTCATCGGTGCAAGACCGCAGAGGTTTCATATTGATGTGAATAAGTACTGCCATTTCTGGGATGAACCGGGATGCGGATGCAAGTATTGCGGAATAGGTGCACAGGGGTATCAGTATAAAGGACGGGAAGACGAACAGGTTGACTGCGATGAAGTGCGGGAGGTTATGCCGGAACTGATCAAAGAAAAGGGAAGATATGTAGGATTTATACTGACAGGCGGCAGCATATTAAGTGGAAATGAGTTATGTGATGATGAAGTTGATGCGTATATCCGTGTCATGCAGGCGGTTGGAAGTGTGTTTAAAGCAAAAAAATTTCCAAGTCAGGTCAACAGCAGTGCTTTTAGCGAAAAGCAGCTGATCAGGTTATATGAGCAGACAGGACTTACCAGTTATACGACGGATCTTGAGGTCTATGGCGATAAGCTGTATCAGTGGATCTGCCCTGGAAAAGCAAAGCATATTCCACAAAAAGAGTGGAAAGAGCGTTTGTACAGGGCGGTTGATATTTTTGGAAAAGGTCAGGTAAACACCGGGATCGTAAGTGGTGTGGAACTTGCCAAACCGTATGGTTTTACTTCGGAAGATGAGGCGGTCAAAGCCGATCTTGAGATGGCAGAAGAACTGGCATCCCATGGAGTCGGGTTAAAACATGATGTCTGGAATGTGGTGCCGGGTTCTATTTTCCACAGGCAGATGACACCTTCGCTGGATTATTATGTGCGGCTGACCAAAGGATTTTATGAAATTATGCGCAAATATGATATCAGCACAGAGATGGATGATTACCGCAAATGCGGAATGCATCCGAGTATCAATCTTGACCGTATTTAAGGGGGACAGTGAAAATGGAATTAAAAGAAAAAATAGAACATCTGATGCGAGATGAGGAAGCGGACATTACAGTGATTGCAGCAGGAAAAAATGGTCTGCCATGGATACAGAAGGTATGGAAAGCAGGAATAGACGAAAAAGGGCGCATTGAGATTTATGAGTTGCTGGAAAGTTCACAGATTCAGAAAAATCTGGTGTATAGTATCTGGTTTCAGAAAAAAGTTTTACTGCATATTTCTTTCAGAGATGGAAGAAGTTTTGTGATTGTGACAAAACCCTATCAGGCACTGATCGCAGGAGGGGAATTTGAACAGAAATATGAAGAATGTTTAAGAGAATTTGGTGAGGATACCGATTTGTCAACCGTATGGAAACTTGATGCAGAAAAACTGGTAGAAGAAACATATGAGGAAGCGAAAAAGAGGGAGAGAGAGGAGCATCCGTATCTGATGCATATGGATCATCTGGTATAAAAGCAGAGAGGAGAATGAAGAGTATGACAGGAAAGAGATTTACCGCTATTTTAATATCTGTATTTGTAATTATAGGAGCTTTTG
Organism: Roseburia sp.; assembly: GCA_003483745.1. GTDB lineage: Bacteria > Bacillota > Clostridia > Lachnospirales > Lachnospiraceae > Roseburia. Next base: position 43,592 of record DMYD01000034.1, on the reverse strand, counting down.
TGGGATGCGGACAAAATAAACAGAATACAGGACAGACAAGCGCAGAAACAAAAACGGAGGAAACATCAGAGACAGGAAACTTAGAGGTACATATTGGAGATCAGCCATCTTTTTTTCTTTTAAAAATAGCAGATAATCTTGGATATTTTGAGGATGAATTTGCAGGCACAGGCGTGAAGATCGTGGTTGATAATTTTGTCAACCAGGGGCCGGCAGTGGTGGAGGCGATGGTGGCAGAAGATCTTGACCTTGGATTTATCGGAGCACTGCCTTTGGTTTCGGCAGATGCAAACAATGACCATTTTGTTGCAATCTCAACGGTCAATTACTCAGAAAATGGATTTAAATTATTTGCGGGAAAAGAAACCGAAATTCAGAAAGTGGAGGATTTCAAAGGAAAGAAACTGACCGTTAAATTCTCTACGAATGAGCACCAGATGCTTCTTACATTATTAGAACAGGCGGGACTTAGCACCAGTGATGTGGAAATTGTAAATATGAATGCCGCAGAAGGACTTGCAGCACTCACAGCGGGAGATGTAGATGGGGCAGTTCTAAAAGGAAATGATGTGAAAGCGGCAACAGATGCAGGTGCTGTTGTGGTTACAGATAACAGTACGACAGGGACAATATCCAATTATCTGGTAGGAAGACAGGAATTTGTCGAAAATCATCCGGAAGTTGTAACCGGTGTCTTAAAGGCATTGGAAAAGACGAAACAATGGATCGATGAAAATGAGGATGAGACGATTCAAAAATATGCTGACATCACAGGGACAGATTATGATACGGCAAAAGTCAGCTTTGAATCCAGAGAACGTTCGATTACAGTGGATGCAGACAAATTTACAGACACGATACAGCAGTCGCTGGATTTTTCAAAAGAACAGAAGCTGATCGATAACGAAGATCTGACAGTGGATGATATCGTTGATACCAGTTATTTTACAAATGCAGGTATCTCAGAGTGAAAGGAAAAAAATGACAGGAGTATATGAAAAAAACGGTTGGAAAATTTTATCATGGATCAGTCTGTTTTTTCTGATTATCTTATGGCAGTGGGCAGCGGGCAGACAGCTTGTGAATACATCGATTTTACCGAAACCAACGCTGATATTGGAAAAGTTAGCAGACATGATTTCAGATGGTTCACTTGTAAAGTACACACTGGTCAGCTTAAAGCGTGTTTTCTTAGGCTACTGTTTCGGTGGCAGTATCGGACTTATTCTGGGATTTATGATCGGATTAAGCGGGAAATTAGAAAAATTTATGAACCTTTATATTGGAATATTACGGCCGATTCCACCGATTGCCTGGATTCCATTTCTGATCCTTGCATTGGGAATCGGAGAACTTTCAAAGATAACGGTCATTGCGATTGGAAGCTTCTGGCCATTATTGCTCAATACGATCGAAGGAGTTCATGCGGCAGATGAGAGTCTGTTAGAACTTGGCAGTGTATTGGAAAAAGACAGAAAAACAGTAATTTTTAAGATCATACTTCCATCTGCGATACCGTCTGTATTTACCGGTGCGCGACTTGGTATCAGCCGTGCCTGGTCATGTGTGGTGACAGCAGAAATGATCGCGGCAAGTACGGGAGTCGGATATCTGATCCAGTATGCGAGAGAATTGTCACAGCCTGCAGTTATGTTAGTCGGTGTTGCTGTGATTGGATTGATCGGTCTTTTGATCGATTCGGCAATGATGGCAATCCAGCACAGGCTTTTAAAATGGAATAGTTTGAGATAGTGAGGAAAAGAGCATGGGTGATGAGGCAAAAGGAATCCGCATTTTACATGTGAGGAAAGAATTTGAGATTGAAAAACAAAAAGTGCAGGTGTTAAAAGATATCGATCTTGAAATATATCCGGGGGAAATCGTAAGCATTGTCGGGGGCAGTGGATGCGGAAAAAGTACATTGCTGCGGATGATCGCAGGACTTGACCAACCGACGGAAGGAGAAATTCTGATCGATGGGAAAAAACAGGAACGACCGTCACTGGATGTGGGAGTTCTGTTTCAGGAATCACGGCTTCTGCCCTGGGAGAATACAAGGAAAAACATAGAATTTGGTCTGCCGGAAGATTTTCCCAAAAAGGAAAAGAAAGAGTTAGCAGAAAAATATATGGAAATGGTTGGTCTGAAAGGATTTGAAAAAGCACTTCCCGGTCAGTTGTCCGGCGGCATGCAGAAAAGAACTGCGATTGCGAGAACGCTCATTAACCGGCCGCACATTTTACTTTTAGATGAACCATTTGGGGCATTGGATGCTTTTACAAGGATCAATCTGCAAAAAGAGATCCTACGGATATGGAAACAGGAGAAGATGACGATCATACTTGTCACGCATGACATTGATGAAGCAATTTTTATGGGAAACCGGGTGGTTGTAATGTCTCCGAAACCGGGAGTGGTCAAAAAAATTTACAATATCGAACTTCCGATGCCGAAAAGCCGGACAGATGAGGATTTCGGAAAGCTGCGAAGCCATATTTATAATGAATTTCTCGAACGCGAGAAGGTGCCGGAGGATTACATCATTTAGGAGACGAAATATGAGAGTACAATATGAAAAACTGCATAGATTTTGTGAAGAGACATTTCAAAAATACGGATTTAACAGCAAGGATAGCTTTGTCATTGCAGATGTACTGGTTCAGGCAGATCTTTTCGGGGTAGAGTCGCATGGTGTCTCAAGAATTTTAAAATACATTGATCTGCTGGAGCAGAAAGTGATACAGATTGATGCGGGAACGGAGATTGTAAAAGAAACCAAACTCTCAGCGGTTTTGGATGCACATTCTGCCATGGGACAGTTAGCAGCAACGGAGGCAATGCAGACAGCGATAAAAAAAGCAAAGCAGCATGGGATCGGCATGGTACAGCTTCGTAATTCCAATCATTATGGAATTGCAGGATATTATGCCCTGCTTGCAGCAAAAGAGCATTTATTAGGAGTGAGTATGACAAATTCACCGGCGATCATGGCTCCGACATTTTGCGCGGAGGCACTTTTAGGAAGTAACCCGATCGCATTTGCGATGCCTGCGGGAAAATATCCGTTTTTATACGATGGAGCAACAACTGTCATCACAAGAGGAAAAGTGGAATTATATCAGAAAACTGGAAAACAGCTCATGGAAGGATGGACTGTGGATGAGACAGGAAAAAATGAAGTAAGACCGGACATCATTCTTAAGAATATCCGGGAAAAAAGGGGTGGGGGAATCCTGCCGGTCGGTGGAAGAGGAGAGCTATCAGCCGGATATAAGGGATATGGATATGCGATGATCTGTGAGATTATGACAAGTGTTTTAGGCGGTGGGGTATTTTCCATGCATAAAACAGATAAGGGAGATACCAGCCAGTGTTTTTATGCTGTGGATTATGGAATGTTTGGCGATAAGAGAGAGATAGAAGATCGCATGCAAATGCTGATTTCGGAAATACATCAGGCAAAAAAAGAAGAAGGACAGCAGCATATTTATACGGCAGGTGAAAAGGAATTTGAAAAGGAAAAAGAATACAGGGAAAATGGAATCCCTGTCAATGATAAAACATATCAGGAGTTAGAAATACTTGGAAAAAAACTGGGAGTCGCATGGTAAAGGGGTGAAAATATGGATTTAAAAGGTAAAGTAAAAAAAGAAATCTTACAGATGATCCCTTCCGGAATCCGGAAAGTAAACGATCAGGCAATTGCATTAGAGAGACAGGGAACAGAGGTCATACATCTTGAACTTGGAAGACCGGATTTTGATACACCGCAGTACATCAAGGATGCTGCAATTTATGCAATACAGCAGGGAAGTGTTTTTTATACACAGAATGCCGGAATCCTGCGATTAAGAGAGACTGTCGCGGAAAAGTTAAAAAAACAGAATCATATTTTGTATGCACCGGATGAAATTATCATCACTGCGGGACTTGCGGAAGCGGTATATGACAGAGCTGGAGAATAAAGTTACGGATCGGACAAAAATTGTGATCCTTGTTTCGCCGGGAAATCCAACCGGAAGTATATTGAGTAAAAAAAGTCTGGAACAGATTGCTGCATTTGCGAAAAAACATGAACTGATCATAGTATCAGATGAAATTTATGAGAGAATTATTTACGATGGAAGGCAATATAACAGCATTGCATCTCTTTCGGGTATGAAAGAACGAACGATCACATTGAACGGCTTTTCAAAGACATATTCCATGACAGGATGGAGACTGGGATATTTAGCAGGACCAAAAGAGCTGGTGGAAGAAATCGCAAAGGTTCATCAGGTAGTAACCACATGCGCAGCTTCGTTTGTACAGGAGGCAGGGATTGCTGCACTTAAGGATGAGAAATGTGAAGTAAATGAGATGGTCTGGGAATATGAGATGAGAAGGGATTATCTTGTGGATGCGATAAACGCAATTCCTTATATTTCCTGTAAAAAACCGGAGGGAGCATTTTATCTCTGGGTGAATATAAAGGAACTTGGCATTACAGATCAGGAATTTTGTGAAAGGCTGCTTCGTGAGGCACATGTTGCCGTTGTGCCGGGCAGTGTATTTGGCAGTCAGGGGAAAGGTTATATCAGGATCTCCTATGCAAGCAGCCTTGCACAGCTGAAAGAAGCAGTAAACAGGATCAAAGATTTTATTGCCGGAAGATACGGTAAGAAATGATATACATGAATCTAAAGTGCTGAAAAGATGGCGCAGGAGGAGAGATTAAAATGAAACAAAAAACAAGGACTAATAGTTATTTAAAAGAGCTTTACTGCTCAAAATGCAATAAAATTTACCGTGCCGACCAGGTACAACAGCTATGTGAGTGTGGGGCACCGCTTTTAGTGCGTTATGACTTAGACAGTGCGCAGCATGAGTGGAAACAGGAGTCACTTAAGGGAAGAACAAAAAGCCTGTGGCGGTATAAAGAGGTTTTGCCGGTAGAAAATGATGAGAATATTGTGTCATTGGGAGAAGGAGGGACGCCGGTACTTCCACTAAAAGACGCCGGGAAAAAGATAGGAATTTCGAATTTGTATCTGAAGGATGAGGGAGTGATCCCGACTGGAACATTTAAGGCAAGAGGTGCAGCAGTAGGAATATCAAAAGCGAAGGAACTTGGAGTAAATACGATCGCAATGCCGACAAATGGAAATGCGGGAGCTGCATGGGCACTTTACAGTGCGAGGGCAGGAATTCATGCCGTGATCGTAATGCCGGAGGACGCACCGAAAATAACGAGAAATGAATGTGCAGCGGCAGGGGCAGATCTGTACCTGGTAGACGGTCTGATCAGTGACTGTGGAAAGATTGTCGGTCAGGCAATTAAGGAAAACGGATGGTATGATGCTTCTACATTAAAAGAGCCGTATCGCATTGAAGGAAAGAAAACGATGGGATATGAGATTGCAGAGCAGTTTGATTTTGAGCTTCCGGATGTCATTTTATATCCGACAGGGGGCGGAGTCGGAATTATCGGAATCTATAAGGCATTTTTGGAGATGCAGAAACTTGGATGGATTCAGGGAAAATTACCGCGGCTTATCGCAGTACAGGCAGAGGGATGTGCGCCGATCGTAAAGGCATTTGAAGCAGGAAAGAGGGAATCAGAGTTTTTTGAACATTCAGAAACGGTCGCATTTGGAATCAATGTACCGAAAGCATTGGGAGATTTTCTTGTCTTAAAGGCATTGTATGAGACAGACGGAACGGCTGTGGCGGTGTCCGATCAGGAGATCTTATCAGCAGTCCAGACACTGGCAAAAGAGGAGGGAACCTTTGTGTGCCCGGAAGGAGCATCGCTTTACGCGGCTGCAAAAAAACTCAGGGAGTCTGGTTTCTTCAGTCAGGATGAGCGGGCAGTACTTTTAAATACAGGTGCGGGAATTAAATATCCGGATTCTGTCCACAGGGATATTCCGGTATTAAAAAAAGATGCGGTATTAGGATAGCGGAGAAAAATGAAATCTTGACGTTTCGGGTAAATTGCGCTATAGTACTCTCTACTTTACTAAAAACACAAATTTAAGATGCATATGAAAAAGATATTTTCATTGGAAAACAGCATAAGAATGGAGAGTACTATGACATTTTATCAGGAACTTCAGCTCAGTTCGACCGGTTCGAAACAGTTGATCAAAAATACAACAGACAAAAAAGAAAAAAGACGCCATATCTTAATCTATAATTTCAAAGTTTATCTGGTCATGGCATTTTGTGTGGCAGTTGTGACATTATTCAGTAAACTGACCGGATCGGAAAATAGTGTGGTCGGAGTGACGGTTCTTTTAGCTGTACTGGTGCTTAGACAGGCAGATTTTGGGATTAAGACTACGCACGGACTTCTTTCAATCGCGGGAATTTTTGGAATACTGATCGTGGGACCGCGTTTTAGCAATATGCTCACACCGTTTCCGGCATTTCTGGTAAACGTATGCTGTATTATGCTTTTGATGATCTTAGGATGCCACAATGTGATCATGTATAATCATTCCACGTTTGTGCTTGGATATCTGCTGTTACTTGGATATGATGTGAGTGGACATGCGTATCTGCTGCGTGTGGAGGGACTGTTTGTTGGAATGTTACTCTGTATGGCAATTTTTTATAAGAATCAGAAAAACAGACCTTACCGGAGAACGTTTTTAGATCTGTTCCGGGAATTTGAGCTTTCATCTGCCAGAAACCGATGGTATGTGAAACTGACACTGATAGTTTCTTCTGCGATGCTTTTGATGTCTGTCCTTGGACTTCCAAGAGCTATGTGGGCGGGGATCGCCTGTATGTCCGTCTGTCTGCCGTTTACCGGTGACTGCAACGAAAGAGCAGAGAAAAGAGGGATGTTTAATATCGTTGGAAGTCTTTTGTTTGTAGTATTATATTTAGCACTTCCGGAATCCATGTATCCGTATATCGGAATGATCGGTGGTATCGGAGTCGGGTATTCTGCCGGTTATGCGTGGCAGACAGCCTTTAATACGTTTGGTGCATTATCAATCGCGGCGGGACTGTTTGGAATGAAAAATGCCGTGCTGCTTCGTATCGGTGCAAATATATTTGGAAGTGTATATACTGTGATCTGCAGTAAGGGATTAGACCGGCTTGCACGGATGTCCGAACAGAGGAAAAAGATCACTGCATAATAAATTGGATTATAAAAAATGATCTGGAAGTATGACAGGCAGAGAATAAAATCAAAGAATGAATTTTGTAAAATCCCCGTATACTTAGAACAAGGGTATCTGTATACGGGGATTTCTTATGCAAAAAATCAGCCAGTTTGCGGTCGCGGGGCAGATCCTGCTCCTTCTTGGAACACATCTGTATTTTACATTTCGCCTGAAATTCATTCAGCGCAAAATTCCGCAGGGGATCAGACTCAGCTTTTCGGATACAGATCATGCGTCTTACACGGCGCTTGCGACAGCACTTGCTGCTACAATCGGAACAGGGAATATCATCGGTATCTCTACAGCGATAGCGATCGGTGGTGCAGGTGCAGTGTTCTGGTGCTGGATCACCGGTGTGCTTGGAATCGCGACCTGCTATGGTGAGTGTTTTTTATCTATGAAGTACCGTAAAAAAGAAAAGGATGGAAGAATGACCGGCGGTCCGATGTATGTGCTGGAAATTGGGATGAAAAAGAAAGGACTGGCGGTTTTATTTTCTGTATTTACAATATTGGCGTCACTTGGGATCGGCAGCAGTGTACAGGCACATTCCATCAGTGCGGCAGTTACGGAACAGATAGGAATATCGCCGCATATCATCGGGATGGCAGCAGGTGTGCTTGCCGGAAAAGTGATCATCGGGGGAAGCAGGCAGATCGGAAAAGTGTGTACCTGGCTGGTGCCGGTTATGAGTGCATTTTATTTAGGAGGCTGTGTTTTTATCCTGATTAAAAATCATGCTGTGGTTCCGGAGGCGGTAAAAATGATCGTAACATCTGCATTTGTGCCAGAGGCAGCAGCAGGAGGAGTGGTCGGAACCACGGTGATGGCAGGTTTAAGGACGGGGATTTCCAGGGGACTGTTTACAAACGAGGCAGGGCTTGGTTCTATCCCAATGGCAGCTGCGACAGCACAGAATGTCTCACCGCAGGATCAGGCACTCGTTTCCATGACGGGACCATTCTGGGATACGGTTGTGATGTGTGCGGTCACTGGGATTGCCTCCGTTTCAAGTATGATCGCCCATCCGGGCAATTATGTGGGAGTGTCTGGCGAGCGGATGTGTTTTGCTGTATTCCGGGAATTGCCGGTGTGGGGAGATGAGATGCTGTCGTTATCGCTGGTCTTATTTGCATTTGCCACGATCATCGGCTGGAATGTCTATGGAGAATGTGCCGTGCGGTATCTGTTTGGGGAGAACGGTGTCCGGATCTATCAGGTCATTTATATGTTTTGTGTGTATCTTGGGGCTGTGATCACGCTTGATGTGGTATGGGGGATTTCGGACATTTTTAATTTTCTGATGGCGGTGCCCAATCTGCTCTGTCTGTGGGGATTGCGCCGGAAAATTGAAATAAATGACAGAAAAATAAAACATTAATGTTTACCGTACTAGACAAAACAGAAGCGAAACGTCTATAATAGGCAGTATGGTGTGCGGATGGCACCTGTAAATACTAATAAAGGAAGAAAGAGGTAACCGTATGTATTTAATACAGTTTATCAGAGGTTTTTGTATGGCTCTTGCAGATAGCGTCCCGGGAGTGTCCGGTGGAACCGTGGCTTTTCTGCTTGGATTTTATGACCAGTTTATTGACTCAATCGATGATCTGATCACGGGAAATATGGAAAAAAAGAAAACAGCGTTTTTCTTTTTGATCAAGCTTGGTATCGGCTGGGTAACCGGAATGATCCTTGCAATACTGATCCTTGCAAATGTTTTTGAATCTCATATTTATGCGATCAGTTCATTATTTATCGGATTTATTATTTTTGCGATTCCGATCGTAGTCCGCGAAGAATTGGACACACTAAAAGGGAAATATGCATATTGTCCCATTGTGCTGGTTGGAGCAGCCATTGTGTGTGCCATCACTTATTTTAATCCGGTTGGCGGTGGAAGCAGCGTGAATTTAGAGCATCTGACCATCGGAACAGGCATTTATGTATTTATAGCAGGTGCAGTTGCAATCTGTGCGATGGTACTTCCGGGTATATCAGGTTCTACACTGCTTCTTATCATGGGACTTTATCTGCCAATCGTGACAGCAATCAAAGATATCCTGCATTTGAATTTAAAGAGTTTTCCAACCGTATTTGTATTCGGATGTGGGGTGTTAGTTGGTATTTTCAGCATTGTAAAGCTGATCCGCAAGGCATTAGAGAATTTCCGGGCGCAGACGATCTTTCTGATCGTTGGATTAATGATCGGTTCTATTTATGCAGTGATCATGGGACCGACTACGTTAGATACACCGCAGCCTGCAATGTCGATTCATGATTTTTCCATCCTGTTCTTTATCATCGGCGGGGGAGTGATTTTAGGACTTCAACAGATGAAAAAAATTAAAAAATAAACATTCGGGAAAAGTGCGAAAAAAGCACAAGAATGGAGAATACTATGAAAAAGTTACTGGTCTATTTAAAAGATTATAAAAAGGAAAGTGTGTTAGGACCGCTATTTAAATTGCTTGAAGCAACTTTTGAGCTGATCGTACCGCTTGTTATGGCGGCGATCATCGATACCGGTGTGGCTTCGGGGAACAAGTCCTATATTATGAAAATGTGCATGGTGTTGGTACTGCTTGCCGTGATCGGTCTGACCTGCTCAATCACAGCACAGTTTTTTGCAGCAAAAGCGGCAGTCGGGTTTGCAACAAAACTGCGCCATGCATTGTTTGCACACATTGAGAGTCTTTCGTTTACAGAGATGGATACGGTTGGAACGGCGACACTTATCACAAGGATGACGAGTGATGTCAATCAGGTGCAAAATGGTGTGAACCTTGTACTGCGTCTGTTTTTACGTTCTCCGTTTATCGTGTTTGGTGCGATGGTCATGGCATTTACCATTGATATCAAAGCGGCACTGGTATTTGTTGTTACGATTCCACTTCTTTCCGTGGTTGTTTTTGGCATTATGCTGATCAGTATTCCACTTTATAAAAAAGTGCAGGCAGCACTTGATAAGGTGCTTGGGATCACAAGAGAAAATTTAACAGGAAGCAGGGTGATCCGTGCTTTTAATAAGGAAGAAGATGAAACAGTACATTTTAATGAAAATAATGATCTGCTGACAAGGGCACAGATCTATGTCGGAAAGATTTCTGCACTGATGAACCCGCTCACCTATGTGATCATCAACGGTGCAATCGTAGTGCTTGTCTGGATCGGTGCAGTCCGTGTTGATAACGGATATATCACACAGGGTGAAGTGGTGGCGCTGATCAATTATATGTCACAGATCTTAGTTGAGTTAGTGAAACTTGCAAACCTGATCATCAATATCAACAAATCTATCGCGTGTGGAAACCGCATCCAGTTTATTTTTGAGATGCAGTCATCTATTACGGATGGATCAAACCAGAATGCGGACAAGGCAGAGAAGGATGCTTCTGACGGATCAAAAGAAGCAGAGTATGCCGTGGAATTCTCCCATGCAGGCTTAATTTATGCAGGTGCCGGGGAGGAATCCTTAACAGATATTGACTTTAAAGTAAAAAAAGGCGAGACGATCGGTATTATCGGTGGAACCGGTTCCGGAAAATCCTCTGTGGTCAATCTGATCCCGCGGTTTTATGATGTGACATCCGGTTTTGTCAAAGTGGATGGAAAAAACGTCAAAGATTATCCTCTTGAAGAACTGCGTGGAAAGATCGGTACAGTTTTACAGAAAGCAGTATTGTTTCATGGCACGATCCGTGAAAACTTAAAATGGGGAAATCCGGATGCGACAGAAGAAGATCTGATCCGTGCGATCACAGTTGCACAGGCAAAAGAGTTTGTCGACAATAAAGAAGGCGGTCTTGATTTTGAGATCGAGCAGGGTGGAAGGAATCTTTCCGGTGGGCAGCGCCAGCGATTGACGATTGCGCGTGCCGTTGTCAGAAAACCGGAGATACTCATTTTAGATGACAGTGCATCAGCACTTGATTTTGCAACGGATGCCGCACTTCGAAAAGCCATCCGCGGGATGGAGGGTGAGACGACAGTCTTTATTGTTTCCCAGAGAGCAGCATCGATCCAGCATGCAGACCGTATCATTGTGCTTGATGATGGTAAGATTGTCGGACTTGGAACCAGCGAAGAACTGTTAGAAAGCTGTGAGGTATACCAGGAAATCTACAACTCACAGTTTAAAAAGCAGGAGGGAGGTAAGACGGCATGAAAAAAGTAGTGACAGACCAGCAGAAGACAACGATAAAAAAAGTGCTGGATTACATTCAAAGATACTGGTTTTATCTTGGATTATCGATCGTGCTTGCAGCTGTTACCGTGGCACTTACTCTTTATATTCCAATTTTAACAGGACGTGCAGTAGATCTGATTATCACAAAAGGACAGGTTGATTTTGCAGGAATCCTTGTGATTTTAGAGCGCATGGCGGTTGTAATCATACTCACAGCAGCCGCACAGTGGGTCATGAATGCATGTAACAATAAGATCACTTATAATGTGATCCGTGACATCCGGAAAGAAGCATTTGAGAGGATCGAACATTTACCACTGAAATACATTGATTCCCATTCTTACGGCGAAGTGGTGAGCCGTGTTATCGCAGATGTCGACCAGTTTGCGGACGGTCTTTTGATGGGATTTACACAGTTTTTTACCGGAATTGTAACGATTCTTGGTACACTGATCTTTATGCTGACGATCAGTGTGAATATCACAATTGCAGTTGTTGTCATTACACCGTTATCACTGTTTGTTGCAAGTTTTATTGCCAAAAGGACTTTTTCCATGTTCAAACTGCAGTCCGAGACAAGAGGCGAACAGACCGCTTTCATCGAAGAAATGGTTGGAAACCAGAAAGTTGTACAGGCATTTTCCCATGAGGATGAGGCATTAGAGCAGTTTGATGAGATCAACGGAAGACTGCAGAAGTATTCCCTGCGTGCTATCTTCTTTTCGAGCATCACGAATCCGGCAACACGTTTTATCAACAGTCTTGTCTATGCGACGGTTGGTGTTGTCGGCGCGTTTCTTGCCATCAAAGGAAGCATTACAGTTGGGCAGTTATCGAGTCTTTTAAGTTATGCAAACCAGTACACAAAACCGTTTAACGAGATTTCCGGTGTCATCACCGAGCTGCAGAATGCACTTGCCTGTGCAGCGCGCGTGTTTGAACTGATTGAGGAGCCGGTCGAGGAGCCGGATGCAGCTGATGCGAAAGTGTTAGAAAAGGCGGACGGAAGTGTGGAACTGTCCCATGTACATTTCTCTTATACACCGGAGCAGAAACTGATCGAAGATTTTAATCTTTCCGTACAGCCGGGACAGCGCGTGGCGATCGTAGGACCTACAGGTTGTGGCAAGACAACACTCATTAACCTTTTAATGCGTTTCTATGATGTAAACAGCGGAACGATCCGTGTCAGTGGGACGCCAATCAATGAGATGACCAGAAAGAGTCTCAGAAGCAATTATGGTATGGTATTGCAGGAAACCTGGTTGAGAAGTGGAACAATCCGTGAAAATATCACGATGGGAAAACCGGATGCCACGGAGGAAGAAATCATTGCGGCTGCAAAAGCATCCCATGCACACAGTTTTATCAAACGTTTGCCGAAGGGATATGACACTGTGATCTCGGAGGATGGTGGAAGCCTTTCACAGGGACAAAAACAGCTCCTTTGTATCACAAGAGTTATGCTCTGTCTGCCTCCAATGCTGATTTTAGATGAAGCGACATCCTCAATCGATACGAGAACCGAGATCAAGATCCAGGAAGCATTTGCGCGCATGATGAAGGGGCGTACCAGTTTTATCGTTGCACACCGTCTTTCTACAATCCGGGAAGCAGATATCATTCTTGTGATGCGGGATGGAAATATTGTGGAACAGGGAAAACATGAGGAACTGTTAGAGAAAAACGGATTTTATGCGAAGTTGTATAACAGTCAGTTTGCAAAATAGAATCAGATATCAAAAAGAAAAAGCCGGATTGTCCGGCTTTTTTCTATGAGATCAGTAGATTGTGCGGTTTCCGCTGATACATTCTGTGGTGGAAGTCTCTATGTAATTGAGAGCACCATCGGTATCTCTTGTACGCACAAAATTATAAATGGATAAGGCACTCTGGTATAGTTCTTCGATGCTGTATTTTCTGGCATATCGTACCCAAAGACTGCACACAAGGTCGCGAAACGAGATAAAAAACAGCGGCAGCAGCATATTTCCACTGATAAAACTCAGCTCATGACTGAATTCAAAGATAGATGTGGCAGCATCTTCCGGTGTGACAGCATTTTTTAATTTTTCCAGATAAAAAGTAAGTCCTTCGATTTCTGCGTCAGCTGCTTTTTCAATCGTAAGGCGTGCTGCAAGGCTCATAAAGAGAATACGGACCTCGAGTATGGAACGGATTTCGTCATTGCTTAAAGAGCCGCCGTTATATTTCATAATGGAAACTAAAGTGTCCATAGTTCCATTCCGGCGGTAATCTTCCACAAATGTACCGATGCGCGGTTTGACCACGACAAATCCTTTCTTTTCAAGCTCTGCAATACCGGAGTTGACGACTGCGCGTGAAACCTGCATGGATGTGGCAAGTTCGCGTTCGGATGGGAGTTTTGTGCCAATCGGAAGTTTGCCTGAAATGATCATATTTTCAAGTTCGGATATAAATAATTCTTTGAGTGATGGTGCGTTTAGTTTTTGAAATTCCATATCATATAATTCCTTTATATTGCCCAGATTTATTGTGGTATGACCACATACCACAATAAATTTTAGTTGTTTTATGAAAAAAAATCAAGAAAATATTGTCGAAAGTATTAAAAATACATACAAAAAAGAGTGATATTTTTTGACAATATCTGACAAAATGCATATAATAGAACTATATCAGAAAGAAGAGAGAGAGGAATGCCGATGAGGTCTTTACAGTCTAAATTTCTGGCTTTGACGGTAGGCTGTGTACTTCTTTCAGCGCTGGCACTTGGATATGTTGGTTTTTTATACACACATAAACTTGTAAATGAGGAATCTACACAGTTTATGAATCTGTTTTGTGATGATAAGGCACAGGAGATCGATGCAACGCTGACAAGTATTGAACAGTCCGTGAATATGATTCGGGATTATACAATAGAACAATATAGCAATCTTGGAGCTGATGGTATAGACGCAGAGAATGAGGATGCTTTTGTAAAAAAGGTGCAGGAAGTTTCTTTGCACACCGTGAAAAATACAGAAGGGTCACGTGGGGTTTACATGAGAGTAAATCCGGAACTTGCCGGTACACAGACAGGTTTTTTCTGGTACAAGGATGCAAATGGTAAAGTTACCGAGGATTCCCTGGTGGATTTTTCAAAATATAGCGAAGATGATGTGCAAAATGTCGGATGGTATTATCAGGCTCTTGAAAAAAAAGAAGCTTTTTGGATGGAACCATATGATAATATGAATAAAAATGACAGGATTATTTCCTATGTGGTGCCGATATACAGAGACGAAGATTTTATCGGTGTTTTAGGCATGGATATTGATATGGCACTGCTGAAAGAGAAAGTGGATTCTGTACAGATTTATAAGAGCGGTTATGCTTTTCTGGCGGGAACAGAATATGTAATTTATTATCACCATGATTATCCGGAAGGCCTTGATGAAAAAAATATACATGGAAAACTCAGAAAAGTATTAAATATACTGGTGAAAAAAGGAACGGAGAATGGTCTGGTCAGTTATCAGTTCGATGGAATAAAAAAGAAAATGACTGCCAGACAGTTAGAAAACGGTATGCTTTTTGTTGTTACCGCACCGGCAAAAGAAATCAATGCGTCGAGTAACCGTATTATCCGCCTGTTTTTGATTTCAACGATAGTCATAATGTGTTTTTCTGTTTTGATCACAATCCATGTTACCAGAAAGATGACACGCCCGCTCAAGGAACTTACAGAAGCTGCGCAGAAGGTTGCAGGGGGTGATCTTGAGGTCAATATTGACTGTGAATCGAAAGATGAAGTCGGTGTACTTGCGGACAGTGTACAGCAGATGGTAAATCATCTGCGTCATTATATTGATTATGTGAATAAACAGGCGTATACGGATGCACTGACAGGTGTTGCAAATAAGGCGGCATATAAAGAGTATGTGGATGAATTAGATAAGCGTGCAGCCAGTGAGAAAATGAAATATGCAGTGGTGGTCATGGATATCAATAACCTTAAAAAGATTAATGATAATTTTGGACATGAATTTGGAGATATGCTGATCCGGGATGCAAGCAGACTGATACAAAAAGGTTTTCAGGACCATATTGTATACCGTATCGGAGGAGATGAATTTGTGATCATTATCGAGCAGGCCGAACAGAATGGATGTAAGGAATTACTGTGCAACTTCGATAACGGCATTGTTGTTTTCAACAAAAACAATACCAAATATGAACAGAAAATTCAGATTGCGAGAGGAATTGCATTCCATGAGCCGGATTGTATCGATTCTTTTGCGGCTACATTTCGTGAAGCAGATCATGCAATGTATGAGAATAAAGTTATGCAGAAATCAATGCAGACTTCCCCGGTTATTGCGGGACAATCTTAGAAAATAAAACAGACGGAGGATAAAAATGGATAACACAAAAAAAAAGGCATGGAAAAAATTACTGGGTGTTTTTATTGTATTTTTCCTGATTATGGCGTTATGGCAGATCGTTGTACTTGAGTTGCTGAAAAATGGTGTGATCGGTACGATGGTTGCGATGATACTGATCTGCCTTGCAACAGTACTTGTTTTTGGATTAGTTTTTGCTTCGATCAAAACACTTTTGGATGCGTTCAGACAACTTATGGGTGACGGCACAGGAGCTGGAGTTTCCGGTGGCGTTGCGGAAAAAGCAAACAAACTCGCGGAGAAAGATGGTGAGATCGGACAGCTTGTTCGTACATTTCAGAAGTCGATCACTTCCTTTTCACAGGTTGTACTGGGAATTAAAAAGGCAACAAAGGAACTAGGAGAGGTTTCGGAGAATTTCAAACATATTTTTAAGAGTATGACAACTTCCCTGGATCAGACGGAACAGGCAGTGACGACTATTACGGATAATACAATATCTCAGGCAGATCACACCGTTGATATGAAAGAGAAAATCGACGCGATCAGCAGAACGATTGATGAGATCGCTGAAAATGTATCGATGCTGGCGCAGAGTGCAGAGCATATGAAAGACAGTAATAAAGCGGCGGAAGCAATCATGGAGGAACTGGTAAATATCAGCAAGGAAAGCGGCGTTGCAATTGAAAATGTAAGACAGCAGACCGATTTGACAAATCAGTCAGCACAGGAGATCCGCACAGCGACAGAGATCATAGCCGGAATTTCTAATCAGACAAACCTTCTTGCGTTAAATGCAAGCATTGAGGCTGCAAGAGCCGGAGAGCATGGAAAAGGATTTGCAGTTGTTGCAGAGGAGATCCGTACTTTAGCAGACCAGTCAAGAGAGTCAACGGAGCAGATCAATCAGATTGTCAACACATTGATCGACAATTCAAACGTCAGTGTGGAGATTACGCAGAAAGTATCGGAAGCGTTTGTAAAACAGAATGAAAAGATTCATGACACGGAAGAAATTTTCCGTTCCCTGAATGAAGAAATTAAAAATACAAGCGATGCAGTAGATGGAATCAGTGAAGAAGTAAATGCATTAGATAATCATAAAGCTGTGATCGAGAGTGGAATTACATCTCTGACAGAGTTTGCAGAGCAGAATGCTGACAGCGCAAAAGTAACAACAGAGAATATGGAAGAATTCCAGCAGATCGTTGATCAGTGTAATCAGGCGACAGAGCGTATTGTCGCGGTATCGGATGAACTGGTAGGATATCTTGGAAAAGTGAATGCGAATGTAAAAGAAAAAATGAATGGACGCAATTAAAAGATTTTGTTTTCATTTGGAAAACTGAGTCGGAAATGGAGGATAAAAATACCGCATGAGTGATACTGTGCGGTATTTTTTCAATATTATGAGAACAGAACAGAAAACATCAGTAAAAAACAGCATAGGCAGACTGATTTTTGTCGGAATCAGTGTTTTGCTTCAGGTAGTGTGGATTATCAGTCTCTTTTTATGGTTGAATCATTATTCAGCGGCGATCTCGCTTTTTTCTACATTGGTTGCCGTCGGGGTTGTTTTTGCGATCTATGGAACACATGGAAATATGGCATTTAAAGTGCCCTGGATGCTGTTGATCGCGGCTTTTCCAATCTTTGGTCTGTGTGTGTTTCTATTATTCGGACGTTCGAATCTGACAAGGAGCATGAAAAAACGCTATGAATCGATCGATGAAGAACTATTTCCTTTTTTAAACAGTGAGGAAGTGGTCACAAAAGAACTGCAGGAAAAAGATTTGTCGATTGCAAACCAGTCAGATTATATCTGGAAATACGGGCATTATCCAGTATACCATAACACGGATGTGTCATTTTACGCAGATGCGTCACAGGGATTAGAGGCACAGCTTGTGGAATTAAAAAAAGCAGAACATTTTATTTTTATGGAGTACCATGCAATCGAGCAGGCGGAATCTTTTGAAAAAATTTTCAATGTCTTAAAAGAACGGGCAGCACATGGCGTTGAGGTGCGTATTTTTTATGATGATGTTGGAAGTATCGGATTTATCAATCATGATTTCCGTAAACGTATGGAAGAAAACGGCATTGCATGCCGTGTGTTTAATCCGATCATTCCGGTATTATCCGTATTTATGAATAACCGCGATCACAGAAAAATTACGGTAATTGACGGAAAGGTGGGATTTACCGGAGGATACAATCTGGCAAATGAATATTTTAATATCACACATCCATATGGGAGGTGGAAAGATACCGGTATTCGTTTAGAGGGAGATGCCATAAAGAGCCTTACGGTTATGTTTTTAGAAATGTGGAATGCCGTGAAAAAAACAGATCAGGATTACCGGAAGTATTTGCCAAAGACCGATTATAAGGCGAAACAGGATGGTTTTATCCAGCCGTATGCGGACAGTCCGTTAGATGATGAACATGTCGGAGAGAGTGTTTATATGAACCTTATTGCACATGCAAAAAAGGAGATTTATTTTACAACACCGTATCTGATCATCACAGATGAGATGAACTGTGCACTCGGGCTTGCTGCAAAGAGAGGAGTGGATGTACGGATCGTGACGCCGGGAATCCCGGATAAGAAACTGATCTATAAAGTAACACGTTCATATTATGCAGGACTTGTCCGTCAGGGTGTGCGGATCTATGAGTACACGCCTGGATTTATCCATGCGAAGCAGTGTGTCTGTGATGGGGAAGTGGCAACCTGTGGTACGATCAATATGGATTATCGCAGCCTGTACCTTCACTTTGAAAATGGAGCTTTTTTATACAACTGTGATGCAGTGAAGGAAATGCGTAAGGATTTTGAACACATTTTTGCAGAGAGTACGGAAGTGACAGAAAAATATAAGAGCGGACGGTCTGCGGTTTTGCGTGGAACCCAATGTCTGCTGCGGTTGTTTGCACCGCTTATGTAAAAATGTCATGTTAACTGAAATCTTCACAGAAGTTTAAATAACTTTTCGGTAAAAGTATGGTAAAATAGTGTTTAGAAAGTAAGCGGTCAGGAGAAGCCGTTACAAAATAACGATTCTAAGGAGAAAGTTAAATGGAGTACATGGATATTGAAACAGTCAAGGAACTGGATCATATTTTTGGGGACATTGAGGAGTTACAGAAGTTTCGCTGTCTGATGATGCAGTACGAATGTGCGATGTTGGAGGTAAAGACAAAGCTTGATGTATTAAATACAGAGTTGTCTGTCCAAAACAGCAGAAATCCGATTGAATCGATAAAATGCAGGATCAAAGAACCAGACAGTATCATGAAAAAAATGAAGCGTCAGGAGATTCCGTTTTCTGTTGACAACATTGAGAAGAATTTAAATGATATCGCAGGTGTCCGTGTTATCTGTTCTTTCCCGGATGACATTTACACGTTAGCGGATTATCTGGAAAAACAGGATGATATCAAGCTGATCAAGAAAAAAGATTACATCAGCCATCCGAAGCCGAACGGATACCGCAGCCTTCATTTGATTCTTGAGGTTCCAATTTTTTTGACAAATGAGAAAAAGATGATGCGCGTAGAAGTGCAGTTCCGTACGATCGCCATGGATTTCTGGGCGAGTTTAGAGCACAAGTTAAAATACAAAAAAGACATTGACAATGCGCAGGTCATCTCACAGGATCTCTGTTTCTGTGCGGAGCTGATCTCACAGTTAGACGGCAGAATGCAGCAGATCAGGGAGCGGCTTGAGGAGAAGAAAGATGATACACAATCCAATATTACCGGGGTTTGATTCAGACCCCGGATGATGAGAAAGTCGATTTAAAGAAGCTGCCGGTGCAAAGGGAATCTAGGTGCTATGGAGTGAGCCGGTTTAAACAGATCAGGCCTGAAACTCCCTGTAATGTTTCAAAAACAGATCTGCAAGATTTCCCTGAAGTTTTACTCTAAGATCAGTCAAGGTAGCAGAGAGTGCCTCTAAAGTGGGAACCATATGCTCTAATCTTGCATTTTCACCCATGTGTCCGATACGGATCACTTTTCCGGAAAGTTCATCAAAGGATCCGGCGAGCATGATGTTGTACTTTGTACGCATCTCATCTAAAATGGATTTGGCATCGGTACATTCCGGGATATCAAAAACCGTTACAGTGTTTGAATATCCACTCTGCAGATGAAGTTTTAAGCCTGCCTCTTTTACGGCTGCTCTTGTGGCAGAACCGATCCTTGCATGGCGTTCATACAGAGTTTCATCTCCGGCGATCAGGTTGAATGCGGCGCGCAGACCATAGATATCGCTGATCGGCATGGTGTAAGGAAACCATTTTTTCTCGTAGTAACCGTCGAAAGCTTTCAGATTTGCGTAGAAAGATGCAATCGGAGTTTTGCGGTTTCTCATCTTTTCTTTAGCGTCATCACTCACGACAACGAAAGTGAGTCCAGGAGGTGCGGAGACCGCTTTCTGAGAACCGCCGCAGAGAAGATCGATTTTAAAATCATCAACACAGACTCTCTCGCCGAACATACCGGAAACGGAGTCAACGACTGTTAAGATGCCATACTGTTTGAGCAGAGGACAAATTTTACTGATATCATTTAACATGCCGCTTGGGGTATCACAATGGACAACGGTGGCATAAGCGTAATCATGGTGATCTTTCAAATACTCTGCGAGTGCATCCACGTCTAACGTGTTCAGGTAATCGGCATGGTAAAGTTCCGGGATGCCGCCATACATGCTGACAAAGTCCGCAAACCCTTTTCCGTAGATGCCGTTGTCAATGACAAGTACTTTATCACCCGGCTCTGTCAGGGAGGCACAGGCGGCTTCCAGTCCTAAAATTCCTTCCCCATCTAAGATCAGTGTCTCATTTTTCGTGCCGAGAAGGCTGCTGATCAGTTCACAGGTTTCCTTATAAAAATCATAAAATTCTTCATCCAGATCAGGATTTGTGCAGGCAAAACTGCGTGCACGTCTTACAGTTTCCGGAACCTGAACCGGTCCGGGAGTCATGATCTTATACATACGAATCCTCTTTTCTGAAAATAAATTATTTAAAAATAATCTTGTTTGCTGCTTTGCGAAGCGGTTCAATGACGATCAGAACAACAACGGCTGCAACACCGATCTGTACCAGATTTCCCGGAATGGAAGTAACCGGTGCAATCCAGTTGCCATAGATAATTCCCTCTGCAATATAGTAGCCGGCTACTTTGACCACGCAGGCAGCGGCAATCGCAAGTGCATCAAAGCCAAGACCGTGATGTTTTTCTGTGATAGCACCTACTACATAACCCATGATCGCTACGATCACAAAAGTGAAAGGTGCCCATGCAGTCCAGCCGGAGAGCAGATCAAAAAGTCCCATGCCGATTCCGCCGGCGAGTGCACCGCTTTTTTTGCCAAATAAAATTGCGCAGATGAAAAGTGGAACATTGCCGAGGTGGATCAGTCCGCCGTTTGCAGTGATCGGAAGTCTGACATTGACGAATGCGGTAAATACATAGGTCAGTGCGATGAAAAGTGCTGTGATGGTCAGAAACTGTACCTGACCGATAGAATTTTCTGTTTTTGCAGTAGTTGTAGATGTTGTGCTCATATTTCTTTTCTCCTCATATGTTTCGTATGACTGATTTGTCAGTCATCTGTTATGCATATCTTAAACGCACACTGGTTTATTTTAAAATGCCAGTTACGTGAAAAATGAGCAGACCAGTTTTTGTACACCTTTTTAAGCCCCGCTCTAATGCAACATAAAAAAGAGTGCCGGAAAGCCGACACTCTTTTTTAAATCCATTGTTTACAATATCTTAATCTAACAAATAAAAACTGGTTCTATTTAAAAAGAAAAAGGTACATGTGAAACTACTGATTGTGCTGGTAGTAATTATCTTACTACTGTAACGTTGGTTGCCTGAGGTCCTTTAGCGCCTTCTACTACTTCGAATTCTACAGTAGCGCCTTCTTCCAGGGATTTGAAACCATCCATGTTCAGACCTGAGTAGTGTACGAATACATCATTGCCCTGCTCGTCAGAGATGAATCCGTATCCTTTTTGGTTGTTAAACCATTTTACTGTACCTTTGTTCATTGAAAAGTACCTCCAAAAAAATATTACTGGCTGTATTTACAGCTAGATAGAGCATATCATAACAGTTTTGAAAAGTAAAGGAAAAAAGAGGATATTTTTTAACCTAATTTCTCAATAACAATATCATGGTTTTTGAGAAAAATCTCTACCAGTCTGTCCCATTCGTGCTCTAATGATTTATCTGTGGAAAAAATGCGGTAGGATACGCCTGTTGTGAGCATAAGATCTCCATTCTGAAATTTTAAATTTAAAAACATACCAGTCACATCCTGTGGGGTAAAGGGTGTCTGTATGCTTGCAAGTGTGCGGGAGAGATTATCCGGCGAGAGAAGAAACACAAATTTAAAATAAGAAGGTGTCCGTTTTCCTTTGATCAGGTCGAAGCAGTGCTGGCGTACTTTGCCATAAGGCAGAAAAGTAAGGCCGGATAAGCCTTGTTCTTCTAATTCGTCTTCCGAATAAAAATCTGATGTGATCGTTCCGTCAAAATTCCATATGGCGTCTTTCTGGATCGTAGCTTCCTTTAACAGGAAATGGTCAAATGTATCAGAACACAAAAGCTGGTTCATAAAATTTTTAAGTTCCGGGATATTGAGCGCTAACATGCGGTATACCTCTTTCGTAAGCTGATGGTATGGTGTGGGAGTTTAAAGGTGGATTTTAATTTCCGGCACCACATCCCTATTGTACCATAAAACCCCCGAAAACAAAATAAGGGATGTAATCTCTCTGATTTTATAGTAAAATAGAAGTGGTTTTAATCAGTATTACAGGAAAAGAGGAAATACAATGAACGAGAAAACAGTTTTATTTGATTTATTAAAAGAGGGAGTATCTCCGGTACATGTGGTAAAGTCATGTGAAAAACGCTTGAAAAGTGCCGGATTTGAAAGAATAGCTTATGAGGAATCATGGAATTTGAAAGCAGGAGGACGTTATTATGTGGATCATCACGATACCACATTGTTTGCATTTACAATTCCAGAGAATGAGATGAAAAAAGAGGGAAAACCTGCAGTGCGCATTGCAGCGGCACATACGGATTTCCCATGTCTTCGGATCAAACCGTCATGCGATGTTGTGACGAACTGTTATGCACAGGTCAACATCGAGGTATATGGGGGGGCAATTTTAAATACGTGGTTAGACAGACCTCTCGGTGTGGCAGGACGTGTGGCGGTAAGGAGCAATGATCCATTTACACCGGAGTTAAAGTATTTTGCATCTGAAAAGAATCTGTTTACAATCCCGAATCTTGCGATTCATATGAACCGTGAAGTGAATAAAGGTGTGGAGTTAAACAAACAGATCGATATGATCCCGGTTGCCGGACTGCTTGCGGAAAATGAGACATGTGCTGACTATTTCCTATGTTTTCTTGCAAAAGAACTGTCTGTTGCAAAAGAGGATATTTTAGATTTTGAATTGACGGTATACTGTAAGGAACAGCCGGAATATGTTGGCTTAGAGGATGATTTTATCTCATCCCCCAGACTGGATAATCTGACATCCTGTGCAGCATTGGTATCCGGTATTCTGGATGCGGAAAGAAAAGACGGCATGAATCTGATTGCTCTGTTTGATCATGAGGAGATCGGAAGCCGCAGCAAACAGGGAGCGGGATCCATATTGCTTCACGATATGCTGTTTCGTATTTTAGAAGCCTGTGGTGCAGGGGAGTGCGAGCAGGAACTGCTGTACCAGAGCATATTGTTATCCGTGGATGTGGCACACGGACTGCATCCAAATCAGGCTGGTAAAATGGATATTACCAATAAGCCGGTGTTAGGCAGCGGTTTCTGTATTAAGGAAGCATGCTCGCAGTCCTATGCGACGGACTGTGAAGCGATTGCAATTATCCAGCAGATCTGTGACCTGAAAAAGATCCCGTATCAGAAGTTTGTAAACCGCTCGGATATGGCAGGCGGCGGAACACTTGGCTCTATTGCATCTGCATTGCTGCCGGTAAAAACCGTGGATATCGGAATCCCGCTTTTAGCGATGCATTCAGCAAGAGAGTTGATGGGAACTGCAGATCAGGAGGCGTTAACAGAACTTGTAAAAGCATATTTTTCACTTTAAGGAGGAATTTTGAAAAAGAAAAAGAGACATACACTGCTTAAGTTTCTTATTCTTGCAGTGATGGCAGGCGGAGTGGTCCTATATTCCGGAGTACTTCAGGATACCGGTGGATTTCCGGGACAAATCAGAAATCAGGTATATGTAGAACAGAAAAATGCAAAAGCAGAAAACTATTCCGGTGCGGCAGAGAAAAAGACGGAAAAGCGTACGGAGATAAGTACGGAAAATGGAACGCCGGAGATCGAAGTGACGCATGGATATGCTTATGAAACGCTGACGGCGGAGCAGCAGGCTGTCTATGATGAAGTATACCGGATCATTATGGCACAGGATTCAAAAGTAAAAGTAAGTACCTGCAAGGAAAAAGTATTAGAGAAAGCATATCGCTCTGTTATAGCGGACCACGGAGAAATTTTCTGGGTATCCGGTTATAACTACACACAATATACCATGGGAAAGAAGATTGTCAGCATAGATTTTTCGCCGAGTTATACCATGGGGCGTACAGAGCGTGATTACTATCAGAGTCAGATTGATGTGGTGGTGGATTCCATATTGAAAAATGTGGAACCATCCTGGGGTGATTATGAAAAGGCGAAATATGTGTTCGAATATCTGGCTGGAAACATTGAGTATGAAATGGGAACGGAACAGAATCAGAATATTATCAGCGTCTTTTTAAATAAGAAAACAGTCTGTCAGGGATATGCCAATGCCACACAGTATCTGTTGACTCTTTTAGGCATACCGGCTGTTGTTGTGACAGGAACTGCGGAGGGAGATACACACGCATGGAATCTTGTACAGCTGGATGGTGCATATTATTTTATGGATACGACCTGGGGAAATTCCTCTTACAACAATGGCGAAAGTGGTTTTAGCTCTTTTATCAATTATAATTATTTTGGTGTAACTACAGCTGAGATCAGTAAAACACATCAGGCAGATGGTACATTACTTTTGCCGGATTGTACGGCGACGGCGGATAATTATTATGTGAGAGAAGGAAAATATATCACAGAGTGGAATCCGGATGTAGTTGGACAGATTTATGGAACTGCCTATCAGAATGGAGCTGTCACGGAGGCGGTTCGCTTTCTGAATACATCTTTATATGATCAGGCAAAAGGATATCTGATCGATGAACAGCATATCCGCGATTACTGTGAGGGAATTACGGGATTATCTTATATTGAGGACAGGGATCAGAATGTGCTGATTCTGAAATTCTCATAAAAAAGCAGCCAGATAAAAAATATATAAAATATAATAGAAACCTCTATACAAAATAAAGTTTTTGTGCTAATGTTATGTAGTAATAAATACTACATGTAATGGAAAAAAATAACGTATAAAAAGCTTTTGAATAACAAATTGGTGCATGATGGAGGTTATCTGGAATGTATAAGATCGTGATTGATAGTTGTGGAGAATTGCCGGAAGATTTAAAAAAGGATGGACATTATCAGAATGTGTCGTTAGAGTTAGAGGTGGACGGATGTTATATCCGCGATGACGAGACATTTGACCAGAAGGATTTTCTTCGCAGGGTAAAGGAGAGTGTAGCTGGGCCAAAGTCCGCATGTCCATCTCCGGATGAATATATGAAGTCCTATGAAGGTGATGCCGATCATGTATATGTGGTAACTTTATCCGGTAAACTTTCAGGATCTTATAACAGCGCGGAACTTGGCAAAAATTTATTTGAAGAGGAACATCCGGGTGAGAAGAAGATCTATGTATTTAATTCCCGCTCCGCTTCCATCGGTGAGACGCTGATCGGCATGAAAGTGCAGGAGTGCGAAGAGGCAGGTATGAGTTTTGAGAAGGTTGTTGAGACAACTGAAAAATATATCAGCTCCATGAATACTTTTTTTGTACTTGAAACATTAGAAACTTTGCGTAAAAATGGCCGTCTGACAAATCTTAAGGCATTTATTGCGAATACATTGAATATCAAGCCGGTGATGGGGTCCACAGAGGAGGGATCGATTTGTCAGCTTGGTCAGGCGCGTGGCATGAACAAGGCATTGGATAAGATGATTCAGGATGTGCTTGCAAAGACAAAAAACTGTGAGAACAGGGTGCTTGCAATTTCACACTGTAATTGTCCGGAACGTGCGAAAGCAGTCAAGGAAAAGCTGGAAAAGTTAGCAAAGTTCAAAAAAATCATTGTTACGGATACAGCGGGCGTCAGCACGATGTATGCAAATGACGGCGGTGTCATTATTGCAGTTTAGTACAGCAAAATAAATGTCAGTTACTGATCTGCCGGTGTATGAGGACTGCAGCATCCGTCAGGGAAAGGACAGTATATGAAAGAACTGACATATGAGGAAGTATTAGATCGGATCGAACATCAGAGACGGTTTGGAAATCGTCCGGGGGCAGAGGTATCTGCACTGATGCTGGAAAAGTTAGGAAAACCACAGCAGGATATGAGCGTGATCCATATAGCGGGGACGAACGGAAAAGGTTCCGTCTCTGCTTTTTTGTGCTCAATTTTAAAGGAAGCAGGGATTCGTACCGGAATGTTTACCTCACCGCACCTGGTTGATTTCAGAGAGCGGATCTGTGTGGACGGACAGATGATATCCCGTGAAGAAGTGACAAAACTTGGAAATATGCTGCTTGAGGAGGACTTTGGAACAGTACCTACGATGTTTGATTACTGTCTTGCAATGGCATTGCTCGATTACAGGGACAGACAGTGCCAGGCTGCCGTGATAGAGACCGGGTTAGGGGGAAGACTCGATTCGACCAATGCAATCGGTGTGCCGGAGGTTACGGTTATCACGAAAATCGGGTATGATCATATGGCAATTTTGGGCGATACGTTAGATAAAATCGCAGCGGAGAAAGCAGGGGTTATCAAAAAAGGTACAAAACTGGTAATGGAAAGCCAGGAACAGGAAGCAATGGAAGTTTTACTGAAAACGGCTGAAAAAGAAGAGGTTACAGAACCAAAGATCGCCGATATACGCGATGTGACAGAATGCCGCTATGAAAATGGCAGACAATATTTCTCTTATAAGAAATACAAAAATCTTGAGATGACAATGCTTGGTGTCCACCAATATGAAAATGCAGCGGCTGCGATCCTTGCCGCAGAAATTTTTTTGAAAGACAGAGGAATTTCAGAGAATCAGGCAGAATACTATATCAGAGAAGGAATCAGAAAGACAAGATGGGAAGGACGCATGGAGATTTTAAACACAGATCCGTTTCTTATGGTGGATGGTGCGCATAATGGCAACGGAGTGGCGGCATTAGCGGAAAGTCTTCGTACTTTGTTCCCGGGAGAGAAATTTCATTTTGTCATGGGAGTTATGGCAGATAAAAACTATGATGAAATGATCGAAGAATTACTGCCGCTTGCACTGGATTTTAAGACGGTAACGGTAGAATCAGAGAGGGCACTGGCGGCACAGGAGCTGTCGGAGAAGATCCGGGCAAAGGGAATCTGCGATGCCGGACTTTTACACTCTTATGACGAATTGAAGCCGGGACGGCTGGATGTGTCATGCAAAACGATCGCATTCGGATCGTTGTATTTTGTTGGGGAAATTAAAAAATATTTCTTAGATGTGACAAAAATCACAAAATAATTACAAATTTACTAACTTTGCTTAACAGGTGGTTATAAGGCATTTTTTTGGCTATAATAATCGGTGTTGAAAAATAATGTGGATTAGAAAGAGCCGATAAGATGGTATTTAGCAGTTTTGAATTTTTATTCCGGTTTTTGCCGGTTTTTTTACTGGTATATTATATGACACCGCAGAAATGGAAAAATGCGGTATTATTTGCAGGCAGTATTTTATTTTATACGGCAGGTGAGGCAGAATATGTAGTGCTTTTACTTGCTTCTGTGGTGATCAACTATGTTCTTGGCAGGCTGATGTACCGGGATACTTATGAGGGAAGAGGGAAAAAACAGCTGATTTTGCTGATCGTGGCACTGTGTTACGATTTTGGGGTTTTATTCCTTTTTAAGTATAGCGGTTTCATGGATAAGCTGCCGCTTGGCATTAGTTTTTATACGTTCCAGATTGCAGCCTATATCATCGATGTTTACCGGGGAAGAGTGCCGGTGGAAAAATCGTTTATCCAGCTTGGAACGTATCTGACGATGTTTCCACAGCTGATTGCCGGACCGATCATCAACTATTCAGAGGTTCGTATGTATTTATGCAGCAGAACCGTTACTTTCGAACAGTTTGAATCCGGATTAAAAACACTGATACTGGGACTTGGTGCAAAGGTGATCGTTGCAGACCGTATTGGACTTTTGTGGAATAACATCCAGGCAATCGGCTTTGAAAGTATTTCGACACCGCTGGCATGGATGGGAGCGTTTGCGTATTCGATTGAACTTTATTTTGATTTTTCCGGTTATTCTCTGATGGCATTGGGACTGGGACGGATGCTTGGATTTGAATTTCCGAAAAACTTTAAACATCCCTATATTTCAAGATCGGTATCCGAATTTTGGAGAAGATGGCATATTACGCTTGGACGATGGTTCCGGGAGTATGTCTATATTCCGCTTGGAGGCAATAGAAAAGGAAAAGCGCGCACGATATTTAATTTGTTCGTGGTATGGAGCCTGACTGCCATCTGGCATGGAGCAGAGGGACATTTCCTGATCTGGGGTGCATCGTTACTTTTACTGCTTGCTTTGGAAAAAGCATTTTTGCTGCAGTTTTTAGAAAATAGCAAAATACTTTCCCATGTATATCTGATGCTTGTAGTACCACTTACCTGGGTTGCGTTTGCGATTGCAGATGTGGGACAGCTTGGCGTCTATTATGCCAGAATGTTTCCGTTTTTTGGGGTAGGAGAGGCGGTCAGACAGATGGATTTTATCCAGTATCTGAAAGACTACGGTCCGCTGTTTTTGATGGGAATAGCTTTCTCCACCCCATATCCGGCAGCTTTATATAAGGTATTTGAAAAAAAATGGCTGGGAAGTCTGGCGGTGATTGTGGTGTTAGTCATAAGCCTTTACTATATGGCGGTTTCTACGAATAACCCGTTTTTGTACTTTAATTTTTAGGATTGGTGGATAAGTGTGAAAAAAATATTGAAATGCAGGGTTGCGGTCTTTTTGCTTGCCGGCTGGGTGATTCTCTCACTGATTGGATATTTAAAAAAAGACGGGATCTATAAGAATTATTCGATTGATACGAAAAAAACTCCATATTTTGTATTGGTGTTAGACGGAATTCATGATAAAATTTATCCTTGGAGTAAAGAGCCGCCGGAGCTCCTGTCAGATCAAAAAAAGCCAAAGAAGCAGGAAGATGACATTGTAAATACAGAAATAACAGAAGAAACTGCTACGGAAGCGGTTGCAGGAGACACGGAAACGACAGATTTAAAACCAAAGAAGTTTATACAGGTGGATGACAGTTATTTTGATGATGCAGTTTTTATTGGAGATTCGAGGACGGTAGGTCTGCATGATTATGGCGGACTGGATCATTCTGATTTTTATGCGACTGTCGGGATGAATATCTATGATCTGTGGAAAGAAGCGTTTTGTAATGTTGACGGAAAAAAGGTTACATTAGAGGAAGCTTTGAAGGCAAAACAGTATAAAAAGGTGTATTTTCAGATTGGCATCAATGAGATGGGGCGGGGAACGCTTGACGGTTTTATGGATGAGTATCAGAATGCAGTGGAAAAATTCAAAACCTTGCAGCCGGATGCAATCATTTATGTTCAGGCGATCATGCATGTGACACAGAAAAAATCCGATTCGGATCCGATTTTTAATAATCCGGGAATTGATGCGAGAAATCAGCGTATACAGCAGCTTGCAGATGGTGTCCGTGTGTTTTATATTGATGTCAATGAAGTTGTGTGCGATGATCAGGGTGGATTAAAACAGGAACTTACATTTGATAATCTGCATCTGTATGGATCAAAATACAATATCTGGGTAGATTTCTTAAAGACCAAGGGAATTGAGACAGAGTGATGAAGTTTTGTGAAAACTGGAAAGAAAAACTGAATAAATTTTTGAAAGCAGATGTGCTGGCAGAATGCGGGCACCAGGTGGATCATGAGAACAGAGTTGTGCTCTGCGTCTTAAATACTGCCATGGTGTGCCTGTCTTTTTTGCTGGCATTTTACATATTATGGAGAAAACAGGCGGACTATTATCATGAGCACATGTGTATTTTATATGCAGCAATGTTTCTGATTTTACTGTTTGTGTCCTTTTATTCGAAAAGAGATTCCGGCATTCGTCTGTCTGTTCTGATCACCGTTGAGTACTTTGCAATAGGTTCCTGTTTTGCCATGAATCATATTATATTTGGTGGAAAGGAAAGTACAACGGCGTATTATCTTCTGGTTGGACTTGCATTCTGCTTTCTGGTGCGCCCTATCCAGATGTATCTGATGCAGGCGGGAGTCACATGTATATTGGCAGCCAGCAGCTGTTTTGTCAGAGAGTGGAAATATGCAAAACTTGATCTGATCAACACATTGCTGATGTTTGGCATGAGTATGGTGCTGAGCAGCATTGTTATGTGGTTTCGTATGGAAACATTAAAAAAACTTGACGACAGAGAAAAGGTGCTCGGTATTACAGAACTTTACCAGAGTGTGCTCGATGAGTCCCAGACAGCTGCATATGTGAGGGATATCCGCACGTATGAGGTATTGTATTTAAACCGGAAAGCAAAAGAAATCTTTCATATCAATGAGGAGTATGCGGGAAAAAATTGTTATACATTATTTTACCAGCAGAAAATTCCATGCCAGGGGTGCCCGGCTGCGGAGCTTAAGAGAGATAAGATCTGGCAGCGGGAAAAACGGATCAATGACCGTTATTACCGCGCTAAGGGAAAGATTATCGACTGGTGTGGCAGAGAGGCGTATGTGGAATATCTTACCGACATCACCGATACAAAAAAGATGGAAATGCAGATGCGTACTGCGCATGAAAAACTGCAGCTGAAATATCAGGAGGAAATGATGTACCGCGATGCCGTTTCCGGTGAAATCCTGACAACAAGCCGTCTGAACCTGACGAAACGTGTCGTGGAGGATATGCGGGTAGGCACGAAAGACGGTTATGAGAAACAATATGCGAAAGTCACAGATTTTCGCTCAAGAATGTATGCATATGCAAAGAAAACATATCTGACAAAAGAACAGAATCGCAGGTTGTCACCGGATGGAATGCTTCATGCATTCAAAGAAGGGGTAAACAGTCTTTCGGAGGAATATGTCGCACAGCTGAATAACGGCAGATATGTGTGGGTAAGAGTGGAGGTAAACCTTTTACAGAAACCGGAAAACGGAGAGATCATAGCATTCATCTATAACCATGATGTGACAAGGGAGAGTAAATTAAAACAGATTTTAGAATGTATCATGACATTTGGCTATGATGAAATTTATACAGTGGATGAGTGCAGTGGACAGATGGATGAATTTGTAAGCGGTCAGTATGCTCTTGATTCACAGATGGAACAGGATAATTATGAAGGTGAGCTGCAATGTTTAATCGACCGTGTGGAGACACCGGAAGAAAAGAAGCGGTTGTCAGAAGCCATGGAACTGTCAAATATCCGTAAACATTTAAAGTCACAGGAGGTGTATATGGTGGAGGTTTCACTGCGTTCGAAAAATGGAAAGAATCGTCAGAAACAGATCCGCTGCATGTATTTAAATGAACAGACAGGTACACTGCTTTTGATGCTTTCCGATGTTGAGGACATCGTGAAAGAAGAAAAAGAGAAGCAGGAGCAGCTTGCAAAAGCACTGACGATGGCGGAAGCTGCAAATGAGGCAAAAACAAACTTTTTAGCCGGAATGAGTCATGAGATACGGACGCCTATGAATGCAATCATTGGTTTAAATTCAATGATCCGGTCGTCGCTTGATGACAGGGAACAGGTGCTTGATTATACGGAGAAACTTGATTCAGCATCGAAATATCTTCTGGCGTTGTTAAATGATATCCTTGATATGTCACGGATCGAGAGTGGTAATATGAAACTTGCCATCCGGGCATTTGAAGGAGATAAGTTCTGGGATAATGTCAATATGTTAGCAAAGGCGCAGGCAGTCATGGCAGGCGTAGGTTATTCTTTTGAAAGAAAACAAAAACTTTCGGAAGTATATATCGGAGATGCCACAAGACTAGAACAGATCATGGTAAACCTGATCAACAATGCCGTGAAATTTACACCAAAAGGTGGAAACATTCATGTTTCTGTCAAAGAGCAGGAAGGCGATGGAAGAGTACAGCTGACAGCTGCCGTTTCTGATAATGGAATCGGTATCGCAAAAGACTTTTTACCGAAAGTATTTGATATTTTTACACAGGAGCATGAAGAAAATACCCGTGTTTATGGAGGAAGTGGACTGGGACTTTCTATTGCGCGCAATTATGCAAGGATGATGGATGGTGATATTGTGGTAGAGAGCACGGAAGGAAAAGGAACGATATTCACCGTGACCGCAAAACTTGATTTTGACCGCCGGAAAAAAGCACGTGAGGAAAAAACAGAGAACATCAGTTTTGAGGGAAAACGGATTCTGCTGGTTGAAGATCATCCGCTTAATGTCATTGTTGCAAAGGGACTTTTGGAAAAGAAACAGTTTGAGGTTGTCACAGCGGAGAATGGTAAGAAAGCAGTGGAACTTATGGCAGATGCCCCGGAATATTATTTTGATGCGATATTGATGGATATTCGTATGCCGGTTTTAGACGGAATCGGGGCAGCCAGACAGATCCGCGCCTTAGACAGAGAAGATGTCAAAGATCTTCCAATCATTGCGATGACGGCAAATGCCGGAGATGAGGACAGAAGACAGACGAAAGGAGCCGGAATGAATGAGCATCTTGCAAAGCCGATCAATCCGAAGCTTTTATACGCGACACTGCAGAAATATATTTTATCATAAGAAGTTATAAATGATTCCCCAATTACACATACTACAGAAAAAGATTGTGTGAAAGGGGAATTTTTTATGTCATTAAAAATTAAGATTACAGATGTGCATGCAAGACAAATTTTAGATTCAAGAGGAAATCCGACAGTGGAGGTCGAGGTAACGGCGGAGACAGAGACAACCGGGAAAAAAATAACTGCAAGAGAATCCGTTCCTTCCGGTGCAAGCACGGGAAGATTTGAGGCTATCGAGCTGCGGGATGGAGACAGGGATTATTTTGGCCTTGGTGTGCAGAAGGTCGTAGATCATGTTAATACGAAGATCCGGGAAATGCTGCTTGGAATGAATGTGTTAGAGCAGGCGAAGTTAGACCGGGCGATGGTGGAACTTGATGGAACTGATAATAAGGGGAATCTCGGAGCAAATGCAATTCTGGGTGTATCACTCGCCTGCGCCAAAACGGCGGCAAAAGCACTGGATATGCCTTTATACCGTTATCTTGGAGGAACCAATGCCAAAACGCTTCCGGTTCCGATGATGAATGTGATCAATGGCGGTGTCCATGCGAAAAATACACTTGATTTTCAGGAGTTTATGATCATGCCGGTCGGAGCACGCGGCTTTTCGCAGGCGCTTAAAATGGGGGCAGAAGTATATCATTTTCTGCGTCAGATCTTAAATGAAAACGGAATGAGTACGGCAGTCGGGGATGAGGGAGGTTTTGCACCGGATTTTAAGGATACAAAAGAAGCATTTTCCTATCTCTCAAAGGCAGTGGAAAAAGCGGGTTACCGTGTTGGGGAAGATATCGTCTATGCAATGGATGCTGCGGCAAGTGAACTGTATGATGAGGCGCGTGGTGTCTATGTATTTCCGGGAGAATCGAAAGAAAATGGGGATGAGCAGGAGATCGTGAGAAGTTCTGAGGAGATGATTGCCATGTATGAGGAACTTGTGCAGCAGTTTCCAATCGTTTCCATCGAGGATGGGCTGTTTGAGGATGACTGGGACGGCTGGCAGAAACTGACGAAGAGACTTGGCGATAAAGTTCAGCTTGTCGGAGATGATCTGTTTGTGACGAATACAAAACGGATTCAGTGTGGAATAAAACTCGGTGCGGCAAACGCGGTACTTGTCAAAGTAAATCAGATTGGAACCGTGACAGAGGCATTAAATGCGATCGAGATGGCAAAGTCTGCCGGATATCATACGGTCATTTCACACCGGTCCGGTGAGACGGAGGACGCATTTATCGCAGATCTTGCAGTGGCTGTCAATGCCGGACAGATCAAAACGGGTGCACCGTGCCGTGCGGAGCGCACCAGCAAGTATAATCAGCTTTTGCGGATTGAGGAAGAATTGGCAGAAGACGCAGTGTTTGTGCCGGAAGAAATCACAGAAAGCAGGAAAAGCAAAAAAATAGGTTGAAAAAAGGAAACGTCTATGTTACAATGACTAAAGTTGTGAGTTTGTAACCTAGGAGGGAACGATCGTGGCAGTTGTAAAAACAATTTTGACTGTAGTTTTTATTATAATCAGTGTAGCATTGACAGTTATCATCTTAATGCAGGAAAGTAAATCCGCAGGACTTGGAGCAATCGCAGGTGCAGCAGACACATACTGGGGCAAGAACAAAGGACGTTCTATGGAAGGTATGTTAGTAAAGCTGACTAGAATTTTTGTTATCTTGTTTATCGTGATTGCAGCGGTATTAAATATGAGTATTTTTTAAGATGAATGGATGGCTGTCGCAGATGCGGCAGTCATTTTTTAATTCATAAGAAAAAGGACGGGGTTTATGGAGAAAACAATTTTAGAAGAACGGAAAAAGACAATATACCAGTTTATCTGTGATGAGCTTTATGTACCGATGAAAGCAAAGGAGATGGCGGTTGTTTTATCGGTACCGAAAGCACAGCGCAGTGAACTGCAGGAAGTCCTTGATGCACTTGTGATGGATGGCAGGATCGAAATGACTTCCAAGGGAAAATATATCAAATCAGAAGGAAAATACTTAATCGGCACATTTATGGCACATGCGAGGGGATTTGGATTTGTCAGCCTTGAGGGAGAAGAGGAGGATATCTTTATCCCGGAGTCACAGGTGCACGGTGCTTTTCATATGGATACGGTGCAGGTGGCAATCACTTCGGAAAATACAGGCAGACGAAAAGAAGGCACGATCACAAAGATTATATCCCGTGGTACAACGCGGATCGTATGTACTTATGAAAAGAGTAAGACGTTTGGCTTTGCCGTTCCGGATAATCCAAAGTTCGGTTCTGATATTTTTATCCCGCAGGAGCGCTCGAAGGGAGCTGTCAGTGGACATAAGGTTGTAGTTGAGATTACCGATTACGGCAAAGAGGGTAGAAAACCGGAAGGAAAAGTGATCGAAATTATTGGTCACATCAATGATCCGGGAACGGATATTATGTCTATTGTAAAAGCTTATGATCTGCCGGTAGAGTTTTCAGAAAAGATCATGCATCAGGTGGAGAATGTCTCGAACGAAGTCAGCACTGCGGATATGGCAGGGCGTATGGACTTCCGGGACTGGCAGACAGTGACGATTGACGGAGAAGATGCAAAAGATCTTGATGATGCAATTACAATCACGAAAGAGGGAGATAACTATAAGCTTGGCGTGCACATTGCAGATGTATCGAACTATGTACAGGAACACAGTGCGCTGGATGTGGAGGCATTGTCCCGCGGTACTTCCGTGTATTTAGTCGACCGTGTGATCCCGATGCTGCCACATAAATTGTCAAATGGAATCTGTTCTTTAAATGCAGGCGAGAACCGTCTGACCTTAAGTTGTGTGATGATAATTGATCCGAAGGGAAATGTGATCGATCACACGATAGCGGAATCTGTGATCAAAGTTGACCGCCGTATGAGTTACACCAGTGTAAAAAAGATTCTGGAAGATCATGATGAAAACGAGATCAGAGAGTATGAAGAACTGGTTCCAATGTTTGAACTGATGCGGGAACTGGCTGCTATTTTACGAAAAAAACGTATGAAGCGTGGTTCCATCGATTTTGATTTCCCGGAAACGAAGATCGTGCTTGATGACAAGGGAAAACCAGTTGAGATCAAGCCTTACGAGCGGAATGTTGCAACGAAGATCATTGAAGATTTTATGTTGATCGCTAATGAGACGGTAGCACAGGATTATTTCTGGCAGGAACTGCCGTTTGTATACCGTACACATGATAATCCGGATACTGAAAAAATCAAGAAGTTATCGACATTTATCAATAATTTCGGCTATTCCATCCACATTGGACAGGATGAAGTACACCCGAAAGAACTGCAAAAACTTCTGCAAAAAATCGACGGTACGCCGGAGGAGGCATTGATCAGCCGGTTAACACTGCGTTCCATGAAGCAGGCGAAGTATACAACCATGAGTACCGGTCATTTTGGACTGGCTACACCGTATTATTGCCATTTCACATCTCCAATCCGCAGATATCCGGATCTGCAGATACACCGCATTATCAAAGATAATCTGCGCGGACGGATGAATACAAAGAAGATAGAGCATTACGAAAAGATTTTGCCGGAGGTTGCAAAACATTCAAGTGAGATGGAACGCCGTGCGGATGAGGCAGAGCGTGAAACTGATAAGCTGAAAAAAGTGGAATATATGTCAGAACGTATTGGAGAGGTATTTGAGGGTGTGATCTCCGGCGTGACCGAGTGGGGATTTTATGTGGAGCTTCCGAATACGGTGGAAGGACTTGTACATGTGACAACGCTTGTAGATGATTATTTCCATTATAACGAGAGTACTTACGAACTGGTTGGAGAAGTGACAAACATCCGCTACAAACTCGGACAGCGCATACATGTCATGGTGACAGGAACTGACAAAATCCTGCGTACGATCGACTTTCGTGTGGTACAGGGGAACAAAGAGGAATAAAAAATCATCTTGCGTTCCGTTACGTTTCGGGGTATACTATACAGGCTGGATATTGGATAAGAAAGGAAGGGCATGATGGCAAAGACAGAAAAAAAACTGATCGCGAACAACAAAAAAGCCTACCATGACTTTTTCTTGGAGGAGCGCTATGAGGCGGGCATTGAATTGCATGGTACCGAAGTAAAGTCCATGCGTATGGGGAAATGCAGCATCAAGGAAGCCTTTATCCGTATCGAGAACGGTGAGGTCATTATTTATGGCATGCACGTCAGTCCTTATGAAAAGGGAAATATTTTCAACCGTGATCCACTGCGTCCGAAGAAGCTTTTGATGCATAAATCAGAAATCCGCAAGCTGGTCGGAAAAATTGCAGAAAAGGGTTATACTTTAGTGCCGGTTGAGGTATACTTTAAAGGGAGTCTTGTAAAAGTTGACATTGCGCTTGCCAAAGGTAAAAAGCAGTACGATAAGCGTCAGGATATCGCAAAGAAGGATATGCGGCGTGAGGCTGAGCGTGATTTCAAAGTAAAAAATCTGTATTAAAGTATTTATAGGAAAAGAATGGATGATATAGTCTTTTTCATACACAGGAAATGATATCCGGTGTGTGAAATGGCTGTATCTGAAATATATATTTATGGGCTTGTAATGGTTTCGACAGGGATCATGAAGCTGGAGAAGCGAGTCGCACGGGATGCGTCAAATTCCAAAATTAAAATTAAACGCTGAAGATAATTTAGCATACGCTGCCTAATGGCAGCAGTCTGACCTAGAGCACTCACACTTTAGGACCCAGGCTTCGACTATGTGAGAAACGACGCAGGCAAAGCTTTGAGCCTGTGGGCGTACGATGAAGCTACTGAAACCAGGACTGTGCCTACGCAGGTCTGGCAGAGGGAATGTTAAAACATAGGATACGCTCGTAGAAGGACAGGGGATTGGTTTTTGGACACGGGTTCGACTCCCGTCAGGTCCACTCCAAAGAAAATGCCTGAAATCTTGGAAAATTGTTGACTTTCCTGGGGTTTCAGGCTATTTTTGTACAATGATTTATAAGTTGGGGTTATGCTTGATTTATTTATTTCAGTAATTCTGCAATATTGATATTCAAATCGCTGTAAATCCCTACGGTAATATCTTGTTGGAATGGAAGGATCATAGGCGCAACATCTTCTTCATAGCGGTAAATAGTCGTGCGCTGTTTTTCGGGATCAACAATCCAGTATTCACGGACTCCGGCATCAGAATATAAAGCATTTTTGGTAGTATAATCCATTTTTCGGCTTGATAGTGATACGATTTCAATAATAAAGTCCGGTGCACCGTTACATCCACGGTCATCCAGCTTAGACTTGTCGCAAATAACGCTGATATCAGGTTGAATGTATGTTTTATCATTCGTATTCAGAAAGACAGCGGAAGCACCGGAAACTGCCGGGATAAAAGAAACACCGGTTTCTGAAAAAATCAGGAATCCGGTGAATTTGTTTTTTCACAGACTGCATTTCTTGCAGCGATATTTGCCAGCATGTCACTGAGCACAACCAGATCAGCGGCAAGGATAGCAAGATCATCATCCGACAGACAGTCAGCAAGCTGGCAGGCAATGGTTGAAAGAAGATAGAGATTTGAACAGTTTTGCATGGAATTACCGGAAGAGTTTTTTATATTTTATGCATGTATTGCGGAGCCGTGCGAAGAATCTTTGAATTTTAGAATGAGATAACAAAACCAGGCAATCATCAGTTCACCTCCCGTTATAGTATATGCGCCGGGGAAAACAATGATACAAAAAATTTTGTTTTTGTATATAGTACAAATGGACAACTTCCTTTTTTTTATCCAATCGCTTATCATAATAACGGAGAAAAACAAAAGGAGAACAGCTATGAAAAAATTAAGAAAAATTCTGCCGGTTATTCTGATGATCTGGCCATATCTTTTTTTGATAGGACTTTGGGTGGCATGTGATCTGGGAGATAATGGATTATCCTGGTTTACGGGATTTTCTATGCTCGGAACAATCGCTGTTTACGGGCTCAACATTGTAAATGCATTTAGGGGATTTGATAAGGAGGAAGGAGAGAAGCTGGCATTTTATGATATGCTGATCAAACTGATACATATTCCGTTTTATATACTGATATTTGTATTTGGAATGGTGCTGGTTGCGGTGATGGTGGTGCCGGTATTTGTAATGCTTACACCGTTTTTGATTTTCATGCTGGCGATAGGAGATTTTTTCCTGATGATTACGTCTTCTATGTATGGGATCAGTGCAGCTCTGCGGCTTGGAAAGGCGGGAGAGATATCAAAGACGGCTTCTGTGGTACATTTTATCCTGCATTTCTTTTTTGTGGCTGATGTAATCAGTGCAATCGTGCTTTATCGGACTGCAAAAAAGAAAAAGCAGGAAAATATACCGCTTAAAGATTCTCAGCTATTTTGATGCTTAAATCCATATAGATACAGCGATTTTCCGGCAGTTTCCCGGTCAGCAGATAATCCACCAAAAGGGAGAGAGATAAAGCACCCTGTTCATCCGGCTGCTGGCAGATCGTAGCAGAAATCACGCCGTTTTTCAGCATTTCACAGGTTGATGGAACCGCGTCAAAGGTTATGATCTTAAGAGGTCGTTGTAAGGCAGCGTTTAAAACTGCACGGCATCCGCCGTAAACACCGGCAGCAGTAAAATAAAGTGCAGACAGATCCGGGTGGCGGGTTAAGAGATCGGAGACCACCTCATAACTTTTGTAATCGTCATCGTTATTTTCCACGACATCCACAATGCGGATATTCGGGTGCTTTGCATGGAGATGAGTCGTAAAACCGCTGATGCGTTCTTCGTGGCAGAGTACATTGTGAGAGCCGGTCACGATCCCGACACTTGCGTAATCACCGGAAAATAGATGCAGCAGGCCGGCTGCAGTCTGACCGCATTTGTAATAATCACTGCCGACATAGGCGATCCGTCTGGAATCCGGCATATCGGTATTGATCGTGATGCAGGGAATGCCGTTATTCCAGAGCGCATCTATTTTTTCCTGTATGACAGGATCATTATAAGGAGAGAGAATCAGACCGTGGATCTCTTCTTTTACCAGTTCATCGATTGTCCGGATCTGATTTTGCAGATCAAAGGAAATACGGCGCTCGATCACGGTGCATCCATAAATGGACAGTTCCTCAAGTTTTTTGTGAAGTCCGTCCATGACTTCATCAAAGAATGGATTTTCTGCGCCAAAAAGCAGAACACCGATCTTTAACTTTTTCTTTTGTGCGGCAAGCGCAATGCCAGCTTTGTTTGGCTGATAGTCTAAAAGCTTTGCAATTTCTAAAACTTTCCGTTCCGTTTCGGCATTGACAATGCCGCGGTGATTTAATACACGGTCCACAGTACCGCGGGAAACACCGGAAAGTTCTGCGATTTCTTTCATGGTAGCCATAGAAAAACCCCTTTTTGTTTCAATTAATTCATTTGATTCCAACATCATTCATACAAATAAAGATAACATAAAAAACAATATATTGTCAACTTGTGTGCATGTGCACATATATGGAGGACGGGGAAAAGAAGCGTTCTTTGAATCGAATGAAAGCGTCCATTGACGGAACAATATGGAAAAATGAACGTATAAGTAAATGTAAACAAAAATGAATCTGAAAAAATGTACAAAAAGCATATTGCAAAATAGACATCCGGGATGTATGATAAATAAAAATGTGCACGAGCACACAATGATGTGATTTGTAAAAAGGAGAGCGGTATGCTGTACATAGGAATTGATCTTGGAACATCTTCCGTGAAGCTGCTTTTGATGGATGCAGGCGGAAATGTAAAAAATATCGTATCAAGAGAGTATCCTCTTTATTTCCCAAATCCTGGCTGGTCAGAGCAGAAGCCACAGGACTGGTACAAAGAGACGATGCAGGGATTAAAAGAACTTTTGGAAGGTTTTCCGAAAGAGGAAGTTGCCGGAATCAGTTTTGGCGGTCAGATGCATGGACTGGTAATTCTTGATGACAGGGATGAGGTGATCCGGCCGGCAATCTTATGGAATGACGGAAGAACAACAGAAGAGTGTGATTAT
This sequence comes from Roseburia sp., assembly GCA_003483745.1. Classification (GTDB taxonomy): domain Bacteria; phylum Bacillota; class Clostridia; order Lachnospirales; family Lachnospiraceae; genus Roseburia. Next base: position 2,770 of record DMYD01000034.1, on the reverse strand, counting down.
TTAAATAATGAGATCGGAAAGGAAACATTATCAAAATATACGGCAAATATTTCATTTACCGGTTTTACGGCACCAAAGATTCTCTGGGTGAAAAATAAGGAGCCGGAGAATTTTGCAAGGATCAAAAAGATCATGCTGCCGAAAGACTATCTGGCATATAAGCTGACAGGGAAGCATTGTACGGATGTTTCCGATGCATCCGGTATGTTACTTTTAGATGTAAAGAACCGCTGCTGGTCGAAAGAAATGTGTGAGATCTGCGGTATCACGATGGATATGCTGCCAAAATTATACGAGAGCTATGAATGCGTTGGTACGATTTTACCGGAGATTGCAAATGAACTTGGCTTATCTGAAAATGTGAAAGTGGCAGCCGGTGCCGGAGATAATGCGGCAGCTGCAGTGGCAACCGGAACAGTCGGAGATGGCAGATGTAACATTTCGCTTGGAACGAGTGGAACAATCTTTATTTCATCCGCCAAGTTTGGTGTGGATAAGTATAATGCACTTCATGCATTCTGTGACGCAAATGGTGCTTATCATCTGATGGGATGTATGTTATCTGCAGCATCCTGCAACAAGTGGTGGATGGATGAGATCATTGGAACGAAAGATTACAAAAAAGAGCAGGAAGAGATCACAAAGCTTGGCGAAAATCATGTATATTATCTGCCATATCTGATGGGAGAGCGTTCCCCGTACAACAATCCGAATGCGAGAGCTACTTTTATTGGCATGACGATGGATACGACAAGAGCGGATATGACACAGGCAGTGTTAGAGGGTGTTGCGTTTGCACTTCGTGATTCTTTTGAAGTTGCAAAAACACTTGGCATTCCGATCGAGCGTACAAAGATCTGCGGAGGCGGGGCGAAGAGTCCTCTCTGGAAAAAGATCATTGCCAATGTTTTAAATATCAAAGTGGATGTGCTTGAAACGGAAGAGGGACCATCCTTAGGAGGCGCGATGCTTGCGGCTGTTGCATGTGGTGAGTACAAAGATGTGGAATCTGCCGCGGCTGCAATCGTAAAAGTAGTCGATACGGTAGAGCCAGATCCGGAGCTTGCCGCAAAATACGAGGCACGCTACCAACAGTTTAAAAATATTTATCCGGCGTGCAAAGATCTGTTTGACAAGATTATCTGACTGACAGGAAAGATGATTGTCTCTGACAGTTTTGAATAGTAACAGGTCGATTATGGAAAAGTTTGCTTATGCAGGACAGAAAACCTGCAGGGCAAATGAGATAGAAGATAAGAAAAGAGGGAAAAGGGCATGCAGATTTATGAAGTTACGGACGCACGTTTCCGAAAATACGGAAAAGTGATCCGGAATATTGATTTTTCAGCATTGACAGAAGCAATGAAAAAGACACCGGTTCCATCCGATGTAGTTTATGAGCCGTCAATCGCAGAATTAGAAGCATTACCGGTGGCAAAGGAAATCGAGAAAGTCTTTTACGGAGAACTTCCGATCCAGATCGGATACTGTAATGGACATAATGAGCTTTTGAATGCAGTGGAATATCACCGCAGCTCAGAGATCAATCTTGCAGCAACCGACGCAGTATTAATATTGGGATCAGAGGCAGATGTGACCGATGATTTTACTTATGAGACTGCAAAGATGGAGGCATTCCGGATTCCAGCAGGAACAGCCGTGGAGGTGTATGCAACCACATTACATTATGCTCCATGTCATGTGGACGATGCAGGATTTCAGGTGGCAGTTATTCTGCCAAAAGGTACCAATTATCCGTTGGATGAGGCACACGCCGGCGGAGAGGATGCACTTCTTACTGCAAAAAATAAATGGCTGATCGGTCATGCCGAGGGCGGGCTGCCGAAAGGAAGTCATATCGGACTTATTGGCAAAAATTTAAATGTCAGAGAATAAATTTTATATAAAAAAGAAGTATGTACAGAAAAAAGAAAGCGGAGGAAAACAAAATGAATAACATTCCAGAAGTAAAAGTTGGTATTGTGGCAGTCAGCCGTGACTGCTTCCCGGAGTCACTGTCTGTAAACAGAAGAGAGGCATTGGTAAAGGCTTACACTGAAAAATACGGTGCGGCAGACATTTATGAGTGCCCGATCTGTATCGTGGAGAGCGAGATCCATATGGTACAGGCATTAGAGGATATCAAAAAAGCAGGATGTAATGCACTCTGTGTATATCTTGGCAACTTTGGACCGGAGATTTCCGAGACACTGCTTGCAAAGCATTTTGAGGGACCGAAGATGTTTGTCGCAGCAGCAGAGGAAACACAGGACAACCTGATCCAGGGACGTGGTGATGCATACTGTGGTATGTTAAATGCAAGCTACAACTTAAAATTAAGAAATGTACATGCATATATCCCGGAGTACCCGGTAGGAGATGCAGCTGACTGTGCAGATATGATCCATGATTTCCTGCCTATCGCAAGAACTGTGATTGGTTTATCTGAGTTAAAGATCATTTCTTTCGGACCAAGACCGTTGAACTTCCTTGCATGTAATGCTCCAATACAGCAGTTATACAATCTTGGCGTTGAGATTGAGGAGAACTCTGAGTTAGATTTATTTGAGGCATTTAACAAACATGCAGGAGATGAGCGTATCCCGGCAGTTGTTGCAGATATGGAAAAGGAGCTTGGCGCCGGAAATAAAAAACCGGAAATCCTTGCAAAACTTGCACAGTATGAACTGACACTGACTGACTGGGTAGAGGAGCACAGAGGCTACCGCAAATATGTTGCCATTGCCGGAAAATGCTGGCCGGCATTCCA
>DMYD01000047.1:4825-5135 GCA_003483745.1 Roseburia sp. | reverse complement strand
AGCTTTTTCCCGTAAATGTTCAGGTTATTTTGTTTGATATAGCTTTCATACTGTTTGCCGAAATAGATCAGCCCGCGGATCGGCATGTTTGGATTTAAGGTACTCTGGTGTTCATACAGATTTAATGTACCACGGACAATAAATGACACGTCATTTTTATATCCGAGATAGATCACGTCATCGATCGTATAAAAGATCAGTTCATCTGCATCATCATAATCTGTCTGATTCAGGGCATTGTACAGTTCCAGCAAAACCGATCTCTCGTTAAAAATCCTGCGGAATAAGGCATCCCGGTACTTCTTCTGCA
>DMYD01000047.1:0-4554 GCA_003483745.1 Roseburia sp. | reverse complement strand
CGAATTGCGATAGATGTAGTATAACATAAAAACATCATAACAGACAAGCAGAATGTATCTGGAAAATAGGATGTGTATTGTGGGTGGAAATCATTTGAATCAGAAAAATCAGGTGTGACAGATTTGCAGTTAATTAAACAGAAGGTGTATCAATCTCAATATCTGAGTGAAAGGACAACAGTACATATGTCGGAATGTCAAGTGCATCCGCAATATCCATAAGTGTCTCAAGAGAAACGGAGGTTGGCATGTTAGGGGCTTCGATATTGCTCATATGGGTACGGCTGATACCGATCGTTTCTGCTAATTTCATCTGGCTGATACCCTTCAATTTTCGAAAGTAAGCAATATTAAGACCGATCATTTTAAATTCCTGTTCGTGTTTCGATGTCATGGCAAATCTCCTTTCTGATAAGTTTATACATAATATGGCAAACAATAAACAAACCAAAATAATGCTATTGCAAACTAACAGTTTGCATAATATAATAACCATAGTGCAATTTTAGAAAATGAACACAATTATATTACAAACGGAGGAAAAGCATGAGAAAGAGAAAAATGTTAATCGGCGTGTTGACGGCAGCCATGCTGCTTGGAAATGTCAGTCCGGCAATGGTGCAGGGCGCGCAAGCAGCAGATGTGACAGAAGTGCCTGCAGAAACAGAGATGGAAGAATTAGCGACAGAGTCTGCGGTAACGGAAACGGAAGGAGAGGAGACGACAGAAACTGCGGTAATGGAGTCAGAAGAGGAAGAAACAACGGAGAATGCTGAAAAAACAGCAGATGTCAAAGCAGATGAAAATGGATTTATCATTGAGGATGGTGAGCTGACAGGGTATACGGGACCTGGTGGGGATATTGTGATCCCAGAAGGGGTAAAAGAAATTGCTGAATATGCATTTTATAATTGTAATACAATTAAAAAAATTTGTTTCCCAAAAAGTTTTACTGATGGGTTATATTTTTTGAATTATGGTAATTTCGAAAATCTGGAGTGGATTGACGTTGCGGAAGGAAATCCGAAATATCAGTCTTTGGATGGTTTTTTATGTGAAAGGTCCTATGAGGACGAAGATGGAAATAATGTAATTCGACTGGAGTATTGTCCAACAGGAAAGGGTGAAAACATAACTATTCCGGAAGGTGTAACATGTTTTTCAGGTGCTTTTGCATATGGAAATGGTGAAAAAGTTAAAAGGATATGTTTACCTAAAAGTTTTACTGGAGAACGCCATGGATCCTCTAGTATAGCCAAACTTAATGGATGTTCTAATTTAGAGTGGATTGACGTTGCGGAAGGAAATCCGGAGTATCAATCACTAGATGGTTTTTTTTGCACGACGTCAAGGTTTGATGAGGTAAACCAGTGTAATGCAATTGGACTAGAGTACTGTCCGATAGGAAAAGGTGAGAACATAACTATTCCGGAAGGCATAACACATTTTTCAGATGATTCAGTATTTGGAAATAGTGAAGAAATTAAAAGAATATGTTTACCTAAAAGTTTTAATGACAGTGTTGACTATAATGCAGAAGAGGCATTTAGTACATGTTCTAATTTGGAGTGGATTGATGTTGCGGAAGGAAATTCAAGACTTCAATCACTGGATGGATTTTTGTGCAGCACACCATCCAACGCTTCGTATGGTGAGGGAGAAGTTAGTTTGGTATATTGTCCTCGTGGAAAATCTGGAAATATCAGTATCCCACAAGGTGTTACAAAGGTATATTATGGTTTTTTGGCTTGTGACAAGATTACAGGCATCTTTATTCCTGCCAGCGTAGCTGAATTTACAAAAGGATGTAATATATATGAAAGTTTTTATTACATGTCTACTTTGGACGGTGGGTTTAAAAGTTCTAATTTAATAAATTATTATGTTGATTCTGCGAATGAAAACTATAAGGCAATAGATGGAATTGTATACAGCAAAGATGGAAGTAATTTAGTAGCATATCCAAGTGGTAGAATGGGAGATGTTACTGTATCTGAAAATGTTAAAAAGATAGAAAATGGTGCATTTTCAGGGTGTAAATTAAATAAGGTCAATTTATCAGATAATATAAAAGATATTAAAGAAAGTGCATTTTCATATGCAGAGATATTGGAAATCAAATGGCCGCAAACGGTATCTCAGATTAAGCATATGACATTTTACGAAAGTAAGCTATATGAGATTAGTATTCCAGACAGTGTAACCAGTTTTGGACAAAGCGTTTTTACATGTTGTGATGAGTTGAGTATAAGAATTCCGTCATCTGTAAAGAATATAGAATCTGATAGTATTACGAACAGATACCATCAAATGTTTGGAAAGTGTTATATATACTGTGATCAGGGTTCTGTGGCTGAAACATATGCGCAGGAACTGAAAAATAAATTTAACCAATATTTTGATAGAAAAATATATGTTGAATGCATATATGGTTTCCCGGCAAAAAAAACGGCTGGTATAGGTATGGCATCTGCAACATATACAGTTTCTAAGTATAAGGATAGTGATCAGGTTGACAGGGAATATGGCGATAAACCATTCGATTTAGGCGCATATACGAACAGTGATGCTGCGTTGTCATATAGTTCTGACAATGAAAGTGTGGTACAGGTAGATGCGAATGGAATAGTAACAATTAAAGGATATGGATATGCTCATATTACGATTAATGCACCGGAAACAGATAATTATTATGGTGTAACGAAAAGGGTTTCAATTGATGTACATGGAAAAGGAGAAACACAGACGATTACTGCTTCCGATTTTACAAAAATCTATGGAGATGCAGCCTTTTCTATCGGTGCTGTAACGGATGGAAATGGTACATTGTCGTATGATTCTGATAATAATTCGGTTGCAACAGTAGATGCAAATGGAATAGTAACATTGACAGGAGTGGGAATTGCGCATATTACAATTACTGCTTCGGATACAGAAACATACGATGAAGCGAAAAAAGTTATTTTGCTTATCGTTAATCCTAAAAAAGAAGAGGCAAATACGCCATCGGACACTGAAACTACAGAAAACACTGAAACGAAACCGGATACAGGAACTACAGAAAATACTGAAACGAAACCGGATACAGGAACTACAGAAAATACTGAAACAAAGCCAGAACAAACAACAAACACAGATAATAATTCCAACCTGATCACTGCAAAAAACATTACCAAAACCTACGGCTGCAAAGCATTTTCTCTTGGCGTAAAGAGCAAGAGTGGAGGAAAACTGACGTACAGCGTAGCAGACAAGAAAGTTGCTACCTTAGATAAAAAAGGAAAAGTAACGGTCAAAGGATATGGACAGACTAAGATCACGATTACGTCGGCTGCAAAAGGAAAATATCCAAAAGCAAAGAAAACGATCACTTTGACAGTAAAACCGGTAAAGACCAAAATCGCATCTGTAAAATCCGCAAAATCCAAAAATATGGTTGTGAAGTGGAAAAAGGATACAAAAGCGACAGGCTATGTGATTCAGTATTCTACGGATAAGAAATTCAAGAAAGGTGTTAAGACTGTTACAATCACAAAGAATAAGACAACATCTAAGACAATTGGGAAACTGAAAGGCGGCAAAAACTATTATGTCCGTGTCTGCACCTATAAGAAATCCAATGGAAAGCAGATCAAGGGAAGTCACAGCGCGGTAAAGAGCGTAAAAGTGAAAAAATAACATTGCAGAAGGAGGAAAGCACACATGATGTGTGAAAAAGAATTTCAGATCGAGATCATAGAGGCAAGAAAGACACAGAAAGTACGGCAGAGTGTAAGACCAAGCGGGAGATTTGTAAACGGTGGGGATTTTGAATACGATCCTGCGATTACGGAAACGACCAGACAGACTATGTTTTGTTATACCTACCAGTTTTTAAAGCCGGAGGAATGTGTGATCGAATATCAGGGACATACCTACAGGATGCCGGAAAAATTTACAATTGATATTTATGAGTCTGCAAAGAGAAAACTCAATAAAGAATATCTTCCCAGTGATCAGAAAAAAGTTTTAGAGGGACTAAAGGGATGCAAACTCGGATTAAAATTGCAGTATGATCCGGCAGAAATTAAAGAAATCCCGGAGAAAAAACAGATTGTATTAAAGGTGACCGTTTTGGCATGGGATGTTCAGACAGATATTGTTATGGAGCAGATTGCATAAAATAGGCTGTTAATTACCAGATATTAAATACCCCGGCGTTTATGTGAGGATGCTCATATAAATGTCAGGGTATTTTTATAATGAGATCTAATTTCCTTTTAATGCATTGTAAAGTTTTTCATCTGACCAGTCAGGGTGAGCATGGCACAGTGAATATATTTTATTGACAAAATCTGTGTTTTCATTAAGCAGGTCGGCGCAGTTTTCGGCAGGGATGCTTTTTTGAAACATGTTGTGGACGATGTGAAATTGTTCAAGACGTTTGCCCTCTGCTAAACCCATCGCTAAGCCATCCTCATGTCCATCCGCATAGCTGTCCCTGCGTTCCATCTTAATATACTCATCCATATCGAATTCTTCCAATAACATACCAACGACCTCCGATCTGTGTTT
>DMYD01000050.1 GCA_003483745.1 Roseburia sp. | reverse complement strand
TCCCGGCTTGATGCAATTTGCCACTCAAAAACCTGCGCCCCCTTCGCCGGGTAACTCATAGCACCATAAATTTTTCTTAAATGGAGGATAAAAATGAACAGTATCATAAGACCTATGACACCTAAAGACAAAAACAGTGTTCTTGAAATGATGCGTGTATTTTACACATCACCGGCAGTTTTTACAAACGGTTCCGACGACATTTTCCGGAATGATATCGAAAACTGTATCAATGACTGTCCTTACCTGGAAGGATATATTTTTGAAGTATCCGGCGAAATCCAGGGATATGGCATGATCGCCAAAAGTTTTTCCACAGAATTTGGCAGACCATGTATGTGGATTGAGGATATTTATATCAAAGAATCCTGCCGTGGAACCGGTATCGGAAGCAAATTTATTGATTATATCGGGAAAAAATACCCGGATGCCATCCTCAGACTGGAAGTAGAGGAAGAAAATAACAGAGCCATCAAGGTCTATGAAAAAAATGGTTTTTCCTTTTTACCTTATATGGAAATGAAAAAATAATCGTTTCTGACAGACCAATCATGAAAAACACGAAACTTTGAGAAAAAGACAGGATCACGGGCTAACCCATAATCCTGTCTTTTTCATATGTCCATTCCATTCATCTGAACTAAAAATTCATCTAAAACAAATATTCATTTAAACTAAACATTTACCTGAAATTAGCGCTCTCTGCAATATTTTATGCTAACATTTCATCTTTTAACACATTATGATCCCGCAACAGTTTCTCAACCACAGTTCCCTTTACAAGACGGATCAAAGGTTTCTTTAATGCGTTAAGCGGACCAGGAAGCTGGATCTCTAACGGAGATTTGCCATCCATGAGTTTGACACTGCTGTCTAAAAGTTCACGGATATCATACACGCTTCCCCATACCTCAGGCACACCACGGTCTACACCAAGCAGTCCATACACAGCCTCCATTGCGGTTCTGACGGAATATTCTGTTGTGAATACAGTATCTCTCGGTGTCTCCGCAAACTGTCCTAAAAATGCAAAATTTACACATCCATCCGGGATGACATCCGGGCGGTCACCTTTGGTTCTTGGCATAAAGAATGCTGTGATATAAGGCATCATGGTCGGTACACAGACTGCACTGTGTTCTGCAAGCTCCTTGATCTGGTCGGTCGGTACACCAAGGTGGTATAACCACTCTTCTGTGATCTCTTTACCGGTACATTCTTTCATTGGTTTCTTTACATAATCGCCCGGCACATCAGTGAACAGTCCGTATACCCATACGCAGACCTTATCTTTATCCTGTTCTTTGAACTGTCCCTGTCTGTTGATCGTCCAGCTTAACAGCCAGCTTGAATCCTTGCAGCTTACGATGCCGCCGGTTACAACTTTGCCGCTCTTTGGATCTCTCTTACAGATATTTGTGATGTATGGAATGATCTTATCATCCAGTGTAGTTACCGTTGCAGACTCCCAGTTTGTCTTGGCAACATCGGAGCAGAACTTCTCCGGACGTCCAAAGGACGGATCCTGTTTTGCAATGTTTTTCCATAAATTCCAGCAGCCGCTGTTGCGTACTTCTGCATCTCCGTTCGGTGCATGGTTCTGGTCACCGTAGATCGTACCCTCTGTGCAACTTCCGTTTGTTACAAATACAAGGTCATTCTCTGTCAGAACGATGCCGCTCTCAACACCTTTTACCTTGCACTCGATCGCGGTTGCCACTTTTTTGCCATCCTTGATATCAAAGATCACATTTGTCACTTCCGTATTAAACTGGAAATCAACTCCTGCTGCTTCCAGATATTTCTGCATTGGCAGGATCAGTGACTCATACTGATTGTATTTGGTAAATTTCAATGCACTGAAATCCGGCAGACCTGCGATATGATGAATGAATCTCTGGAAATAAAGTTTCATCTCCAATGCGCTGTGCCAGTTTTCAAATGCAAACATGGTTCTCCAGTACAGCCAGAAGGTAGAATCAAATACTTCGTCGTCAAAGACATCCTCGATCGTCTTATCATACAGATCCTCGTCTTTGGTCATAAAAAGTTTCATGATCTCCATGCAGCCTTTCTGGCTCAAGTTAAATCTGCCGTCCGTATGTGCATCCTTGCCACGATTTTCAGTTGCACGGCATAAAGAGTAGTTTGGATCTTCTTTGTTCAGCCAGTAGTATTCGTCGAGTACGGACACACCCGGTGTCTCGATGGATGGAATACTGCGGAAGAGATCCCATAGACATTCAAAATGGTTCTCCATCTCACGGCCGCCGCGCATCACATAGCCTCTGGACGGATCAAAAATACCATCACATGCGCCGCCAGCGATATCCATTGCCTCTAAGATATGGATATGATCCCCCGGCATCTGACCGTCACGAACCAGAAAACATGCTGCTGCTAAAGATGCAAGACCACTTCCTACGATGTATGCGCTTTTCTCATCAACACCTTCCGGTTTTTTCGGGTGTGCAAATGCCTCGTAGTTACCATTGGTATAGTAAATGCCTTTGCTGTTTTTCTCGTATTTTCCACGCTCTGTATTGCGGTATGGTGTGCTGCTCTCTGCCTGCTGTTTTTCGGCAATTTTCTTTGCCTTTGCCTGTTTGTGGCTGTTGCTTGCCGCAACTGCTGCCACACCGGCTCCCGCTGCAATCAAAGATGCTAACGCGATCGTTTTATTTTTATTTGACATAATATGAATCTCCTTTCTACTGCTTTTATTATCTTCGTTCTGTGGTCATCTTATTACTTTCCAAATAAAAATCCAATATACAAAACAGGCAAAATGACAATATTTTTATCATTCCGCCTGTTTTGATAAATAATCAGCCCTGCATTTCCAAATCCGGTACAGCGTACAAAAATTAACCGGACGATGTTCCAGGCTGTCATCCGAAACATAAGTCACCCTTCATCCAAAAAATTCCGGATCGAATTTCTGATATTTCCGTGCAGTGTCAGGCTCATTTTTTTGACGATCATGCTGTAGTCTTCCTGCATACCGTCTTTGATCCAGTCTAACATGACGCCGACAAAACCATACTTGTAAAAATCTGCAATAAAACGCTTGTCTTCCTCTGAGAGGCTGCTTCCCTGTGACTGTTCCTCGACCACACCCTCGATCAGGTCATACGTCAGTTTATAGAGATAATTTTCAATCTGCTCCTTACTGACCGAACGGTACACATTCATGATAAACGGTTTATTTTCCAGCACAGCCTCAAAAATCTGCTCTAACCCTTCCTGCCAGGAATCGTAAGTACGCTTTCCCTGCAGTGCCCGCTTTCCGTCCTCCACGCATGCCCACTCCACCAGATCGTAAATATCTTTAAAATGGTAATAAAATGCCATACGGCTGATTCCGCAATCCATGGTCAGATCCTGGATCGTAATTTTGTCTAGCGGTTTCTGTAAAAGTAATTTTTTTAAAGATATTTCTAATGCTCTTTTGGTTGTGTCGCTCATACAGATACTCCTTTTTCCCTACGATTAAAACAAATCCACCGTCAAATACTTAATCCTATTATACAAAAAATCCACCATTTGGGGAAATGGTGGATTTAAAAAGGGGGAGAATTTATGAAAAAAAGTTTTATCACTCGTTCGTGATACTAATAATATATCCGTAATTTGTGAAATCCCGTTGTACATTTTTTGAATACTCTTTGAAGAATCTGTAACAATTCGTTCACATAACTGTTTTTACATTCTAATCCTTATTCAAATTATTTTCCAAGGCGGATCACATTCCAGGATGCTTTCTTTAACACACTTGTGACAACACCATCATCCAGTCTGCTTCTGTCATCTGCGTTAACCGGATATACGTTCTGTTCGGTCAGCGTATTGGCAGCCTTTAAGTCGTCATTTTCCATCACGATATGCTCTTTGATGTGATATCCCGCAAAGCTGCGGACATCCGTGGTAAGCTCGACATCCTCTTGTAAGTTACGGTTTACTGCAAAAATGGTAACTTCATCTTTTTCCTCGTTATAGACAGCCACAGATTCCACGTCTGTGATCTCGTCATGCTTTGCAGTTGCGTGTTTCGAACTTGAAATGACTGGCTGCAATGCGATGCCTCTGCCATATTTGGATGCATGCATAAACGGATAGAAAATTGTCTGTTTCCACGCACCACCTGCCGCATCTGTCATGATCGGTGCAATAACATTGACAAGCTGTGCTAAACATGCCATCTTGACACGGTCTGCATGTTTTATCAGCGTGATCAACATCAATCCTACTAACAATGCATCCTCGAAGTTATAAATATCCTCTAACATCGGAGGCGCTACCTGCCATGGATGGTTTTCGGTAATATCATCATCCGCAGCGTTTGAGTGGAACCATACATTCCATTCATCAAAACTTAAATTCATGACTTTTTTGCTGCGTTTTTTCGCTTTGACATAATCACAGGTCGCAATGACTGTGCGGATAAACGTATCCATATCATCGGACTGTGCAAGGAAATCATTGCTGTCATTGTCGCGGTTGCCATAATACTGATGCATGGAGATATAATCCACATAGTCATAGGTATGGCTCAATGTGACAGCCTCCCAGTCCGGGAACGTAGGCATATCCAGGTTGGAGCTTCCGCAGGATACCAGCTCAATGTCCGGATCGATCAGACGCATTGCCTTTGCGGTCTCCTCCGCAAGTCTTCCATACTCCTCCATCGTCTTGTGGCCGATCTGCCACGGTCCGTCCATCTCATTTCCAAGGCACCACACTTTGATCTTGTGCGGATCTTTCACACCGTGTCTGATACGAAGATCACTGTATTTCGTTCCTGACGGATGATTGCAGTACTCCAAAAGATTGCAGGCATCTGCAATACCGCGCGTTCCAAGGTTCACTGCCATCATGACATCAGAATTGACTTTCTTTGCCCATTTGGAAAATTCATTTAAACCGATCTCATTTTTCTCTAAACTCCTCCAGGCAAGTTCCAGACGGTGCGGGCGCTCCTCAACCGGCCCCACAGAGTCCTCCCAGAAAAAGTTTGATACAAAGTTGCCGCCCGGATAACGGATGATCGGCACATCCAGCTCCTTTACCAGTTCCATCACATCTTTGCGGAATCCATCCTCGTCTGCAGACGGATGTCCCGGCTGGTAAATTCCTTCGTATACCGCTCTTCCAAGATGCTCGATAAAAGAACCGTAAATTCTTTTATCGATCGGAGCGATCTGAAATTCTTTATCCAGTACCATTTTTGCTTTTCTACTCATACATATTTCCTCCTGTCACTTAAAATCTTACTCTTTTACTGCACCTGCTGTCATACCTTCGATAAAGTATTTCTGGAAACAGATAAATAATACGAAGATCGGTATGATAGAAAATACAGAACCGACAACTAACAGACTGTAGTTATCACCATACGGATTGATCAGCGTGTTAAGACCAATGGTCAGTGTATATTTATCTGCAGAACGGATGACTAATAACGGCCACAGATAGTTATTCCATGCATTCATACCATTTAAGATCGCCATTGCGGAAAATGCCGGTTTCATGATCGGCACGATCAGTTTAAAAAAGATACCGTACTCTGTTGCACCATCGATACGACCTGCTTCGATCAATGACTTTGGCAGTCCTAAAAGATACTGACGGAAGAAAAAAATCGTGGATGCATGTGCTAAAAACGGAAGTACTACCGATACATAACTGTCCATCATGCCCCAGCCTGAAATCTGCTTGTACAGAGGGAGCATAATAACCTCAAACGGTACAGACAGGATCAGAAGCACTATAATAAAGAAGAAATTCTTTCCCTTAAAATCATAGGCTGCAAATCCATATGCAACGAATGCACTGATCGCTAAAGTCAGGATCACAGTAATGACCGTCAGAATCAGGCTGTTGCCAAACCATGTCCAGTAATCATGTTTTCCTGTAAATAATAATCTGTAATTATCCAATGTCAGATGCGGGATATCCAGATTCAGGTTTAATCCATACTGAAGCAGGAAGTTTCCCGGTTTAAAGCTTGCCAGTACTAATAAGTAAATCGGCAGAATGGTAAGGATCGCAAGGATAGAAAAAAATATGATCATACCTATGGTTGCTGCCTTATCTTTCTTTTTCTGGCTCATTCCAATAGATTCTGCTGCCATATTATCTCTCCTCCTTCTTAAATGTTCCGGTCAGTGCAAGCTGAATGACGTTAATGATCATAACGATGATAAGAAGCACTAAACCAACCGCACATGCATATCCCATTGCACGTTTCTCAATACCCTGACGATACAGATAACCAACGATCGTAAGTCCGATATTCTGTGGAGAGTTGTTTCCTTTCCATAACATATAAGACTCAAGGAACATGGACAATCCTGCATAAATACTGATCGTTAATACATAGATCGTAGTCGGTTTTACAAGCGGTACAGAAATGCTCTTAAACTGCTGCCACTTTGTCGCTCCGTCGATGGAAGCCGCCTCGTAGAGATCCGTGGAGATATTCTGTAACCCAGCAAGGAAATAGAGGATATTAACACCGGTCCAGCGCCAGCACGCTACCAGAAGAAGTGCAAAGTATCCGGTCCATTCACCTTTCAGCCATTTGATGGAAGAATGTCCAAAGAAATTTAAAATCTGGTTTGCAAGTGCTGTGTCCATCTCACCAAACATCAGACGGAAAATCGTACCTACAACGACAACGGATGTCAGTGCAGGAATAAAGTAAACAGATTTGAAAAATCCCTTTGCCTTCATCAGTTTACTGTTTAACATACTTGCAAATAACATCGGAAACGGAATTAAAAGTACCAGTGTTCCCACCATGTATTTAAAGCTGTTCCAGACTGCTTTTATGAAATATGTATCTGTGAGTAATCTCTTATAGTTGCTCATTCCAACCCATTTATCTTTCAGGACGTCCTGAAAACTTAACAGTACACCGTTTGCGATTGGGAATACCCAAAACAAAATGACTGTCAGAACAAATGGAAGAATAAACACATATGGTGCTGCTTTTTGCGAATACAAAAACTTCTTCACTTTATTCATGCTGTAATGCCCCCTTTTCCCTCATAACAGGAAACGGGATGCAGGACATCTGCCCCACATCCCTGCCTGTTTCAATCCGTCTCTTATTCTCCAAATTCATTCTGAAGTGCTGACTGTGCTTCGTCTAACGCTTCTTTTACATCCATACCGGACTCAAAAACATTGTTTAAAGTCTCTGTACAGAAGATATTGTTGATGGATGGCATCTTCTCATCTGTGTAACAGGTCAGTAATCCGATGCCGTCCTGAACATCTAATAATGCATCAAATGGCTTTGTGTTGAAGTACTGTACATACTGGTTATCCGGGTTCTCTGTTACGGATTTGTCTGTCCATACTGCTGTGTTAACCGGGTCAAATCCTAATACGTTCCAAACTTCTACGTTTGCTGTGTCAGAAAGTTTAATGTAAGCAAATACTTCTGCTGCAAGGTCAGCATTCGGGCTGGATGCGACAACTGCTGTACCGGTACCACCACCACCGATAGTCTTTACTGCATCGTTGTCACCAAATACAGGAGGTGCTGCAATTGCAACTTTACCGGAAAGGTCTGTCATATAGCTTAAATAACGGCTGGTCTGCCAGAATGGCATGATTGCTGCTGCGACATCACCGCTGTTGTATAACGGATATGCTTCCTCGTTGTCAGGCTGTCCACCGGCGATTACGTCCATAGCACCTGCATCCTGCATATCTTTCATGGTCTGTAAACATTCAACCATTGTGTCATTGTTTACTGCAAGGCTTCCATCATCATTTAAGTAATCTCCGCCTTTCTGCGCGAGCATTAAGTTTAATGTCCACTGAGCAGTTGTCTCACATGCTGCAAATGTTTTTCCGGTTGCTTCTTTGTATTTTGCACCTGCTTCTTTGAAGTCATCCCAGGTCTTGATGGTTGTGTAATCAATACCTGCAGCCTCTAATGCTTCGGTGTTGTAGAAAGCAACGGTTGTACCAACGTGCGTCGGGAATCCATAATAGTTACCGTCTTTGGAGTAAAGCTGTAATCTGGACTCTACTACATTGTCAAGATATGGCTCTACTGCATCGTTCAATGGTTTTAATCCAATATCACCTGTCATGAATGCAGGGAATTTACCAAGCTCGATATCAACGACATCCGGAGCACCCTCTCCTGACTCTAATGCAAGTGATAATTTGTTGTGCATATCATCATATGCCATGTTGGATAAAACAAGTTTTACTTTCTTATCCGGGTTTTCCTCATTCCATTTCTCAGCCATGTTGGTATAGAAATCCTGATGGTTCTCGATGAATGTCCATACCTCAAGTGTTGTGACATCATCACCTTCCACGTCCATCTCTCTTCTTCCTGCGCCGTTGTCTGCGCTCTCTGTACCGGATGCTGCTTCCCCCGCACCGGCATTACCTGCTGTGGAATTACCGCCACATCCGGCAAGCATTCCCACTGTCATTGCTGCGCACATTAATGCTGCTAAAACCTTCTTCTTCATACATTTACCTCCCAAAAATATTTTTTCTTTATCAGATCGAAAGTATCTCCTTTTTCCGGATGATCTCCCGTGTGATACATGTTTTTCTGTCAGATCAGATCTTTGATCCAGACTGCCATCTCCCCGGTTTTCCGGTTTCCCCAGTAACAATATGGGACTGCTTTTAATGTTACATCTCTTAATTCCGGCGGCTGTTCTTTGTATAATTCCCCTGCCGTCCACTTATCTTCTAAAATGCGTTTTCCTTTTGCCTCCACTGTCATCACACCGCCTAACAGCTGTTTCTCCCAGTTTTCGGTCAGTGCTTCTTTTGTGTCCACATATAAGGAACTTAAGTTTTCTCCATTGTCTGTCTCTTCGAGACAATATACCAACGGACCACGCATAATACAGACTTTTCCTTCATCTGCCCTTACTTTTGGATTTGCATATACAAATCTTGCTTTCATATCACAGGCTATCTTAATCTCCTCAGATGCTGTAAGATCCGTTATCATAAGATAACCGTTTTTTACGGGCGGTGTTTCTATTTTTTGCTTTCCACGCCACACGGTAAACTCTTTTGTGTAGCACGGAATCCGAAGTGCCAGTGTTCCTTTAGAAGCTTTCTCTGATTCCAGACGGATCATCACTGTTCCATCCTTTAAGAAATCACTCTCCATTGTTACTTCTGTCTCTGTCTCTCCAATCAGAAGTTTTGTCTGATTCGATATATATAAATTAATGTATAAACTGTTTTCATCTGCTCCATAGATGTACTGTCCTAAAGAAGCAAGCGTTCTTGCAATATTCGGCGGACAGCACGCCACGCCAAACCATTTCTGTCTGACCGGCTTTACATGCTCCATGGATGTCCGTTCGATGCAGTTGTCCGGCCATACCTCCAATGGATTGACATAGAAGAAACTCTTTCCATCCATCGCGATCCCGGCAAGTACTGTATTGTAAAGCGCCTTCTCCACAATATCCGCATATCCTGCATCTTTTGTGATCTGCGCCATCCGGTTTCCAAACATTGCAAGTCCGATGGATGCACAGGATTCCGAATAATTTCTGTCGTTCGGAAGATCATAGTCGGTTGTAAACCGTTCTAACAGTCCCGATGAACCAATGCCGCCTGTGATATACATCCTTTTTTCTGTCATGTTATTCCAGAGTGTCTTACAGGCATCTAATAATGTCTCATCCTGATACTCATATGCTAAATCGGCCATTGCACTGTAGAGATAAACGGCTCTTACCGCATGCCCCTCTGCTGTCTTCTGCTCTCTGACCGGCAGGTGTGACTGGGAATACTCCGGTACATATCCGGCAAATTCAGGAAATATCTGCTGATATTTTTTTCCTTTTTCTTCCCGGAAGAAATAATTTTCTCCCACACCTCTTGTATCAATAAAATACTTTGCAAGTTCTAAATATCTTCTCTGTCCGGTTGCCCGGTACAATTTTACCAGGGCCAGTTCTACTTCCGGATGTCCAGGATATCCGTGACATTTTCCTTCCTCAGGTCCAAATGTCTCACAGATCAGATCGGCAAATCTTGAAACGATATCGAGGAACTTTCTTTTTCCTGTTGCGTTGTAATAAGCAACCGCCGCCTCGATCATATGTCCCGCCGTGTAAAGTTCGTGTCCCTCTTTCAAATTCGTCCAGCGTCTGTCAGGTTCTTTGATCGTAAAATAGGTATTCAGATATCCATTTTCGCATTGCGCCCTCCCGATCAGGTCGATCGTCTCATCCGCAAGTTTTTCTAACTTTTCATCTCTTCCCGATGAGTCTAAGGTAAATGCAACTGCCTCTAACCACTTTGCAACATCCGTATCCTGAAAGACCGCTCCTTCAAAATCCCCCTCTGCCTCGCCTGCCGCAATCTTAAAATTCTGAATGCAATAGCTTGGTGCCGCATCTTTGACATTGTCATTTAACGTGTCCCACTGGTAAGGAAGTATGACATCTTTTACTAAGCGGATGTATTTATCCCAAAACGCATCTCTGATCTGGATCTGATGCAGCGGCACATCTGTCAATTTTTTCTTCTCCATAACTTCCTCCCTCCTTTATGCGCCTGTCATGTGTTTTGTTAAACGTTTAATTAAACTAAACTGTTCATTTTCCGTTTATTTACATTTTATTCACACTTTTTTGCTTTTTCTGAAATGTTTTTTCTTTTCTTTGTCATTTTGATTGATTTCTGTTTCGTTCTTGTTTATTTATACCATACTAATTGTCATAATTAAAGTCTGTTATTTTCTATTTACCTATATATAATCTTTTATTTTTATGTTATTATCTCGTGTTTTCTTATTTTTTCTCAGTTTTTGCTTTTTCGCACAACTTTATTATTTTTTAAATCGTTTAACCATGTGCAACTTGCACAAATAGTGCGTATTTCCAAGAAATAATGAACATAAATGCTTCTTCTGTTCACAAATAAACCGCCTTCTGAATCAGTTCAAAAGCCTGACATCAGAGGCGGTTTCATCACGGTTTATTTTTATAATGTTTTGATCGACTGGCGGATCAGCTGCTTACATGGAACTTTATAGACCTGCGGTTCTGCCGTCTCGCCTGACTTTTTCTCCACCAGGCCGATCATAACCTCAGCAGCCCTGTAACCGATATCATGAAGTGGCAGCTCCGTCGTGGAGAGCGGCGGCTTATAATAGCTTGACAGTTCTCTGTTATCGTATCCCGCAACAGATATCTCCTGTGGTATCTTTATCCCCGACTCATCTGCCCAGTCATAGCATCCGCCTGCCATGAGGTCATTCATACAGAATATTGCTGTCACATGTTTTTTAAAAAGCTTCTCTGCTCCGGCATGTCCGGATTCCCTGCCCCAGTCTCCATAGTAGATCAGCTCCGGATCATATAAAAGTCCCTCATCACGCAATGCCTTCTGATATCCGATCAGACGTGCCTGCGCATGAAGGCTGTCTGCTTTTCCGGTGATCACTCCGATTTTTTTATGTCCCTGTGCGATCAGATAACGGATCATCTCATATGCACCATGCTCGTCATCCACAACTACGGATGGGATGCTTTTACTCTCCGTATAACCATAAGCCATCACAGCTGGAATACTTAAATTATCCGGGATACAGTGCATGATACGCTCATGTGCCGTCACATAAATGATTCCATCCACCTGTGTTGCGATCAGTTTCCTGATCTCCTCATCCACCAGTCCGTAATAGTCCGTTCTGTGATAATAATAATCATTATATTTTTTATACAATCTTAAATTGGTCAGAAGGATCTGATATTTTACCTTTTCACAATATTCCGTAATACCGTCAATGATGTCCGGTATGCTAAAGATCGTCATATCCTCTGCAATGACTCCGATGCTTCTGGTATTGCGCGCTTTTAAATTTTTTGCCACATAGTTTGGCATATAATCCATTTCTTTTGCAGTTTTTAACACAAGATTTCTTGTCGCTTCGCTTGCCCCCGGCTTTTCATTCAGGATATTCGAAACGGTAGCTACCGACACACCGCAGGCTTTTGCAATTTCTTTGATCGTCGCCATAACCTTACCTCCCGTACCACAAATCCCCTTTATTTAACAATATTTCCAATCAAAAATCAATATCTTTCGATCAGGTATCGAATTTTTGCCCCGGTTATGCTACACTGGTATCTATGAGAATCTTAATTTTATCCTGTAATACCGGCGAAGGGCACAATGCCGCCGGAAAAGCGATCCGGGAAGCTGCCATCCGGTGCGGCCACACTGCCGACATGCTGGACATATTTCTGCTCTCCGGCAAAAAAACTTCACATGCAGTAGGCGGTGCCTACGTGGAACTTGTAAAACATATGCCACACATCTTTGGTATGCTCTATAAGGCCGGCATGGCAATTTCTAACAGCAAACATAAGTCGCCAGTCTACTATGCCAATGCACTGATGGCGAAAAAGCTGGCTGCCTATTTAAAGCAGCATGATTATGATGTCATCGTAACACCTCATCTTTACCCTGCAGAAACGATGACATACATGAAGAAAAAAGGAATGTTAAAGATCCCCGCCATTGCCATCGGCACGGATTATACCTGTATTCCGTTCTGGGAAGAAACAAATCTTGACGCCTATTTTCTTCCTCACGAAGACTGTGTCGCAGAATATGTGCACCGTGGGATTCCTGCCGGTAAATTATACCCTTACGGCATCCCTGTTGGCGAAGCATTTTCCCCGTCCGGAGACCGCATTTTAGCAAAGGTCCGCGCGCGTGACTCTTTAAATCTGCCACAGGATATCCCGATCTGTCTGGTCATGAGTGGCAGTATGGGATTTGGAAAACTTGCCATATTTGCAGCAGAACTGTCACTGCGTTTAAAATCCGGCGAACATATTGTCATTATCTGTGGCAGCAACAAGCGTATTTACAACGTGTTACAGAAACAATTTCAAAATAATCCACGCGTTCATATTCTAGGCTATACCAACCGGGTTGCAGACTATATGGATGCCTGTGATGTAATTTTCACCAAACCGGGCGGACTTACTTCCACCGAAGCATTAGTGAAACGTATCCCGATCGTCCATACAGCGCCAATCCCCGGATGTGAGACTGCAAACCGCAATTTTTTTGTAAAAAGGCACCTTTCCGTCTCTTCAAAATACATTGCCAAACAGATCACTCTCGGAAAAAGACTGCTCTCTGACTCCCCGGATACGCATGGGAACAGCTCTCTGCGCGAAGAAATGCTTCTGGCACAAAAAGAAAACGGAAAACCAGACGCTGCCATACACATTATAAAAAAACTGGAGAAGCTATGACATATTTTCTTTTTATTTTTCTGGGATTCATCCTTGGCAGTACATTGTTTGCCTACTGGATTCCCAGATTATTTTTCAATACCGACATCACAAAATCATCCGATGACCATAATCCGGGCGTTGCAAATGCCTACATGCAGGCCGGCTTTTTTGCCGGAACGCTTTCCCTGTTATTCGAGCTTTTAAAAGGCGCCGTTCCGGTATTTTTTGCAAGCAGGATCTTAGACCGTGACTCCCTGCTATTTGCACTCGTCATGGCTGCCCCGGTATTTGGTCATGCTTTTCCGTTTTTCCAAAAAGAAAGAGGCGGCAAAGCAATTGCCGTCTCTTTCGGTGTCATGATCGGACTATTTCCGGAAGTTCATCCGCTCTTTGGTCTGATCTTTTATTATATTCTATTTTCACTGGTAATCACACTTCGTCCACATTCCTTCCGGTCTGTCATCACGTACGGACTGTTTACGCTGACTGTATTCCTGCTTGTTTCCGTAAACTCTATACGACTCGGCTGTTTTATCATCTCAGCGATTGTGATCTACCGCCATGTCATTCGTTATCACGATGAAGCTTTACAGGTACTGTTGTTTGGAAAATATCCACTGTTTCACAGATTCTGAATTTTGCACGGAAACATACCACTGACAGCATACTCTGTTTCTGTCAGACAAATTTTACCAGCAGAGCACCTCATGACCATCTTCCGTCACCAGTACCATGATCTCCCACTGTGCAGATGGAAGTCCATCCTCAGTGTAAACTTCCCAGTCATTTTTAGAATCTACATAAATATCTACTTTTCCCATATTGACCATCGGTTCGATCGTAAAGATCATGCCGGGAACTAAAAGCATTTCCTGTCCACGTTTGGTATTGTAACCAACCCATGGTTCCTCATGGAACTCAAGTCCAACGCCATGCCCACCGATCTCACGCACTACCGTATAGCCGTTTTCAAATGCATGGTCATGCACAGCCTGCCCCATATCGCCTAAAAATCCCCATGGTTTTACTTCTTTTAAGCCAAGCTCCACGCATTCTTTTGTCACTTCGACAAGACGTTTCTTCTCCGGGCTTACATCTCCGATGCAAAACATTCTTGAGGAATCTGAGAAATACCCATTCAAGATTGTGGATACATCCACATTAATGATATCACCGGACTTTAAGATCACATCTTTTGATGGAAATCCATGGCACACCTGATCGTTGACGGAAGTACATACACTGTACGGATATCCCTCATAGTTAAGCGGTGCCGGAATACCACCCATCTCTGTTGTCATGTCATAAACAATCTTATCGATCTCTGCCGTATTCATTCCCTCATGAATATGTTTCTCAATGTAATCAAGCACTGCGATATTGATTTTACAGCTCTCCTTGATTCCTGCGATCTGATCTGCATTTTTGATCAGATCATGTGTCGGGACAATATGTCCCTGTGAAGCGATCATTGCGATACGCTCATCAAATGCCTGATGGCATACTTTATATTTTTTTCCACTTCCGCACCAGCACGGATCATTTCTACCGATTTTTACTGACATAATTTCTGCACCACCTGATTGATCACACTGCCTTCTGCCTTTCCTTTTAACTCCGGCATTACAGCTTTCATGATCTGACCTTTATTTTTACTTGCTGCCACATCAGCAAACTTTTCTGTAATATATGATTCTACCTCTTCTGCTGACATCATTTTCGGTGCATATTCTGCAAAAATATCGTATCTCGTCTGATATTCTGCCAGAAGATCCTCTCTGCTTGCAGGGCAGGTATCAATCTGCTCTTTTACGGATTTCATTTCCTTTAAAATTACTCTGTTCACCAGTTCTTCCTTGATATCATCTCTGCATCCCTCATCAATCGCAACTTTTTTTGCTGCGGAAACCAATGTGGAGATTGCATCCTTACGTACTTTATCTCTCGCCTTCATGGCTGCTATCATGTCTTTTTGTAATGTTTCAAACTGCATAACGATCCTACCTTCCTGATTCTAATAATCTTATCTGATTATAGCATAATTTTGATATAATTCATAAATTTTTTTCAATATCTATTGCTGCATTTTTATCATCAAAATCCTTACAGCACACGACGCACTGTTGTGATCGTACGGTAAGTTGCACTTCCGTAGCAGATACCGCTCGACGGTGTCGACGCATGGACGATCCTGCCGCCGCCCATATAGATTGCCACATGTCCCGGATAACAGATAATGTCTCCCGGCTGTGCGTTCTCATAGCTGACAGCCTGTCCGCTCGACTGAAGCGCATAAGAACTTCTCGGAAGTGAAACACCAAAATGGCTGTATACAAGAGACACAAACCCAGAACAGTCTGTTCCCTCAGTCAGGCTGTTTCCACCAAACACATACGGATTTCCCACAAAATTAGATGCATAAGATACCACACTGCTGCCACTCACGCCGGTAGAGTAGGATGGATTTAATCCATTATCCGTCAATCCTGTCGAACTGCCAGACGAACTGCTGCTGGTATTCGTCGTGGATGTACTGCTGCCCGTACCAGTCCCCGAAGTAGTACTGTCTGCTGTATCCGTTGCTGTGCCGCTGTCAGAGGATGCCGTTGTTGTAGTATCTTTGTTTTTCTTGCTTTTCTTGGCTGCAGCTGCTTTCTTTGCCTTCTCTTCTGCTGCTTTCCGGGCTTTTTCCTGACGTGCCTGTTCCTGTGCAATCACTTCATTCTGTTTGCGGATGGTGGAAGCATACTGGCTCGCTAATGTTTTCGCGTTCGAAAGCTGTGAATCAAAATCTGCAATCTGCGCTTTCTTTTCATTGATCACCTGATTCAGCGAAGCTTCCTGCTGCTCATAACTTTGTTTCAGTTCCTCCATATCCGCTAATTCCTGCTCTAACTGTGACTCTAAATCTGCCACTTCCTGTACCGTTTCCTGATATGCCACCAAAAGTTCCCTGTCATAGCTATATACTTCCGAGACATATTCTACACGGTTTAACAGATCCGATATATCTTCAGATTCCACAAGTGCATCCAAAAATGTATCGTCACCGTTTTCATACATGTACTGGATCCTTTTTTTCATATCCGCATACTGCTGCTGTTCCTTTTCCTGTGCCGCAGCAAGGTCTGTCTTTGCCTGATCTATCTCGCCTTCCTTATTTTCAATATCCGTTTTCAAAAGTTCCATATCTGTCAGAAGTGACATCAGCTGCTCATCATATGCCGCCATCTGGCTTTTTACTTTGCTCTGCTCACTCTGTATATTATTGATCTGCTGATTGATATTGTCTAAATTTTGCTTCGCCTCATTTTTCTTCTTCTGCGCATCTTTTATCACGGATGCATCTGCAGAGTAAAAGCAGGCAAATCCGATCACCCCAGCCATTACTGCAGCAATGATTCTTTTTCGTTTTTTTGTATATTTTAATGCCTTTTCCCACTTCATAAAGCATTTCTCCTTCTGTCACTCACAAAAATAGGCACGGCAGACTGCTTGTGGCAGAAGCCGTACCTAAATATTTTACCATAATTTTATATATGTTTGTTAGTATTTCCAGAAATTCACAAATACTTAATATTTCACCCGACCTGTTTTACGATCAAAACCTTTTCGCCCGCTAAAAGAACCTCACTTTTTCTATGATTTGTTTCCATGATATTTTGTATCGTCGTGTGATTTTCCTTGGCAATGGTCCAAAGATCATCTCCTGTCTTTGCAATATAACCCACCAGTCCCGGCCGGTTCCGCAACATCTCAAGATCTAACTCCGTCTCTGTGGCATCCTCGATATTTTGCATACTCTCCTGCACAAAAGCCAGCAGATCCAGCCGTACTGCCGCACGGATCTCAACATGTTCCTGATCAAGCATCACTGCAGATAGCTGCTCTAAGGATGCATCCAGTTCCACTTTCGCCTGCTCTGACATTTCCGGGATTTCCACAAGCTGTGAAAATGGATAAATCTCCTGCACTGCTCCAACCGGCATATGGTCATCCGGAGTAATGTATAAAATACTAACCTCGATCGTCCCCTCTGCAAGAACACCATCTGATTTTATTTCCTGCCGCTCTAAGAGCACTTTTCCCTCACAAGAACAAATCTGAAGTACTTTTTCTTTGTCTTCTTTCAATTCCATCTGTTCTGTCAGCCTGCACTTTGCAGCATTTTTTACCAAAAGACGCTCCAGCGGGCATTCGCAAAAGACCGGTTTTACCTCTTTCTGCAATGAATACAAATCTGTCAAAAGTCTTATCTTTTCTTCTTTCCAGATACGGATGTTGGTATCTAATGCCAGTTCCATGACAAGGATCCGCTCTTCCCCGTCATAATCCGGTTTGACTTCCAGTTCCATTGTCACAGGTGTCATCTGTACCTGCCAGATACAGTCATTCTCCATGACACCACACTCCGCCTGCACATCCAGCGGAACTGTCGTCTCGTACCAGGACAAATGCTCCACTTTCTCCTCATCATTGTACAGTATGGAAACAAGTATTTCTCCCGAAAGTCGGATATTTCCTTCTGTGAGTCTGCTTTCTACATTGCGGAGCTGCATACTCTGCCAGAGTATTTCATGAATATTGGGTTTACTTGACGGCAGCACCGCTTCACTCTTCTGCCTGCAGATATCACGCCGCACAGCAAGCAGTTTTAATGCTTCCCGCTCCACGATATTCTGTTCATAAGCACTGCCATCTAAGAGTTCACAGGTCAGTTCCTCATCCGCTTCTTTTTCTGCCGCTGCCGTCAGGACAATTACCGCACGGATATTTAACTTCCGGGAATTGATCACACCGATTGTAAGATCTTCAATATTCCCTGCAGCATGAACTGTATCATACTCACTCAGTCCATCCATGTTAAGCCGTTCCTGAAATGGGATTTCACCGCGCAGGCAGCTTATTTTTCCTTCCTGCTTATCACTCCGGTAAAGCACTTTAAAAACCAGACTGCCCTTAATCCATGCAGCCCCCTCCATTGCTTTTACCTCATCAAAACGCAGCTCGCCACGCTCTTTTATAACTTTTACAACGTCCTGTCTGTAATCCGGCACATTATAACCATCATCCAGTGTGATCTGTGTGACTGCAGGTCCGTTTTTTTCACTTCTATGTAGTTTTATTTTCTGAAATTCCAAAAAAAGTCCCCCATTCCGAATCTTTATAACCATCTTATTCGGACATGGAGGATTTTATACCTGTCTAGCACAACTTCATGCGTATATCTCTTGTAATAATATCAGAATAACTGAATGATAATAACTGAGGTGGATTTTCTTCACGCTCATCATTTACCAGGATCGTGAATACACTTGGGTAAGCATTCTGGATGACGCCTTCCTGGATGTCAACTTTATTGCGTCCTCGGTCAAGCTGAATCATTACTTTTTTCCCGCACTGCTGATGCACGGATGCCCGAACTTTTCTGATGTCTGCCTGTTGCATGTGTTCTACCTCCTTAATCCGGTATTCTGTAATCACTTGTAATCATAATTATCATTTCTACCGGATTTCTTTCCGCTTTAGAATAGCACTGTGCTAAATTTTTGTCAAACATAATTGAATTATTTAAAAAAATGTTAAGAATATTTACTCAAAAATGATACTTTTGTCCTGGTTTTTTACCTGTATTACAATATAAGGACAACTTGGACTTGCGTTTGTAACTTCTCCCTTTCTTGGTCCAATAAGCTCTGTATCAAACACCACTGCATTTGTTGTCAGATAACAATCCCTCACACAAATACTGTATCCTCCTGTCGCCTGCTCCCCATATCCACGCACAATATACAGATCATCCTTCAATTCATAAGTAAGTTTAAAATCCGCCGTTTTCTTTTCCTCGATCATTGTTTTTAACTCTTCCGGCGTTTCAGATTCCTCAACGATCGTATATGTAAGATCACTGACTTTTGTTTCATTTGTCTGTTCAATACTGCATCCGCCAATCAGTCCCGCCATCAGCAGACTAACCCCACATATTTTTACCAGATACTTTCGAAACATGCTTTCTCTACACCTGCCCCCAGTTTTCGCTTCTATCTTAATATATGCCTTCCTTCCTTTAAATATGTCTTTTTTAGTTGTTTTTCCCTCGCATACCCGATATAATGTGGGTATATAAAACATGGGGATTTCCCCGGAAAGGACGTACTATGTTACGCGCAATACTTGCATTGCTTTTCGCTATACTCTACCTGATCATTGGTATTCCGGTTCTTTTTGTTGAATGGATCATCGGAAAATTCAATCGTCAGGCCGCTGATATCAGCCAGCTCCGCATGGTACAGTGGGCATTTCGTGTCATTTTATTTATCTGCGGCACGAAACTTACCATCATCGGAGAAGAAAATGTTCCAAAAGACCAGCCGGTTCTCTATATCGGCAATCACAGAAGTTATTTCGACATCATCATCACCTACTCACGCTGCCCTCGTCTGACCGGCTATGTGGCAAAAGATTCCATGAAAAAGGTTCCTCTTTTATCTACCTGGATGACGAGGCTGCACTGTCTGTTCATCAACCGTTCCGATGTCAAAGAGGCTTTAAAAACAATCCTTGCGGGAATTGATAATATCAAAAACGGGATTTCCATGTGCATTTTTCCAGAGGGAACACGCAACAAAACAGACGATCTGATGCTCCCATTTAAAGAGGGAAGCTTTAAAATGGCAGAAAAGACCGGCTGTCTGATCGTACCTATGGCAATTTCCGGCTCCGCCGATATTTTAGAAGCACATTTTCCAAAAGTAAAACCGGTACATGTCATTGTAGAATACGGCAAACCGATCGACCCGAAATCTTTAGACAAAGATACACGCAAAAAAATTGGTGCACACTGTCAGAATGTGATTGCCGATATGCTTGAAAAAAATAATCCACAGATTTAATTTAGAAAAAGGCAAAAATCCCCGGACCACATTCCTGTGATCCGGGGATTTTTCTGTAAACTTTTATCACTTTGTAAGCTGTCCTACAACCTCCGGGAATCCCATAAAGTGAGATGCCTTTACTAATATCGTGTCACCACTCTTCACATAAGGTAACAATTCTGCTGTCAGTTCATCTTTTGTTTTAAAATAATGAACCTCCGTCTCCCTGCTGCATTTTCTTACCGCCTGTGCCAGACTCTCTGATAATGTGCCTGCCGCAAATAAAACATCGATTCCTTTTCCTGCAAAATGCTCTCCAACCATGGCATGCAGTGCTTTCTCGTTTTCGCCGAGTTCTCCCATATCGCCAAGCACAGCAATTTTCCTGCCGGGTGCTGCTGCAAGCACATCGATGGATGCCTGCATAGAAACAGGGTTCGCATTATAACAGTCATCGATAATCGTCATTCCATCTTTATGGATCAGATTGCTTCTTCCTCCAATCGTTTTCACTGACTCAATACCGCGTTTCATTTCATCGATACTAAGTCCGAGTTTTCCCGCAACACAGACTGCCGCTAACGCATTGTATACATTATGCTCACCGGCGATCGGAATCGTCACTGCAAAACTCTCTGCGCCAGTATGTATCACCGCTTTTGTTCCATCTAACCCTATTGGTTCCACATCCGTTGCATATACTTCCTTTTCGGCAAGATATTTTTCTCCCTGCCCGGTCTTTGCAAGCTTCGCTTCTTTTCCGATACCATAAAATACTGCCGGTTTGCCGTTTACCATCTTTTTCTCACAGAGTTTGTCATCATCTCCGTTTAACACGGCAATCCCTTCTGGTGTCAGATGTTCAAAACTTTCCGTTTTTGCCTTTAATATTCCATCTCTGGTCAGCAGATTTTCCAGATGACACAATCCGATATTTGTGATCACGCAGATATCCGGATATGCCATCTCGGCAAGACGGTGCATCTCCCCAAATTCTGAAATTCCCATCTCAAGCACTGCCACATCATGCTGCTCTCTGATTTTAAAAATCGTAAGCGGCAGACCAATCTCATTATTGAAGTTACCCTCAGTCTTTAACACATTATACTTCTGTGAGAGAACCGATGCGATCATCTCTTTTGTGCTCGTTTTTCCGACACTTCCGGTAATTCCGACAACCTTAATATCAAGTGTTCTCCGGTAATATGCTGCAATTTTTTTCATTGCACCAAGTGTCGATTCCACTCTGATATACGGGCCCGCCGGATCTGACAGTTCCTGTTCGGATAATACGGCAAGTGCACCTTTTTCAAACACCTGCGGGATAAACTGATGCCCATCTACCTTTTCCCCCCTTACTGCAATAAAAAGATATCCCGGCTCCACCTGTCTGCTGTCGATCACCGCTCCGGTAATTTCTTTCTTCCTGTCTGCCACGCTGCCATAATATACTCCGCCGCATACTTCCGTAATACGCTCCAGCGTCATATTCTTCATGATCTACCTCATTTCATGCGATTCGTTTTGCATTTGCTTTTGCAAGAATCTCTTATTATTTCTCGTATTTATCCATCGAAATTTGGATCAGCTTCTCACACAGTTCGTTAAAATTCACACCGACAACCTGTGCCTCCTGTGGAAGAAGACTTGTTGGAGTCATTCCCGGCAATGTATTTGCTTCCAGACAGTAGATATTTTCTTTCTCATCTAACAGGAAATCTGTGCGGGAATAAGTATCAAGCCCAAGTACCTGTGCCACCTGCTCTGCATAATGCTGCATTTTTTCTGTAACTTCGTCCGAAAGTTTTGCCGGACAGGTTTCAACCGCACTGCCTGCTTTGTATTTATTTTTGTAATCATAAAATCCCTGTACCGGTGCGATCTCAATGATTGGAAGTGCCTTTCCTTCAATCACGCCGACAGAAAACTCACGTCCTTTTACATACTCTTCCACGATCAGGTTTTCTTCCCAGTGAAATGCCTCATCTAAAGCAGCTTTATATTCATCCGCATTATGCGCGATGGAAACACCGATACTAGAACCTCCACAGCATGGTTTTACCACACATGGGAACTGGATACCAAGGTCTTTTATATCATCACTGCGCTCATTTTTCTTCATGGATGCACCCTTTGGCGCCGGTATCCCTGCAGATAAAAACAGTTTTTTGGACATCTCCTTGTCCATGGCAAGTGCGCTGCTTAAATAGCCGCTTCCTGTATACCGGATGCCAAACAGATCAAATGCCGCCTGAATCTTGCCGTTTTCCCCGTTTTCTCCATGTAATGCCATGAATACGATGTCTGACATCTGACATAGTTCGATCACATTCGGTCCAAAGAAATTGTCTGACTGATCTTTTCTGGATGCTTTTACCTTTGCAAGATCCGGTGCAATTTCCGGTATTCCGGATACTTTGACACTCACTTCTTCACTCCGGTCAAAAATACCGGTCAGATCTTCTTTTTTATCACTGTATCCCATAAATACATCAAGCAAAATTACCTGATGTCCATTCTCTCTCAATGCCTTTGCCACCATATCTCCGGTTTTAAAGGAAACATCTCTTTCTGTGCTTAAACCACCTGCTAAAACAATAATCTTCATGGTATATTCTCCTTACTCATAAAAACATTTCTGCTTTATAGTATACCTTTTTTCTTTATGTGGCAAGAAATTTGCACATTCCTTTCTACTTTTTTATGCCTGCATGACATCCTTTCTTATTTATTTTTCAGCCTCTCGGCAATACCCCCGGCAGGCAAACACTTTTTTTCTTTTTACTCCCCGATTTCCCCCGTCCTTAATGCCTGCTGCAGCCACAAAAATATCTGTCGTCCCAGCAAATCCTGTCGCCCGATCATACTTCCATACCGGTATATTTTTGTAACTATATCCTCGCAGCGTTCTTCTTCATCTGCCAGCAATATTTCACAGAGCAATCCATATCGCTCCCTGTTTCCAGTGCACTGCCTGTCGATTTCATTCCATAGTTCCGGATACCTTCTTGCGAGATCCATAAGTATCTCTACCCCGTTACACATTTTTTCCGCTTTTTCCTGCTTTTTTATATAATTTTCCACTTTTACTCTACTGCCATGCAGGCATTTGTACTACACAAGTATCATATGTCTGTCGATTTTTGTCAACTACATTCGATTTTTTATTTTGCAATACTTTGATCATCAAAATATCTTGACAACACTTTGTTCTTCCTTTATATTTAATTTTGTTTGATAGTCAAACTATTTTATCTGGAGGAAAAAAAATGAGTGTACGAATTATAGTAGATTCCGCATCGGATCTCACGAAAGAACGTGCGGATGTATTAAATCTTGATTATATGCCTTTAAAAACCATCTTTGGAGAAACGGAATACCTGGACGGTGTCACCATTTCCCACAGAGAATTTTATGAGAAACTGATCGAATGTGGAACAATTCCGACAACCAGTCAGGTATCTCCACATGATTTTGAAGCCAAATTCAAAGAAATAAAAGAAGCCGGCGACACCGCTGTTGTGATCTGTCTGTCCTCCCTTTTATCCGGAACATACCAGAGTGCCCACATTGCGCTCGATGGCTACGAGGACTGTATCACCTTAGTTGACAGCTTAAATGTATGTCTCGGCGAACAGATCCTTGTGCTTTATGCCGTAAGGCTGCGTGATGAGGGACTCTCTGCGAAAGAGATTGCCGAAAAACTCGAAGAGAAAAAAAAGGACGTCTGTGTTTTAGCCGTCTTTGACACCCTCGAATATTTAAAACAAGGCGGACGCATCTCAAAAACAGCTGCTTGGGCCGGGAATATCTTATCCATCAAACCTGTGATCGCCATTGAAAAAGGCGAAGTTGTGATTCTTGGAAAAGCCAGGGGATCTAAAAATGGAAATAATATTCTGATTCAGGAAGTGAAAAATAAAAATGGCATTGATTTTTCCATGCCGTATATGTTAGGTTACAGCGGACTTGATGATTCACTGCTCCAGAAATATATTGCAGACAGCGCAGATCTCTGGGCAGGACAGACGAAGGAACTTCCGATCAGCACGATTGGAAGTACGATTGGTACCCATGCGGGACCGGGGGCGATCTGTGTGTCGTTTTTCCATAATGCTTAATTCATAGGGAGCGTGTGTCAAAAGGTGGATTTTAGTTTTTCGTCTATCAAATTGCAACAAGCCAGGTCTGTTTTGTTCCATGGCTCGTGAAGCCTTGTTCTGCCATCCGTGGCAGAACATCACTGTGAATTGACAGGCAGGCTAAGATTTTCTAATTTTCTTCCAAAGTCACAAAAGCATTCCCAGCTTGTTGCAATTTGACAACCTCTAAGCTGTAAACCACCTTTTGACAAACGACTCCCTGCCACAAATGCATTCTGCATGCAAAAACCCACCCTGCGGCAAGGTGTTTGCCACAGGGTGGGTTTTGTATTTACAGCACAATTCTGTAATGATCCATTTTAATATTCCGGTTCGATCAATCCGTATGTGTTGCCTTTTCTCTTGTATACAACGTTGACATCTTCGGTCTCCGCATTGATAAATACGAAGAAATCATGTCCTAATAACTCCATCTGTACACATGCATCTTCCGGATACATTGGCTTCATATCAAATTTCTTAGAACGGATGATCTTGATCTCCTCATCGTCATCTGACGGTGCATCTAAGAAATCCTGTTTGAAAACGGATGCTGCGCTCTGCTGTTTTGTAACCAGTTTCGTTCTATATTTCTTTAACTGACGCTCAATAACCTCTTCTACCAGATCAATTGATACATACATATCGTTGCTGACCTGTTCAGAACGAATATAGTTTCCTTTCATTGGAATCGTAACTTCCACTTTCTGGCGTTCCTTCTCTACGCTCAGCGTTACATAGACATCTGTGTCTGGAGTGAAGTACTTCTCTAATTTATTTAACTTGTCCTCCACTGCCTCCTTGATACCATCGGTCAATTCAATGTTTCTTCCTGTAATCTTGATTCTCATGATGTCCAACCCCTTTGCCGTTTATTTGATACAGATTTATATCATGGTTTTATTATAGCACTTTCCACAAATATTTCAATACAATATATCATTTTTTATATATTTTTCAGAATATTTATATTTTCCTGTAATATTCTTGTAAAAAAATATGGTATTAACTGACGTATGTCTATAACAAACAGTTTATAAGGGATGCGATGTCATCATGACATTGCATCCCTTATCATCTGCTCCGCACGCTTTGCTTCCTCTTTGGTAAGCTGCGGAGTATCTTTTAACACATAGTCCATGCCAAGATTATCATACTTGATCTTGCCAAGCGCATGATATGGCAGCACTTCTAATTTTTCCATATTAGAAAGTGTCTTTAAGAAATGTCCAAGTTCCGTTAATTCTGTCTCCTCAAATGTGATGCCTGGAACCACGACATGCCGGATCCATACCGGCTTTTTCTTCTGATCCAAATATCTTGCAAATTCCAGGATATTCTTATTGGAATGTCCGGTCAGCCTGCGGTGATCCCCATCGCGGATATGCTTGATATCTAACATCACAAGATCTGTAACTTCAAGCAGTCTGTCTACTTTTTCAAGTGTGACTCCTTTTCTAAAGTCTCCTCCTGCAATGATCTCCTGGTCTGATTCCGGACTTTTTTTCCCATCTGATGTGGCTTTTTCATCCTTTGGGAATCCCGGAAACATAATACCTGACGTATCTAAACAGGTATGGATTCCATGCGCCTTCGCCTTTTCAAACAGTTCCGTCAGAAAATCGATCTGAAGCATCGGCTCTCCACCTGTGGCAGTAATCCCGCCTGTCCGGTAAAAAGAGGCATTGCGCAGGAAGCGGTCAATAATCTCGTCCGCCTCCATCTGCTTTCCATCAGTCAAAATCCAGGTATCCGGATTGTGGCAATACTGGCAGCGCATCGGACAGCCCTCAAAGAATACAACAAAACGTACGCCCGGACCGTCTACCGTACCAAATGATTCCAGAGAATGAATATAGCCCATTTTGATCTCCTTATTTTTACATCAGTTCATGGAATGTTCTTGCAATTACCTCATCCTGCTGCTCTTTGGTCAGTTTGATGAAGTTTACTGCGTAACCTGATACACGGATCGTAAGCTGCGGATATTCTTCCGGATGCTTCTGTGCATCAAGCAGTGTTTCTTTATTTAATACGTTTACATTTAAGTGGTGGCCGCCTTTTTCTGCATAACCGTCAAGCAGTGCCACAAGGTTCGTCTCAGAACTTTCCTCAGTCTTTCCAAGTGCATCCGGTACGATGGTAAAGGTATTAGAAATACCATCCTGCGCATCCATAAACGGCATCTTTGCAACAGAAGCTAAAGAAGCAACTGCACCATTTTTATCACGTCCGTGCATTGGGTTTGCACCCGGAGCAAACGCAACACCTTTCTTTCTTCCATCCGGGGTTGCTCCTGTATTCTTACCGTAGGATACGTTGGATGTGATGGTAAGAATAGAAGTTGTTGCGATACCTCCACGGTAAGTGTGGTTTCCTTTTACATATTTGATGAATGTATGCAGAACCTCTTTTGCGATCTCATCCACACGGTCATCATCATTACCATATTTCGGGAAATCTCCCTCAATCTCAAAGTCTACTGTAATACCGTTCTCATCACGGATCGGTTTTACTTTTGCATATTTAATGGCAGAAAGGGAATCTGCTACTACGGAAAATCCTGCAATACCGGTTGCAAACCAGCGTCTTACCTGTTTGTCATGTAATGCCATCTGCATTCTCTCGTAGCAGTATTTGTCATGCATGTAGTGAATAACATTTAATGCATTGACATAGACACTTGCAAGCCATTTCATCATGTCTTTGTATTTATCCCATACCTCGTCGTAGTCAAGATACTCGGAAGTGATCGGACGATATTTCGGTCCTACCTGTTTGCCGCTGATCTCATCCACACCACCGTTGATCGCATAGAGTAAACATTTTGCAAGGTTTGCACGTGCCCCGAAGAATTGCATCTCTTTTCCGATTCTCATGGAAGATACGCAGCATGCGATACCGTAGTCATCCCCGTGAACCACACGCATGATATCATCGTTCTCATACTGGATCGCAGAATGCTTGATTGAGATCTCTGCACAGAACTTTTTGAAATTCTCCGGAAGTTTTACAGACCATAAAACAGTCAGGTTTGGCTCCGGTGCTGCTCCGATGTTGTTTAAAGTATTTAAGTAACGGTAAGACATTTTTGTTACCATATGTCTTCCATCTACTCCGATTCCACCGATAGACTCTGTTACCCAGGTAGGATCTCCGGCGAAAATACTGTTATACTCCGGTGTACGGGCAAATTTTACGCAGCGCAGTTTCATGATGAACTGATCAATGATCTCCTGGATCTCTTTCTCAGTGAAGGTTCCCTCACGAAGGTCACGCTCTGCATAAATGTCTAAGAAAGTAGAAGTACGTCCAAGACTCATTGCCGCACCGTTCTGCTCTTTGACTGCTGCAAGATAAGCAAAATATACAGCCTGTGCTGCCTCAAGAACATTTGTTGCAGGTTTGGAAATATCACATCCGTAGATCTTTGCTAATTCCTTTAACATCTTAAGTGCACGGATCTGTTCAGATAACTCCTCACGTTCACGGATAACATCAGAATACATAATGGTACGTGTGGAATCTAACTGTTCCTGCTTATCTTCGATCAGACGGTCCACACCGTAAAGTGCAGGTCTTCTGTAGTCGCCAATGATACGTCCGCGTCCGTATGCATCCGGAAGACCAGTGATGATATGTGCAGAACGGCAGGCTCTCATCTCCGGTGTATATGCATCAAACACACCTGCATTGTGTGTCTTTCTGTGTGTTGTAAAATATTCTACCACTTCCGGGTCTACTTTATACCCATTATCTTCACATGCCTTAATTGCCATACGGATACCGCCATAAGGCTGTAAGGAACGTTTGAATGGTTTATCTGTCTGGAAACCTACGATCTTCTCCTTATCTTTGTCTAAGTACGCAGGTCCATGGGAAGTGATCGTGGAAATGATCTTTGTATCCATATCGAGCACGCCGCCGGCTTCTCTCTCCTGCTTTGAAAGCTCTAATACGTCCTGCCAGAGTGCTGTGGTATCCTCTGTCGGTCCCTCCAAGAAAGAGCTGTCACCATCGTATGGCTTATAATTTCTCTGAATGAAGTCTCTGACATTTACTTCATTCTCCCATGCTCCACCATTAAAATCTCTCCATTCGTTTTGCATTATTTTTCCTCCTGTTTGCTGAAAACTATGGTTTACCTGTATAAAACGGACTTGATCCCCCAATATTTTGGTATTGCTGGAAAATATTGGTAGTTGTATCTAACTTTTGTTAGCTAATTCTAACGCAGTGAATATATCATGTCCACACACTGCTTGTCAATATCCGCTTCGTTTCCGGAACTGTTCTTTTTTTCGTACAAAAGGATTCCTGATAGAAATATCTTAAGAATAAAAGAAACCGACAGTCCGGGTTATCTCGCCCAGACGGTCGGCATTGTAAACGTTATACTTCATGTGGTTCTTCCACTTTTCCGTCAGTCATATAACAATTAGATGTTATAATTTTTGATTCATTTTTTCAATAGGTAAAATGTACTAAAAATAGATCTATATCATTGTATAAATTGCTATACTGTTTTTTTCTTCCTTTTTGACCTGATAAAGTGCCTCGTCCGCTCTGTGATACAGTTCACGGAAACTTGTTCCATCCTCCGGTCCGAACGCGATGCCGATACTTGCTGTCGGCTCATTGGCCATTCCAATCATTTCTTTTTGCCCACGCAGACGGCGCAACACTTCATCTGCCTGACTTTGTATCCGGGCCCGGTCTTTTACATCCGGAAGAAATACTGCAAATTCATCCCCGCCCATACGTCCGATACGGGCATTATTACCGTAAACTTCCCTTAAAATATTAGATATTCCCAGAATGACACGGTCGCCGACCCAGTGACCATATACATCATTGATCTGCTTAAAATTATCCAGGTCAATGGCAATGTACGCATAATACTGCCCTTCCTCCATAGACTCTATTTCTTCCTTGATACGTTCTTCCATCGTACCGCGGTTAAAAAGTCTCGTCATGGAATCTCTGGCTGCGGCATCCCTTAAATATTCTCTTTCCCTCGCATAGCGTCTGTTTTTTTCCACCTTCTCTGTTACGTCCGTGATTGTAATGTAACTGACAGGCTTTAATTCCATGGATACCATAACACGAAAAGACAGCCACTTCTTGTTTCCGTTCTTCATCTGTGCCAATGCAGTCACTTCAAATGGCTCTCCCGCCAGAATCTCTCTGTGATAATCTCTCATGACCGCTCTCATATCAATATCTACAAACCGGCTCCATCCGCCCTGTACTTTTTCAATATATTCCTCCCGCGTATAACCGAGCATGCGGTATGCCATCGGATTCACATAGTATACTCTACGCTCTCTTCCCTCACTGCTCACAACAAGACCAAACGGTATATTTTTCATAACCTTATGAAAAACTTTTTCCTCCAATACTGAGCTTTCCATCTTCCCTCTCCCGTTAAAAATTTAACTAATTGATCCCTCGAACAGTATACTACATTACTTTAAAATAAAAAAGTGTTTTTATGAATATTTTCTCTTTTTCCTAGACTTCCATACTTTTTTCCTATATAATTTACCTAATTGCTTTTTTACTTAATGGGGGATATTTGTGCAAAAGGCAGCACAAGAATGGAGATTTTATGAAAATTGGCATTATTTCTGATACACATGGCATTTTCCGTGAAGAGTGGCACCGTCATTTAGATGGCTGCGATTATCTGATCCATGCAGGTGATTTCTGTACACAGAAAAATTATGAATGTTTCCGGAATTTTGGCATTCCGCTTTATATGGTCCGGGGCAACAATGACCGCGGTGACTGGTCAAAAAATCTTCCTGCATTTTTGCAGTTTCGCATTGGCGGCAAGACTTTTTTCCTGGTTCATAATCAGTTTGATCTTCCATTTGACCTGACAGATGCTGATTTTCTTATCTTTGGTCATACTCATCACTATACATTTTATGAACGTTTCAATAAAGTTTATATTAATCCGGGCAGTGCCAGCGACGGACGTGGAGATTCGAAAAGTCTTGCAATCCTGACACTTTCAGGCAATGATTACAGTTTAGAACGTGTCATTCTGTGATTTTTACAGATTTTGAAAGGAGAGGATTTCCTTGTTACACATCACCTCGTTGAATGAAGGGTTAGAACTTTTTAAGGCACTCGGTTCTGATGTGAGAATTGAAATTTTAAATATTTTGCTGGAAAACGACAATATGAGCATGAATGAACTTGCCTCCCGTTTAAATATTACAAACGGTGCCTTAACCAGCCATATCAAAAAACTTGAGAACTGCGGACTGATCACAACATCCAGTGAATCTGCTGTTCACGGCAACCAGAAAATCTGTTCCATCCACCTGGATAAGATCCTGATTGATTTAGAAAAGCCTGCCGAAATCGAGAATGTTTATCATACAGAATTAAAAATCGGTCACTATACAAATTACCAGATCTGCCCGACCTGCGGACTTGCCTCTGCAGATGCCCTGATCGGTGAAGTGGATGATCCGCGGTATTTTGAACATCCAGACCGCTATAACGCTGATATTCTATGGTTTACACGCGGTTACGTTGAATATGCCATTCCAAATTTTATCCCGGCTTCCAAAAAAATCACACAGATCACAATTTCCGCAGAACTTAGTTCCGAAGCACCAGGCACCAACAATGACTGGCCTTCCGATATCAGTTTTTACTTAAATGATATTCATATCGGTGACTGGACCTCTCCCGGCGATTTTGGTGATGTAAAGGGTCTGTTGACACCGGACTGGTGGTATTCAAACTGGAACCAGTACGGATTGCTAAAACAACTTGTCATCAATCAAAAAGGTACCTATATCGACGGGCTTAAAATATCTGACGTCAAAATCGATGATTTCCATCTCAACTGCCGCAGTAACATCCGTTTCCGCCTCGCCGTGGAGGACGATGCCAAGCACGTCGGCGGGCTTACGATTTTCGGAAAATCCTTCGGAAATTACAGTCAGGATATCAAAGTCAGCCTTGGCTACGCCCCTGTGGAATAAATATTTCCACTGCCAGGGCGGATCAGGGACTTTCATCCTTGACTGGCGTGCACCATCAGACGCACATAAAAAGAGTGCCAAAAAATCCTCTTTTTTCAGCACTCTTTTTTATCTGGTATTTTCAGATGTGGACGATAGGATCAGTCATTATCATTTAACCATAATTTTACAGTATTATCTTTCAGATCCATATCTATGAAATATGATATTCCATCATATTTTACATAAACAATCTCAAGGAAAGCTGTATTTTCCTTTAATGTCACATCAGCCACTGCCTTTCCATCTCTGCTTTTAAATTTAAGATAATATGTCTGACCTCCCTCTATCGTCAATGGCTGTTTTTCATCAAATGTAACCCATGTCGCATTATCCGTACTATATGCCGTTAAATCTACACTGACATGATCACCTTTGATTTTTAACCCACTGCCTGCACCATAAATAACCGTGTCTGCATTTCCAGCATCACTTGTCAGGGCTACCACAAATTCAGATTGCCGATCTGTCATAGAAACATCTTTGATCGTATATTTTCCACTCTTATTCGTAGCTGTAAGCAACAATTCTTCTGTATAATCACTATATAATGTCTTTCCATTCAGCTTACAAAATGATCTGACCTTATAATAATAAGCCTTTCCTGCCTTGACTTCTTTGTCTTTATATTTGATATAACTCTGTTTTGACTTTACGGCTGCAATCTTTTTGTAATCTTCATCTCCTGTTTTGCGGTATATCTCATATCCCGTTGGTCTCAAACCTAACACTTTATCATTATCATCAAGTTCTCCCTGTATCTGCAGTTCGATAAATTTCGGTCCCTTTGCAAAATCATATGCCGGATTATCATCCGCCCAGTCTATACGTTCTACGCCTGTATACTGGCTGGCATAAAAAGTACCTTCTTTTTTCTTAGACTGATTTGTCAGACTGTAATATACGATCTTATAGAAATATGTTTTCTTGTATTTGACCTTTTTGTCCACATAAAATTTCTTTGATCCGGATACACTTGCAATTTTCCTATATGTTCCTTTTTTCCCATTTCTGACCTCACAGCGGTAAATGTCAAGTTTACCATTCAGTTTCTTTTTCCAGCTCAGCTTAATGCTTGTCTTGGACTGTACTGTCGCCTGGACCGTATTGTACTTTTTGGAATTTGTCAGGCTCTTCGCCTCTACAGGTGCTGCTGCGAGCAGTTCCCCCGCAAATATGCAAAATGCTAACAACAGACACAATACTGCTTTTACCATACTTCTTTGTTCTTTATTTTTCATCCTCAAAACATTCTCCCTCCTACTACAATATATTT
>DMYD01000003.1:6600-7845 GCA_003483745.1 Roseburia sp. | reverse complement strand
TTTGATCCAAACGGCGGAGCCGGGCATATCGATGATATCATAGCAACTTACGATACCGATATAACACTGCCGGATATCTGGAAAGCGGATGGAACGGCAGCCTATGAAAAATATACCCTGGATGGAGTAAACGTCACAGGAGATGTGATTTCCGGAGCGATTCCAAGGAGCATGATGGCAGGCTATGAGGAAGAAGAACCGGCAAAAGCAGCGGAAAATAATGCCGCAAATGCGAAAGAGGATAAGACAGCCGATGATACAGAGGAACTTGAGGATACCAAGAAAGCTGCAGAACCTGTGAAAAAGGTATATGCATCCGTATTTATGGGATGGTCGTTAGAAGATGGCAGAGATTCCTTTATTCCGAAGTGGAAAGCCGGTGATGTCGTACGAAACCTTGTAGCAGAGGATGGCGGGGAAATCACACTTTATGCGGTATGGGATGACTGTCCGTGGATCCGGGCAGAAGATCTTTATTACACACTGGATCAGGCACAGAGCGGGTTTATCACAGAAGCGGAGATTTTAAGCCATGCAACGGCATCCGACCGTGAAGATGGAAGTCCGATCGCACCGGGAACGAACCCTGGAGCAAGCGATCCTTCACTTTATACATCTTTTACGATCCCGGATTACCAGGCAGGTGAGTTTACCAGCCTGCAGCATGATTTTGCCACATCCGAGAATCTGACCGTAGTAGATCATGTCGGAAACACATATGTGAAACAGATTATGGTGCATGTGACCGATACAACACCGAAAAAAATCACACAGATGGACCTGACCGGAGTTACCCGGTTCATCAACAGCAAATATTATAAAAAGCCGTTTGAAGAGGGTGGACTGGAAGATAATTCCATCTGGAAAGTTGATCCGGAATATAAGGCAGCACTGGAAGCAGCATTAAACAATATGGATAATGATACACCGGTGGAAACCTATGTATTTTCAAAGGAAACGATCAAAAAGATGAAACAGTATGTGGAAACTCACGGAATCGGAAACAGCAAAGAACCGGATGCATTGAGAAACTTCTATAATCTGTTCCTTGCACCGAATAAGAAATAGAGAAAAAAACATCAATATTTCCCTTTACAATTCCTGCCACAGAGCGTAAATTAAAGAGTGCTGGAATCATTTTCCGGCAGTAAAAATATGGAGGTTTACAATGGCGAAAGAATTGTTAAAACGAAGCGAAGTAAAAGAAGAATATACATGGAATTTAAAAGATATGTATGCGTCCGA
>DMYD01000003.1:0-6370 GCA_003483745.1 Roseburia sp. | reverse complement strand
TTAGAACGCGCAGCTAAGGCAGAGGAAAAACTGGATTATGATTTTAATTATGCCGAGCGTCTGTTTGATGAAGACCAGAAAAATACGGCACATCAGGCAATGTCCCAGAAAATGTATTCTATGCTGACGAAGGTGTCAAGCCAGACTGCATTTATCGTTCCGGAGATCCTTGCAATGGATGAGGCTGTTCTGGAAGGATACTATAAAGAACTTCCAGAGTTAGAACTTTACCGTAAACAGATCGAGGAGATCGAGCGTACCAAGGCACATACACTTTCTGCTGAAATGGAAAAACTGGTAGCGATGACAGGCGATATGGCAGAGACATCCGGACAGGTATATTCCATCATCAACAACGCTGATTTTGTATTCCCGGAGATCAAAGATGAAGATGGCGATACAGTGAGACTGTCCCATGGCAACTTTGTACCATTTGAAGAGTCTGCAGACCGCCGTGTGCGTAAGGATGCATTTGAGGGATTTTATGGTGTGTATAAACAGTATGCAAACACACTTGCAGCGCTATATAACGGTCAGGTGAAACAGCAGATTTTTTATGCAAATGCAAGACATTATAATTCGACGCTGGAAGCAGCAGTGGATGCGAATAATGTTTCTCCGGCTGTTTATCAGAACCTGATTGATACGATCAATAAAAACATGGATAAAATGCACCGCTATGTGCGTCTCCGCAAAAAATGTCTTGGTGTGGATGAATTGCATATGTATGACGTTTATACCCCAATGATCGCAGATGCGGCAAAGAAGATTTCTTTTGAGGAAGCAAAAGAAACCGTGTTAAAGGCATTAGCACCACTTGGAGAAGACTACGTTGCAAAAGTAAAAGAGGGATTTGAAAGTCGCTGGATCGATGTTTATGAAAATGAAGGAAAGAGAAGCGGTGCTTATTCTGCCGGTGCTTACGGCTCACATCCATATGTACTGTTAAATCATAATGATACGCTTGATAACATGTTTACATTGGCACATGAGATGGGGCACGCGATGCATTCTTACTATTCGAACGAAGCACAGCCTTATATTTATTCCCAGTATAAAATTTTTGTCGCGGAGGTGGCCTCTACCTGCAACGAAGTACTTTTGATGGAATATCTTCTGAAAAATACAACGGATAAAAAAGAGCGCGCTTATCTGCTCAATCATTATCTCGACAGCTTTAAAGGAACCGTTTATCGCCAGACTATGTTTGCAGAGTATGAAATGTTAAGCAATAAGATGGTGGAAGAGGGAGAAAGCCTGACTGCTGAGACTTTAAATAAACTGTATTATGATTTGAATTGCAAGTATTTTGGACCGGATATGGTATCAGATCCGGAGATTGCTTACGAGTGGGCAAGAATCCCTCATTTTTACTATAATTTCTATGTATATCAGTATGCAACGGGATTTTCTTCCGCAGTTGCACTGGCACATGGAATCTTAAAAGAGGGAGCACCTGCGGTAGAACGTTATAAGAAGTTTTTATCCGGCGGATGTTCGGCATCTCCGGTAGAACTGCTTAAAATTGCAGGCGTGAACCTTGAAACACCAAAGCCGATCCAGGAGGCACTGGATGTGTTTGGGGAAGTGCTTGATGAGATCGAGGCATTGCTTGCCGAATAATGAATAACCGGTGGAAAATTGTGGAATACTATATCTATACAAGAACAAAACAGGAGGATTTTGTTTTGAAACAGGTAGAAGTATTGATCGATGCACCGGAAAAAGCAAAGAAGCTGTGTCATATCTTAAGTGGCCATAAAGGAGCGTTTGACCTTGCAAAAGGCAGATATACCGTAGATGGAAAATCAATCATTGGAGTCTGTACGATGGATCTGTCAAAACCTCTGACACTGACCATACATGAGGAAGATGATACTGTGATGGAGGAAATCCGTGAATTTGTGGTAAAAGGAAGATAACTCATTTACCGAAAAATATAGAACCACAAATAACTGAAAGAAAAAGACAGTAACAATCGAAATTGGGTTGTTGCTGTCTTTTTTGTGTTATGCCTGTAGCAGTTTTCCATTAAAGATAACTGCGTATTTCCTTGGCGAGGTTTTCCTCAAGGTGGATCAGTTCCTTACAAAATCCCTGCGCCTGTGCGTCTGCTGCTGCATACTGGTTATAATAACGGCAGAGTGATTTGACACCCATGTTACAGCCCTCGGTTAGAAGATCGGCGCACACTGCATCACTTTCCTCGACTGCTAATTTGGCATTTGTTTTCAGCCAGGACATTCCCTTTGCAAGCGCATTCGGTTCTTTGACCGGATCATCACATTTTTCTAACTGTGCATGGATCTCATTTCCAAGACGCTCGTGTTTTTCTTTGGATGCCATGATGACATTTTTGAAATTTGCATCTGAAATTTTATCACAGATCTCATCCATGGAATAAACAGCCATTTTTGTGCCAGCATTACATTCCCGCAATAATTTTACAGTATCTCCGTTTAACATATAGAATCCCTCTTTTTCATGATTTTTATATTCGCAATAGATAGAATGCGGAACATGCATTCTGTTGTTTAATATGTCTTGAAACAGAATGAATTATGTATTGTTTCAGAAGTACAAAACATTTTTTTGAAAAATAAAAGCAGAAAACTTTACATGATTTTAAACATGTGTCTTGTCATATGTAATGATAAGTGGTATACTACGAAAAGTTTCAGCAAAAATCTGAAATGTATGGGCAAAAAAATTGAGAGAGAGTTAAGAGGGCGTATGATAAGTTTGGAAGAATTAGAAGAGTGGAAAAAGAAAAGAGATGCTGTGATCCTGGCACATTATTATGTGAGACCGGAAGTACAGGCACTTGCCGATTATATCGGAGATTCTTATTTTTTGAGCAAAAAGGCAACAGAACTTGCGAATAAAACGATCGTGCTCTGTGGTGTGACGTTTATGGGCGAGAGCGCGAAACTGTTAAATCCGGATAAGACGGTATTGATGCCGGATCTGGCTGCAGACTGCCCAATGGCACATATGGTGACGAAAGAGACGGTGCAGGCGGCGAGAGATCAGTACGAGGATCTTGCGGTTGTCTGCTACATCAACTCCACGCAGGAAATTAAATCGTGGTCTGACGTATGCGTGACTTCTGCGAATGCCGTGAAAATTGTAAAAAATCTGCCAAACAAACATATTTTGTTTATCCCGGACCGGAATCTGGCACATTTTGTTGCGGAAGCAGTACCGGAAAAAGAATTTATTTACAACGAAGGATTTTGTATTGTACACGAATTTATGCAGGTGGAGGAATTGCTCGATTTAAAG
This sequence comes from Roseburia sp., assembly GCA_003483745.1. Taxonomy (GTDB): domain Bacteria; phylum Bacillota; class Clostridia; order Lachnospirales; family Lachnospiraceae; genus Roseburia. Next base: position 3,085 of record DMYD01000003.1, on the reverse strand, counting down.
GCAGAACATCCAGATGCAAAAGTTTTAGTTCACCCGGAATGTAACCATAAAATTATCGAAATCGCTGATTTCATCGGTTCAACAAGTGGAATCATTAATTTTGCCGGTGAGAGCAGAGATAAAGAATTTATTATTGGAACGGAATGCGGGGTTTTTGCAAAACTAAAGGAACGCAGACCGGATGCATCGTTTTATTTTCCGGAAACAACACCTACCTGTGTGAATATGAAAAAAATCACACCGGAAAAAGTACTTCATGTGTTAAAAACAGGGGAAAATGAGATCCATGCGAAACTAGAAACGGAAGAAGCAGCAAAAAATGCGTTGGCAAGAATGTTGGAACTTGCCGGAAAGTAGAGTGGAAATTATGAAAAATCTGTATTACGATGTTGTGATTGCAGGATGCGGTGTGGCAGGGCTTTATGCGGCGTTGAATCTGCCGAAGGAAATGAACATTTTAATGCTTTCAAAAGAAGATTTAGAAAGCTGTGACTCCATGCTTGCCCAGGGGGGTATTTGTGTATTGCGGGATGAATCTGATTACGATTCTTATTTTGAGGATACCATGCGGGCAGGGCATTATGAAAACCGGAAGGAAAGCGTTGATATCATGATCCGTTCCAGCCGGGATGTGATCAATGACCTGCTAAGATTCGGCGTCCGTTTTGCCAAAAATCCGGATGGAAGCCTTGCATATACCAAAGAGGGGGCACATTCCCGTCCAAGAATCTGCTTCCATGAGGATATTACGGGAAAGGAAATCACGACTACATTGCTTTCCCACGTGAAAAAAATGTCCAACGTGACGATACTTACATATACGACTATGACGGACATTTTAGAGGAAGATGGTAAATGTACCGGTATGATCGCAGAGACAAAAGATGGTGAGATACTTCATATCCATGCAGAAAATACAATTATGGCAACCGGAGGAATTGGCGGTCTCTATGAACATTCCACAAATTTTCCGCTTCTGACCGGGGATGCGTGCCGGATTGCAAAAGAACATGGTGTTGAACTTGAACATATGGACTATGTGCAGATCCATCCGACCTGTCTCTACAGCAAAAAGCCGGGCAGAAGTTTCCTGATCTCAGAGTCGGCGAGAGGGGAAGGGGCAATTCTTTTAAATCACAAGGGTGAACGTTTTGTCAATGAACTTCTTCCGAGAGATGTTGTGACAAAAGCGATTTGGGAAGAAATGAAAAAAGAAGGTGTGGATCATGAGTGGATTTCTTTTGCACATGTCCCAAAAGATATTATTTTAAAACATTTTCCACACATTTATGAGAAATGCTTAGAAGAAGGATATGATCTTTTGAAAGAACCGGCACCGATCGTACCGGCACAGCACTATTTTATGGGTGGTGTCCATGTGGACAGGGACTCCATGACAACGATGCCACATCTTTATGCAGTCGGAGAAACGAGCTGTAACGGTGTCCACGGTAAGAACCGTCTTGCAAGTAACAGCCTGTTAGAGAGTCTTGTTTTTGCCAGACATGCAGCAGTAAAAATACAAAATAAAGAGAAAGGAAATAAAAATCATGAACTTAAATCCAATTACCATGCAGCTTGTTGCTGATAAATATATCCGTCTTGCATTAGAGGAAGATATTCACAGTGAGGACGTATCCACAAACGCAGTGATGCCGGAATACAGGGCCGGAGAGGTGGAACTGATCTGCAAACAGGATGGTGTGATCGCAGGACTGCCGGTATTTGAACGTGTATTTACCATGCTGGATGCGGATACAAAAGTAGAGTGGGCGCAAAATCAGGGTGGTACACAGGTAAAAGATGGGGATCTTGTAAAAAAAGGACAGCTTCTTGCTACGGTAAAGGGAGATGTGCGGGTTCTTTTATCCGGAGAGCGTACAGCTCTTAATTATCTGCAGCGTTTAAGTGGTATTGCAACATATACACATCAGGTTGCACAGTTATTAGAGGGCAGCAGCACAACATTACTTGATACAAGAAAGACAACACCATGCATGCGTATTTTCGAGAAATATGCCGTATGTGTGGGAGGCGGACAGAATCATCGTTACAATTTATCGGACGGTGTTCTGCTCAAAGATAATCATATTGATGCGGCAGGCGGTGTAAAAGAAGCTATTCTTGCTGCAAAAGCATATGCTCCGTTTGTCCGTAAAATCGAGGTAGAGACAGAAAATCTTGACATGGTAAAAGAAGCCGTGGAAGCAGGTGCGGATATTATCATGCTCGATAACATGACACCGGAACAGATGTCGGAGGCAATCCGGCTGATCGACGGCAGAGCAAAAACGGAGTGCTCCGGAAATATCACAAAAGAGAATATCAAAACGATCACAGCACTCGGAGTGGATTATGTTTCCAGCGGTGCCCTGACACATTCAGCACCGATCTTAGATATCAGCCTGAAACATTTGAAAGTAACAGATTCCCTTCAGTAACGCTTGTAAAAATAGACAGATTCAGCTAAAATAAATGCAGAGTCAAAAAGGAGAGGATCGCAAATGGAAAAAGAAATGACCGGAGCAGACAGAAGAAAAGAAATCCTGTCTATGATACGTGATACAGATACACCGGTATCCGGCACGGCACTTGGAAGGAAAACAGGTGTCAGCAGACAGGTCGTAGTGCAGGATATTGCACTTCTCCGCACTCAGGGGTATCCGATTATTTCTACTGCAAGAGGTTATCTGCTGGATGAACCAAAACAGGCAGTCAGGATATTTAAAGTATGCCATACCAATGAACAGGTGGAGGATGAACTGACTACGATCGTTGATCTTGGGGGATGTGTAGTCAATGTCATGGTCAATCACCGCGTTTATGGGAAATTAGATGCTCCGCTAAATATCAAAAGCAGGCGAGATGTGCAGAATTTTATGGATGATTTAAAGACAGGAAAATCGACACCACTTCTCAATGTGACGTCCGGATATCATTTTCATAAGATCAGCGCTGAGAGTGAAGAAGTGTTAGATGAGATAGAGGAAGCACTCAAAAAGAAAGGCTATCTTGCGGAATTACTTCCGTATGAACAGTAAGAAAATAATATTGCTAACCCCAAAAGGGCGTGTGAAAAAACGAG
>DMYD01000018.1 GCA_003483745.1 Roseburia sp. | reverse complement strand
GGGGGTGCGTAAATTTTTGTGACGTTCATTTTAAAAATGTCGAAAAACCTCGACGCAATGTGTTATATTTATGCTTTTAACCATACATACTTGGAATAGTAATCTGCATTATTAGTCTGGTAATTTACGAAATGATTAATGTAATGCGACATAGCAGATGAAACTTCAGACAATTCATCAGGCTGAATATCAATGATACAGCACATTAGGATTTTAAGCATATTTCCATTTGTGCGAATATCGAAAATTCGCACCTATGCCCCCAGTTTTGAGATGAACCGCCCACCCAAATGGTGTTTCATAACCTGGAGGCTGGCATCTTGCACAAAGCCGAAGCTAATTTTGTGACTTTGGGAGAAAATTAGAAAAACTTGGTCTGCCTGTAGTTACACAGTGATGTTCTGCCACGGATGGCAGAACAAGGCTTCACGAGCCAAGGATGGCTCGTTGAACGCCGGTCACGTCACTCCGCCATAACCTAAATCAGGCAGACCTAGCTTTTCTTATTTTCGGACAACGGAACCAAAATTAATTCGGCTTTGCGCAAGATGCCGCTCACAGACCTGCGACACACCATTTGGACGGGCGACGCATATCACCCACAAACCATCATTTGTTGGGAAAAAGGTACACAAATTATTTTAAGAAATACATCCGGTTCTGTCAAATTGCATTTTATTCAGTGCTTTAACGCTTTAAATAAAAAAAGTACTTGCCATTCTGCAAAAAAGAGGATATCATGTTACTAAAATAAGGTTAAAAATTGTTATGGGAGAAAAATTCTGCACGGATTGCTGACATTGTTCCGGGCAAGGCATATTTTTTTCGGAAAACAAGGAGGATTAAATCATGGAAAAGCGTATTTCAGGTCACACAGGACTTTTAGCATTGATCGGTTCACCGGTCGGTCATTCAGGATCACCGGCGATGTACAATTACAGCTTTGAGAAGCTGGGATTAGATTATGCTTATGTGGCTTTTGATATAAAAGAGGACAAAGTAAAAGATGCGATCGCTGCGATGAAGACTTTCAACATGCGTGGATGCAACGTTACCATGCCAGATAAGGTTGAAGCAGCAAAATATATGGATGAACTTTCCCCGGCAGCACAGATCATCGGTGCAATCAATACGATCGTCAATGACAATGGAAAACTGACCGGTCATATCACAGATGGGGAAGGATTTGTACATAATTTAAGAGATCATGGCATTGAGATCAAAGGCAAAAAGATCACAGTAGCCGGCGGTGGCGGTGCTGCAACAGCTATTCAGGTACAGTGTGCCTTAGACGGCGCAAGAGAAATCTCTATTTTCAATATCAAGGATGCATTCTTTGAGAGAACGCTGCAGACCGCAGAAAAGATCAAAAAGGCAGTGCCGGAGTGCGTTGTCAATGTCTATGACATTGCAGATACTGCAAAGATGACGGAAGAGATCCAGTCAAGTGATATTTTTGCAAATGCCACGATCGTTGGAATGAAGCCGATGGATGATCAGAGTGTTGTAAAAGATCTGTCTGCATTCCGCCCGGGACTTGTTGTTGCAGATGCGGTATACAATCCGGAAGAAACAAAGCTTCTTCGGGAAGCAAAAGAAGCAGGATGTACCTGTGTCGGAGGAAAAGGAATGTTACTGTGGCAGGGAGTTGCCGCATTCAAACTTTACACCGGACAGGATATGCCAGTGGATGATGTGAAAAGGCTGTTTTTCAGCTAAGATATGACGGACGTGAAGAAAAAAAGCATATTTTCATATGAAAATAGCCCGGGATTATTGGAAATCCCGGGCTATTCTCTTTACTATGAGCGGTATATGCTTATTTTAGCCTGCAAATAAAAAATCAATATTTATGGGTTCTTTTCATTTTGTAATCACATCTTACAGATAATCATGTCTTGCAAGTACGTTTAAGATATTACGTCCTTCTTCCGTACCCTCGATGATTCTTCTTGCACGTTTGCTGTCACCGATATTTACGATCTCTACGTTGGTATCAGCAAAAGCTTCTTCTAACTGGTCTAATACCGGATTGTTTGCTCTCATTCCGAGGCAGATGAAACCGTAATCAAATGGAATCTCTTCGATCTCACCCTGCGGATTCTTTACGATGAAACGATCATTCTGAACTTCCTGCAGAGCAGTGTTTGTCATCTGTTTTACATGATATTTTGCCATCTTGGCGTTAGTATCACATTTTGTAACCGGATCAAGACCGTTTCCGATCATTGGAAGCATCTCTACCATGGTTACGTCAGAACCGCGCTCGGTAAAGAATTCCATAACATCAAGACCTACGGCACCCCCACCGATGATGGCAACTTTTTTGCCATCCATTTTTTCAGGATACTCGTTAATGCGGTCGATCATCTTTAATACAGTAGCAACATTGCTGTCATCTTTGTCAACAAGGTCATGCAGACCGGTGATCGGCGGTAAAGTCGGAACAGAACCGGTTGCGTTCACGATGATATCCGGGTTTAAGCTCTTTACTAACTCTGGTGTAGCGCTTGTATTCTTGAAAACAAATAAGTTGTGAAGTTTACTTGCGCGGTGGATCATGTAGTTCGGGAAGTCCGCTAAACGTTTCTTATCCGGAATCTTAGAGATCACGGAAGCAAGCCCGCCAAGCTCAGCTTTCTTTTCAATTAAGAAAGTGGTACATCCGACTTCTGCTGCAGTGCAGGCTGCCTCTAGACCGGCAGTACCGCCACCGATGACTACAACATTGCAAGGTTTGTTGATCTTATGTTTCATGTAATCTTCACCGGAGTTGACAGCCGGGTTTACCGTACAACGAATCGGCTGGTTTAAACCGATGCGGTGTCCTGCACATCCGATATTACAGGAGATACATTTACGAAGGTCACATTCTTTTCCAAACTCAACTTTGTTGACCCATTCCGGATCAGCGATCAGTCCACGACCCATTCCGATAAAGTCAGCATCACCTTTTGCTAAGATATCTTCTGCGACTTTCGGATCACGGATATTACCAACTGTCATACATGGTTTGCCGTATTTTTCTTTTACAGCTTTTGCCATGTAAGAACGCCAGCCATCCGGTAAATAGTTTGCGTCGATCTGGTACTGGATGGAACCGTTAAGACCACAGGAAACGTCAAATACATCGACTTCTTTTTCGAAGTACTGTAAATACTCTAAGGTATCCTCTAAGGTATTTCCACCTTCAAGCATCTCGTCAGCACTGATACGAACGAAGATCGGGAAGAAAGGACCAACCTGTTTACGGACTTCTTCGATAACTAATTTTGCAAATCTTGCACGGTTTTCTGCGGAACCGCCGAATTCGTCTGTTCTCTTATTGGTGGTAGGAGAGAGAAACTGGCTGATCAGGTAGGAATGTCCTGCATGGATCTCAACTGCATCAAATCCACAGATCTGGGCACGTTTTGCTGCCTCACCATACTTTTTTACGATGTGCATGATCTCATCCTTCTCTAATGGACGAGGAATTTCTCCGCCTGCTTTGGAAGGTACGTCAGAAGCAGAAACCGGCTGCATTCCGATACGGGAAGACATTGCGGAAGCACCTGCATGGTTTAACTGGATCGCGATGCATGCACCATGTTTGTGTACGTTTTCACATAATTTGAAAAGACGTGGGATATAGTTGTCTAAGTCGATACGAAGCTGTGTAGTACCATTAGAACCCTGTGGGGAATCAACACTTGCATTTTCCACGATCAGAAGACCTGTGCCGCCTTTTGCGCGCTGCTCATAATAATTAATATGAAGAAAACTCATTTCACCGTTCTGCTCACCATAGTTTGTTCCCATTGGTGTCATAACAATTCTGTTTTTTACGGTCATACGACGGATGGTCATTGGTTCAAAAATATGCGGGTATTTGCTTTTCATGATAGAATCTCCTTTGCATTTGAATAAATTGTGTGGTTGAGATTGTTTGATGGTAAAAACTGCATCGTAGATTTAAGAATGTCAGAAAACGTGGCGCGGTAGTCATGCAGTTTTGGGCGGGCAGATAATTATGTTTTAGATAGTTACTTTTTTAACAATGAAAAAGTCTGTGTGCTCTTTCTGTAATTAATGTACCCTGAAAGTGGAAAAAAATCCAATTCGTTTTTTCGGGCAAAATGATAGATTTTCTCTATTGATTCTAAGGGGGAAGATTGTTATCCTTATAATATGATAGAAACAATGTGCGCGGCGGGCACATGCAGATCCTTAAGAGACCGGGGGATGGATTCATGAATTTAAGTCAGTTACAGTATTTTAGGACTTTAGCGAAGGAAGAACATTATACGAGGGCGGCTCAGATCTTATCGATCACACAGCCTTCCCTAAGTCATGCGATTGCGCAGTTAGAGCAGGAACTTGGAACAAGATTATTTGAAAAAAAAGGAAGAAATGTAGTTCTGACGCGCTATGGAAAAATTTTCCTTCCATATGTGGAAGAGTCCTTAAAAGTATTAGAGGAGGGTGTGCAGCGGACGAAGGAATTGAACGGAAGCAAAGAAGGTATGATACACCTTGCTTATATTTATACTCTCGGCAGCACATTTGTACCGAAAATGGTGCGGCGGTTCTTAGATGCCTACCCGGATTATCATATTGATTTTCATTTTATTGTCGGAAAGACGGGAGATATTTTAGATGGATTGAAAAATGATCAGTATGATCTTGTATTTTCTTCCTATCAGGATGGGGAGCCGGACATTGACTTCCACCGGATCGGCGATCAGAAGTTAGTCCTTGCCGTACCGAAAAACCATCCGCTTGCCATGCACGACAGCGTGGATTTAAAAGATACAGTGGATTACCCGCAGATCTATTTCCAAAAGGGAAGCGGACTGCGTCCGGTTGTCGACCAGATGTATGAGCAGATCAGTGTATTTCCGAAGATTGCATTTGAAATAGAAGAGGACGGCAGCATGGCAGGACTCGTCGCCCAGGGATTTGGAATTGCGGTCATGCCGGATATTCCAATCTTAAAAACACTCGACGTCAAAACCCTCGCCATCACAAACCCGGAGTACGAGCGCCACGTCTACCTTGCCACCATGAAAAAGCGCTACCTCTCCCCGGTAGCGAAATCCTTTATCCAGTTTGTCACGCAGGAGACAGAGTGAAGCGAAACTCACCAATACAGAAAACAGAGTGAAGCGAAACTCACCGATACAGAAAACAGAGTGAAGCGAAACTCACCGATACAGTAAAGTCAGTTGTGAGGCGGGAACCCATTTATAAGAAGGTGCTCTGGAGCCGCCGGTACTTAGCGACCGTATTCTGGTCGCTTAGTACCGCTGCGAGCGACAGGCAGCGCAAGCGTGCCTTCGTTAAATGGGTTCCCGCCTCACAATATTCACAGCCTGCAATGAGTTTCGCGTAAGCTGACAGCCGTATTATCAATGGAATGAGTTTCGGGCAAGCTGACAGCCGCATTATCAATGGTATGATTTCCGTACAAACTGGATAAACCTCTGCACAGCCGGCAGTTGATATTTTCCCCGCATATATCCCATATATACGGTATGAGAAAAAGTTTCCTGTGAGATCAACGGGCGGATACAGATATCATCGCGGTGGATCGTATCAACATCTGCGACAAGTGCGATGCCAAAATCTTTTGCGACAAAGGAAGCGATTCCATTTTCATCGGGAGATTCGCAGATAAAATTTGGGAGTACGCCGTGTTCCTTAAAGAAACTGCGCGTATATTTTCCGAGACCGGAATGCCTTGCATATCCAAGCACCGGATATTTTTCAAAATCACCGGCCTCAATCTCATCTTTTTTACAGAGAGGATGGCCTAACGGCAGGATTGCTACCAGATCCTGCTTTATAATAGGTACAAACTCAATATTTGGTTCATTTGCAGAATAAGAACCAAAGATCAGATCATAAGAACCTTTCTTTAAACCTTCTATATTCATGGAAGTGATATCCTGAAAAAAATGAAACGTAATATTTTTATTCTGCTCTAAGGAAAGAAATGAGCGGACCGTGTTTGGAATAAATTCACGGGCAAGTGGGGAAACATAAGCAATATCGATATGTCCACCGTTAGTTGCAATCTGCTGCATTTTATTCGAGGCACGTGTGACATCATCTAAAATCTGGGTGACGTGCTCTAAAAAAATCTCTCCGGCCTTGGTGAGAGTGACATTACGCCCACGTTTTTCAAAAAGCGTGACGCCGAGTTCGTTTTCCAAAGCCGCGATGGAACGGCTTAAACTTGGTTCGGAAATGTTCATTTTTTCTGCCGCCTGGTTGAAGTGCTGGAGGACGGCTGCTTGGTAAAAATAACCCAATTGATTGAGCGTCATATATAGATCTCCTTATAAATGATAGATAATATCTATAGATTACAAAATAAAACCATTGTTTTTGTACACATTATATCATGATTAATACATTAAAGCTATTAAAAAAGCATGAAATTAGCATTGGATGTATTGAAAAAAGCGTTGTATAATAAATACATCAGAGGTTGTTAAGTTTTTAACAAAGCGGGCAGGTAATGTTAAAAACATGAAACTAATAAGAAAATCACGCAAAAAGAAAAAAGGAGAACACTACTATGGCAGAGAGAATCACAGGTCACACAGAGCTTATCGGATTAATGGCATACCCAATCAGACATTCCAGTTCACCGGCAATGCACAACGAAGCATTTGCATATTTAGGACTTGATTATGCTTACCTTGCATTCGAGGTTGACAACAGCACATTAGAGGATGCAATCAAAGGTCTTCGTGCATTAAAAATGGTTGGTTCTAACGTATCCATGCCAAACAAAACAGTTGTTGGCCAGTATCTTGATAAATTATCACCGGCTGCAGAGCTTTGCGGAGCTGTTAACACCATCGTAAATGAGAATGGTGTATTAACCGGACACATCACAGACGGTATCGGATTTATGCAGTCCTTAAAAGACAACGACATCGACGTGATCGGAAAGAAAATGACCATCGCAGGTGCCGGTGGAGCTGCAACAGCAATCGAGATCCAGGCTGCATTAGACGGAGTAAAAGAGATTTCTATCTTCAATATTCATGATAAATTCTGGGAGAACGCAGAGGCAACTGTGAAAAAGATCAACGAGAGAACAAACTGCAAAGCAACTCTTTATGATTTAGACGACAAAGAGAAATTAAGAGAAGAGATGGCAGATTCCTACATCTTTGTAAACGGAACAGGTGTTGGTATGAAACCATTAGAGGGAATGTCCGTTGTTCCTGACAAATCTTTCTTCCGTCCGGAACTGATCGTTGTAGACGTACCTTACTCTCCGCTTGAGACAAAGATGCGTTCCATGGCAAAAGAAGTTGGATGTAAGACAATGAACGGTCTTGGCATGATGTTATTCCAGGGTGCAGCAGCATTCAAACTCTGGACAGGAAAAGATATGCCGATCGAGCACATGAAAGAAGTATTAAACATCAAATACGAATAAAATACCCCCCAATCACAATCTTATACAGCGGTATGAAAAATGCCGATGTATCACAACACAAATTGAGGAGAAAATCAATGAACAAAAAATATTTACCGAGCGCACTGATTCTTTATTTAAATTATTTTATCCATGGTGTCGGATGTTCTATTTTAGGACAGGCCGTGATCAAGGAAGCACTTGCTGCATCCTGGGGCGTAGAGGCTATGGCAATTACAGCCATTTCTGCGGCACTTGGTCTTGGAAGACTGATTGCACTGCCATTTGCAGGTCCTCTTTCTGATAAGTTAGGACGCCGTATTTCCACTGCAATCGGAAGTGGTTCATATGCAATATACTTAATCGGACTTGCGCTTGCATTTAATGCCGGAACAAACGGCGGATATCAGATTGCTTATATCTGTGCAATCATTGGTGGTATCGCAAACTCTTTCCTTGACACCGGAATTTACCCGGCTGTAGGTGAGATCATTTACAAGGCACCGGGTGTTGCAACAATGGGAATTAAATTCTTCATTGCAATTGCACAGATGATCCTGCCATTCGTGCTTGGCGCAACCGTAGCCACAACAGCAGCAGGTCTTACATCTTATAACACATTATTCTTTGGATGTGGTATCATTTATATTGTATTATTAGTACTGGTAATGCTTTTCCCTCTTCCGGATGCAGATCAGAAGGCAGCAGGAGAAAAAGAAGGTCTGATCGCCAGCTTAAAACATACACATTTTTCCATCGAGTCTGTTGCAATGATCCTGATCGGATTTACCTGTACCGGTACATTCCAGCTCTGGTTAAACTGTGCACAGAACTTTGCAAAAGAGAATGTTGGCTGGACAGATCCTTCCATTATGCAGACTTACTATTCTGCAGGAACAATGCTTGCTTTGATCGTAACGGCATTACTGACAAGAAAAATTAAAGATGTCAGATTTATTCTGATCTATCCGGTAATTTGTCTGGCTACACTGGTTGTTGTATTAGTCGGAAAGAGCCAGCCTCTTATGATCGCAGGTGCATTCTTAATCGGCTGGGCAGGCGCAGGTGGATTACTTCAGATTGCAACATCAGTCTGCAATATGCTTTTCCCGAAAATCAAAGGAACGGTAACTGCACTTGTTATGATCGCATCTTCTCTGTGTAACTACACGATTTTAACAGCAGCATCCAAAATGCAGCCTTCACAGGTTATGGTAATGAATATCGTGCTGACAACAATCGGCGTATTGCTGGGATTATTTGTAAATCTTCGTTATACAAGCATGGTTGAGCAGGCACAGGCAGATAATTAAAAAAACAGATCTATCAAAGTAAAAACAGGAGGAAAAATAATGAGTTCATATGTAGAAGTTCGTGGCGTGAAAATCGGCGAAGGCATACCAAAAATCTGCGTACCGATCGTTGGTAAAACAAAAGAAGAGATCCTTGCAGCAGCAAAGTCTTTTGCAGATGTAAAGATGGACGTTGTTGAGTGGCGTGTTGACTGGTTTGATGGTGTGTTTGATTTTGCACAGGTAGAGGACGTGTTAAAAGATCTCCGTCCGGCACTTGGCAATACACCGATCCTGTTCACTTTCCGTACTTCCAAAGAAGGCGGTGAGAAAGCAATCGAGCCGGATGTTTATGTAGAGTTAAACAAAAAAGCAGCAGCAACCGGACTGGTTGACTTAGTTGACGTGGAAGCTTTTACAGGCGATTCTTATGTCAAAGAGATCATTGAAGCTGCACATGAAGCTGGTGTGGCAGTTGTCGCTTCCAACCATGATTTTGACAAGACACCGGATAAAGATGATATCGTTGGACGTCTCCGCAAAATGCAGGATTTAGATGCAGATATCCCGAAGATCGCAGTAATGCCGCAGAATAAAAAAGATGTTTTAACACTTCTTTCTGCAACAGAAGAGATGGTATCTGAGTATGCAGACAGACCGATCATCACCATGTCTATGGCAGGAACCGGACTGATCAGCCGTCTGTGCGGTGAAGTATTTGGTTCTGCACTGACATTTGGCGCAGTTGGCAAAGCATCTGCACCGGGACAGATGAATGCTGCAGATTTAAACACGGTGTTAAATCTGATCCATGAGAGCATGTAAATAGTAAAAAAATGGATGTCCCGTATCGAGACAATTCTCATAAGAAAAAACCGGATGTCAAATGAAGTGTCTTTTGACACCCGGTTTTTTAATTCCTAGGAAATTACGTCCTATGAAATTAAATTTGAAAAAAAAACAGAGAAATCTGATAAGATACATAGAAAGGTCATACAAGGAAAGGAGAAAGGCTGCATGAAAAAATTTATTCATGTCATAGACGAAAGTCTTGAAGAAATCCTGATGGTTCTCATGTTAGCGGCTATGACGTTAATTATGGGGTGTCAGGTATTTTCCAGATACATTCTTGGAGTATCGCTTTCGTGGTCAGAGGAAATCACCAGATACCTGTTTATATGGTCTGCGTTTTTGAGTGTAAGTCTCTGTACCAGAAAGTGCATTTCCATCAAAGTTGATCAGTTTATCAAAATGTTCCCAAAACGCGGAAAAACAATTTTTAAGATTACGAATCTCACTGTAGAATTTGTATTTTTTGTTTATCTGATCCCTTTCTCCTTTTTGTATTTAAAGGCAACGATAGAGAGTGGACAGGTCAGTCCGGCATGTGGTCTGCCAATGTATTATGTGCAGTCAGCTCCGTTTTTCTGTTTTATTTTAACAGCGTTCCGCATTGTGCAGCGCTGGTTTGGTGAATGGCGCATTTTGCTTGGAAAAGAAAGGAAACCGTTAGAAGAGGGCGATATTGCCTCTGTGATCGAGGAGGCAGTGCTTGAGACTCCGGAACAGCCGGACCATGTAAATATAGATGATTCACATTCTGCAGTGGGAAAGGAGAAATAGATGTCAGCAGTTGTTGTTTTTATTATTTTTGCCATATGTCTTATCATTGCAATTCCGATCTCTATTTCACTTGGAATTGTAGCTGTACTGCCGGGAGCATTTGATGCTTCTTTTACGACAAGTGCCGGATATGTCATCCGTTCCATGGTCGGAGGAATCGACAGTTTCCCGCTGCTTGCAGTACCAATGTTCGTGCTTGCGGGAATCCTTATGGCGCAAGGTAAAATTTCAGAAAAATTATTTGATGTATTTGTATATTTCCTTGGAAACAAAAGAGCGGGAATACCATGTGCAGTGATCATTACCTGTCTGTTTTACGGTGCGATCTCTGGTTCTGCGCCGGCGACCGTTGCTGCGGTCGGAAGTATGACGATCCCGCTTCTGATCGAACTTGGTTATGAAAAGGATTTTTCCACGGCAATCGTTGCAGTGGCAGGTGGGCTTGGCGTTATCATTCCACCGAGTATCCCGTTTATCATGTATGCAATGGCGACTGGAGAATCCGTCAGTGACCTGTTTTTAGCGGGCATTGTTCCGGGAATGATGATCAGTGCACTGCTGATCTTTTATGCATATTATTACTGCCGCCATCATGGAGAAGACAGAGAAAAGATCCAGGCAAAAATGAATCAGCTCAAAGAAAAAGGTTTCTTCAATATTTTAAAAGAGAGCATCTGGGCACTGCTCAGTCCGGTGATCGTACTTGGCTGTATTTATACCGGTGTGGCATCACCGACGGAGGCGGCTGTCATTTCTGTATTTTATTCTTTATTTGTCAGTCTGTTTATTTATAAGTCCATTAAAGTAAAACAGATCTGGGGCATTATGGTGGAGGCGATGAAAACCTACGCACCAATTTTATTTATCCTTGCGACATCGACTGCATTTTCGCGTGTGCTCACGCTGATGCAGGTGCCACAGGATGTCAGCGCATGGATCATGGCACATTTTTCAAATGAAATTGTATTGCTTCTGGTGATCAATGTGGTACTTCTGATTGTTGGAATGGTCATGGATACGACTCCGGCAATTCTGATCTTAAGTCCGATTTTACTGCCGATCGTGCAGCATGTTGGAATGAACCCGATCCACTTTGGTGTCATGATGATTGTAAACCTTGCAGTTGGATTTGTTACACCTCCGGTTGGTGTCAATTTGTTTGTGGCAAGTTCGCTTACCAATGTGCCAATGATGCAGATTGCAAAGAAAGCAATGCCGATGATCGGATATTTTATGCTTGCACTGCTTTTGATCGCATTTATTCCGGCAATCAGTCTTTGTCTGCTTTAATGAAGGAGGGCGAAACATTGAAAAATTGTAAGAAAAAGATAATATGCGGTGTTCTTGCCTGTGCGGTACTTTTCATGGGCGGCTGCGGAAGTAAGGATACGCAGGATCAGGCGCAAGTACAGCGCTATGCATGGCCACTTGGAAGCTCAAGCCCGGAGGATACTGTTACACAGATCTATGCGGAAAAGTTTGCAGAGGAAGTAGAGCGTCTGAGCGATGGAAGCATGCTGATTTCTGTTTACCCAAACAGTGTTTTAGGGGGAGACAGAGAACTTTTAGAGTCCTGTAAGGAAGGAGATATCCCGTTTGTGGTACAGAATACGGCACCACAGGTAACATTTATGCCGGATGTTGCATTATTTGATATGCCTGCAGTGTTTGAGACGATCAATCAGGTGCGGGAACATGTGGATAATCCCGACTTCCTTTCCATGATGCAGCAGGTTTATGGGGATGCAGGATATGTTCTTTTGGGATATGCAGATCAGGGATTTCGTGTTATGACCACAAACCGCAATGTAGAGTCAATTTCTGATTTTAAGGGACAGAAGATCCGTACCATGGAAAATTCCTATCACATGGCATACTGGAAGGCACTCGGCGCAAGTCCGACACCGATGACCTTTTCAGAGGTATATATCGGATTGCAGCAGGGCACCATCGATGCACAGGAAAATCCGTATGAGGTTATCGTCTCCAATAAATTATACGAACAGCAGGATTATGTCGTGGAGACAAATCATCTGCCACATCTGATATCGCTGATCGTCAGTGACGAATTTTTTGAAGGACTGACAGACGAGCAGCAGGAAATCATCAGAGAGGCTGCAGAGACAGCAAAAGAATATGCAAGAGAGCAGTCGGATGAACGTATCGCATCCCGTATCGAGACGATCGAGGAGAGCGGCACACAGATCGTTCCTCTGAGCGAAGAACTGCATAGCCGGATCAGGGAACTCTGTAAGCCGGTATATGAGTCGATTGAAAAAAATGTTTCCGAAGATCTGATCGATGCATACCTTGGTGATATGCAGGATGTGATCAAATAAAAAATTGTTAAAAATTATATCGGACACTTTAAAACATAAATACTTTAAAGTGCTAAAATATTTTGCTTGCGGAATGTGTCACATCTTGCTATAATGCTTTATATAAACTGGGAGGAAAACTAGGAGGAAAATCCTCTGCTCGCCAGGGGCTCGCATTTTCCTTCGGAAAACAAGGAGGAAAATCCTCTGCTCCTGCAGTGGCAGTCGCATTTTCCTTCGGAAAACAAGGAGGATTAAAATGGATAAGATAGAAGCAATCCGTGAGAAAATTGGAGAATGTGATGATATTATCATCGAACAGCTTGCAGTTCGAATGTCATATATACAGGAAATCATTTCTTATAAGAAAGCAACCGGTATTCCGATTTTACAGCCGGAACAGGAAAAGAAACAGACCGACGCATTAAAGAGCAAACTTGGTGACAATGAGTTCGAGGAAGAGATTCTTGATATTTTCAAATATATCATGAAAAACAGCCGCCGCATCCAGGCAAAGAGCCTGTTTGATTACAATATTTTCCTGATCGGATTCATGGGAGCCGGAAAGAGTACGATTGCCGGAGAACTGAAAGATAAACTTGAGATGGATCGTGTGGAGATGGATCAGATGATCGTGGAAAAACAGGGAATGTCCATTTCTGAGATTTTTGATGAATATGGCGAGGCATACTTCCGCAACTTAGAGAGTAATACCTTAATTGAGCTGCAGAAGAGAAAACAGACGATCGTCTCCTGTGGTGGTGGTGTTGTTATGAGAGAAGAAAACACCGACCACATGAAGAAGAACGGACGTGTCGTATTACTTACCGCAAAGCCGGAAACCATCTACGAGCGTGTAAAAGACAGTGATGAGCGCCCAATCTTAAACAACAACATGAACGTTGACTTCATCAGCAGCCTGATGGATAAACGAAAAGACCGTTACGAAGCAGTCGCAGATGTCACAGTTGCCACAGATGGAAAAAATGTCACCCAGATCTGCGAAGAGATCATCTCCAAACTGATCACATTAGATAATGCGAAAGAAGCGGAAGCATAGGCATTTGCATATATATTAAAAAAGCTGTATCGCTGGCTGGGAGTTCATCGAAACGATGAACGTTCCCAGTTAGCAGGTACAGCTTTTCTTATTTTCGAACAACGGAACAAAACAATCCCGGCTTCACGCCATTTGCCATTCAGAAAACTCAAATCCACCTTTTGCCCACGACTCTACAAAAAAACACACTAAATCGTAATCAACTTATATTGGTCACTTCCCAGTCCAATCTTCACTGCATGTGCAATACAGCTCTTCCACTCCGTATCCGGATGCGTCATATGAAAATGATCATGATTTTCATCATCGCCATGTTTTTTCAGATTCTCACCCAAAACACTGTTCTCTACCGGCGTCATCTGATTGCAAAGGTCTGCACATGCCACATCAAGTGCAACCGGATCAAAGGATGCCAACATACCAACATTCGGAATGATCGGAATATCATTTTCTGCATGACAGTCACAATTCGGTGAAACATCGCAGATCAGTGAAACGTGGAAACATGGACGGTCTTTGCAGACAGCTAAACTGTATTCTGCCATTTTGTAGTTGAGCATGGCAATCGAATCGTTGAAATCGGCGGCAATCGCGTCTTTCGGGCAGACTGCTAAGCAGCGGCCGCATCCGACACATTTGTCATGGTCAATGGATGCTTTATGATCTTTAAACTGTGGTGCACCGTGCGCACAGATCCGGCTGCATGCGCCACATCCGACACATAAAGACTGGTCAACACTTGGCTTACCGTCACAGTGCTGTTCCATTTTTCCGGCTCTTGAACCACATCCCATACCGATATTTTTGAGTGCGCCGCCAAAACCTGCCATTTCATGTCCTTTAAAATGTGTCAGGGAAATAAAAACATCTGCATCCATGATGGCATGACCAATTTTTGCTTCTTTGACATATTCGCCGTTGATTGGAACGATCGTTTCATCGGTTCCCTTTAAGCCGTCACCGATGATGACATGGCATCCGGTCTGGTAAGGGGAAAATCCGTTGACATAAGCTGTCTCAAGGTGATCAATGGCATTTTTACGACTGCCGACATATAAAGTGTTGCAGTCAGTGAGGAAAGGTTTCCCACCGAGCTCCTTGACATAGTCAGCAACGACTCTTGCATAATTCGGACGAAGAAATGCAAGATTACCATACTCGCCAAAATGGATTTTGATCGCTGTATATTTGTCGGTAAAATCGATCGTCTCAAAACCGGCAGTTTTCATAAGACGATGTAATTTCTGGAGCAGATTTTCACGCTCCGTTGCCTTAAAAGATGTACAATAAACATTTGATGCTTCCATACGGTGTGCCTCCTGTATGTTTTCATATACTGTATACATGTCATTATATAAGAAAAAGATGGAAATGTCAGTAGAAAAAATGTAAGATTATGCTATACTAAAGCGTAGAGTAGGAAACGGAGGAGAATTCCGATGAAACGGCAGAGCAAACCAGAAAAAATAAAAAAAGAAAAGAGCACGGCACCGGGCGAATGGTTATATTTTGCACCAGAAAATGTAACGGTCCGCAGTATTTTTGAGGCACTGACAGATGAGTATGAGGTTGAAATCTGGGAAGATGCAGGTGTATTGGAGATCGGTTTAAATGACGGAGCGACACTTGATATTGAAAGGACAAAGATTCCGGCAAAAGATGAGATTACGGCAGTATTTGCAAGGGAACATGATTGTGAGAGTGTATATCTTGTCACTTTAAAACCGGAAGAATTTGAGATTGCAAAGAAGGCGATGCAAAAGATCACAGCTTCTTTGGGAGGTCTTTTCTGCGGAGACACCGAGGATTTTACACCAGTATTACAGTAGGAAAAGAGGAAGAACATGACAGAAAAATTATACGATCAGGATGCGTATGCAGTGGAATTTGATGCAAAGGTTTTGTCCTGTGAGGCATATCAGGATAAGGAAAAAAGCGGCTATCATGTCGTATTAGACCGGACACTTTTTTTCCCGGAAGAAGGCGGACAAAGCCCGGATCAGGGAACGATAGATGGTGTTGAAGTGACAGATGTACAGATCAAAAAGGATGTGGTCACACACAGCTTAAAAGAGCCGATTGCCGTTGGAAAAACTGTGTACGGAATCATTGACTGGACACATCGTTTTCATAATATGCAGCAGCATTCCGGGGAGCATATTTTTTCCGGCATCGTTCACAGCAGATTTGGATATGATAATGTCGGATTTCATCTGAGTGACAATATTGTCACGATGGATTTTAATGGTGTTCTGACCGCAGATGAGGTGAAAGATGTTGAGACGGCAGTCAATCAGGTGATTGTTAATAATCTCCCGATTGAAATTACTTATCCGACCAAAGAAGAACTTGCGGTGCTTGATTACCGCAGCAAGATTGAGATCGAAGGTCAGGTGCGTATTGTGACGATTCCGGGTGTGGATGTGTGTGCCTGCTGTGCTCCGCATGTGAAGAAAACAGGAGAGATCGGCATGCTGACGGTACAGAGTTTTTCTAATTATAAAGGCGGCGTCAGAATCAGCATTTTAAGCGGATTCCGCGCACTAGAGGAAGAGAGGAAAAAGTCACAGGTTATTTCCTCTATTTCCGGCATACTTTCTGCAAATCAGGAGTTACTTCCGCAGCTTGTGGAAAAATTAAAACAGTCTAATCAGGATCTGAAATATAAGCTGGCTCAGGCAAAACAAAAGCTGGTGGAACAGAAGATTGCAGGGATTCCGGCAGAACAGGAAAATGTACTTTTGTTTGAGACGGATCTCGATACGCCGGTCATGCGCAATGCCATCAATGGGCTTGTGGAAGTACATGCGGGAGTTTGTGGTATTTTTGTAGAAAAAGAAGAGGGCGGTTATAATTTTATCATTGGAAGTAAAATAAAAGACTGTAGAGAGATTGCCGCATTGTTGCGTGAAAAAACAGGAGCAAGAGGTGGCGGAAGTGCTGCAATGATCCAGGGTTCTCTAAACGCCGATGAGAAAGAGATAAGACAACTGCTGGCATAAAGAATGTAATTCTTAGGGAAAAGGGTTTTCAAATATGAAGGAATTGAGTCAGAAAATAGAACAGCTGGTAAAAATGGCTGTAGAAAAACAGGAGATTGCCGGGGCCAATATTTTGGTGATTCAGGATGGAAAGGAACAGGCATTTGCGGCCGGCGGTTATGCAGACATTCAGGCAGAGAAGAAGTATGAACGGGATACGATTGCAAGACTGTATTCCATGACAAAACCGGTCACATCTGCTGCTGCCATGCTTTTGATGGAGCGTGGATTGTTGGATGCGGGTGCTTTTGTGGAAGAATTTTTACCGGGGTTTCACAATACGATCGTAGCATCGGGTGGAAAACTTGTGCCGACGATAAGACCGGTCAGAATCTGTGATCTGCTTAACATGACGTCCGGTCTGATGTATGGTGGAGATACCACGAGCGTCTGCTCTATGGAGACGGAAAAACTCTTTGACAGGATTAAGGACCACCTGTATCTGGAGGATGCGCTGACAACACAGGAGATCGCAAATCGTCTCGGATTGATACCACTTCAGTTTCAGCCGGGAGAGAGCTTCCAGTATGGAACATCCGCGGATGTGCTTGGGGCGGTCATTGAAGTAATAAGTGGGCAGTCTTTTGGCGAGTTTTTAAAACAAGAATTTTTCGAACCTCTCGATATGAAGGATACCGCGTTTTATGTCCCAAAGGAGAAACAGGAACGCCTTGCGAAAGTGTACCAGAGAACGGAGCATGGATTAGAAATCTATACGGAAAACCATCTTGGTATCATGAATGCAATGAAACAGGCACCGGCATTTGAGTCCGGGGGTGCAGGATTAGTCTCAACACTTGATGATTACGCGAAGTTTGCAGCTATGTTGATGCAGGAAGGTTCTTATCAGGGAAAACAGATCCTAAAATCGCAGACGGTGCGCTATATGACAAGTGGTGCACTGATGCCATGCCAGCAGGAAGTGTTAGATCAGTGCTGGGAGGGGATCCGCGGATACACGTATGCCAATCTATTAAGAATTCAGAAAGAGCCGGGAAAATCTCCGATGTTTACTTCGATGGGAGAATACGGCTGGGATGGCTGGCTTGGGGCATATTTTTGCAACAGCCCGGAAGATAAGCTTACCATGCTGCTTACCATGCAGCTGAAGGATGCAGGAACGACATCATTAACAAGACGCATAAAGAATGTGGTCTGGGGTGAACTTTGCGGAGGAAGACAGGAATGAATTTTGACTTTATGATGGAATGTGAGATAAAGGACTCTAAAATAAAAACCGCATATGATGAGATTTACAAAGAACTTGTGGAAGCAGAAGCCCATTACTGGAGAAAGCCGCAGCAATGCGGGATCCTGTTCCGGAAAACAGCGGAGCAGATCTGTCGTTTTTATAATGATTATTATGAAATTGGGTTTCCGGAAGGTACATTGTTAGAGGAGTTCTTGTGTTATACGGACAAGGAGGAACACAATGTTTTGGTGAGCCGTTTTTTCAGTACGGTCAAGGATCAGAGAGATCGTCTGAATAAGATAAGGATACTTGGAGATGATTGCATCTGGGGGGAAGACGGACCAGACCGCGGAATGGAATTTTGTGACCGTATGGCGCAGAATGCAGAGAAAATGGCGGATACCATGATGGAAGTGATCAAAGAGATGTGTAGACATTTTAACGGTAGAACCGATGTGAATGACAAAGTATTTTATATTGACTGGGTACCGGATTATTCAGAAGAAGAGAGATTTCCGAAAAAAGCAGAGGAAAAAAAGCAGAGGTCTTCGATCTTTTCAAGATTTTTTGGAGGAAAAAGCAGTACATAAAAGAAACGCGTATTGAAAGAAGAAGGCAGATCATGTCAGAGGACAGGTTTGGTCTTCTTTTTTTGTGTATCTTAAAAAGTACCGCATGCAGGCTTTAAAATCATATCTTTAGCGTGTATAATAGAAAGAAGTGAACAAAGAAACAGGAAAGGCATTGGTCATTAACATGCAGCAAAAGAAAGAAAATGACAATATCATGAACTATGATACGGTGCGCCTGGATGATGAAAATAATGCGATCATTATCATCGACCAGACAAAGCTGCCGGGAAGTATTGAACTGATTGCGTTAAAGACAGCGGAAGAGATCTGGGATGCCATTTACCTGCTCAAGGTAAGAGGTGCTCCGGCAATCGGAGTTGCGGCGGCATTTGGAATTTATCTTCTGGCAAAACAGAGCAGTGCATCAGATTATGATTCCTTTCATGAGGAGTTCGTAAAACAAAAAGAGTATTTAGACTCTGCAAGACCGACGGCAGTCAATCTAAGCTGGGCATTAAACCGGATGCAGGGTGTTTTAGAGGCACACGCCGGTGAAGACGTGTCAAAGATCAAAGGATATCTTAAAGTGGAGGCAGTTGAAATCTGGCAGGAGGATATCCGTGTCTGCAAAAAGATCGGAGAGTACGGTTTGACGTTAGTGAAACCGGGGGACGGTATTCTGACACACTGTAATGCAGGTCAGCTTGCAACCAGCAAATATGGTACGGCGACAGCACCGATCTATCTTGGAGAAGAGAAGGGATATCATTTTAAGGTATTTGCAGATGAAACAAGACCGCTGTTACAGGGAGCCAGACTGACAGCATTTGAACTGCAGTCATCGGGAGTGGATGTCACACTGATCTGTGATAACATGTCCGCAACTGTTATGAAAAATGGATGGGTCAATGCGGTATTTGTCGGCTGTGACCGTGTGGCGGCAAACGGCGATACGGCAAACAAGATTGGAACCTCCGTGGTTGCCGCAGTGGCAAAATATTATAATGTTCCGGTTTATATCTGTGCGCCGACCTCGACGATCGATCTGAATACCAAAACGGGAACTGACATTAAGATTGAACAGCGTCCGGCGGAGGAAGTGACCGAGATGTGGTATAAAGAACGCATGGCGCCGAAAGATGTCAAAGTGTTCAATCCGGCATTTGATGTGACAGATCATGAACTGATCGCGGGCATTGTCACAGAATATGGAATTGCAAGAGCGCCTTATACGGAGTCACTGCAGGAAATATTTAAGAAGCGGGAGCAGGAATCCGGCAGATAAGACTGGGCAGAATAAAAATGTCTGAATGAATAAAGATAAAAGGAGTGTATGAGACATGGCAGAGAATAGTAATTGCAGCAGCGCATCAAGCTGTAGCAGGGAGAGCTGTGAGGGCTGTCCAAGCAAAGCAAAAGGTGGAAACGGAATCGCAAAAGAGCCGATGAACCCATCTTCTAATATAAAGAAAGTCATCGGTGTTGTCAGTGGAAAAGGTGGTGTAGGAAAATCTTTCGTGACTGCATCATTAGCATGCGCCATGAAACAGGCTGGTTATAAAGTGGGAATCATGGACGCAGATATCACGGGACCATCCATTCCGAAAATGCTCGGTGTACATGGTCAGGTTGTCGGTACCGAGGAGGGAATGATCCCGTTAGAAGCAGAAAACAGTATCAAAGTAATGTCTGTCAATCTACTTTTGGACAATGAGGAAGATCCAGTCATCTGGAGAGGACCTGTGATCGCAGGTGTGGTAAAACAGTTCTGGAATGAGACCGTATGGGGAGATGTTGATTATTTATTTGTCGATATGCCGCCAGGAACAGGTGACGTACCGCTTACGGTATTCCAGTCACTTCCGGTCGACGGTATCGTAATCGTTACCTCTCCGCAGGAACTGGTACAGATGATCGTCAAAAAAGCATATAACATGGCAGAAATGATGCATGTTCCGGTACTTGGACTGATCGAGAATTTCAGTTATTTGAAATGTCCGGATTGCGGAAAAGAGATCAAGTTATTTGGTGAGAGCCATATCGAGGACGTTGCAGCGGAGTTGTCACTTCCGGTATTTGGAAAGATTCCGTTAGATCCTGCATTTGCAGAAAAAGCAGACGAAGGAAAATTCTATGAGACAGAAAACCCTTATCTGCAGACCGCAGTCAGAGCGCTTTCCGCGATGAACCGCATCATGTAGAAAATTTACCACTTACCATAGGAAAACGAACCACTTGGTGTAAAAGCATTTACACCGGGTGGTTCGTTTTTTATAATGTACCTGTCAGTACAGAAAAGGAGATAAGTTATGAAAATCAAAATCGAAATGGATGAACAGGTGGCGGAGGAAGAAGTCATCATCCGCTGCCGTGGTATGACAGAACAGATTGCAGCCATACAAAGAGCAGTCAGTGAGGCAGCCGGGGCTGTCAGAAAAATTGTCCTATATAAGGGAAATACCGAGTATTATCTGCCGATGAACGATATTCTGTTTTTTGAAACAGTGGACAATGGAGTGGCGGCACACACCGGAAATGATATGTATGAGGCCAGATACAAGCTGTATGAATTAGAGGAAATACTTCCGGGATTTTTTATGAGGGTGTCAAAATCAACAATTTTAAATACTTCTCATATATTCTCCATTAACCGGAACCTGACGGCATCAAGCGTCGTGGCATTCGAACATACACACAAAAAAGTGTATGTATCAAGATATTACTATAAACCATTAATCAGCAAATTAGAAGAAAGAAGGTTACATCAATGAAAAAGAAAAATATTGCATGGGGATTATTTTTTATATTTCTTGCAGCGGTATATCTGGTGATCAGCAGTACCGGGATAGAACTCGGTGTCGGTCTTCCGGGCATTTTTATGACAATCATGTTTGTCTGGCTGTTTGTTGAGGGGATAAAAGATGTCAATTTTTATTCGATTGTATTTGCAATAGCTTTTATCTGTATTATTTACAGAAAACCTCTTGGATTGGAAAAATTAGGATTGACAAGCTGGACGATACTTGGTGCGGCATTGCTTTTAAGTATCGGTTTGTCTATGATTTTTAAAGATGTCCGCAAAAAAAACTGGAAAACAAAAACCATAAACTGGGATGATAAAATGGGAACATCGGATGGCGAGCAGTGCGGCGGAGAACATATTCGGTGTGAGAACAATTTTGGTTCTGCCATCCGCTATATCAATTCAGAGCATTTTTGTGACGCACAGCTTGAAAATAATTTTGGAAGTATGAGCGTTTATTTTGACAATGCCGTGATCGCAGGAGAGGCAGCATCGGTTACAGTGGAAAACAACTTTGGAGAGACAAATCTTTATATTCCAAAAGAATGGAAAGTGCAGAATGAACTGAGACGTTCTTTTGGAGCAGTGGAAGAAATAGGACACAGCGAAGGCAGCAGTGTTGCAACGCTTTATCTGCGTGGAGCGGCAAATTTTGGAGCAATCAAAATTTATTATATCTGATCCGTGGAAATGAGATTAGTGAGATGACATTGTAAAAACAAAAACGGTATCCGCAAACACATGACGGATACCGTTTTTGTAACACAATTATTTTGAGTTAAATTTATGGTTTGGAATAAATGTTTCATATGTATTTTTGAATCTGTCTGATAGGTTTCAATGCTTTTTATTCCTCATCATCTGCATAAGAGGTATCTTCATGCAGATTCGGAATCATATCAAGACCGCGGTTTGCATCAATCTTCGGGTCTTTTCCGAAATGATAATCATTTCCTGGGAGAATCGCATTTAAAAGGATACCTGCGATCGCTGCAATGGCAAGGGAGGTAAGTGTGACAGAAGTTCCGGCAACGGTAAAAGTAAGACCGTCCGAAAAACCAAGACCACAGACAAAAATCACACCGGCAATGATAAGGTTTCTGGATTTTGTAAAATCAACATGATTTTCTACTACATTTCGCACACCAATTGCAGAAATCATACCGTAGAGCATAAAGCTGACACCACCGATGATCGCAGATGGCATAGAACCGATCACTTCAGCCATTTTTGGAATGAAGCTTAAGAGAATCGCATAACATGCTGCGAACCGGATCACTTTCGGATCGTGAACACGGCTTAATTCCAGAACACCGGTATTTTCACCGTAGGTTGTGTTGGCAGGACCACCGAAGAGTGCGGAGAGCGCAGTGGCAAGTCCGTCTCCGATTAATGTGCGATGCAGTCCCGGATCCTCGATAAAGTTCTGGTTTACAGTCGCAGAGATCGCGGAGATATCTCCAATGTGTTCCATCATGGTTGCAAGTGCGATCGGAGCCATGACAAGGATGGCAGAGATATTGAATTTGCAGATGGAAAATGCAGGAACACCAACCCAGGAAGCTGCTGCAATATTTGAAAAATCAAGGATTGCAGAACCGTCCGCATTTGTCATACCAAGTGCATTAAAGATGAGAGCAGCACAGTAGGAAATGATAACACCCATCAGGATAGGGATAATTTTGAACATGCCCTTTCCCCAGATATTAAAGATGATGATGACTGCAAGGGCGATCAGTGCTAAAAGCCAGTTCTTAGAAGCGTTGTTTACCGCAGAACCTGCGAGACTTAAACCGATACAGATGATGATCGGACCGGTAACGACCGGCGGCAGGAAACGCATAACCTTTTTGACACCGACAAGCTTGATGATCAGTGCTAAGATCAGGTATAAAAGTCCGGCAACAACAACACCGCCGCAGGCATAGGACAGCTTATCTGCGTTCGACATATCAGCAAATACACCGGAATCCATGGTAGCGATCGTGGCATATCCGCCTAAAAACGCGAAAGAAGAACCGAGAAAAGCTGGAACTTTAAATTTGGTGCAGAAATGGAAAAACAGGGTGCCGATACCGGCGCAGATCAGAGTGACCTGTACATGCAGGACATCTTCCCCGAAATAACTATTTACCAGGATCGGGACAAGAATTGTTGCACCGAACATGGCAAACATGTGCTGAAGACCAAGCAGCAGCATCTTTGGGATGCCAAGAA
The DNA here is from genome assembly GCA_003483745.1 of Roseburia sp. Classification (GTDB taxonomy): domain Bacteria; phylum Bacillota; class Clostridia; order Lachnospirales; family Lachnospiraceae; genus Roseburia. Next base: position 11,779 of record DMYD01000018.1, on the reverse strand, counting down.
CTGAGGCATCGCGTATTGGTCCATTGTTTTGATTAGATTGATTCATAAAATCCTCCTTTGTTTTTCGGAGAAAAATGCAATTTTACTTTGTAAAATTTGCCCATTGGCGAGCAGAGGATTTTCCTCCTTTGTTTTTCGGTTTTATCCCATAAGAAACGCACCTTCGATGGAAAGTGCGTTGCGGAATCAAAATTGGGGTGTATAAGTATTTTTATAACTGCGGACAGGAATCCGGTTCAATTCTCCGGTGCAGTCCAGATAGAAAATAACGAGTGTCTCTGTCTGATATGGAACGACCCATAAGGATGCAATGCCAAAAGAACAGAGGATCAATAAGCCATATCCAATAAAACTGAGCAGGATATAAAGCAGACGTAAGCGGTTTCCGTGCATGAGAAGTCTGCATTCTTTAAATATGTCCCGGCATTTTAACTCAGGATGATCAAGTGTGATATATCCGATAAAATGATAGGTAAGCATAAAATAACAGCTTAAGATCAGAGAAAGAATCCCGGTCACTGTTGTGATTACAATAGAGACCAGGGAAAAATCGGTGATCACGGCATAAGTAAAACCTACGATTACAGGAAGCATGGAAATAAAGATCATCAGCAGAAATAAAAATCCTGCGATAAAAAATCGGTCGGTATTTTTTCTGAATGGATCAAAAATATCACGAATGCGGAAATCCTTTCCGCGCGTCATGGACAGATGGATTTTTGCCACACCGCACCCAAGCACAAAAGAGATGACGGATATGAGCAATTCTGCAATCAGTGAAATTAGGAGCTGCATGTTTGTCGGATTGTCACCCATGGAAAAGGAAAACGGAGATTCAATCACAGTTGCGATCAGTGTTGTGGCAACAAATGCAGCCATTGGTATACGGTATCTGTCATTTAAAATATCACGCGCAATGCGTTTCAGTTCTTTTGATGTGCGTTTCATTTAGTGAATAACTCCTTTTAGATCATACAGCAGTGGCTGCTGCAATTAGAATAAATTATAGCATAGATGTCCGGGGGTTGTATAGATGTGTATTTCTGATAAAATGTGGGGAGGGTGTTGATGGCAAATGGTGTATGTTGTGAAACACCATTTCCGTCAACACTTAAAAGATATACTTCAATGGGAAAAGAATAGGAACAAGATATCAGATGGAAAAAAGAAATAACAATGAACAGAAAAAAATAGATGAGGTTTTATATATACTTGGTCTGAGCGGCGCAGCTATTGCCTGCGTATATCTGCTCATTTTAAAAATAACCGGATTTCGTATCGAAAACTATCTCTACCCGTGCCTTTTCCACACCGTAACCGGATACTACTGTCCGGGCTGTGGAGGAACCAGAGCGGTATATGCTCTCTTTCAGGGACATTTTCTGATATCCTTTTTGGAGCATCCGTTTGTACCGTATGCAGCAGTGCTCTGCGCATGGTTTTTATTAAGCCAGACGATCGAACGTCTCTCGCACCATAAGCTGCCGCTTGCAATGCACTATAAAGACCGCTACCTCTGGATCGGACTTGCAATCCTTATCATCAACTGTATGGTAAAAAATATCGTCCGCCTTTTCTGGGGTATAAGCCTTTTATAATAGAAGATGCTGATAGAAAAAATAGCGGATCAAAATCCAGTACCCAGAAAATCAAAGCCATTATTCATTTCAGGCAATTGAAAGATTCAGGGGGCAAAAGGTGTTCGAAACGTAGCGATTGGCAATCTGCCCCCACAACCCTTCAAACCACCTTTTGTCCCCTGAATCCACCACAAAAAACTCAGTTCTGCGGAAACAGCATATTATAATCAATCCCCAGCGATGTACAACTTTCCCGCATCATATTTTCAATTCCACCATAGTAAACGTTAGCGAATACCACCGAATAAATTAAGAGCAGCACAATAATGCCAAGCGCTACGCTGCTTAAAGTAAGCCCAAGCTTTGCACGTCCGGAAAATGTTGTCTCACCGCCGCGTGAGAGCAGTGCAAACACGATGCCGAGCGCACCGCAGATTAATGCCGGATAAATCAGACAGAACGTTGAAAGTGCAATGATCCCCATGATAAGGGAAAGATTTTCCATATGTTTTGAATGCCGGTCAGGCGTTGGTTTGTAAAACTGATGATCCATAAATAAGCCTTTCTGAAAATAATATGATGTGGATAGTGTATCATGTGGTGTGGAAAAAAACAATGTCACCTTGAATCTCTGTGGACAGTTCGTTATAATAAAGCTACTGTTCACACCTATATAAATAATACATTGCGCCGGAGTAATAGGTGGAGACTGGCGAGAAAAAAGGAGTAACTATGGATATTATTGCAAAGATTTCCGAGGAACTTGGAATCCGTAAAAATCAGACGGAAGCAGCCGTAAAGCTGATTGATGAGGGGAATACCATCCCATTTATTGCCCGTTACCGTAAGGAGGCAACCGGAGCACTTAATGATGAAGTACTTCGTAACTTATATGAAAGACTGGTATATTTAAGAAATCTTGAAGAGCGTAAGGAAACTGTTCTTGCAAGCATTGAAGAACAGGGAAAATTGACAGATGAATTAAAAAAACAGATTCTGGCGGCAGAAACAATGGTTGTCGTGGAAGATCTTTACCGCCCATACAAGCCAAAACGCCGTACCAGAGCAACGATCGCAAAAGAAAAAGGTTTAGAGCCGCTTGCCGGTATTATCACCCTGCAGATGTTAAACACATCTTTAGAAGAGGAAGCAAAAAAATTTATTGATCCGGAAAAAGAAGTGTTGAGTGCCGAGGATGCAATCCAGGGAGCAAAGGACATCATCGCAGAAAGCATTTCAGATGAGGCGGATTACCGCAGCCGTATCCGTGATATGACGGTCAAAAAAGGACGCATGATTTCTGCTGCAAAAGATCCGGAAGCAGAGTCTGTTTACGAGATGTACTATGAATTTGATGAGCCGGTGGCAAAACTTGCCGGACACCGTATTTTAGCGTTGAACCGTGGGGAAAATGAAAAATTCCTGACGGTAAAGATTGAGGCACCGGTCGAGGATATTTTGCATTACCTTGAAAAAAAGGTGATTGTGCGCGACAATCCACAGACAACTCCGGTATTAAAAGAAGTGATCGAAGACGCCTATGACCGTCTGATCGCACCGGCCATCGAGCGTGAAATCCGCAGTGACCTGACCGAAAAGGCAGAGGACGGAGCTATCAAGGTATTTGGAAAGAATTTAGAGCAGCTTTTGATGCAGCCTCCAATTGCAGGGCAGGTTGTACTTGGCTGGGATCCGGCATTCCGTACCGGTTGTAAACTTGCAGTGGTAGATCCGACCGGAAAAGTGCTCGACACAACGGTTATTTACCCGACTGCACCACAGAATAAAGTAGACGAGGCAAAAGCAGTTTTGAAGAAACTGATCTCAAAATACCACATTACGCTGATTTCGCTTGGAAATGGTACTGCATCGCGCGAGTCCGAGCAGGTAATTGTAGAATTATTAAAAGAGATTCCGGTTAAAGTGCAGTATATCATTGTCAATGAGGCAGGAGCATCGGTATATTCGGCAAGTAAACTTGCAACGGAGGAGTTCCCACAGTTTGATGTAGGGCAGCGAAGTGCAACTTCCATGGCGCGACGCCTGCAGGATCCTTTAGCAGAACTTGTAAAGATAGACCCGAAATCAATCGGTGTCGGTCAGTATCAGCATGACATGAACCAGAAGAAATTAAGTGAGGCGCTCGGTGGAGTGGTGGAGGATTGTGTAAACAGAGTCGGTGTCGATTTAAACACAGCATCCGCATCCCTGCTTGAATACATTTCCGGTATCAGCAAGGCAGTTGCCAAAAATATTGTGGCATACCGTGAAGAAAACGGCCGTTTTGAGGCGCGCAGCCAGCTTTTAAAGGTTGCAAAATTAGGACCGAAGGCATACGAGCAGTGTGCAGGCTTTTTGCGTATCAATGACGGAAAAAATCCGCTGGATGCAACCGGTGTACATCCGGAGAGTTATGTGGCGGCAAAAAACCTGTTGGAACGTCTTGGTTATACAACGGAGGATGTGAAAGAACGAAGATTAGACGGTATTTCGAAAAAAATTTCCAATTACAAAAAACTGGCAGAAGAGCTTGGTGTAGGTGAGATCACACTGCAGGACATTGTAAAGGAACTTGAAAAACCGGCGCGTGATCCAAGAGAGGATATGCCCAAACCGATCTTGCGCAGCGATGTTCTTGATATGAAGGATTTAAAACCGGGAATGATCTTAAAAGGAACCGTCCGGAATGTAATCGATTTCGGAGCATTTGTGGATATCGGTGTCCATCAGGATGGACTGGTTCATATTTCACAGATGAGTGATCGTTTTATCAAACATCCGCTTGAAGTGGTAAGTGTCGGTGATATCGTTGAGGTAAAAGTATTAGATGTTGACCTGAAAAAACAGCGTATTGCACTTACGATGAAAATTAATGGTTGACAGATACGGAAAACATGAATACAATAAGAACGTAAAAAATAATATAATTCTTCGGGGCAGGGTAATGCAGTAATATTTGCGGATTCCCGACCGACGGTGATGTAGGGAGTTCTGATATTAAGATGATCAGATTCATTTACAAAGTCCGTGACCTGCTAACGCAGCTGATCCGGTGAGATTCCGGAACCGACAGTATAGTCTGGATGAGAGAAGATAAGCATGTAAATCATAAGACGCCGGCAAAGGCGTTTCTGTTACATGATGATACCCCGGATGATTGGTACATCCGGGGTATTTTTGTATGTATGAAACAATATGGCAGGCAAAAGACACGCTTACAATCCCTCGCATTTTCCGAAAAGAGAAAAGGAGACGAGTGAAATGGATGCAACAAACAAAACAGTAACCGTAAAGAAAGTCAATGTAAGATATCTGACTGTGACAGCAATGCTTTCCGCAGTGGCATATATTCTGATGTTTCTGGATTTTTCCGTGCCGTTTATGCCGGCATTTATCAAGATGGATCTCTCAGAGCTTCCGGCCCTGATCGGATCATTTGCGATGGGACCGCTCTGTGGTGTGATCATCTGTCTGGTTAAGAATGTACTTCATTTATTCATTACTTCCACAGGTGGAGTTGGAGAACTTTCAAACTTTATTCTTGGCGTGGCATTTGTATTGCCGGCAGGACTTCTTTACAAATACAAAAAGACAAGAACGACCGCACTGATCGGTTCCGTTGCAGGTGCAGTATTTATGGGTGCTTTCAGCATTGTTTCGAATTACTTTTTTGTATATCCGGTATATTACAATTTTATGCCAGAGGAAGCAGTACTCGGAGCATATCAGTTGATCGCTCCGTCAATGAAGAGCATTTTACAGTGTTTGATCTGCTTTAATATGCCGTTTACATTTGTCAAAGGAATGTTTTCCGTAGTGATCACATTTGTGACATATAAACATATTTCTCCAATTTTAAAAGGAAGACAGTCATAAACAGAACAATATGGTTTTCAGAGGGAAAAGACGCAGAAAAGAATGCGTCTTTTCTTTTTTTTCAAAAAATGTTATACTAAACTGATTCTAAAACAGCGGGGGATTGACGATGAGATTGGAATTTGATATAACATTGACCGCAAAGGATATGTTTCGTTTTAATCTGTACCAGACGTACACCGGTGCATCCGGATGGATTTCTGTGATAGCGGCAGTAATCTGCTTTATTGCGGCAGGCACAAAATACATTGAGCGTGGATTATCCTATACAGTTCTTGGTATTTTACTTGGAGCACTGATATTGTTTTATATGCCGGTTACGCTTTATCTTCGCTCAAAGCAGCGCATTGCGGCGTCAGAGGTATTGAAAAACAGTCTGCATTACTGTGTGGATGAAGAAGGAATTTCCGTTACACAGGGGGATGCGGATGCAAAATTGATGTGGGACCAGATCTATAAGATGGTTTCTACGAAAAACAATGTGCTGGTGTACAGTAATCGCGTGAATGCTTATGTAATACCGAGGCAGCAGTTAGGGGAAAAATATCGTGAACTTGCAGAACTTGCAGAAGGAAAACTGCCGAAGTATCGGGTAAAATTAAAGTAAATTCGTGTACGCCAGATATTTTACCTCATCAAAACATGGAGGATTGAATGATGAAAGAAACCGTTTATGAGACATTTTCCGCGGCAGAGACACATGCGCTTGGAAAAAAGATCGGGGAAACGGCGAAGCCGGGAGATGTGTATACGCTTGTGGGAGATCTTGGCGTTGGCAAGACCGTTTTCACACAGGGGATTGCAGATGGTCTGGGCATAACAGAACCTGTATCGAGCCCGACCTTTACGATTGTACAGGTGTATGAAGATGGAAGAATGCCGTTTTACCATTTTGATGTATATAGGATCGGTGACATTGAAGAGATGGATGAGATCGGTTACGAGGATTATTTTTATGGGAATGGTCTGTGCATGATCGAGTGGGCAAACCTGATCGAAGAAATCCTGCCGGATAAACGATATGATGTGACGATTGAAAAAAATTTGGAAAAGGGATTTGATTACCGGAAAATTACCATAAAAGAGCATGAGGGCTGATAGAAACAGTTTATTTATGCGGGAATGGAGCTTACAATGAAGATTTTGGGATTAGACAGTTCGGGACTGGTGGCAAGTGTTGCAATCGTATGCGACGATAATATGCTTGGTGAATATACGGTCAATTATAAAAAAACACATTCACAGACACTTCTGCCAATGTTAGATGAAGTGGCAAAGATGATAGAACTGGATTTAAATACGATCGATGCGATTGCAATTGCGGGAGGTCCGGGCTCATTTACCGGACTGCGTATCGGCTCGGCAACGGCAAAAGGACTTGGGCTTGCATTAAATAAGCCGATCATCAATGTACCAACCGTAGATGCCTTGGCTTATAATCTGGTAGGACATGCAGGACTCGTGTGCCCGCTTATGGATGCCAGAAGGAATCAGACTTATACGGGACTGTATTCTTTTGATGGCAATGAGATGGAAGTGTTAAAGGAACAGTGTGCAGTTGGAATTGATGAGATTATTTCCATTGTAAATCAGTTCGAGCAGCCGGTTACTTTTTTAGGGGATGGTGTACCGGTGTTTAAAGAATATATTGCAGAAAACTGCAATGTACCATACACATTTGCACCCGCACATATCAATAAGCAGAGAGCAGGAGCAGTTGCGGCACTTGGCATGCAATATTTTGCAGAGGGCAGATTTGAAACCGCAGCGGAACATAAGCCGGAATATTTAAGATTGTCTCAGGCAGAGCGGGAACGAAAAGAGGGCGGATTAGCATGATCACAGTCAGAGCCATGCAGGTAAAAGATGCGCAACAGGTAAGTGAACTGGAAAGAACGATCTTTTCGCAGCCGTGGAGTTATCAGGGATTTGTGGATTCGTTAAACCTGCCTAATACGGTTTTCCTGGTCGCAGAGGAAAATAATAAGATTCTTGGTTATATCGGAATGTATTTATCCATTGACGAGGGAGAAATTACAAATGTGGCGGTCACGCCGGAAATGCGCTGCCATGGAATTGGCGGTATGATGCTTGCAGAGGCAAAAAAAGAAGCTGAGAGCCATTCCATCGGAAAAATAGTGCTTGAAGTCCGTTGTTCTAATGATAGTGCCATCCGTCTGTATGAACGCAATGGATTTGTGAACCACGGTGTGCGGAAGGGATTTTATGAACTTCCGAAAGAAGATGCCTATATTATGATATATGGCCAGTAATTCCCACTACATAAGGTATGATACTGTTTGTATAATATAGATATTATAAAGATGGGAAGGCTTTAAAATGAGCAGAATAGATCAGAAAATTTACTGTAACTGTTGTGGAAAAATGATTTGTCTGTCAGCTGAGAAAGACCGCACTTCATTTCTTAACGTGGAGAAGGAGTGGGGATATTTTTCCAATGAAAAAGATGGGAGAATACACAGAATGGATATCTGTGAGCCCTGTTATGAAAAAATGATAGAGAAGTTTGCGATACCGCCGGAGGAAAAACAGGTAACGGAGTTTGTATAAGGAGGATTGTATGTTAGACGTATGTCTTTTGGGAACCGCAGGCATGATGCCCCTGCCACATCGATGGCTGACGGCATCATTGATGCGTTATAACGGGAGTAGTTTACTGATTGACTGTGGAGAGGGAACCCAGATCGCGATCAAGGAAAAGGGATGGACATTTAAACCGATTGATGTGATCTGTTTTACACATTATCATGCGGATCACATCAGCGGACTGCCGGGATTACTCCTTTCTATGGGCAATGCAGAGCGGACAGAACCGCTGACTATGATAGGACCAAAGGGATTAGAACGTGTAGTTGGGGCGCTTAGAACGATCGCGCCGGAATTACCATTTGAGATACAGTATATTGAAATAATGGAACCGGAAGCCGATATAGAAATAAATGGGTATCATATTCATGCGTTCCGTGTTAATCACAATATTACCTGTTATGGGTATACTGTGGAGATAAAACGTGCCGGAAGATTTTCAGTGGAGCGTGCAAAGGAGCATGAAATTCCACAGAAATACTGGAACAGGCTTCAAAAAGGGGAAGAGATTGAGGCAGAGGATGGAGTGCATTATACACCGGATATGGTGCTTGGCGCTGCACGAAAAGGAATAAAAGTAACTTACTGTACCGATACCAGACCAACAGAATCACTGGTTAACTCTGCAAAAAATTCAGATCTTCTGATCTGCGAGGGAATGTATGCAGAAAAAGAAAAAATTGCAAAAGCAAAACAATATAAGCATATGACATTTTATGAAGCAGCAGAAGTTGCGAAGAAAGCAGATGTCACAGAGATGTGGCTGACTCATTTTTCACCGTCATTGGTACATGCGGAAGATTATATGCCACGGGTAAGAGAAATTTTTCCGAACGCTTTTCTTGGTAAAGATGGAAAGAGCGTGGAACTGATGTTTGAGGAAGAGGAAAATTAGGAGGGGATTTGTATGAAAAAGAAGGGACAGAAAATCATTTTTGCAGTTGTCTGTATTGTGATTATTGTAGGACTTTTCTGGTATACTGCAACCCAAAAAGGCGGTTCGACAGAGAATAACGATGACCTTACAGAAGTAGAAAAAGTGATAACCAAAAATCTTGAAAAAAATTATCCGGAAACACCGAGAGAAGTTGTAAAATTCTATAATCGTATCATTACCTGTTTTTATGATGAGGAATATACGGATGATGAACTTTACGAGCTTGGTGATCAGGCAAGACTTCTGATGGATGATGAACTGCTTGAAAACAACGCAAGGGATGATTACTTTAAAAGCCTGAAAGCGGATATTGAAGACTATCACGATAAGTCAAAGAAAATAGAGTCCTCCTCTGTGTGCAGCAGTGATGAGGTAAAATATCAGAAAATTGATGGGGATGACTGCGCTTATGTGACTGCATCTTATTTTGTGAATGAGAATAAAAGTTATACCCGTACCAATCAGACTTATGTACTTAGAAAAGATAAAGATGGAAAGTGGAAGATTTTAGTATTTTACCAGACCGAAGGAGATACGGAAGATGAGTGACAAGGAGATAAAGATTCTTGCAATAGAAAGTTCGTGTGATGAAACGGCGGCTGCAGTTGTGGTAAATGGCAGAGATGTCAGATCCAACGTGATCTCATCACAGATTGCACTTCATACATTATATGGTGGTGTAGTGCCGGAGATTGCTTCACGCAAACATATCGAAAAGATTAATCAGGTGATCGAACAGGCACTTGACGATGCAAAAATGACATTAGATGATATAGATGCGATTGGTGTTACATATGGACCGGGACTTGTAGGAGCGTTGCTGGTTGGAGTTGCGGAGGCGAAGGCAATCAGCTATGCAAAAAATATTCCATTAGTTGGGGTACATCATATTGAAGGGCATATCAGTGCAAATTATATTGAAAATAAAGATTTAGAACCGCCATTTTTATGTCTTGTTGTATCTGGAGGACATACACATCTTGTCAAAGTTTTGGACTATGGAAAATATGAGATCTTAGGACGTACGAGAGATGATGCGGCCGGAGAGGCTTTTGATAAAGTTGCAAGAGCAATCGGGCTGGGCTATCCGGGTGGACCTAAGATTGAAAAAGTATCACATGAGGGGAATCCGCATGCGATGGAGTTTCCACGTGCAAAAATCGCGGACGGACCATATGATTTCAGCTTCAGTGGCTTGAAATCTGCGGTTTTAAATTACCTCAATGGCTGTCAGATGAAAGGAATTCCTATTGTGCAGGCAGACGTTGCCGCATCATTTCAGAAAGCAGTGACAGATGTTCTGATCGGAAATGCGATGAAAGCAATTGATGAATTTAAGATGGATAAGTTTGCGATTGCAGGTGGAGTCGCTTCCAATGGAGTATTGCGTGAAGGAATGCGTGAGGCATGTGAGAAAAAAGGAGTACGGTTTTATCATCCGTCACCAATTTTTTGTACAGACAATGCGGCAATGATCGGCGTTGCTGCTTATTATGATTTTATACACGGACAGAGGGATGGGTTAGATCTTAACGCTGTTCCGAATTTAAAACTGGGAGAACGCTAATGGAAAAATTTACAGCGATCGTTCTTGCTGGCGGAACCGGAAAAAGAATGCACAGTCATATTCACAAACAGTATCTTGAACTGGCAGGAAAGCCGGTTCTTTATTATGCATTAAAAACATTTGAGAAAAGTGATGTTACAGATATTGTCCTTGTCACAGGCACAGGTGAAGAAACGTATTGTAAATGTGAGATCATTGATAAATATCATATCAATAAAGTAAAAGCAATTGTTCCGGGAGGTCTTGAACGCTATCATTCTGTTTACGCGGGACTCTGTGCCGCAAAGGGGGCAGACTATGTGCTGATCCATGATGGGGCAAGACCACTGGTGACAGCTGATATCATCAGGCGTTCTATGGAAGCGGTAAAGGAGTATCGTGCCTGCGTGGCGGGGATGCCTGTGAAGGATACAATCAAAATAGCAGACGAAAAAGGTTATGCAAAGTTAACACCAGAACGATCAAAAGTATGGCAGGTTCAGACACCACAGAGTTTTTCCTATTCACTCGTGTATGAGGCTTATCAAAAGATGCTTGCAGATGAGGATTCTGCTATCACGGATGATGCAATGGTAGTGGAACGGATGACAAACCAGCCGGTTAAGCTGATCGAAGGAAGTTACAGGAATATAAAAATCACGACACCTGAGGATATGATGATCGCTGAAATGTACTTAAAACAAATCGCTCCAAACACCTGAAAAGAAAAAAAACTGAAAAAAATGAAAAAAAGTTAAAATAATTGTTGACAGGAACAAAAGTTGATGGTAGAATCTTTTTTGCACTGATTCGTGCGAAACAAATACGGAGAGGTATCGAAGTGGTCATAACGAGGCGGTCTTGAAAACCGTTTGTCCGAAAGGGCGCATGGGTTCGAATCCCATCCTCTCCGCTTACTGATGTGTGTCAGTACAAATTAATATCTAATACTATTCGGAGAAGTACCCAAGCTGGCCGAAGGGACACCCCTGGAAAGGGTGCAGGTCGTTAATAGCGGCGCGAGGGTTCAAATCCCTCCTTCTCCGCTTGCTTGAAAAATTAATTCAAAAAAGCCCTTGACAAAGGATTGGGGATGAGTTAATATAGACAAGCTGTTCAAAAGAAAACTTTCGACAAAACAAAATAAAAAAAGTTCTTGACAAAACAGACTTGATAAGATATAATAAACAAGCTGTCGTCTGGAACGACGCAAAGAACATTGATAACTGAACA